>JAUNHW010000004.1:13713-163214 GCA_030523775.1 Akkermansia sp.
TCTTGGCTTTCTTGGAGGAGGACTTCTTGCCCTTCTTGGCGGAGGGCTGGTCGTTGTGCACATCCGCCAGGCCTTCCGCATCCGGCCCCAGGCTGTACACCAGGCACTTCTTGCCGCGCACGCGCACCGTCAGGTCGAAGGGGTCGTATGCGCCCTCGTCGGATTCGTTGATGGTGATGTAGTAGGGCTTGCCCCAGGGGTCGTAGTAGCCGATTTCATCGTCCTTCACATACAGGCCGTTCTGCTTGCCGGGCTGTTCGTCGGATTTCAGGTAGGTTTCCTTGGTGGTGTTGATGCGGTCGGAGCCGTCCGGCTCGCGGTTGGTGAGAATGGCCACCAGGCCGGCGTCCTTGTTGTCGAAGGTGGCGAGGTAGATTTGGTCCTGCCCGTCCGGCTGGGCGGCGCGGGTATCGTAGGGCATCATGCCGTTGAAGTCCTGCGCGTAGCGGGAGCAGGCCTCCACGATATCCGTGCAGCCCTTCTTGGCGGCAACCTTGCGCGCGTTCTCCTGAACGCTCATGTAAACGGGGAAGGCAATACCGGCAACGGTGGCCAGGATGGCAATGACGACCAGAAGCTCGATCAAGGTGAAACCCTTTGCGGAACGGTGGGGAAAACGCGTCTTCATACGCGCGCATCCTAGCACATGCCAGGCGCGGGTGCAAGCTGTTTCTGCGGGAAAATTGCGCGCGGCGCGCTGGCGTGCCCTTTTTACTTTCCCGGCAGAGCGCGCTGTGCTATGCTTCCCGCATGGCCACCATCAGGCAGCTTACCGTGGAAAGCCTGGCGCACCTGGCTGCGCAGGGTCAGGGGCGCACCGTGGTGGATGACGAGGCGCGCGGCATCCTGCGCGGCTGGATGCTTCACCCGCAGCAGGCGGCGCAGGGCGCACCCGCACCGCAGAAGGCGGGGGCCGGTGCCATGACCGTGGAGCAGAAGCTGGCGTACCTGCGCGGGCGCGCGGCGGATTGGCAACCCGCGCGGGCGCTCGGCACGCTGCGGGAGAAGATGGTCTTCTCCGTGGGCAACCCGCATGCGCGGTTCATGCTGGTGGGGGAGGCCCCCGGGTACGATGAGGAGCGCCTGGGCGAACCCTTCGTGGGGCGCGCCGGGCAGAAGCTCAACCAGGTGCTGGCCGCCATGGGCCTGAAGCGGGAGGAGGTGTACATCTCCAACATCTGCAAGTGGCGGCCGGACATGGGGGCGGGGCAGGGCATCTCCAACCGCCCGCCCACGCCGGGGGAGATTGCCGCATGCGTGAAGATTGTGCTGGCGGAGATACGCGCCATTGCCCCGCGCTGCATCATGTGCCTGGGCGGCACCGCGGGCAACGGGCTGCTGGGGCTGCAGGGCGCCTCCGTGGGTTCCCTGCGCGGCAAGTGGCACGAGTGCCAGGGCATCCCCGTGCGCGTGACCTACCACCCCAGCTACCTGCTGCGCAACGAAACCCTTTCCGCCCGCCGCGCGGTGTGGGAGGATATGCTGGCCGCCATGGAGGTGCTGGGCATGCCCATCTCCGAAAAGCAGCGCAACTATTTTCTGCAGCCATGATGCGTGCCTCCGCCATGCTTTGTGCCGTGCTGCTGCTCGTTTCCTGCTTCCACAACGAGCGGCTTGCGGATGCCGCGGCGGAGGGCAACGCCGCAGCGCAGTACGAATACGGCCGCCGCCTGCTGGGCGGGGAGAAGGGGCTTTCCGCCAACCCGCACCAGGCCGCGCTCTGGCTCACGGCGGCATCCCTGCGCGGCCACGCCAAGGCGCAGTCCCTGCTGGGCTGGTGCTACGCGCAGGGGTGCGGCGTGGAGAAATCCGCCGCAGAATCCCGCAAGTGGTACGAGGCATCCGCGCGGCAGGGCAGCGCCGTTGCCTGCCTGGAGCTCGCCAAGGCCAGCCTGCGGGAACACCGCGAACCCGATGCCGCATACTGGCTCAAACCGCTGGCGGAGGCCGGGTACACGGGCCCGCAGAGCTTCCTGGGCAAACTCTGCCTTCTGGACAAGGGCGGTGCCATCCCGCAGGCGGAGGCCCAGCGCTACCTGCGTTTCGCCGCCATGAACGGTGATGCGGAGTCTTGCATGCTCATGGCCTACTGCTATGCCGCCGGTATCGGTGTGCCAAGAAACCCCGTCCTTGTGAACAGCTGGCTCCGCATGTCTGCCGAGCTCGGCGACCCCGCCGCCAAAAGCCTGCTCACCGTTCCCCTGGATGCCGATTGACCGCCCCCGGCTATCGCAAATTGAATTTTCCCCCTTGCATTCCCAGCGCGCGGGGAGTAGAGTAGTGCCTGTATGAATATTCCGCTTTTCAAGAAGCTGTGCGAGGCGACAGGTGCGCCCGCGTTCGAGTACGAGATCCGTCAGGCCCTCATCGATGAAATGGCACCCCTGGCCGACGACGTTTGGGTGGACAACATCGGCAACGTCATTGCCCTCGTCAAGGGCAAGAGCTCCGATGAGCGCATCATGTGCGCCGCCCACATGGATGAAATCGGCTTCATCGTGCGCCATATCGATAATGACGGCTTCATCCGCATCCTGCCGCTGGGCGGGTTTGATCCCAAGACGCTCACCGCGCAGCGCGTGGTGGTGCACGGCAAGAAGGACCTCCCCGGCTGCATGGGCGTGAAGCCCATCCACGTGATGACCCCGGACGAGCGCACCAAGATGCCCGCCGTCACGGATTTCGTGGTGGATGTGGGCATGACCAAGAAGGAGCTGGAGAAGTGGGTCTCCGTGGGCGATTCCATCACCCGCGTGGGCGACCTTGTGGAGATGGGAGACTGCCTGAACGTGAAGAGCATCGACAACCGCGGCGGCTGCTACCTGTTGGTGGAGGCCGTGCGCCAGCTCAAGAAGGCCGGCATCACCCCCATGTATGACCTCTATGCCGTCTTCACCGTGCAGGAGGAGGTCGGCCTGCGCGGAGCCCAGGCTTCCACGCTTGCCATCCAGCCCACCTTCTCCTTCGCGCTGGACACCACCATCGCGTTCGACACCCCCGGCAGCGGCGCGCACGACAAGTGCACCGTGCTGGGCAAGGGCGCGGGCGTGAAGGTGTACGACGGCACCATGATCACGGACAACCGCATGGTCAAGTACATGGTGGCCCTGGCGGAGGAAGGCAAGATACCCTACCAGCTGGAGCTCCTCTCCGCCGGCGGAACGGATGCCGGCGCCCTGCAGAAGTTCGCCGCGGGCGGTTCCATCTGCGGCGCCCTCTCCATCCCGGTGCGCAACGTGCACCAGAGCATTGAGATGGCCCACAAGACGGATGTGCAGGCCTGCGTGGACCTGCTGGCCGCAAGCCTGGCCAACCTGGACCGCTGGGATTGGAGCTGGGAGAAGAAGGAGCGCAAGCTCGCCCCCAAGAAGGCTGCCAAGAAGCCCGCGGCCTCCAAGAAGAAGCCCCAGCCCAAGCGCAGGAAGTAAGCTTCTTCCCCATACTGTTCAAAGGGCCATCCGGTGATGCCGGGTGGCCCTTTCAATTGAACGGCGGAGCGCTTAAAGCTTGATGAAAACCTTGCGGCGGTAGAGGAACAACGCCACCAGCCAGACCAGGAGCAGGGCGGTGGCGGCGTAGGCTACGGGCAGCCATTGCGGCTCCAGCAGGCTTTGCCACACGCCGCAGCTGAGCTGGTGTGCCAGGTTTTCCACGGGAAGCAGGTTGACCAGCAAATAGAGGAACAGGGCGTTGCACCCGATGACTCGGAGCGGAAAGGCCCACTTGCGCCACGGCAGGATGTCCAGCAGGAGATGGAACAGCGCCAGCAGCAGGGAGCAGACGCCCGCCGCCGCCAGCACAAACCCGGCGGTCCAGATGTTCTTGATGCAGGGCAGGGGCGTAGAGGCCGCGATGAGCGCCACGCCAGCCGCCGCCATCAGCCACAGGCCTTTCCCCGCCGGCAGGGAAAGCAGGCTGCCGCCCGCAAAGCCGAACAGGCACAGCGCCGTGGCGGATACTATGCAGAGCGGGCCTTCCGGGTCGAACTCCGCGCGGTACAGGTGCCCCGGACACAGCAGGGCGTCAACGCGCGCATTGAAACTGCCCGCCACCGTATAATCCCCGCCCAGGTGCTGGCAGAGCCCCACGGCCAGCAGGATGGCGGCGCCGCACACCGCGCAGGAAAGCGCGTTGCGCCGCAGCAGCAGGGCCAGGGAACCCGCCAGCGCGCCGGATATGCCGATGAGGCCGAGAACGGAGGCGCAGCGCATGCCGGAGTCCAGGCTCACCATGCCGTTCACGGCCCAGCCCAGTACCACCAGGATGGCGGCGCGCATCCACATTTTCCCGAGGAGACGCGGCCAGCCCAATCCCTGCTTTGCGCGGCGGACCAGGGAGAGCTGCATGGAGGCACCCGCCAGGAAGACGAACAGGGGGAACACCAGATCGTACGCCACCAGCCCCTCCCAATCCACATGGGTGAGCTGCTGCCGCAGGCCCTGCGCCACCGTGCTGTCCGGTGCGGCCTTGGCAATGGCGTACACCAGGGTGTCCAGCCCGGCAATGATGAGCATATCCAGCCCGCGCAGGGCATCCAGGCTCGCCAGGCGGGCGGGTTTGCCCGCCTGGCCGCAGCATTCCTCCAGCGTGTCCGAGGGCGTGCTCATGATGGGATGGGGCGCTATTTCTTCTTGGGCAGGAGCTCCACGGAGCCGTAGGAGTTGTTGCCGCCGTTGGAGCGCACGCGCGCGATGATGTGGCAGCTGTTGTTGCCGGCGGTGCCTGCGGGCAGGGTGAAGCGGTACACGCTGTTGGAGGAGGAGTCGCCGGTGAAGCCGTCCTGCTTCACATCCGCCACAATCTGGCCGTCCAGCTCAATCTTGACCTCTGAGATGTCCAGGCGGTGGCTGCCGCGCACAAAGCGGAAGCGCACGGCACCCGCCTGCCGCAAATCCTCCGTGGAGACAGGCCAGGAGATTTCCTTCCACTCGGTGGAAACCTGGTCGGGCGACCACGTGGCCACCTGCTTGCTGTTGTCCTTGGGCTTCAGGGCGTCCGCGGTGATGGGGGCGGCCTTGGCGATGAGCTTGACGGCGGCCTCCACGGGGTTCTTGTACGGTTTGGCCTGGGAGACGCCGTGCCTCTGCTCCACCCAGTTGAGCTCCCACTTGGCCACGTCCACCTTCTCCGCGGGGTTGAAGCGGCCCTTCATGTGGAGCTGGTGGCGGGGCAGGTAGTAGTCGCGGATGAGGCCGCTCCAGGTGCGGGCGGCGTAGTCATTGACGGGCGGTCCCCACACGGTGATGAGGCGGCGTGCGTTCTTCTCGTAGTAGTCGGCCAGCTTCTCGTTGCCCTTGCCGTGCTTGCGGGCGAAGGCGAGCCAGCGGTCCAGGCGGAAGTTGGGGTGGCTCTCCAGCAGGCGGTCCATGGCCAGCATGTACTCCGTCACCTGCGCGTCCAGCTTCTTGGCCAGCTCGTCGTCGCCCTCCTGCAGCGCGCGGTCGCACGCCATGATGAGCAGCTCCACCTTGCCGCCCAGGTACGCGGCGGCGAATTCCTCCAGGTCCGCGCGGAAGAGCGGGCTGTCCTTGAGTTTGGGCGCGGCCTTGGCCAGGGTTTCGATGCCTTTGAAGTAGTCCTTGTTGGAGTTGATGCTGCCCTTGTTGGCGGCCCCGGCGCCGCGCAGCCAGTTGTAGTACGGATGGTCCGTGAACGTGCCGTACACGGACTTGCACATGAGCGCCCAGAACTCCTCCACCTCCTTGGGGCAGGTGCCGTAGCGGCAGGTGGAGTAGTTTCTCAGCCATGCGGTGAGGTCCATCTGCTTCTGCGACCATGCGGCGTCGCTCACCAGCTCGTAGATGACCTGGTTGTTCTCGATGCCCTCCGGAGCCATGCCGTGGCCCGCCAAGCGGCCGCGGTTGGGGGAATTCAGGGCCTCTAGGTGGCCGTTGGCGTAGAATTCCAGCACGCCGGTGTGGCCGCACTTGCCGCCCATGTTGGGGATGACGCTGTAAATCCACTGCTTGTTGTAGAAGCCCTTGTAGAAGTCCCAGTTCACGCCGTTGTGCCATTTGTGCTTGTTGTAGTCCACGGCCTCGTCCAGCAGCATCATCTTGTCGTCCGGCACCTTGCTGATAAGGGCCGCCAGGCTGCGGGAATCCCAGATGTGGCGCTGGAACCCGAACATCCAGCCCTGCATCATCCACACGGCGTCCGGGTTGGCCGCGGCTATGGAATCATACACCGCGCGGCCGTAGTCCGCCAGCATCTCGTAGCGCGCGGGCTGCCCGTGCGGCGGGAACGGCAGGTCCATCTCGTTGAAGCTGTCGATGAGGTAGTGGCTGCACTTGCCGAACTCCTTCTCCCATTCCTCGATGAACATGGTGCCAATCTTCTGGAAGAGTGGCTGGTCCGGCGTAACCATCCAGTTGTGCGGCAGACCGCCGTTCCAGTTGGTCTCCACCAGCTTGAGCTCCGGGTACAGCCGCTTGAGCGCCTGCGGCACAAAGCCCGCAAAGCCCGGGCACACCGGCGTCATCCCCAGCGAGCGCATGCGGTCCAGTATCTTGTGCTGCAGCGCAATCTGCCCCTCGTGCCACTCTTTTGGCATGGGGCTGTCCAGCGCGCTGATGTTGCCCATGCGCATCCACGGCAGGTGGGCGGGCCCCACAAAGTAGTGCTGGATTTCATCCTCCGTGAGCCTCAGGCGCTTGAACACGCGGGCGGTGATGGCCTCCTGCGCCACCAGCGCCAGCGGCATGTTGATGCCGTGCAGCGCCATGTAGTCGATTTCCTTTTCCCAGCGCTTCCAGTCCCAGTACACCATCGAGTACCCGAAGGTCACCACGTTGAAATAGTAGCGGTGGCGGAAGGGGGTGGAGCCCTCCGTGGCCGAGCCGTTTGCCCAGGGACCGGGCTGCACGCGGTTGCCGCTCCAGCTGCAGATGCCGCGCCCCTGTTCCTTGAGGGCGGCGTAGAAGCCGTGGGTGAGGGCCACGGGGGAGTTGCCGCTCACCTCCACGGTGCCGTCCTTCACCTCCACGCGGTAGTGGTCGGTCTCACCATCCTTCACGGCGTGGAGTTTCACGGGCACGGTGCCCCCGGTGAAGCGCTGGATGACCTCTTGCGCCGGCGTGCAGATATCCGCCGCCAGCGCGGTGGAGAGAAAACAAACGAGTGCGGTTGCTGTGCGTATCATGTTTGCGAACCTGTTTCAGCGCCGCTCATCCTAGCACAACCGCGCGCCGCTTGAAAGGATATTCGCGGGGAAGCCTGCGCGCGCTGCATGTGTATGCGGTGCGGGCATTGGTGTTTTACGCCATTTGCGCGGCTGCGCGGAGGATGAGGGGTTGCGTTTCCTGCGGAGCGGTTTCCCGGAAGGATAGTTTGGGCGGGTTGGCGCATTGCTCCAGGCGGGTGGCACAGGTGAAGCGGATGCGCGTGGTGAGCTTGCGGGTCCAGCTTTCCGCGTGCAGCACCACGCGCTGCGGCGCCAGTGCGCAGGTGAGCGTGAGCACCAGGCGGGAGACGGCTTCCACCACGGCCGTGGTGTCGCTGTGGTCCAGCTGCGCCCACGGCACGGCGGCGGGCAGCAGGCTCAACTGACCGCATGCGGAGACGGCGCCGCGGCGGCGGTGGGCGCCCTGCGGCTGCCCGCCGCGCGGCAGGTAGAGGGTGAGGGTGTGCTCCCTGGTATCCTGCATGGCGAGCGCCAGTGCGCAGTTGATGCGGTGCACGGGGCAGCCGTAGCGTTCCGCTAGGTGTTTCTCCAGTCCGCAGTCGGGCATGCTTTCCGGCAGGTCCAGGGAGATGCCGCGCAGCGGTGCCGCGCCGCGCCGCGTGTTGGCATCCAGCCAATCATCCAGGCTTTCCGCGTGCAGCATGGCAAAGCCCATCTCGCGGCTGCGGCGCAGCGGACCGCCCCGCATATCCGTGAGCACCATGCCGCCCTGCAGCATGCGCCCCGCCGCCTCTGCGTGGAAGTGCGCCAGCATGCCGTAGCTTGCGGCGGGACGGTAATGCATCACGGGCCGCCCCCCGCCGGAATCGCCCGTTCCCGCCTCCTCCACCTCGCCGCGCGCCGCCAGGCGGCCGATAATACGACCCGCCATCACCGCGCTCACGCCCGCGAGCCGCGCCAGGGCAGGGCGGGTGTCCGCCTTGCCCTCCCGCAGCAACCTGCGAATCCTGTCCTCCGCCCCGGGCATACTTAACAAACAAAGTTAACAAAGTTTAGCGTATTTGGCGGGTAAGTGCAAGAATAATCGCAACGCAAGTAAATGCAATGCGCAAAGACGCGATTGGAGCTCCATCTGCACGCCCGGCGAAACAAAAACCGGGTGCAAAGGATGGACAGCTTGCGGGGAATCTGGTAGGGTGAGAGAAACCCATCAAACGAACACCATGAAATACATATTTGTGACTGGCGGCGTGGTCTCCTCCCTGGGCAAGGGGCTTGCCGCGGCATCCATCGGCACCCTGTTGGAGCATTGCGGGCTGGACGTGACCATGCAGAAGTTCGACCCGTACCTGAACATCGACCCCGGAACGATGAGCCCGTACCAGCACGGCGAAGTGTACGTGCTGAACGACGGCGCGGAGACGGACCTGGACCTGGGGCACTATGAGCGGTTCGTGCACTGCCAGCTCTCCCGCCTGAACAACCTGACCAGCGGCAAGGTCTTTTCCCATGTGCTGGAGAAGGAGCGCCGGGGCGATTACCTGGGCAAGACCGTGCAGTACATCCCGCACGTGACGGATGAAATCAAGCAGCGCCTGTACGATGTGACCGAGGCCAACAAGGAGTGCGACGTCATCATCACGGAAATCGGCGGCACGGTGGGCGATATCGAGGGCTTCCTGTTCCTGGAGGCTCTGCGCCAGTTTGCGCTGGAGGTGGGCCGCCAGAACTGCTGTTTCGTGCACGTCACCCTGCTGCCGTACATCCGCGCGGCGGGCGAGACCAAGACCAAGCCCACCCAGCAGAGCGTCGCCAAGCTGCGCGAGATTGGCATCCAGCCGGACATCATCGTCTGCCGCACGGAGATGGACAACCTCACGGAAGGCGAGAAGCAGAAAATCGGCATGTTCTGCAACGTGCCGCCGCGCAACGTTGTGGCCTTCTGCGACGTGAAGCACACCATCTACGAATGCCCCGTGGACCTGGGCCGCGACCGCATCGACCGCATCGTGAACGACGTGCTGGGCATCACCACACCCAAGCCCAAGATGGACGACTGGCAGAACTTCGTGGGCCGCGTCATCCACCCGTCCCACAGCGTGCGCATCGCCGTGGTGGGCAAGTACATCTCCCTCCAGGACGCCTACAAGTCCATCTACGAGAGCTTCACCCACGCCGGAGCCGCCAACGACTGCCGCGTGGAGATTGTGCGCGTGGACGCGGAGGCTCTGGAGAAGTCCACCTGCAAGGAACTCATCGGCCAGGTGGACGGCATCCTGGTGCCCGGCGGCTTTGGCGACCGCGGCATCGAGGGCAAGATCAAGGCCGTGAAGTACGCGCGCGAGAACGGCATCCCGTTCCTGGGCATCTGCCTGGGCATGCAGGTGGCCGCCATCGAGTTCGCGCGGGACGTCCTCAAGCTCAAGAAAGCCAACTCCACGGAATTCGACAAAGAATCCCCGGACCCCATCATCTGCCTGCAGGAGGAGCAGAAGCACATCAAGGACATGGGCGCCACCATGCGTCTGGGCGCATACCCCGCCCACATTGTGGCAGACACCCTGTGCAGCAAGCTCTACGGCGGCCAGGAGTTCATCTCCGAACGCCACCGCCACCGCTACGAGTTCAACCCGGAGTACCGCGAGCGCTGCGAGAAGGCCGGCCTGGTCATCTCCGCCGTGAACGACGAGCACGGCCTGGTGGAAGTGGTGGAGCTGCCGAGCCACCCGTTCTTCATCGCCTGCCAGTACCACCCGGAGTTCCAGAGCCGCCCGAACACGCCGCACCCGCTCTTCTCCGGCCTGGTGGCCGCAGCCCTGGAACACCGCCAGGGATGAGCCGCGCCGCAGTGACACACCCATGGGCTTCACCCCCACACAGGCGGAGGACCCGGCGTACCTGACGGAGCAAATCATCACCTACCTGGGCAACAAGCGCGCGCTGCTGAACCTCATCGGCGCGGGCGTGCGCCAGGTGTTGCAGCGCACGGGGAAAACGCGCCTCGCATGCATGGATGCCTTCTCCGGCTCCGGCATTGTGGCGCGCTTCCTGAAGCAATACTCCCACACCCTCTACGCCAACGATCTGGAGGACTACGCACGCGTCATCAACGCATGCTACCTTGCCAACGCCACCGAAGCCCTGCGCGCGCAGCTGAAGGAAACGCTACGCGGGGTGGAAGAGCAGATACGGCGCGGATGGCGCCGCGGCTTCATTGCTGAGCAGTACGCCCCGCAGGACGACACCTGCATCCGCCCTGGCGAGCGCGTGTTCTACACGCGGCGCAACGCGGAGTACATCGACACCGCGCGGCAGGTGATAGCCGAGCTGCCGCAGGAGCTGCAGGGCTTTTTCCTGGCGCCGCTGCTGTACGGGGCATCCGTGCACACCAACACCGCCGGCGTGTTCAAGGGGTTCTACAAGAACAGCGATGGCGTGGGGCAATTCGGCGGCAGCGGCAGGAACGCGCAGCAGCGCATACTGGCGGATATCCGCCTGCAGGTGCCCGTGTTCTCACGTTTCGATGCGGACGTGCATGTGCTGCAGACGGATGCCGCGGATGCCGTGCGCGCGGCGGGCGAGCTGGATCTCGCCTACCTGGACCCGCCGTACAACCAGCATCCCTACGGCTCGAACTATTTCATGCTCAACCTCATCACCCGCTACGCCCCGCCGCGGGAAACCTCTCGCGTGGCCGGCATTCCCGCGGATTGGAACCGCTCCGCCTTCAACAAGCGGCCCGCCGCGCAAGACGCGCTCTTCAAGGTGATCGAGGCGTGTCCCGCCGCCTTCATCATGATATCCTACAACTCGGAAGGCTTTGTGGGGCGGGAAGAGCTGCTGGACCACCTCGGCAGGCTTGGCCGCGTTTCGGTCATGGAGACACCCTACAATACGTTCCGGGGTTGCAGGAACCTGCGCAACCGTGATATAAGGGTGAGCGAGTACCTTTTCCTGCTGGAACGCAACTAACGGTTTTTCGGGAAACGCCATGTTGGACATCATCGTCATTCTCGCCTATTTCTGCGCCATCTTCGGCATCGGGCTGTACGTGGGGCGCCGGCAGGACAGCCTGGAGAGCTACGCGCTGGGCAACCGCAGCCTGCCGTGGTGGGCCATCCTGGCATCCATCATTGCCGCGGAAATCAGCGCCGCCACCTTCCTGGGCACGCCGGGGGAGGGCTTTGCGCTGCGCAACTTCACCTACGTGCAGCTGGGCATCGGCACCCTGCTGGGCCGCATTGTGGTGGGCAAGCTCTTCCTGAAGCCGTACTACGAGTACAAGGTGGTGTCCATCTACGAGTACCTGGAGAAGCGTTTCGGCGTGACCACGCGGCGCTGGGCGAGCGTCACCTTCCTCATCAGCCGCGTGCTGGCGAGCGGCACGCGCCTGTTCTTTGCGGGCATCCTGCTGGTGCTGGCGTACATGTTCCTGGTGGGGCGGGAGTCCGCCACGCCCATGGAGACCGTGGTCATCTACATTGGCGCGCTCACGCTCATCACCGTGGCCACCGCCGTGTACACCACGCTGGGCGGGCTCAAGGCCGTGGTGTGGACGGATGTCCTCCAGGCCTCCATCCTCTTTATCGCGGTCTTCACCACCATCGGCATCCTGCTCTTCAGCATCAAGGGCGGCGGTTCCTGGGGGGAGGCCTGGAACACCATCTGCGCCACCCTGGGCAACACCGACTACAACCCCTGCAAGGTGGAGCACCTGCAGCCCGGCAAGGTGTTCGACTGGGGCGTGACGGGGCAGGGCCTCGTTGCCGACGTGAAGAACATCCTCGGTTCCGAGTACACGCTCTGGAGCGCCTTCCTGGGCGCCACCTTCCTCACCATGGCCACGCATGGAACCGACCAGGACATGGTGCAGCGCATGCTCGCCGCGCGCGACAGCAAGACCGGCACGCGCGCGGTCATCCTCTCCGGCATTTTGGACATGCCGATTGTGCTGGTGTTCCTCTCCTGCGGCATGCTGTTGTTCGTGTATTTCGCCGTGAACGGCATTGCCCCGCCGGAGAAGCAGATTGAGATATTCCCGTACTTCATCATCCACCACCTGCCCGCGGGCGTGCGCGGCCTGCTGGTGGCAGCCCTGCTGGCCACGGCCATGGGCTCCCTCTCCACCGCCCTCAACGCGCTGGCCACCACCGCCACGCGCGATTGGTACCGCGATGTCTTCCACCCCGACGCCACGGACACCCAGATGCTGCGGGCGGTGCGCCTGCTGACCGTGGGATTCGCGGTGCTGCTGATAGCCGTGGGAGCGGTGACGGCGTGGTACAGCGTGATGGACCCCACCGTGCGCATCCTGCCCATTGCGTTGGGCATCTTCGGCTACACCTACGGCTCGCTGCTCGGCATCTTCCTGCTCGGCATGCTCACCAAATCACGCGGGCGCGATGTGGGCAACGTCCTCGCCATGCTCGCCGGGTTCGCCGCCGTCATCGCCCTGGAACTCCTCGGCCGCTACGGCATCCTGCCCCCCATTGCCTTCCCCTGGCGCGTGACTATCGGCACGGTCGTCACCTTCCTTGTGGGCGCCTGCTTCCGCAAGCGCTGAACCGGGCAGGCCAAGCCCTGCCGCATGCACTGCTAGCGGGGCAAATCCCGGATGGCATCCAGCAGGGCCTCCACCACCCTGGCCATGTTGGTGTAGTTGAGGGTGTCCGGGGTGTCGGTGGATTCGTGGTAGCGCTCGTTGCGGAGCATGGCGGTATCTGTTACCATGATGCAGGGGATGCCGAGCGGGGCGTAGTTGCGGTGGTCGCTGAAGTAGAGGACGGAATCCCCGGCGAAGGGGATGTTGGCGCGCAGGGTGCGGATGCGCTTGGAGAGGTGTCCCGCCGTGCGGCGCGCCAGGGTGTAGGAATCCATGTTGCCCACCACGGCAATGAAATTGCCCTTGTCCGGCACCAGCAGGGACTGCCCGGGGAAGTGCGAGGGCTGCGAGCCTTCCGCGTTGCTGTAGCAGCCCAGCATCTCCAGGCAGATCATGCCTTTCACCTCCTGCACGTTGCACGCCTGCGCGTGGTGGTGGCTGCCCATGCCCTCTGTGTCGAACCACGGCGGCTCCTCGCACGCGTAGAACACCATTTCGATGGTGTGTTCGGGGCGTGCCGGCATGCGTTTGGCGAGCGCCAGCAGGGCGGCCACCGCGCTCGCGTTGTCGTCCGCGCCGGGGTTGGTGCCGCCTGCATCATCCGGCTCGCAGGCATCGTAGTGCGCGCCGATGATGTATCTGCCGCGGTGCAAGCCCTTGCGCTCTGCAATGATGTTGCGGTAGGTGGCGCCGCCGTTGCGGAACTCCTGGAAGCGCACCCGGTATCCTGCATCCGTGAGGGTGCGCACAATGTAATCCTGCGCCTCTTGCAGCGTTTCCCCATAGCGGGGCGCGGCGCACAGCGCCTCCACGGAATCCCGCAGCTCGCGCACCAGCGCGGTATCCGGGGCAGGGGGCCTGGCGGGACCCGCGCCGGTGGAGACGAAGACTGTGCACAGCACGCCCCAGGCGGCCAGCAGCAGGGCCGCTATGGAGCACAGGGAGATGGCGAGCGCCTTTTTCATGGCAATGGTGCGGTCAGAGTTTGCGGGCAAGGAGCTGCTTCCCGGTCGCCATAGTAGATTGGTACGCTGCCCATCACCATTCCTTTCCTTCACGGGGTTCTGCGTAGAGGTCGATGCCCAGCAAGGCGCAGAGTGTCAACACTGCGGCCAGGCTCACATTGCGTGTGCCGCGCTCCACCTCGCCCAGCAGGCGCGGGCTGCACGGAACCAGCTCCGCCAGCTCGGCAATGGTGAGCTTCGCGAGCTTCCTACGCCGGCGGATAATGACTCCGATCTCCTGCGCTGTATTAAATTTCGTCCGCATGGGGATTATTTTTGCTCGTTTCGAGGAAAGGTCAAGAAAAAGATACGCACAGGGATGAAAAATCTGCATGTGTTCCTGGGGACGGAAGCAACGGGGCTTCTTTCCAGCGCCAGTGGGAGCGAGGAACTGCAGCACTTGGGGCGCAAGCCCCTCTTTTGACGGTTGTAAATAATCCCTGCGAGGAACAAAATGGGCAGATTTGCCCAAAATGCGTCAAAATAATCCCTAAGGGTAACAAATATGGCGTGGCGGCGAGTGCGGGGAACAGCCCGTGCCGTGCGCGTGTCATAAATTCCAACAAAAGTGCTTAACTTTTCTTGCAATTCCTGTTTTTGCGTGTCTATAATACTGCGTGGCACATGCAACGGGTGCAGTGCCGCGCGCCAACCGTAACCATACACCATACCATGGAAAACGAAACAACGGCACCGGAATCCAAGCCGGTTAACGAAATCAAGGACCGCATCGAGGCCGCACGCGCCTTTGCGGAGGAGAAGTACCACCAGGTGCGCGAGGCCGCCGACCCCTACGTGGAGAAGGCGCGCCAGTATGCAAGCGATGCCCGCGAGCACCTCAACGCCAACTGGGACGAGACCTGCGCCCGCGCCAAGGAGCTCCACAAGGCGGGTGAGGACTACGTGCGCGCCAATCCCACGGGAAGCGTGCTCGGCGCCCTGGGCGTGGGCCTGATCCTGGGCCTGCTGCTCGGCTCCCGCAACTGATGCGCCACATGATATCCTGGGTTCGCAACATCGTGCAGGAACCTGTCCGCAAGGGACAGGGCGTGGTGGAGCATGCGCGTGACACGGCCGCCAAGACCGTGGACCACCTGGCTGCCCTCACCCAGCTCTTCTGTGTGGAAATGCAGGAGTATGCGGAAGTGCAGGGACGCCGCGCGGCGCAGTTGGCGCTGGCGGTGGTGCTGCTCCTTTCCGCGTACATGCTGGTGCTGGCGCTGGCGGCGGTGCTGCTGGCCCCGTGCATCGGCTGGCCGCTGGCGCTGGGTGCGCTGGCCCTGCTCAACCTGTTGGCCGGGGGGCTGCTGCTGCTGGCGTTCCGCAAGGGCAAGCCCGGCCCCCCCGCGCCGGAAACCCGTCTGGAAATACAAAAGGACGTGCAATGTCTCAAGATTCTGCTCAACGGCGAAGAGAAGCGCTGATGCGCGTGGCGGCCTCCCGCATGGATGTGCTGGAGGCCGTGGCGGACACCCGCGCGGGCGTGAAGGCGTTCATGCCCACCGTCTCTGCGCACGCGGTGGCCATCCGCACCCTGCTCACTGTGGGAGGCGGCATGGTGGCCGCGGGTTTTGCCGCGCGCATGCTGAGCCGCAAATCCCGCAGCCTGGCGGCAGGCGCCGCGGCGGCGGGGGCCAGGCGCTCCAACCCGTGGCTGGCGCTGCTGCTGCAGCTTTCCACCGCCGTGATCATCCCGCTTCTCAGAAAGCGCCTTTCCACCCCGGCCCTGCCCGGGGAGACGGGGCGGCAAGCGGCTCCCCATCCCCTCGGAACCATCGGCTCCCTGCTCAACCTGCCCAGAATCGACCTCAACCCCACCCGCGCCTTCTACCGCTGGCTCGGGCTGGAAAAATAACCATCCATTAACCAATCCCCCCATACTTACGACCATGAAAAAAGTATTCGTATCCGGAGCGTTCAATGTGCTCCACGCCGGCCATATCCGTTTCTTCGAGGACGCCAAAAAACTCGGCGACTACCTGGTAGTCTCCGTGCCGAACGCAGATCTGCTGTGGCGCCTGTACGGCAGGAAATCCCTGCTGGAGGACGACGACAAGCTGGAGCTGCTGCGCAACCTCACCATGATCAACGAGGTCATACCCTCCACGGACGAGGACAAGGCGCTCTCCTTCCGCACTGCGTTCCTGCAGGCAAAGCCGGATATCCTGGCTGTGACCACGGACGACCAGTTCATGGAGGAAAAGCGCAAGTTCTGCGCGGAGAACGGAGCTGAATTCGTGGTGATGGAGAAGAACGCGCCGGAGGGCAAGCAGACCACCAGCACGGAAGTGGTGGACCGCATCAAGGCGCCCACCCACGTGCCGCTGCGCGTGGATTTCGCCGGCGGCTGGCTGGACGTGCCGGAGAACGCCATCCCCGGCGAATATATCGTCAACTGCGCCATCTCCCCCACCGTCTCCCTGAAGGAGTGGCTCTACCGCAAGGGCGCCGGCCTGGGCGGCAGCGGCGGATGGAGCGTGCTCAACGGCTGGGACCCCGTGGCCAGCGAGCTCGGTCTGGGCGTGGGCTGGCAAGACCCCGCCGTGATTGCCGAAACCGGAGCCTGCGTGTGGAAATCCGGCCGCTACCCGGTGCTGGACTTCAAGAACACGGGCGAATTCCTGAAAGGCTGCATGGCGGTGTACGACACCCGTATCCACCATGACACACCGGGTCTTGCCTGTCTGGAGCGCAACTTCAAGAAGATTGCGCAGGCCGGGCGCGCTGCCCGCATGGGCGTGCAGATGCAGGATATCAAGATGCTCGCCGTGGGCATCCAGCTCAGCTACCACCTGCAGATCAAGGAGGGTATGGAGCACCTGCCGGAAATCGGGGACTGCCTGGCGCACAAGTACTGCGGCGGCGGCCACGGCGGATACGCCGTGTACCTGTACGAGAACGAGGTCGCCCGCGAGAAGGCCCTGGAGGAATGCCCGGACCTCTATCCCGTGGAGCCCTACTGCCGTACCTTCGGCAAGGACGAGCCCGTGCCCTGGCAGCCCAAGTACCTGCAGCGCCTCAAGGACCGCGGCGTGATTCAATAACCCCACACTTCCACACCACCATGCCAAAAGTCTTTGTCTCCGGCTGTTTCGATGTGCTGCACAGCGGCCACATCGCTTTCCTGGAGGAAGCCGCTTCCTACGGCGACGTCTACGTCTCCCTGGGGTCCGACGCCACTGTGATGGCTCTCAAGAACCGCAAGACCATGTACAACGAGCAGGAGCGCAAGTACATGCTGGAGGCCATCAAGTACGTCAAGAAGGTATTCATCGGCCCCGCCACCGGGCAGATCCTGGATTTCGCCCCCCTGCTGGACGAGGTGAAGCCGGACATCTTCTTTGTGAACGCGGACGGCACCAGCGACGAGAAGAAGGCCTTTGTGGAGTCCAAGGGCATCAAGTACGTCACCAGCAAGCGCATCCCGCACGGAGACCTGCCCACCCGCTCCACCACCTCCATCCGCGGAACCTTGGGCAAATAACTTCTTCACACATGCAGTCATCATTCCAAACCTACCGCGTGGGAGAGGCCGGCGAGCGCCCCTGGGGCCAGTGGCGCGTGCTGGATATCCAGCCCAATGTGGTGGTGAAAAAACTCTACCTCAACCCGCACGGCCGCATCTCCCTGCAGCGCCACCAGTACCGTTCGGAACGCTGGATTGTCATCAACGGCACCGCCACCGTGCGCTGTGGTGATGATGTTTCCCAGATTGGCGTGGGGGAATCCGCCAGCATCCCCTGCGGCACCATCCACCGCCTGAGCAACGAGACCGCGGAGCCCCTCTGCCTCATCGAAATCCAGCTGGGCGAGCTGCTCAGCGAGGAGGACATCGAACGCTTCAACGATGACTACGGCCGCATTGGCTAATCCTTTCCCTCCCATGCCCTGAAACACCCTTTTTTCCGTTTTCATGCTGTTTGGGCTTGAAAAGCGCGGATATTTAGGAGATATTAAGGGCTCACAACTCTGATATGTCGGAACAGAAAGAACGAAAGACACTGGAAGAGCGCAATCAGGCATCCGACCTGGAGCGTCTGCGCCATTCGTGCGCACACGTTCTGGCCACCGCCATTTGCCGCCTCTGGCCGCAAGCCCAGCTTGCCGCCGGCCCCGCCGTGGAAAACGGCTTCTACTATGACATCGAGCTTGACCACAACATCTCTACAGCCGAATTCGAGCTGATAGAGGCGGAAATGAAGAAGGTGGTCAAGGAGAACCAGACATTCGAGCGAACTACCGTGACGCGCGACGAGGCCATGAAAATGGCGCAGAGCGGCGAGCTCGGTTCCATCGGCCCGCGCAGCGTGCCCTCCAAGTTCAAGGTGGACCTCCTCAACCGCATCCCGGAGGGTGAGGAAATCTCCATCTACCGCAACGGCGACTTCACCGACCTGTGCGCCGGTCCCCACGTGGGCCGCACCGGAAACTGCAAGGCCTTCAAGGTGATGAGCGTGGCCTCCGCCTACTACCAGGGCAACGCCGCAGGCCCGCGCCTGCAGCGCATCTACGGCACCTGTTTCCCCAACCGCACCCAGCTGGACGAGCACCTGGCCCGTCTGGAGGAGGCCCGCAAGCGCGACCACCGCCGCCTGGGCCGGGAGATGGGGCTCTTCGCCATCGATGAGATGGTGGGGCAGGGGCTCGTGCTCTGGAAGCCCAAGGGCGCCATCATCCGCAGGGAGCTGCAAACCTTCATCACGGAAGAGCTGGACCGCATCGGCTACTCCCAGGTCTTCACCCCGCACATCGGCAAGCTGGACCTCTACATGACCAGCGGCCACTGGGACCACTACAAGGAGAGCCAGTTCCCGCCCATGGCGGACCCGGACGACTTCAAGAAGCTGCGCGACGAGAACGCCACCTGTGCGGACCTGTTCAACTCACTGGACACGCGCGTCATCAGCGGGTTCATGCTCAAGCCCATGAACTGCCCGCACCACATCCGCATCTACGCGAACGACCCGCATTCCTACCGCGACCTGCCCATCCGCCTGGCGGAATTCGGCACCGTGTACCGCTGGGAGCAGAGCGGCGAGCTGGGCGGCATGACCCGCGTGCGTGGCTTCACCCAGGATGATGCCCACATCTTCTGCCGTCCGGACCAGGTGAAGGCGGAGGTGAAGCAGTGCATCGGCATTGTCAAGCACATCCTCGGCACCCTGGAGATGAAGGATTTCCGTGTGCGCCTCTCCCTGCGCGACAAGGACTACACAGACCCCAAGTACGTGGGCTCCGTGGACAAGTGGCAGGTATCCGAGCAGGCCCTGCGCGAGGCGCTCTCCGAAGAGGGATTCGAGTACACCGCCGCGGAGAACGAGGCCGCCTTCTACGGCCCGAAGATTGATTTCATCGTGCGCGACGTCATCGGCCGAGACTGGCAGCTTGGCACCGTGCAGGTGGACTACAACCTGCCGTACCGCTTCAAGCTGGTGTACACCGGGGCGGACAACAAGAATCACCACCCCGTGATGATTCACCGCGCGCCGTTCGGCTCCATGGAGCGCTTCACCGGCCTGCTCATCGAGCACTTTGCCGGCAAGTTCCCCACCTGGCTCGCACCGGAGCAGGTGCGCGTGCTCCCCATTTCCGACAAGGTGCTCGAATTCTCCGAACAGGTGCGCGCGCGCCTCGCCAAGGAGGGTATCCGCGTCACGCTGGATGAGGACCCGGACAAAATCGGCGCCAAGATCCGCAATGCCCGCATGGACCGCGTGCCCTACATGCTCGTGGTGGGCCAGCGTGAGGCAGACGAGAACAAGGTGGCCGTGCGCCACCGTGATTTGGACGACATCGGCCCCATGTCTGTGGACGATTTCGTTGCCGCCGTCTTGGACGAGGTGCGCAACCGCCGCATCCGCCCGCTCCTGCAACCCAAGACCAAGGAAACACCTTCCGCCCAGCAGGGCTGATACCGCCTTTGCCGCGGGGCGTGCCCCAAACACACCCCGCGGCAAACACAAAAACAACAATACCAACAACACGTGCCCATACCACCACGACCCAACAAGCCGGCTAACAACAATAACCGCAACAACCGCGACCGCAACAACAAAACTCCGCAGGTCCGCGTCAATGACCGCATCCGCGCCCCGCGCGTCCGCGTCATCACCGCCAAGGGTGAGCAGCTAGGCATCATGCACACCCGGGATGCCCTCGCCAAGGCCAGGGAAATCGGCCTCGACCTCGTAGAGGTGGCCCCCAATGCAGATCCGCCCGTATGCCGCGTCATCGACTACGGCAAGTACAAGTACATGCAGGCCAAGCTGCAGAAGGGAAACAAGGCCAAGGCAACCCGCATGAAGGAGGTCAAGCTCCGCGTTGGTACGGACACCAACGACTACAACGTGAAGATGGCCCGCTCCGAGCAGTTCCTGGACCACGGCCACAAGGTGCGTTTCCAGCTGCGTTTCCGCGCCCGTGAGAACGCCCACAAGGAGCTTGGCCTGGAGATGATGGCCAAGGTGGTGGAGGACATGAAGACCATGGGGCAGGTGGACCAGCCCGCCAAGCTCGCCGGAAACACGGTCACCATGGTGCTCACCCCGCTTCCCGCCCAGCAGCGCGTCAAGAAATTCAAGAAGTACGAGGAGGCCGATTTCGACACCGAATCAGAAGAGTTCGATGCCACGGACGACCCCGCGGAAGAATAAGGCCCGCCGCCTTTCCGTTACAATCAAAATCCCCCGTGGCCGTAAGGCTCCGGGGGATTTTTGCGCTGTCGCGCGCGTTTGCCGTGGTGGGAAAACGCGGATGTCAATCGTAGATGATGTAGCCTTCCTTTCGCGGTGCGGCGGGGCGGCAGCCGCGTTCTGCGGCGTAGCCCAGAATGCAGATGCCCATGCCCTCCAGCGTGTCCTTCAATCCCCACTTGCCGCGCAGGTCCGCCAGGTCCTCCCGCTCGAACATCTCCTTGGCGCGGTTGATCCAGCAGGACCCCAGCCCCGCCGCATGCGCGGCGTTCACCAGGTTGCCCATCACCATGCAGGCATCCTGCCGCGCCGTCTTGTACTCCGTGTCCGCAAAGACGATGACCGCCGTGGGTGCTCCGTAGAAGGGGTCGCGGTCCGTTCCCATGATTTCGCCGTTGATTTTGGAAAGGCGGGCCATGAGCTGCGGGTCCTGCACCACCACCATCACGGGGGATTGGGTGCCGTGTCCGGTGGGGGCGTAGGTGCCGGCCTCCAGCACGGCCTCCAGGGTTTCCCGTTCCACTTGGCGGGCTTCGTACCTGCGGCAGCTGCGCCGCTCCTTGAGGTCGATAAGGGTTTCTTTCATACCCCGCCAGTATAGGTGAGCCTACGCCCCATTGCAAGGAGGAATAGCGCGGATTACGCGCGCATGCCAATTTTTTTTGTTGACAAACCTAAAGTGTTTGCCTAGAGTACGCGCGTCATGAAAAAGAGGCTTCGCAAGAAATACCGTGTGGGGGAGTTCCGTGAGCTCTGCTTCAAGTTTTCTTTTGAGTACAAGGGTGATGTGGAATCCGCGGAGTGTGAGCAGATGATTCGCACGTTCGATGCGGAGTGCCTGGAGCCCAACGGCCTCGTCTGCTCCGGCCTTTTCCAGAACATCGGCTGCAACATCACCGTGCGCGCAGTTGCCCCCACGCTGACCAACGAGGCCCAGCGCGCCGCCGTGAAAGCCTGGGTGGAGGCCCGCCCGGAGATTGAGCTCAAGAGCTTCGGCGAGCTGGAGGATGCCTGGTATGGCGATTTGTGAACGCTAGCCTGCTGCATGACCAATGAGTGAGAAACCGATAGAGGAACCCGTTTTCAAAAAGGGCCTGAAAGGCGTTGTCGCCAACGAGACCGGCCTGAGCGATGTGCGCGGCGAGGAGGGGCGCCTCCTCTACTGCGGATACGAGATCGAGGACCTGGTGGACCTTTGCAGCTACACGGAAATCATCTACCTGCTCCTCAACAAGCGCCTGCCCAACAGGGAGGAGCTGGAGGGGCTGCAGCAGCGCCTGCGCCATGACCGCGAGCTGCCCCAGCCCATCCTGGATTTCTTCAAGACGGCCACCAAGACCGCCCGCCCCATGAGCGCGCTGCGCACAGCGGTGTCTATGCTGGGCATGTACGACGACCGCACGAAGGACCCGAGCCAGATGAAGGAGATAGGGCTTTCCCTCATTGCCAAGCTGCCGGTGATGGCGGCGTACTACTACCGCATCTGCCAGGGGCTGGACCTGCCGCCCATCCGCACGGACCTGGGGGAGGCGGAGCACTTTCTCTGGCTGCTCAAGGGCAAGGAGCCGGACCCCGCGGAGGCGCACATTTTGGATGTTGCCTACATCCTGCACGCGGACCACGGCATGAGCGCGTCCACCTTCGCCTCCCGCGTCACCGCGTCCACGCTGTCGGATATGTACTCCTCCATCACCACGGCCCTGGGCACGCTCAAGGGGCCGCTGCACGGCGGTGCCAACGAGGCGGTGATCGAGATGCTCAAGGAGATAGGCGACGAGGACAACGTGGAGGCCTACATCAACGAGAAGCTGGCGCGCCACGAGAAGATATTCGGCATGGGGCACCGCGTGTACAAGACGCTGGACCCGCGCGCGCCGCAGCTGCGCCGCATAGCCATCCGGCTCACCCAGACCATGGGAGAGCCCAAGTGGATACGCATGAGCGACATGATAGCCAAGATGATGCGGGCGCGCAAGGGGCTCAACGCCAACGTGGACTTCTATTCCGCCACGGTGTACTACAGCCTGGGCATTCCCACGCGCATGTTCACCACGGTGTTCGCCATTGCACGCTGCGCCGGTTGGGTGGCGCAAATCCTGGAGCAGCTGGAGGACAACACCCTCTTCCGCCCGCTCTCCCGCTACACCGGCCCTGTGGAGCCGCTGCTGGTTCCCGTGCTGGATATGCGGTGAGTGATTTACCGGTACACCATCACCGGGCCTGTCTTGTCTGACTGCGCACCCTGCAGCGTGCGCAGTGCCTGCAGGAAAATGGCGGCGGCCTCTTCCACTTCCCGCGCCGTGGTGTGGCGTGAGATGGAGAAGCGCAGGGATTCCCGCGCCTCGGTGTCGCTCAACCCCATGGCGGTGAGCACATGGCTGGGTTCCGGGTGCGAGCTGGTGCATGCGCTGCCGCCGGAGCAGAGCAGACCCGCCGGTTCCAGAAGGTGCAGCAGGGATTCCGCGCTCACGCCCGGTACGCGCAGGTTGAGCACATGGGGCAGGCGCGGGGCGGCCGCGCCGTTGATGACGATTTCCGCGCCACCCCTGCGCAGGAGCTCTGCAAAGCGGTCGCGCAGCGCGGCGAGCGCGGCGTACGTTTCCGCAGCGGCCAATGCCAGTTCCGCCGCCTTGCCGAAACCGATGATGCCCGGCACGTTCTCCGTCCCCGCGCGGCGCAACCCCTCCTGGTCCCCGCCAGTGAGCAGGGGCTTGTCCAGTGTGGCGCCATTGCGCAGGTAGAGCGCCCCCGCGCCCTTGGGGCCGTGGATTTTGTGCGCGGAGAGGGAGGCGAAATCGATGGCGTCTTCATGCACGTTCACCGGCACCTTGCCCGCCGCCTGCACCAAATCCACATGCACGCGCGCGCCAGCCTCCCGCGCGGTTTGCGCCAGGGTGTGCACCGGCTGCACCACGCCGGTTTCATGGTTGGCCCAGGCAAAGCTGGCGCCATCGTGCCCCGGCAGCAGCTCCTTCCAGGTGGGCACATCCGCCAGGCCGTTGGAGAGCACGGGGCAGGCATCTCCTGCTGCGGTGCGCAGTGTGGCGGGGTGTTCCGTGGCCAGCGTGAGCGTGTTGGTGAAGCAGTGCAGGGCGGTGTTGGCGGCTTCCGTGCCGCCGGAGGTGAAGACGATTTCCTGCGGCTGCGCGCCGATGAGGGCCGCCACCTGCTCCCGCGCGTGCTGCAGGGCGCGCCGGACACGCTTGGCGGGTCCGTAGGCGGCGGAGGGGTTGAAGCACTCCTCCCGCAGGTACGGGAGCATGGCTTCCAGCACTTCCGGGGCCACGGCGGTGGTGGCGTTGTTGTCCCAGTACAGCATACTGTGTTATGGCATCTTGCTGCAAATGGCATCGTACACGCAGGGCGGCACGCAGGCTTTTACCCAGCGCTCCCAGCCCTGCATGCCCGCAAATCCCCGCACCAGGGACGAGGAGATTTCCTCCAGCTCGCTCGGCGGTGTCAGGAACACGGTCTGGATTTCCCCGTCCATGCGCGCGTTCATGCGCGCCATCTGCTTTTCGTACTCGTAGTCCCTGGTGTCGCGGATGCCGCGCAGCAGGTAGCGCGCTCCAACCTTGCGTGCAAAGTCCACCAGGAAACCGTGTTCCACTGTGGCAATGCGCACCTTGCCCGGCACGTCCGCCGCCACTTTCTCCAAAAGTTCCCGGCGCTCCTGCATTCCCAGCAGGCATTTCTTGTCCGGGTTGCTCGCCAGCACCACCACCAGCTCGTCAAACAGCTCCGCCCCGCGCCGTATCATCCAAAGGTGGCCGTTCGTGGGCGGGTCGAAACTTCCTGCATAGATTCCCGTTCTCTGCATGCCCAAACTCTACACGCACCGCCCCCGGCTGTCAAGGCTGCACGCTTTCCCCGGGCACGCCACGCCCACTCCCCCTGCGGGGTCGTGTGTTCGAATCCAGGTGGAAACAAAACAGGGGCGGCCCAACCTTACGGCTGGACCGCCCCTGTTTCGTCGGGCAAGCGGGATTCGAACCCACGACCCCTTGCACCCCATGCAAGTGCGCTACCAGACTGCGCTACTGCCCGAATGTCTTTCGCTCTCTCCCTTCCGGGAGTCGGCGGGGCCAGTATACGCAGGGATTTTGAAGTTGTCAACACCTTTTTTTCATGGTATGATATCCGCGACATGAAAAAGGTAAAGACAGCGGTAGTTGGGGCGAGCGGATACACGGGGCAGGAGCTGCTGCGCATCCTGCTGCGCCATGCAGGCGTGGAGCTGGTGTGCGCCACCTCCCGCCAGTATGCGGGGCAGCGCGTGAGCGACCTTTTCCCGCGCTTCCGCCATGTGCCTGGGGCGGATTTGTGCTTCACGGATTCCGATGTGGCGGCGATAGCGGCCACGGGTGCAGAGGCGGCATTCCTGGCGCTGCCGCACGGGGTTTCCGCCGCGTACGGGCGCGGGCTGGTGGAGGCGGGCATCCGCGTGATCGACCTTTCTGCGGATTTCCGCCTGAACGACCCTGCGGTGTACGAGGAGTTCTACGGCAAGCCGCACCCGGATGTGGAGCTGATGCAGGAAGCCGTGTACGGCATGCCGGAATGGCACCGCGCGGAGATAGAGAAGGCCCGCATCGTGGGTTCGCCGGGGTGCTACCCCACCAGCATCATCCTGCCGCTGGTGCCGCTGCTGAAGGCGGGGCTGCTGCTGCCGGACGACATTGTGGTGAACAGCGGCAGCGGCGTTTCCGGCGCCGGGCGCAAGGCGGATGTGCAGTACCATTTCTGCGAGTGCAACGAGAGCATGCGCGCCTACAGCGTGCCGCGCCACCGCCACCTCTCCGAGATTGAGCAGGAGCTTTCCGCCGCGGCGGGGCGCAAGCTCACCATCACCTTCACCCCGCACCTCATGCCAGTGAACACGGGCATCCTCACCACCACCGTGGCCAAGCTGGCCCCCGGCACCACGCTGGAGCAGATGACGGAGTGCTATGAAAAGGCCTATGCGCACTGCCCGTTCGTGCGCCTGCTCGGCCCCGGCAAGCCCGCCGACACCAAGCACGTGACCCGCACCAACTTTGTGGACATAGGCTGGGCGGTGGACTCCCGCACCAACCGCGCCGTGCTCATGAGCGCGGAGGACAACGTCATCAAGGGCGCGGGCGGCCAGGGCGTGCACGCCTTCAACATCATGTTCGGTTTCGATGAGGCGGAAGGCCTCTGGCTCATCTGATTTTCCCGCACCCTCCCCATGAAACCGGTCCTCCTCATCGTGGATGATGAAAAAGGCACGCGCCAAACGCTGGCAGCGGCGCTGGAGGACGGCTACGAGGTGTACCCGGCGGGCAACGCCAAGGCCGCGCGCGCCATCCTGGAGAGCGAGCCGGTGGACCTGCTGCTCACCGATCTGCGCCTGGGCGGGGAGAGCGGCATGGACCTCATCGACTTCGCGCGAGCGCTGCCCAAGCCGCCGCAGTGCATCATGATGACCGCGTACGGCAGCCCGGACACGGCTGCGGAGGCCAAGCGGCACGGCGCGTACTACTTCCTGAACAAGCCGCTGAACCTGGACGAGGTGGAGCTGCTGCTCAAGCGCGCATCCCGCACGCAGGAGCTGGAGGAAACCAACCGCGAGCTCGCCACGCGGCTCAACCCCAACTCCGGGCTGGACCGCATGCTGGGGGACAGCCCGCAGATGCAGGACATCTTCAACCGCATACGCCGCGTGGCACCCTCCACCGCCACCGTGCTCATCCAGGGTGAGACCGGAACCGGCAAGGAGCTGGTGGCCCGCGCCATCCACAACCTCTCCGACCGCAAGGATGCCAAATTCGTGCCCGTGAACTGCGCGGCCCTCTCTCCCCAGCTCATGGAGAGCGAGCTTTTCGGCCATGAGCGCGGTTCCTTCACCGGCGCCAGCCAGCGCCGCATCGGCCGTTTCGAGGAAGCGGACGGCGGAACCCTGTTCCTGGACGAAATTGGCGAGATTGACATCCCCACCCAGGTGAAGCTGCTGCGCGTGCTGGCGGAAAGGTGCATCGAGCGCGTGGGCAGCAACAAGAGCATCCCCGTGAATGTGCGCGTGCTGGCCGCCACCAACCGCAACCTGGAGGAAATGGTGGCCGCCGGGTCATTCCGCCAGGACCTCTACCAGCGCATCAACGTCATTTCCATCACCCTGCCGCCCCTGCGCGGCCGCGGGAGCGATGTGGTGCTCATGGCAAACGCCTTCCTCAAGGAGCTGGGCCGGGAAAACCGCAAGGAGGGGCTCATCCTCTCCCGCCCCGCCCTGGATGCCCTCAACGCCTACTCCTGGCCCGGAAACGTACGCCAGCTGCGCACCGCCATGGAGCACGCCGTGGTTATGTGCCCGGGGCAGGAAATCACCCCCGCAGATCTGCCGGACTACCTGCGCGGTGCCGTGCCGGGGGGTGCCAATGTGCGCCAAAATATCGCCCCAATGGATTTTGTGCTTGAAAATTCCCCCACTTATAACTTAAAATTAGTGGAGCAAAGGACCATTCGCCTGGCCCTGCAGGCAGCCGGTGGCAACCGTTCGGAAGCCGCCAGGCTGTTGGGCATAGACAGGCGCACGCTCCAGCGCAAACTCAACCAGTTTTCCTAACCTCAACACATACTACATACCACCACCATGCCACTGCAAATAGCCGTACGTGAACAGAAGGCCAAATTCTACTCCGGCATCAGACTCCTCCTTGGTGTCATTGTCGTGGGTCTCGCCTTCTTCCAGCTCTTCATCACCTTCCGCGGTCTGGACCAGCCCGCTGCCATGGACCAGGCGCAGATCGCCCGCCAGATTGCACGCGGCGAGGGCGCAACATCCAAGATGATTCGCCCCATCGATGTGAGGGACATGGACAAGGTCAAGAGGAGGAAAGCGCTCAACTTCAACGCCTTCCCGGATACCAACTACGCCCCGCTCTACCCGCGCGTGCTCGCCACCGCACTCAAGATTACGGGGTACGACAAATTCGACAGCCACCGCATGGATGCCGAGCTCTCCAACGTGTACGGCGGGGACCGCGTGATAGCGTCCGTGAGCACCCTGTTCTTCCTCACCTCTCTGTTGCTGGCCTACCTGCTGTGCAAGAGCCTGTTCGATGAGTTGATAGCCTGCACCACGGTGGCGTTTATGGGCTTGAGCGAGCTCATGCTGCAATATGCGGTGAGCGGGCTGGCGCAACCGCTCATGATGAGCCTGCTGCTCGGCTCCCTGCTGTGCCTGTCATCCTCCATACGCGCCAACAAGGCGGACAACGTGACCAAGTGCGCCATCTGGAGCACGCTTTCCATGCTGCTTGTGGCTGTGCTCTGCCTGTGCAACAACATGGGCATCTGGTGCGCCCTGGGCATGGTGCTCTACTGCGGCCTGTTCCTGAAACCCAAGGGGCTCCATGCGGCATACGGCGCCATCATCCTGGCCTTTGTGGTGCTGCTGCCGGCGCTCTCCATCTGCGCGCCCACGGGCGGTATACTGGATAAGTTCCTGCACTCGGTGTACTTCGGTTTCGGGGGCGAGACGGGCAACCAGATGATGCGCAGCACGGCGGAGGCCAGCGTGAACTTCAACAACTCCAACTTCTTCCTGCGCCTCTTCGGCTACACCTTCGCGCAGTTCAACACGCTCTACACCAACATGGGGTCCATTGTGGTGACCCCGTTCTTCCTGCTGGCTCTCTTCAACCGCTTCAAGAGCGATGTGGTGGAGGGCGTGAAATGGTGCACCTTCTTCATGTGGCTGTTCTCCTGCCTGGGGCTGGCCCTCTTTGGCGAGACGGCTCCCCTGGGAGCCTCCCAGCTCACCATCCTGTTCGCCCCGGTGTTTGCGGCGTACGGCCTGGCCATGGTGTTCAACCTGCTGGCCCGCATGAACCTGGGCCAGAACCTGGCTTCCGTCCGCGCCCTCACCATCTTCGGCATGCTGGTGATTTCCTCCGGCCTCTTCCTGTTCCAGCTGCCCAAGCAGCTATACCTGGGCATCTGGACCAGCGCCCGCGGCCTGCCGCACTATCCGCCGTACTACCCGCCCAAGCTCAACGGCGACCTGTACGACATGACCAACAGCGAGGACCTCATTGTCACGGACCAGCCCTGGGCGGTGGCTTGGTATGCAGACCGCAAGGCATTGTGGCTGCCGCGCAGCGTGGATGAGTTCACCACGGTGCTGGAGCCCATTTTCGGCCGCGGCAACCAGAGGATACAGGGCTTCCTGATCACGCCCACCTCGCACGCCATGCCGGCGGGCGGCGTGGCCGGCATCATCAACGACTCCGGGGATTTCGCCCCGCTGGCGCTGGAGGGCAAGCTGCTGCAGCTGGCACCCAAGCACAACATGGCCTTTGCGGACCTGTTCACCACGCATGCCAACGAGCAGACCACCACGCGCACGCTCGGCAGCATCGTCTCCTCACAGGGGCAGTACCCCTACCGCAACTTCCTGCTGGGTGCGGATATCATCTACTACAGCCGCACCCCCAACAACAAGCGCTAACCCAGATCCATGGCAGCCAAGGCCAACAAGAAGGACCTCAGCTTTGAGGAAGCCGCCGCGCGGTTGGAGGAAATCGTCTCCCTCATGGACGATCCCGCCACCGGGATGGAGCAGATGATTGCCTTGGCGGAGGAGGGGCTCATGCTCCTGCGCAGGGGCAAGGGGATGCTGGCGGAGGCGGAGCTCAAGATCCAGAAGCTGGAGGCTCCGGAAGAGTGTGCGCCGGAGCCGCCGGACAACCGGGACGACGATACCGCCAATGGATTCTCCCTGCAATAGCCTGCCGCCCCTGTTGGCAAGCATCCATTCCCCGCAGGACGTCAAGGCGCTCCGCGCGGACCAGCTGCCCCAACTGGCGGAAGAGGTGCGCGCCACGTTGATTGAAACCCTGTCTCACACGGGCGGTCACCTGGCGCCCAACCTGGGCGTGGTGGAGCTGAGCATCGCCCTGCACCGTGTGTTCAACACGCCGCAGGACAAGATACTGTTTGACGTCTCCCACCAGAGCTACGTGCACAAGCTGCTCACCGGGCGGGCGGAGAGGTTCCACACCATTCGCCAGGCAGGCGGGCTGAGCGGTTTTACCAAGCGTTGCGAATCCGAGCACGATGCCTACGGTGCGGGCCACGCCGGCACGGCGCTTTCCGCGGGGTTGGGTATGGCCGCCGCGCGCGATCTGGCGGGGGAGGACTACCATGTGGTTTCCGTGGTGGGCGACGGTTCGTTCGGTTGCGGCACCACGCTGGAGGGTATCAACAACCTTTCCACCACCACAAGGAGGTTCATCCTCATCCTCAACGACAACGAGTGGAGCATCGACAAGAATGTGGGCGCCCTCTCGCGCTATTTCAGCCACCTGCAGCAGACGGATACCTACGAGTGGCTGCGCGGGCGGGCCAAGACCATCATCGAGAAGCTGGCCGGCACCTCTGCCCAGAAGCAGGTCACCAGGCTGGTGCATGCCGCCCACGGATTCATCACCCCGCTGAGCTTCTTCCAGGAGCTGGGGCTCACCTACTACGGACCCATTGATGGCCACGACGAGCAGAAGCTGGAGAAAATCCTGCGCATCGTGGCGCGGCAGGATACACCGGTCATCCTCCACGTCATCACGGAGAAGGGGCACGGCTACGAGCCCGCCCTCAACAACCCCAGCAAGTTCCACGGCATCGGCAGGTACAATGTGGAGGACGGCAGCACCGCCAAGGGAACCACCATCACCTACTCGGAGGCTTTCGGCGCCACCCTCACCCGCATGGCGGAAGAGGACCCCGCCATTACCGCCATCACCGCCGCCATGCCCGGCGGAACGGGGCTGTCCCCCTTCCGCGAGCGTTTCCCCAAACGCTTTTTCGACACCGGTATCGCGGAGGAGCACGCCGCCATCTTCGCATGCGGGTTGGCCAGCCAGGGGCTCAAGCCCTATCTGGCCGTGTATTCCACTTTCATGCAGCGCTGCGTGGATATGATTGAGCATGACGCCGCGCTGCAAAAGCTGCCCGTGCGCTTCTGCATGGACCGCGCGGGGCTCTCTCCGGATGATGGTCCCACGCACCACGGCCTGTTCGACATAGCGATGCTGCGCAGCATCCCGGACCTGGTGTTCATGCAGCCGGCGGACGAGGCGGAGCTGGCGGCCATGCTGGCCACCATGAACGGCATCAACGACCGCCCCAGCGCCATCCGCTACCCGCGCGGCAGCGCGGAGGGCGTGCCCATGCCCGCCGCTGCCGCACCCCTGCCTGTGGGCAAGGCGGAAATCCGCCGCAGCGGGAGCGGGATATGCCTGCTGGCCCTCGGCAACATGAACAGCGTGGCGGCACAGGTGGCGGACCTGCTGCAGCGGCAGGGCGTTTCCTGCACGCATGTGAACGCGCGTTTCATCTGCCCGTTGGACGAAGATTGCATCATGCAGGCGGCGGCAAGCCACCGGCTGCTGGTTACGCTGGAGGACCACGTGGTTTCCGGCGGCTTCGGCTCCGCGGTGCTGGAGCTTCTCAACACCCGCCGTTGCGCCACCCCGCTGCTGCGCATCGGCTGGCCGGATTCCTTCATTGAACACGGTTCCCAGCAATACCTGCGGGAAAAGTACGGGCTCACCCCGCAAGCCATTGCGGAAGACATTCTTAACCACCCCCAGATAACATCATGAAGAAACAGACCGTCACCACCATTTGCGCCCTGCTTGCGCTGCTTCCATCTGCCCCGGCCCAAACGGCGGGGAATTCTGCCGTTCCCCAGGGCGCCCCGCAGCAGCAGATGAAAACCGACAACCTGCCTGCCTGGCTGGTGGAATTCTCCAACCTGCCCAGACAGGACAGGGAGAAGTATCTGCAGGGCTTCGGCCGTGCCAAGCAGTTCTTCCAGAAGGGGGATTGGCACGCCTGCATTTTGGAGATCACCAACTGCGAAATCATTTTCAACCAGAACCCCAATTCCTGGAACCTGCGCCTCAGCTGCATGATTGAGCTTAAGGACCTGGAGCATGCAGACGAGTATCTGGAGAAGGTCAGGAAGGCCATCCCGAACGATCCCGTCACCCTGCTCAACATCGCCAACCTGCATTTGGTGCGCGGTGAATACCAGCAGTGCATCACGGAGATGAACAACATTATCCGCACCCTGCCGTACGATACGGATGGTGAGCTGGTGAACATCATGCGTTTCCGCATTATGCTCAGCCACCTCATGCTCGGCAACGAGAGCCAGGCGGAGGCTATCCTCCAGGGGCTCACCGCGCTGGACGACACCCCGCTCTTCTACTACGGCCACGCCGCTCTCAACATCTACCACGGCAAGCGCCAGGAGGCTATGTTGGATGTCAATTCCGCCAACAACATCTTTGCCAAGAACCAGGCCACCATCCCCTACCAGCGCGGTATCACCGCCTCCGGGCTTATCGACAAGTACCTGCCGGAGGTCAACAAGGAGAAGAACGCCGCCAAGGCTGCCGAAAAGAAGTAAATGGAGAAGGACACCGGCACGATACTCCGCCAGCTGCCGCTGGGCGAGAACGGGCTGATTGTCTGCTGGTGCACGCGGAACCACGGTATGCTGCGCACGGCGGCGCGTTCCGCGCGCAAGCCCGGCGGCGAGCTGAGCGGCCGGCTGGACCTTTTCCACGAGTGCGAGCTGCTGTTTGATTTGTCGGCCACCGGTGATTTGCACCCGCTCAAGAACGCGGCTCTCTTGGATGCGCGGCTGCCGCTGCGGCAGGACCTCGCCAAACTTCGTCTGGCGGGCTACATGGCGCAGTTGATGCTGGCCACGGTGGAGGCGGGGGAGGGGGATGCAGAGTGGCACCGCCTTGTTTCCGGCGCGCTGGACTACCTGGCCGCCAATCCTCCGCGGGAGGCCATTCTCACCCATTTTGAAAAGCGCCTGGCCACCCTGCACGGCATCTACAGTCCGCAAGTGCCGGCGCACACCACCCTGCTGCGCCATTTCCACCGACTGCCCGCAGGTAGGAATGAGCTGGTTGACCTGCTGCGCCGCAGTTAGCACGCCCCCTCCCGCGTGATGTGTCGGCTGGTGTCGGCAGCATTCGTTGCAATATTCCCAATAGGGAATAATTGATGCCTATTCCCTGTTTGAATGTTCCAACACTTTTTCCGTGCGGTATTGGATGTGCTCGCGCAGTCTTGATGCCACGGAGTCGGATATTCCGGCTTCCCCGGCGTGCTGTTCTGCAAGGGGGAGTGCCGCTAGCACGGCGTGCCCCATGGACTCCACCGCCTTGAAAACGGCTGCCGGGGGGAGCGTGATGTCGGTTGCAAATTTTTCCCAACGGCGGTGTGAGACATGCTGCGACCACATTTGCCCGCCGATTTTCATGGCGAGTTTCTTTTGCAGCATGCGGCCGTAGAAGGTGGTGCTGAGCAGGTCGTAGAATGGGGCGAGCGTTAGTTTGGCTCCCCTGCGGAGCATGGAGATGTTTTTGGCGTGGGCGTCGTTGTTGCCGATGCAGAGATTGAATGCCGTCCATTGCGCTAGGGTCAGTAGATCGCGTCCCTTTTGCATGGAATGGGCGCTGATGAGTGCTGCACAGTCGGCCAGCGAGGGCCCTCCATCGCTTTCGTATTTGAGCCCGGAGACGATGCCGCTGAGCTGGCAGAAGTCTTCCTGCGGCAGGCGGCGGGGGTGGAATCCCGAGCCTTCGCGGTCATAGCGCCCTACCACCAGCGCGTCCATTCCCGGCAGGTGGTGGATGTGTACCGGGGCGGTGGGGAGTCCGGCGAGCTGTGCCAGTCGCATGCAGAAGAATTCGTTCTCCACCGAATGGGGAAAGGCTTGCATGGGAGGCTTGACAATGCAGTTGCTCGCCGCTCCGTTCAGGGGCAGGTGGAATGTGGTGTCTGTGAGCAGCAGGGGCAGCTTGTCCTGCGCTCCGGCTAGGGAGAGGCTGGTGCTGCGCTGCTGTGTGGCCATGGGGTTGGCGGGCAGGCTTTTCAGGAGGTCGCGCAGTTTGGTGGGGGATATGGCGCGGTATTCCCCTGCGCGGTGCGGGCCGCCAAGTGAGAAGGCGCCGGCGCAGTCGCGGCCTATCCGGCTGAGCATGCCCAGTATGTTGTCCACGCCTACGTTCAGGCTGCGTGCCAGTGTGGCGCGCACGGTGTGCTCCGGCAGCATGTTCTCGAAGAATGCGCGCACGGTGTCGCCGGTGTGTCGGCACTGTGCGCGGGGGAGGGTTACGGAGATGTCAAAGCCGTCCTGGACCCAGGTTTCATGGTAGGTCAGTTCGTAGAGGCCTGCGTTGTTGCGCGCCAGCTCGCCCACGAGTCTCCCTTCGTAGTAGATGGGCAATCCGGTTTTCATGTCAGGTCTCCTTCCTCGCTGCCGCGTACGTTCATCACCAGGCCGAGCATCTGCATGAGACGGAAGGTTGCGGCTATGCTCACGCCGCGCTGTCCGCGCTCCAGTTCGCTGAGCAGGCGCGGACTGCAGGGCACCACGGATGCCAGTTCGGCTATCGTCATTCCCACAGCCTTGCGACGCGCCCGGATGGCTCGGCCGAGTTCTGTCTCGTTGTTTACATCAATCATACGGATTGGGAATATTTTGCGGAAATGCGCCCCCAAGTCAAGCGTTTTTTCCTTTTTCGGATTATTTTCCCACATGTATCCCTTTGATTTGTGTGTGTGCCAATTCAGCTCCATGCCTGCCATACGCAAAACAGTCCGCAGGTGCCGGCGCTCACCACTCTGCTGCGCCGGGCCTAGTTTCCCCTGCCATTCGTCGCGGTTTCCAGCAGGGCCACCAGGGCATCGTCCTTGTCAAGCTTGAGCGCCGCTTGCAGAGGAGTCCAGTAGCAGTCATCCCGGGCATGGGGATTGGCTCCGTGTTGCAGGAGCAGGCGGGCCACGGGCGCGCTTTCGGCATGGAAAAGGGCGGTCCACGCGTCTGCATCCGCCACCTCGGTGTCGGCGCCGTGCTCCAGCAGGAAGCGCACCATATCCGCATTGTCCTCCTTCGCGGCAACCATGAGGGCCGTGCAGCCGCCCTCGTATGGAACGGCGTTGATATCCACGCCGTGGCGCAGCATGAGCTCCACCATGGGCAGGTTCCCCATCTCCACGGCAAAGGCAAGCGGAACCTGCCTCAACGAGGTCGGAGCAACGGGATTCGCGCCACGCTGCAAGAGGCACTCGGCGGCTTGCATGCTGTTGTGGCAGATGGCGGTTTCCAAGGGAGTGCAGTCATCTTCGTCGCGAGCCTCAACCGAGATACCGCGGTCCAGCAGCCATTCGCACATGTCAACATGCTCGCCGCGCACGGCGGCATGCAGGGCGGCGGGGCAATCCTTCACGCACACCCCGGCCTGCTCCAGCAGGGCTGCCGCCTCCAGCCGCCCGAAGAGGGCGGCCCACTCCAGAGGAGCCATTCCCTCGGCATCCGTCTCCGCGGGGTCTTCTCCCGCTTCCAGCAGGGATTGCACCTCATCCATCCGATTGCGCACAATCGCGTAGCTGAGCGGCGGCAGCTCATCCGGCGGCATGGCGCCCAGCCCGGCAATCAGCTCCACCGTCTCCGCGTTTCCGGAGAGGCAGGCCGCGTACAGCAGACACCGCGCATCATCCTTGAAGAAGTCGAACTCCGCCCCGGATTCCAGCAAAAGGCGCACAACGGCGGCATGGCCGTAGCCCACCGCCTTGGTCAGCGGCGTTTCCCGCAGATACAGGTTCTCTCCCGTATCCCTCACGGCGTTCACATTCGAACCCGCCTGAATGAGCAGCCGCACCGTCTCTGTATCGTCATACTGGCAGGCACCCATCAGGGCCGTTTCCCCGTACGGCGAAACAGCCTTGGCATCCGCCCTGGCATCTAGCAGGCATTGCACTCTCACGCGGTCGCCGCGGTAGGCTGCCTCCAGCAATTCCTCGTCAAGAGTCCCCATGCCGCCAGAATATTCCATGCGGCGGCGTCTTGCAAGGGAAAAAGCCACGAAATGAGCTTGCAACCGCGCGGCGGCGGGGGGATAATGTAGCCGTCTTTCAGAATTTCACCCCATGATACCATGAACAAGAAAGCATTATCTGCATTCATCATCGGTTGCGGCATGGCACTTGCCGCATGCACGCCCAAGGAGGCTGACCAGTCCAAGGAGGCGGCTCCCGCCCCGGAACCCACGGTGCAGCAGGAGGTTCCCAAGGTGTACTTCACCCGCGAGCTCACCCCCGAGGCACTGGTGAAGATGTACCAGCTCGTCAATCAGGAGATGACCGGCAAGGTGGCCATCAAGCTGCACACGGGCGAGAAGAACGGCCCCAACATCATCCCGCGCGACATGGTGAAGGCCCTGCAGGCCACCATCCCCGACAGCACCATCGTGGAGACCAACACCCTCTACGACGGCGACCGCTACACCACGGAGGAACACCTGGAAACCATCAAGGTGAACGGCTGGGACTTCTGCCCGGTGGACATCATGGACTCCGAGGGTACCGTGAACCTGCCGGTGAACGGCGGCAAGCACTTCAAGGAGGTCAGCATGGGCGGCCACATCGTGAACTATGACTCCATGCTGGTGCTCACGCACTTCAAGGGCCACGGCATGGGCGGCTTCGGCGGCTCCATCAAGAACATCGCCATCGGCTGTGCAGACGGCAGGGTGGGCAAGGCCCAGGTGCACCAGGGCGGCACCGGCAAGAACATCATGGGTGCCGTGTTCATGGAGAACATGGTGGAATCCGCCAAGGCCACCTGCGACCACTTCGGCAAGCACATCACCTTCGTCAACGTCCTGCGCAACATGTCCGTGGACTGCGACTGCGCGGGCGTGAACGCCGCCCCCGTGAAGTGCCGCGACATCGGCATCCTGGCCTCCACGGACATCGTGGCCATCGACCAGGCGTCGGTGGATCTGGTGAAGACGCTGCCTGACGAGGAGAAGCACGACCTGCTGGAGCGCATCGAGAGCCGCGAGGGCATGCGCCAGGTGGAGTACGGCGAGGAAATGGGGCTTGGCAGCCGCAAGTACGAGCTCATCGAGGTGAAATAAACCATGAGCAAGGTATACTTTACGCGCGAGCTCACGCCAGAGGCGCTGGTGAAGCTCTACAAGCTGGTGAACGCGGATATCACCGGCAAGGTGGCCATCAAGCTGCACACCGGGGAGAAGCACGGCCCCAACATCATCCCGCGCGACATGGCCATGGCCCTGCAGCGCGAAATCCCGAACAGCGCCATCGTGGAGACCAACACCCTCTACGAGGGCGACCGCTACACCACCGAGCAGCACCGCGAAACCCTCAAGGTGAACGGCTGGGACTTCTGCCCCGTGGACATCCTGGACGCGGAGGGAACGGTTAACCTCCCCGTCAAGGGCGGCAGGCACTTCAAGGAGGTCAGCATGGGCGGCCACATCACGAACTATGACTCCATGGTGGTGCTCACGCACTTCAAGGGCCACATCATGGGCGGGTTCGGCGGCTCCATCAAGAACATCGCCATCGGCTGCGCGGACGGGCAAATCGGCAAGGCGCAGGTGCACGGCCACTCCAAGGAAACCCCGTGGAGCGCCACCCTCTCACCCTTCATGGAGAACATGGTGGAATCCGCCAAGGCCACCATCGACCACTTCGCACCGCACATCACCTACCTCAACGTCATGCGCAACATGTCCGTGGACTGCGACTGCATGGGCGTGGCCGCGGAACCCGTCAAGGCGCGCGACGTGGGCATCCTGGCCTCCACGGACATCGTGGCCATCGACCAGGCCTGCGTGGATTTGCTGCACAAGCTGCCGAAGGAGGAGAAGCACGACCTGCTGGAGCGCATCGAGACCAAGGAGGGCATGCACCAGCTGGTGTACGGCGCGCAGATGGGCATCGGCGAGCGCGAATACGAACTCATCGAAGTGAAGTAATGGCGGACAAGATACTGGACATCGACGTGGCGAAGCTGGACCTGAGCCGCCCGGACCGCACAGGGCAGCCGGAGAGCGTGTTCGCCCAGGGCAAGACCCCGGAGCAGCTGCTGGCCATCCTCAAGGCGTTCCAGAAGCGCAAATGCGCCGTGCTCGCCACCCGCTGCAGCAAGGAACAGGTGGACTACCTGAAGAAGCACCGCCTCAAGGATTTCGTGTACCACGAGCAGGCGCGCGTCCTCACCCTTGGCAAGAACCGCGACTACCCCCACTGCCACACCGTGGCCATCTGCACCGGCGGCACGGCGGATATCCCTGTGGCGGAGGAGGCGGCCGTCACCGCGGAGTTCTTCGGGGCCAACGTCACGCGCCACTATGACATCGGCGTGGCGGGCATCCACCGTCTGTTCGCAAGCCTGCCGAAAATCCGCGAAGCGCGCGCGGTGATAGCCGTGGCGGGCATGGAGGGTGCACTGGCGAGCGTGCTGGCGGGTCTGGTAAGCGTGCCTGTGATAGCCGTCCCCACAAGCGTGGGGTACGGGGCATCCTTCCAGGGTCTCACGCCGCTGCTGAGCATGCTCAACTCCTGCGCAGAGGGCGTGAGCGTGGTCAACATCGACAACGGATTCGGTGCGGCATCCCTGGTGTGCCGCATGTTCCGCACCTTCCCCGCCCTGTACTGACATGAGCAAGTTCATCTACTTTGAGGGCCACAGCGGCATCAGCGGCGATATGGCGGTGGCATCCCTGCTGGATCTGGGCGCGGACGCCGCCAAGCTGGACGCCGTGCTGAAAACCCTGCCCGCGGAGTTCACCCACTCCGTGGAGCGCGGGCATTCCTACAGCATGGCGGGCTGCTGCTTCAACGTCCACCACCACCACGACCACCCGCACGAGGAGCATTATCACGCTCACGCCCACCACCATCACGAACACCGCCACCTGGCGGACGCGGAGGCCATCATCGATGCCGCGTCCATGACCGACTCCGCGCGCGCGCTGGCCAAGCGCATCTTCCGCATCGTGGCGGAGGCCGAGGCGGAGGCCCACGGCGTGTCGGTGGACGAGGTGCATTTCCATGAGGTGGGCGCCATCGATTCCATCGTGGACATCGTGGCCGCCGCCGTGCTGCTGGATGATTTGGGCGCGGACGGCTGCATCGTGACGGGCTTGAGCGAGGGCAGCGGCACCGTGATGTGCCAGCACGGGGAGCTTCCCGTGCCCGTGCCAGCCGTGATGAACATCGCCCGTGCGCACGGCATCACGCTGCGTCCCACAAGCACGCAGGGGGAGATGGTCACGCCCACGGGCATTGCCATTGCCGCCGCCGCGCGCACACGCGACACCCTGCCCGCCGCATACAAAATCCTGAAATGCGGCGTGGGGCTGGGCAAACGGGATTTCGGGCGCGCCAACTTCCTGCGAACCTTCCTGATTGAGGACGCCGCCGACCCGCAGCAGATTTTCGAGTGCGCGTGCAACGTGGACGACTCCACGCCGGAGGCGCTGGGATACGCGCTGCAAAAGGTGCTGGAGGCGGGCGCGCGCGACGCGTGGTTCACGCCCTGCTACATGAAGAAGAACCGCCCCGCCGTGCAGGTGGGCGCACTCGCGGACGCGGAGCACCTGCAGGCGGTGGAGGATGCCCTGCTGCGCCACACCGGCACCATCGGCGTGCGCCGACATGCCGTGGAGCGCACCACCATGGAGCGCCGCATTGTCACCGTACAGACCCCGTACGGCCCCGTGCAGGTGAAGGAGTGCCGCTACGGCGACATCGTCCGCCGACAGCCGGAATACGACAGCGCGGCAGCCGCCGCGGAACGCGCGGGCGTGCCGCTGGAGGATGTCTACCAGGCCGCGCGCAACGCCGCCGGACACGACGCATGACGGAGCACTCGCCAGATACGCTGCTGCAGCGGCTGCGGGAGTCCATCCGCCCCATGCTGGAGGGCGGGATTGCGCTGGCGTACTCCGGCGGGGTGGACAGCACGCTCCTGCTCGCCGTGTGCGCAGAGCTGGCGCGCGAGAACGGCGGGCGCGTGGTGGCGCTCATCGCGCAGACCCCCATGCACAGCGAGGGCGAGATTGCCCGCGCACGAGAGCTGGCGCAGTCGTTCGGCGTGCCGATTGAGGTGTTCCCCATCAACCCGCTGGAGCTGGAGGCCGTGCGCTGCAACCGTCCCGACCGATGCTACCACTGCAAGCGCGCCCTGTTCCAGCGCTTCACCGACTACGCGGACGCGCACGCGCTGCGCACCGTGGTGGAGGGTTCCCACGCGGACGACGAGAAGGCGTACCGCCCCGGCCGCCGCGCCATCCAGGAGCTGCTGGTGCGCTCGCCGCTCGCGGAGCTGGGATTCACCAAGGCGGACGTGCGCGCGGCTTCCGCCGCGCTGCACCTGCCCACGGCGGATGCGCCCGCCAAGCCCTGCCTCGCCACGCGCTTCGACTACGGCACGGAGCTTACGGACGCCCTGCTGCGCCGCGTGCAGGAGGGTGAAGACTTTTTGCACACCGTCCTGCCCTGCGCCGCGGATGTGCGGCTGCGCGTGCACGGCGACCTCGCGCGCATCGAACTGCCGCCGGCCCAATTCCCCGCCGCCGTGGAGCGCGCGGACACTATCACCGCCGAGCTGAAAAAACTCGGCTTCCGCTTCGTCACCCTGGACCTGCAGGGATTCCGTTCCGGCAGCTTCGATACACCGTCATGAAAGCCCTCTCCGCAGCCGCCGTGCTCATTGCCGGAATCGTGTGCCTGGTGCTGGCCGCCGGGCACGGCGACTTCCTGCACACGCACCACGCACTCGTGGAGCTGTGGCTCAGCGCGGCAGGCGTGGCGGCCGTCCACACCCTGGCCGGGCCGGACCACTACCTGCCGTTCATCGCCATTGCCAAAAGCCGCGGGTACGGCTTGGGCAAGACGCTGCTGTGGACCGCGCTGTGCGGCGTGGGCCACATAGGCAGCGCGCTGCTGATTGCCGCCGTGTTCAGCGTGTTCGCCAAGTGGCTGGCCGCGGAGAACTTTGAGTGGCTGCAGGAAAACCAGAGCGATTTGGCGGCGTACCTGCTCATCGGCATCGGCGCGGCGTACCTGCTGCACGCCCTGCGCCACCGCTGGCTCCACCGCCATGCAGAGGGTCACGAGCACATGCACTCCCTCCGCCAAAACGGCAACAGCATCACCATCTGGGTTGTCTTCATCGTTTTCATCCTCGGCCCCTGCGAGGCCCTTTTCCCCGTCCTCGCCGCCGCAACCGTCATGGGCACGGGTGCCGTCGTCTCCTCCACCCTCATCTTCTCCGGCGTCACCATTGCCACCATGCTCGCCGCCGTTGCCGCAGGCATGCTCGGCCTCCGCGCCGTCCACTCTCACTCCCTCCAGAACTACGCCCACGAAATCGCCGGCGCCACCATCGCCGCCTGCGGTATCGCCATCCTCTGCGGGCTGTAGTCCCATGTGGCCCCGTCTCGTGGCCCGCGCGCGTTTTTTTCGTCCCCGCCGTTGATTTTTGGCTCGCAATGGAGCCGCGCGGGATGTATAATCACGCCAGCGGGAAATTCTACGCCCGTGCGTGTGCGCGGGGGGAATGCCTTTCCAAACCAGAAATAACAACACTATGCAGTATACAACTGAAGTTGAGAACATGTGCTGCGTCAAGAAGGGCTGTAACCACGGCCCGGCCCCCATTCCTCAGGAGGGCGCATGGACGCAGTCTACCAAGATTGAGGATATCTCCGGCCTGACCCACGGCGTGGGCTGGTGCGCCCCGCAGCAGGGTGCGTGCAAGCTGACGCTCAACGTGAAGCAGGGCGTCATCCAGGAGGCGCTGGTGGAAACCATCGGCTGCTCCGGCATGACCCACTCCGCCGCCATGGCCTCCGAAATCCTGCCGGGCAAGACCGTGCTGGAGGCCCTGAACACGGACCTGGTGTGCGATGCCATCAACACCGCCATGCGGGAGCTCTTCCTGCAGATTGTGTACGGCCGCACGCAGAGCGCCTACTCCGAGGGCGGCTTGCCCATCGGCGCCGGGTTGGAAGACCTGGGCAAGGGCCTGCGCTCCCAGACCGGCACGCTCTACGGCACGCTGGCCAAGGGCCCGCGCTACCTGGAGCTCGCAGAGGGCTACATCACCAAGGTGGCCCTGGACGAGAACGGCGAAATCATCGGCTACCAGTACGTGAAGATGGGGCCCATGATGGAGGAAATCAAGAAGGGCACGGACGCCAACGAGGCCGTGAAGAAGTACACCGGCACCTACGGCCGTTTCGACGGCGCCGCCAAGTACATCGACCCCCGCCACGAGTAATCAACCACCAACACAGAAAGGATACCATTATGCCTCTTTTTGAATCATACTCCCGCCGCATCGACCAGATCACACCGGTCCTGGCCAAGTACGGCATCAGCTCCTGCGAGGAGGCCGAGAAGGTCTGCCTTGACAAGGGTATCGACGTGCGCGCCATCGTGCGCGGCATCCAGAACATCGCCTTCGAGAACGCCGGCTGGGCCTACACCGTGGGCGCCGCCATCGCCATCAAGAAGGGCTGCACCAAGGCTGCCGACGCCGCCGAGGCCATCGGCGAGGGCCTGCAGAGCTTCTGCATCCCCGGCTCCGTGGCGGACGACCGCAAGGTGGGCCTGGGCCACGGCAACCTGGCCGCCATGCTCCTGCGCGAGGAGACCGAGTGCTTCTGCTTCCTGGCAGGCCACGAGTCCTTCGCCGCCGCCGAGGGCGCCATCGGCATCGCCCGCTCCGCCAACAAGGTGCGCCAGAAGCCGCTGCGCGTCATCCTCAACGGCCTCGGCAAGGACGCCGCCTACATCATCTCCCGCATCAACGGCTTCACCTACTGCCAGACCAAGTTCGACTACATGACCGGCAAGGTTGAGGTGGTGAAGAAGACCCCGTTCTCCGACGGCGAGCGTTCCAAGGTGAACTGCTACGGCGCGGACGACGTGCGCGAGGGCGTGGCCATCATGTGGCTGGAGGGCGTGGATGTGTCCATCACCGGCAACTCCACCAACCCCACCCGCTTCCAGCACCCCGTGGCCGGCACCTACAAGAAGGAGTGCCAGCTCAAGGGCAAGAAGTACTTCTCCGTCGCCTCCGGCGGCGGCACCGGCCGCACCCTCCACCCGGACAACATGGCCGCAGGCCCCGCCTCCTACGGCTTCACCGACACCCTGGGCCGCATGCACAGCGATGCCCAGTTCGCCGGTTCCTCCTCCGTGCCCGCGCACGTGGAGATGATGGGCCTCATCGGCATGGGCAACAACCCCATGGTGGGCGCCACCGTTTCCGTGGCTGTCGCCGTGGAGGAAGCCATGAAGAAGTAAGCTCCTTCATCCATCCAATCAATCACCAGCCGCCCCCGCCACCACGGCGCCGGGCGGCTGCTTTGCGCATACGCGCAAAATCCCAAATCCATTATTTTTTCGCGAATGGGGATTGCCAAGCGGTGGCGGTTGTGGTAATTTCCGTGAGAACCACCCTATACCTATGCAGGAGACCACACATTCCGCATGGCTGAAAGCCGCTGCCGCCAAGGGCAACGCCCAGGCCGCGTTCGAGTACGGACGCTGGGTGATGCGCCGCGCCACCTCGCTCGATGATGAGCAAACCGGTCGCGATTATGTGAGCCGCGCCGCTGAGGGTGGATACCTCCCCGCTATCTACGATGAAATCGTGGAACCCCTGTACCACGGCGCGGACAACCTGGAGGAACTGGCTGAGTGGTTCCGCTTCGCCATCGGCAGGAACAGCGGTAGTGCGCTGGTATACTTTATCCACGGGTTTCTCATGTATCGGCCACATTTCTGGCACGCTCCCGCCAATCCGCGCAAGGTTCGCATCGGCATCCGGATGTGCCACATGCTGCTGGATTCTCCGCAGGCCGCTGCCATGAACTGTTTCACCATGGCCAGGATGGTGTGGTGCTTGTCGGAAAGCGAACGCCCTTGGGCTGCCACCCTCGGCAAGAGCCTGTTGCGCCGCATGGTGGAGGTCAACGGCTCGGATTTCTGCGCCTCCATGGCGGATTTTCTGGATTGGGCCTCACACCGTTACTTCCCGGGTGACTGCGAATGCCAGGCCCGGCTCTGGAGAAAACGTGCCGCAGCTGAAACAAATGGTGCACAATGATTGCCGGCCCTCGCGTGGCGGGGCAATGTTTGCCTATAGGCTTTCGGTTGGCGCGCGCCCACCAATCTCGCCGTTTGACAAGAGGCGCGTGCGCGTGTAGGATGGGGGCATGAAAAGCGCATGTGCACTGGCGGCGGTTGTGGGGCTGGCTTCGCTCTGTGTGGCCGCACCCGCGGATTTGGGGGTGTGGATGGCCATCGGGGATTCCATCTCGCACGGCACGTACAGCCATTCCTACCGCTGGTTTTTGCAGAAGGACTGCATCGACAACGGGGTGGGCTTTGATGCGCAGGGGTATTTGAAGGGCTGTTACAGCGGCGCGTTCTCACAGGCTTCCTACCGCGGGCGGGCGTTCGACAATGAACACTGTGCCCAGTTCAATATCTGGACGGACGAGGTCTCCGGCGCGCGCTTCCGCCGCCTCACCAGCGTGAGCGGGTTGCAGTCCTCCAACATCAAGAACTGGCTCGGCGTGTCAGACAAGCTCACGCCCGACAACAAGGGCGCCGTGGGCACCTACACCGGCAACACCTTCTCCCCCGACACCTATACCTACATGCTGGGCACAAACGACCTCAATGGCATGCGGGAGACCTCTTGGGAGCAGCTGCAAGCCGCCGTAAGGGAGAACGTGCAGGCCATGGCGCAGAACGCCGCGCGCCGCGGCAAGCCCGCCACGCTCTATCTCATGTCCGTGACCGCCACGGACAAATCAGACGCGTTGGCACAGAACATCACCAAGTTCAATGCGTGGCTCTCCAAGGAATTCGCACCCTCTGCGGGTGATTCCACCCTGCGCGTGGTGTATGCGGATGTGAACCCCGGCCTGCAGGATGTCACCAAGCCCGCCGGGTATGCGGTGGCGCAGATGTTTGCACCGGACCGCATCCACCCCACGGACCAGGCGGCGCTGCTGGTGGCGGGCAACCTGGCGCGCGCCATGGGCATCCCCGGCCGCACGGTGGGCCTGGAGCGCCGCGCGGCTGCCGCGTTCGACATCCCCTCGCTCGACAACGCCCAGGCGCGGCGGCAGAACCTGAAGCCGGTGGCGGAAGGACTCTCCTTCGCCAGCGGTGAGGAATCCGCCCTCTGGCTCCCGTGGCGCAAGCCCGTGGATTCCGCCGTGGGCTACACCGCCGAATTCACCCTCAGCTTCGGCAACGGCGCGGAGGGCGGCTGGAACACCGAGCAGTGCTTCACCGTGCTGGTGGGCGACGGCCGCAGCCTGGGCCGCCTCTCCATTACCGAGGCCTACATCTCCTGGGGCGACACCATCTTGTGCTCGCGCGACATGTCCGGGCCCTCCACCATCCGCGTGGCGTACGTTCCCGCCAGGGAAGAGCAGGGGATCCCCGCCGGGTACTGCGTGTGGCTGAACGGCATGCTCATCGGCGAGTCCCTGCCAGCGGAGCAGGAATGCAACCTTTGCAACGGCGTGATGATGAGCTTCCACGCCACGGCGCCCGCCCTGCTGCACAACCTGGCCACCCACAGCGCGGCTCCCTGCGCGCCCCCTGCGGAATAGCGCCGCGCGCGGTTTCCCGCCGTTCCTCCGCGGCGCCGTGCCGCCGGCGGGTTGGCGCAGCGGCGCATGCATCCGCGCTTGCCGTGCGCTGGGTGGGCGTGCTATGTGGCAGGTATGCAGGAAGTACCCATTGTCATCGGCTTTACATCCGGCGAGCTTTCCCCCTGGCTGGATTCCCGCTTTGATTTGCAGGCGTACCAGCGCGGTGCGCGCCTTTTGAAGAATTTCACGGTGCTGCCGTACGGCGGCATCCGCCGCCGCAAGGGGGCCATCTTTGTGACGGAGGCCCGCAGCCAGGAGGAAAAAGCAACCCGCCTGGTGCCTTTCCGATACTCGGAGGAGGACGTGCTGCTGCTGGAGTTTTCTCCCGGCATCATGCGCGTGTTCAAGGATGGCGCGCTGGTGCGCGTCTCCGGCCTTTCGGCTTTCGAGCTTGCCCTGCCGTGGAGCACGGCGGCCCAAATCCGTTCGCTCTCGTTCACGCAGGTGAACGATGTCGTTTTCATCACTTGTCCCACCCACCCCGTGGTGCGCCTCTCCCGCCGCGCGGATGCAGACTGGCTGGTGGAGACCCTGGCGCCGGAGCCGTATCCCCGCGCCACCCACGCCACGCGCGACGACCAGCTTTCCGTATCCTTCAACGCCTCCGGCTCCACCGCCACGCTGAAACTGCCGTCCGGCGCGGGAACCGCGTTCGATTCCGCCATGGCGGGCGCGGAGTATGTGCTGGCGGATGCAGAGGTGCCCGCGCGCACCCTGTTCCGCAACACCTCTATGAGCGTTATCGTTTTCCAGTGCCCGGACCTGGCGACCGCCTCCGTGGCCAAGGGTGCGAAAATCTATGTGGCGGAGCAGGGCACCTCCCACCACCTGTACTTCACCTGCCGCAAGGCCTTCAACCATGCACTCGACTTTGTGGCTGGCATGACCTCCCCCGCGGATTACCCGCAGCACTTCATGCCGGGCGTCATGCGCCTTGCAGACGGCATGCCCTACGAGGTCTGCGGCGATTGGGAGCTCACCACCCACGGGGAATGGAACGCCGCCTGGGAGCTCTGGCGCACATACGACACCGCGGCCTCCGATGGCGCGGACTGCCTTGACTGGGACTGGACAACCGTGAAATCATTCGGGCAGAGCGCGTACGAGGAACGCAAGAACTGGGCGCTCAGCGGCTCTGAGAAGATACCCTGCCGCATGGTGCTGGTGTGCATTTCATCCTCCGGCATGCCCATCCCCGCCATGATGTCCTTCCGTACCCTCGCGGGGCACCGCGAGTACAAGTTCCGCATCACCGCCGTGCAGAATGCCGGAACCGCCACCGCCGCCGTGGAGAAGGGGTATCTGGACATGCCCTCCGGGTTCACGACCCGCCGCTGGAGCTTCGGCGCGTTCGGCCCGCGCAACGGCTACCCCGCCTTCAGCGGCTTTTTCCAGAACCGCCTCTGGTTCGGCGGCATGCCCGGCCTGCCCACCACGCTCATCGCCAGCTGCGTGGACGACTACGCGAACTTCCGCATGGGCTCTGATGCCGATGACGCGCTGCACCTCACCCTGGCCTCCGATGAGCAGAGCCGCATCTGCTGGATGTGCGCCACGCGCGAGCTGCTGGTAGGCACGGCGGAGGGCGAGTGGTCCCTGGTCTCATCGGACAACGGCGCCATCACCGCCACTTCCGCCGCCTTCAAGCGGCAGTCTGCCGTGGGCAGCGAGCCCATGCCCGTGCACGCCGTGGAGAACTCCGTCGTCTTTGTCCAGCGCGGCGGCCGCCGCATGCGCGAAATCTCCTACAAGCTGGAGAGCGATGGTTTCAGCACGGTGGACCTCAGCCTGCTCGCAGAGCACCTTTTCCGCAGCGGCGTGGCGGAGTGGTGCGTGCAGCGCGGCACAGATTCCTACATCTGGGTGCTCATGAACGATGGCTCCCTGGCCGTGCTCACCATGAACATGGAGCAGCAGGTCACCGCCTGGCAGCGCATCGACCTCCCCGGCAGGACTCCCCAGCACATCGCCACGCTCCCCGCGCGCAACAACTTGGATGATGATGTCTGGTTCGTCACCAGGAACAACACCACGGGCTATGTGGCCGTGGAGCGCATCTGCGCCGACAATCCCAAATTCGTGGACCTCCCCCAGACGGTCTGGCTTGACGAGAACAACCTTTTCTCCGGTGCGCACCTGCTGGCCGGCGGTGTCATTTGCGGCTGGCGCCCGGGGAATCCGGAGAAGGTTTTCACCGCCGATATCAATGACGACGGCAGCGGTTATGTGGTCGTTCCGGAAGGCGCGGGAAGAGAAATCGTCTACATCGGCCGCCCGTATGAATCCGAGCTGCACACCATGCCCCTGGAACGCGACCTGAGCTTCAACGCCGTGCGCCAGATGGGCCGCGTGAAGGTGCGTCTCCTGGAGAGCGACTACCACTTCCTCTACCGCAGCTCCCTTGCAAGAACCTGGGACCGCATGGATACCTCCGCCATCTACGGGATCATCCCCTACACGGGTGCCCTGCGCCTCACCCAGATGCCGGATGCCGACGTGGGCCAGCATTTCGTCTTCTTCTACAATGAGCTCTTCGACTTCGCCATCCAGGCCATCACCATAGAGGTGGACCAGCACGGACGCTGACGTGTGCGCGGAATTTGGCTTGCATGTCATCTTTAATCGTGTATGATGCCGCTTGTAGCCGTGGCCGGTGCACCCTATGGCACCCCCACCAACCAACAACCCAATGCAATTATGAGTGATAACATCATTACGATTCTGACAACGTTCGACGAACCAGTGTCGGACACACCCGAGAACCTCCTGCAGCTGCAGAACGTTTTTTCCAACACCGTGCTGCAGGCATGGGAAAAGGAGGGCTTTACCGAAATCAAACCGTTGGACAAGCCCGCGCACAAGGGAGATCTTTGCCCCGCCTACCGTGCGGTTCATGATGGCAAGCCCTGCCTGATTCTCATGCCGCCGCCCGCGCCCGATCCCATGCAGCTGGACGGTTTGAGCGACGCCCAATGCGTGCGGGCAGAGACGAAATTTCCGGAGCTGGACGTGTTCTATTCCAGCGTGCTGCTGTGGGGAACGGAGCTTGTCCTGTTTCTTCCGGAGAAATTGCGCGAGAACGGGGAATGGCTTGCCTCCGATGCCCAGAGCGAGCAGTTCCTTCCCGTCTCCCGCTGGAAGGGGGGCAGCAACGTATTGCCCTCCATCATGGGCTGCGGGTATTTTTTCAAGGGTATCCAACTGCTGATGCCGTACCTGATCAAGAACGGCACCCCCGCGAAGTTCATTGTCGGGAATCTCACCCTTTCCCAAAAGCCGGATGGCGCCTATATTGCACTCATGTGTTCGCGCACTCCTTGTTGGGCCCAGCTGCTTGCCGTCAACAGCGGGGATAAGAGGCTTGAGGCGCATCATGTTGTGTTGTACCACGACAAGGGCCCGTACACGGAACTGGAGCTCGTTGAAATGAGTGACGAGTTCCGCATGTATGGAATCACCCGCCTTTTGCACCAAAGCGGGCACGAGCTCTCGGTTGAATGTCTGGAGTCCTCCGTGCTCGCCAATTTGCTGCCCACCGGACGCCGCTACATGTGGTCTCTATACACGGTGGCAGAAAAGGTCCTTCCCAACAACCAGCATTTCTCCATCACGGAGGGTCCCGTGTTCGAGATGCACAAGGAGCAGTACCGGGAGGAGCACGGTGAGGAGCCCCCCGCCGATTTCAAGCTCGAAATCTCCACGGAGGGTATGCGTGCCGTTAACCAGAACTGCGAGGGGGAAGAGGCCGCCTTCTCCAGCTGCTTTGGGGTTGTTACCCACTTGGAGAAGCAGGTGTTCTCCCCGCTGGAGGTGCCCGGCGGCGCGTGTCTCAAGGCAACGGTGCGCTGCATGCCGGATGACGATGACTTCCTGATGACCGTGTATATGCCGCCCGTCTCGCTGGACGGCTACACGCCCAAGGTGGGGGATTCCATCGCCTTCCACGGCACTCTTTTTGCCGTGCCGGACAAGCTCTGCGAAACAAAGGAATCCTGGCAGGATTCCGCAGAGGTGGGCGGCCGGCAGGGCGAACATGAGAACACCATGAAAGCCTATTGTGCCATGGAGCGTTTTCAGGAGCGTTCCATTGGTCTCGGCGTGGCCGCCGCCGCCTTCGTCAAGGCAGGCTGGTCTCTGGAATACACGGCAGAGGATGACCTGTTTTCCCGCAGCGCGATTCCCCTCATGGTGAAAAACCAGCGCGGTGAAATTGCTGTCGTCAATGTGGATACCATCGTGGATGGTCACGAACCGCGGTTTGCATACACCGAAAAGCGCGCAGATATCGAATCCTTTGTCAGGGAGAACGATGATATCGACCGCTGCTACTGGTGCCGCGTGCACCTGGACTACAAGCCTGCAGCAGACCGCTACGCCGTTTCCATGGAGATGGAACCGGCATGCGCGGGGGTGGAGAACTCCCTGTTGATGACTGCCGCCGGATTCCGCGGCACGGACAGCGTGATGGAGGACGGAGAAATCAAGGAGCGCCCAACCCGCCCTGCAGTCCTGGACGAAGCGATGGCGGCGCGCCTGTTCCATGATGCCATGACCAAGGGGGAATGGGCCGCGCTGGCCAAGTGGATGCGAGAGGAAATGACGTTCAAGAGCTGTACGGTGGGTGTGGAGCTGTACGGGAAAATCGATTACCTGCGCTACATCACGGAACGCATCGAATGGTGGAAAAACAACGACCAATACAAATGGTCGGACTTTTCCTTCTCCTGCGGGACTATCCCCTACCAGGGGCGCCAGCGTGCGTGTATGGCGATGTCCCACAAGGGGAGAATCACCGCCGTAACGGTATTCGATGACAGCCACGGCATGATTGGCCACATGGAGGTCCTGCCGTATGATTGCCATCATCTATACAGGCGCGAAACACCGGAAGTTGCTCCGCAGTAGAACAAACGGCCCATCCGGTATGATGCCGGACGGGCCGTGAAAATTCCGCGCGCGGAGCGCGCCTGCCTTTATCGATAGGAATCCTGAATTACCCGAGCAGTTCGTTCACCGCCTTCTTCATGGCCACCAGGCCCTCCCGCAGCTGTTCCGGGGAGGTGCCGAAGTTGAGGCGCACGTGGGTGGGGTCGCCGAAGTTGGCGCCGTCGTCCAGGTAAACGCCGGCCTTCTCGCGGAAGAATTTGTGGGGGCTCTCCACGCCGAGTGCGGTGCAATCCAGCCAGGCCAGATAGGTGGCCTGGTTGGGCACCACCTTGATTTGCGGAATCTGGGTGGTGATGTAGTTGACCACGAAATCACGGTTGGCGCGCAGGGTTTCCAGCAGCTCCGCATGCCAGCCCCAGCCTTGGCGGTAGGCGGCCTCCGCGGCGGCGTAGGCGAACACGTTCAGCGTGGGCAGGCTGCAGCCCTGGGCAATCTCGATGCGCTTCTTGAGCTCTGCGTTCGGCACGCACATGTAGGAGAAGCAGATGCCGGCAATGTTGAAGGTCTTGCTGGGTGCACTCAGCATCACCAGGCGCTCCTTCACCTCCGGGGAGAGCGTGAGCGCGGAGGTGTGCTTCATGCCGGGTTCCAGCACCAGGTCGCAGTGGATTTCATCGGAGCACAGCACCAGGTCGTGCTTGATGCAGAATTCGCCCACGCGCTGCAGGTCCTCCGGGCTCCAGCAGCGGCCGGACGGGTTGTGCGGGTTGCACAGCAGGAAGAGCTTGGTGTCCGGCGTCACCGCCTTTTCCATGGCCTCCCAGTCAAAGTACGCATAGCCGTCCTTCCACACGTGCGGCACATCGATGAGACGCGCGCCAGCGGCCTCGTGGCACTGCAGCATGGGCGGATACACGGGGGAGCAGGTCATGATGGCGCCGTGGCTCTCCCCGCAGATGGCGCGCGCCACCAGCGTGAACGCGGGCACGCAGCCCGGCAGCTCGTGCAGCCATTCCGACTTGGCCTCCACTCCGTGGCGCGCCTTCAGGTAGCTGATGATGGCCTCCTTCATGTGGTCCGTCAGGAAGGCGTAGCCGTAGAAATGGTGGTCCATGCGTGCCTTGAGGGCCTCTATGACGCAGGGCGGCGATTCTATGTCCATATCGGCGATGCCGAAGGGCAGGGGCCCTTGCAGGTCCCACTTCATGTTGCCGGTGTTCCGGCGTTCCTCATTGCGCGCAAAAGTGATTGCCATGCCCCTATCATATCGCGCCTAACAGGAATGTCAAGGCGCAGGAATTGACAATGGGCGTTTTGGGGCCGCATCTTGCCCGCCCGGGCGATACCAGCTTGCCAAACGCGCGCGCCCGTGCTACACTTGGGGCGTCAATACCTCTTTACCATGAGTACTCAACCGAGCATTGCCATTGGTTCAGACCACAAGGGCGTGGAGCTGAAGGAAGTTGTCGTTAAAACCCTGCGCGACTGGGGGTACGAGGTGACGGATGTGGGCCCGAACAGCACGGAATCCTGCAACTACGCCAACTACGCAAACGCGGTGTGCAAGCGCATAGCAGACCGCCGTGCGGACCGCGGCATCCTCATCTGCTACACGGGACTTGGCATGACGATAGCGGCGAACCGCTGGAAGGGCGTACGCGCCACGCTGTGCGCCAAGCCAGAGGTGGCCACGCTCTCCCGCCAGCACAACAACTCCAACGTGCTCTGCCTGGGGGCCTCCGCCGTGGGCGCGGATGCCGTGGCGCCCATTCTGAAGGCGTGGCTTGAGACGGAGTTCGAGGGCGGCCGCCATGTGGACCGCCTGGCCGCGGCCTCCGGCTCCCGCCTGAGCGTGAGCGACCCCCAGCTGGCCGCCATCATCGAGGAGGAGCACGAGCGCCAGCTGAACAACATAGAGCTGATCGCCTCCGAGAACTTCACCTCCCCCGCAGTGATGGAGGCGCAGGGCAGCTGCCTCACCAACAAGTACGCGGAGGGTTACCCCGGCAAGCGCTGGTACGGCGGCTGCGAGGTGGTGGACAAGGCGGAGCAGCTGGCCATTGACCGCGCCAAGGCCCTTTTCGGCTGCGAGCACGCCAACGTGCAGGCCCATTCCGGCTCCCAGGCCAACATGTCCGTCTATTTCGCCTGCATTGAGCCCGGCGACACCATCCTGACCATGGACCTGGCGTGCGGCGGCCACCTTTCCCACGGCTTCTTCGCCAACTTCTCCGGCAAGCTCTACAAGGTGCACCACTACGGTGTGAACCCGGAAACGGAATGCATCGACTACGATGCGCTGGCGGCCACCGCCAGGGAGGTGAAGCCCAAGCTCATCCTCGCCGGCGCCTCCGCCTACTCCCGCACCATCGATTTTGCCCGCATCCGCCAAATCTGCGACGAGGTGGGCGCCATCATGTTCGTGGACATGGCGCACATTGCCGGCCTGGTGGCGGCGGGTGAGCATCCCTCCCCCGTGCCGTACGCGGATTTCGTCTCCACCACCACGCACAAGAGCCTGCGCGGCCCGCGCGGCGGTATCGTGATGTGCAAGGAGAAGTGGGCCAAGAAGCTCAACAGCGCCACCTTCCCCGGCCTGCAAGGCGGCCCGCTCATGCACGTCATTGCCGCCAAGGCAGCCTGCCTGGGCGAGGCCCTGAAGCCGGAGTTCAAGCAGTACGCGCACCAGGTGGTGCTCAATTCCAAGGCCATGGCCGCCAAGATGGCGGAGCTTGGCTACCGCATTGTGGCCGGCGGCACGGACAACCACTGCTTCCTGGTGGATCTGAGCGTGAAGGGCCTCAATGGCGCCGACGCCCAGGTGGCGCTGGACAAGGTGGGCATCACCGTGAACAAGAACGCCATCCCGTACGACAAGGGAACCACCAACAAGCCCAGCGGCATCCGCATCGGCACCCCCGCCGTCACCACCCGCGGCATGAAGGAGGCGGATGTGTGCGCCGTGGCGGAATACATCGGCCGCTGCCTGGATATCCTGGCTGCGGGCGGCGACGAGGCCGCCTACGCCGCACTCCGCGCAGAGGTATCCGCCTTCAACAAGCAGTTCCCCACGCCATAAGGGATTTACAATTTACGGATTGACAATTTACAATTTGGAAAGTAAGGCGCGGCTATGCCGCGCGGGTATCAACAAGGCTCATCCGGCATTTTGCCGGATGAGCCTTTATGCGCATTGCGCCGTAAGGCGCCGAATTTCAAATAGTACCTAGTACATAGTACTTAGTAAATCCAGTTATCGCGTAGCGATAACCAGTCCCTTGAGCAGCAGTTCCGCGTTGTTCTGGGTCTTGGCAATGTTGCGCAGCAGGGTCTCCAGCCCCTCCCAGCCGGGCAGGGAGGCCAGCTGGCGGCGCACCTGCAGGATGCGCACCATCTCGTCCGGGTGGTACAGGCGGTCATCGTTTCTGGTGCCGCTCTGGGGGATGGAGATGGCGGGGTAGATGCGGCGCTCGGAGAGCTCGCGGTCCAGGCGTATTTCCATGTTGCCGGTGCCCTTGAATTCCTCGAAGATGATTTCATCCATGCGGGATTCGGTGTCCACCAGGCAGGTGGCGATGATGGTGAGGGAGCCGCCTTCCTCGATACTGCGTGCAGCGCCGAAGAATTTGCGGGGCTTCTCCAGCGCGCCGGAGCCCAGGCCGCCGCTCATGGTGCGGCCGCCGGTCTGGTTGGCGTTGTAGCCGCGGGAGAGGCGGGTGAGGGAATCCAGCATGATGATGACATCCTTGCCCTGTTCCACCAGGCGGCGCGCGCGCTCCAGCACCATGTCGCTCAGCTGCGCGTGGCGGCGGGAGGGCTCATCGAACGTGGAGGCGTACACCGGGGCGTCCACCGCTTCCTCGAAATCGGTCACCTCCTCCGGGCGCTCGTCCAGCAGCAGCACCAGCAGCGTGGCTTCCGGGTAGTTCGCCCGCAGGGAGCGCGCCATGGTTTTCAGGAGCACGGTCTTGCCGCCCCGCGGCGGCGCCACCACCAGGGCGCGCTGCCCCATGCCCAGCGGGGTGATGATATCCAGCACCCGCATGGCGGCGGATTTGATATCCGGGTTTTCCAGCAGCAGGCGCTTGGTGGGGATGAGCGGGGTCAGGTGGTCGAAATCCTTCGGCTGCACGTATTCCTCCGCCGGCTTGCCCTCTATCTCCACAATCACCTCTGCCGCCACGGAGCGCTCCGGGGCCTTGCCGCGCAGCAGCTGCAGGCGCGCTTTCACGCTGTTGCCGCTGCGCAAGCCGTACTGCTGCACCAGCGCGTGCGGGATGACGGGGTCGTCTGCGCTGGGGCGGAAGCTGCGGGCGGGATCGCGCAGGTAGGCAATGTTGTCCTTGCCGATTTCCAGCACGCCGGAGGCGAAGACCTGGCTGCCCTCTCCCAGGAAGGTGCGTGCCAGCTCCGCCACCAGTTCCGGGCGGGGCTTGCTTTCCGCGCCCTTGCGGGCCTTGGCGGTGGCCAGGCGCTGCAGTTCGTTGAGGGGTTGGAGGCGCAGATCGTTGAGGTCCACCACCACGCTGCGGGCGTGCATGGCGTTGGCCTCGGATGCCAGTTCCGTGTTGTAGAAGAGCTGCACCTGCTGCTGCAGGTGGTCGCGGGTGCCCTCGTTCCAGAACACCACGTTGCAGCGGTCTATCTTCTCCTGCGTGGGCATCTGCGCGGCCAGGAAGGCCTTGGCCTCGCGCTTGCCGATGCCGTCGCGCGCCACCAGGCGGGCCACCTGCGTTTCCGGCGTTACCGCCGCCACGCAGACGATGGTGTCGCTGTCGCCGAACACGGCGGGGCTTTCATAGAACAGCGGGATATCCAGCAGGAAGGTGTGCACGTCCCCGCGCTGGCGGGCCTGTGCCTGGGCATCGCGGAACATTTCCGCCAGCTTGGGGTGTATCAGGCGGTTGAGCTCATCGCGCTTTTCCGGGTCGTTCTCCACCAGGTCGCGCAGGAAATCCTTGTTCACCGCGCCCTTTTCATCCAGCGCGTGCTCGCCGAACGCCGCCACCAGGTCGCGCGAGAGGCGCCCCGTCTTCTGCAGCTCTTCCACGGCCGCGTCGCAGTCGAAACACTCCACGCCTTCGCCGCCCATTTCCTTGAGCAGCTCCACCACGGTAGATTTTCCGGACGCAATGCCGCCTGTTACCACAATGACTTTCACGCGCGTATTCTAGCATGGCGGGTTTCCCCCATCAAGCGCAAAGGTGGACAGCGGCGGATTTTGCGCGCGGCGCGGGGAGCGCCTTGCGTTGCCGCCCTGCGCGTGCAGCGCATTTCACGCTTGCGTTGGCGGGGGGCGGTGTGGTAGGCTTGGGCGCGTATGAGCAGAAAGGCCTTTCTCTTGTGTATGGGTGCGGCGGCGGTGCTGGCGCTGCCCATGTGCCAGCAGTTCGACGGCGCCATTCCCGCCGGTATGGTGCGCGCCGTGGATCCCCAGGCGGATGCCATGATAGCCAAGGCGCGGGAATACGCCAAGCAGGGCAAGCTGGGCAAGGAAATCAGCCTGCTCAAGAAGGTGGCCACCCAGCACCAGGTGGCTCCCAATGCAGACCAGGCGCGCTTCCTGCTGGGGCAGGCGTACGAGGCCAAGAAGGACTACCGCGAGGCGTTCAAGCAGTACAGCCGCCTCATCGACCGCTACCCGCAGAGCCGCCTGTACACGGATGCCCTCAACCGCCAGCTCGCCATGGCCATGGCGGGCGCGCAGGGCACGCTCACCGTGCCCGTGATGTTCGGCGCCTGGCACAGCAACATGGAATCCTCCAAGGTCATCGAGTGGCTGCGCTACATCATCGACAAGGCGCCGTACAACGAGATGTCCGCCACGGCGTCATCCATCCTGGCCAAATTCCTGGTGGACCAGCGCCGCTATGAGGAGGCCCGCATGGAATACGCCCGCCTGGTGGAGCGCTACCCGGACAGTACATACGCGCCGGAGGCCCAGCTCATGGTGGCCCAGCTCTGGGCCAGCAGCCGCACCCGCGGGGAGAACAACCTGGTCAACCTCACCAACGCGCGCGAGGCCTACGAGGAATTCAGCCTGCGCTTCCCCAACCACAAGGATGCCCGCAAGGCCCTGGCACAGGCGTCCAACATGAAGCGCCTGCTCGTGAAGCAGCAGCTGGATGTGGGCAAGTACTACCTCTTCCGTTCCCGCGAATACCCGTCCGCCATTTTCTGCTTCCAGGATGTCATCCGCCAGAAGGCCGTGAACCCGGATGCCGCGCGCGAGGCCGCTGTGCTGCTGGGCATGGCGCAGGCCGCAGCCGCCAAGAAGAACTAACCCCCGCACCGCGCGCATGAAAACGCTCTCCACCATCACCATGCTGGCCGGCTGCCTGCTCACGGTATCCTGCGGCTACCATCTGGACGGCGCGCTCAACCCCAAGATGCAGGGGGTGAAGAGCTTTGCCGTGAGCGTGTTCCAGAACGAGACCATGCACCCGGATGCCGCCATGATGGTGACCACCGCACTCACGGACAGCCTGGAGAAGTCCGGCACCATGCGCCTGGCATCCCACGGCGCCGCAGACTGCACCATTTCCGGCAAGGTGGTGTCCGTGGAGCGCACCTCCCTGCGCGCCAACCCGCAGGACAGCACCTACAGCTCTGAAATCGGCCTCACCGTCAACCTGGTCTACACCGTTACCGACAACCGCACCGGCAAGGTGCTGGTGGGCGGGCGCACCTCCGGCATAGGCAGTTTCTTCAACAACGATCTCGGCAGCGTGCAAACCGCAGAGCAGAACGCTGTTTCCTATGCCGCGCGCCAGGCGGCGGAAGACATTGTGACCGACCTCACCCTCCCATGATCGAGTATCCCGTCAGCTTTGTGGGGCTTCCCATCGGCAACCGGGAGGACATCACCCGGCGCGCGCTGGAGGTGCTGCAGGCGGTGGATTGCATATGCTGCGAGGATACGCGCAACACAGGCATGCTGCTCAACCACTACGGTATCAAGAAGCCGCTGCTCAGCCTGCATGAGCACAACGAGGCGCAGCGCGCCCCGGAGGTGGCCGCCCGCGCCGCCGCGGGGGAGAAATTCGCCGTGGTCACGGATGCCGGCATGCCCGGGGTGAGCGATCCCGGCTACCGTCTCATCCAGGAGCTCAAGCGCAGCGGCGTGGCGTTCACCGTGCTGCCGGGGCCCTCTGCCGTGGTCACCGCCCTGGTGGGTTCCGGCTTGCCGAGCGATGCTTTCTTTTTCGGCGGCTTCCTTCCCGTGAAATCCGGCCGCAAGGCCGCCATGCTGCAGGCGGCGGTGCAGGGGGACCACACCTGCATTTTCTATGAATCCCCGTTCCGCATTGTCAAGACGGTGCAGGCCCTGGCCGCCATAGACCCGGATGTGCCATGCTGCGTGGCGCGGGAGCTCACCAAGGTGTACGAGACCTACCACCGCGGCACGGCGGCGCAGCTGCTGGCGGAGTTTACCGCCCACCCGCCCAAGGGGGAGATGGTGCTGCTCATCGGCGGGCAAAACGCCCCCCGCGTGTGAGCGGGGCGTGTGCCCCGGCGGCCCGGCGGGGGGGCCTACCGTTCCACGGGTTTGAAATCCACGAAGCCGGAGGCCTCGTCCACGGCGGTGGGTATGAGCTTGAGTGCTTGGCCGGGCTGCATGCTCCTGCCGTCGCTCGCGCGCCAGCTGGCGGTGTGGCTCTCATAGAACCAATGCGTGTTGCCGGGCAGGGCGCCGCGGGAGATGTAGCCCTTTACGCCTCCCCGCAGCTGCGGTATGTCCACGGTTATGCCCTGCGGCCAGCACGCGGTGATGATGCCGTCCCACACGCGCGGTTGCCTGGAGGTGCATTCCCGCTCCAGGTATCGCGCGAGCATGAGGCGGTCCGCCTCCGTTTCCGCGGCGGCGGAGGTGCGCTCGGTTTCAGAGATGTGGGCGGAGACGCCCTCCAGCCGCCCGCGGGGGGAGAGCGGGGCGGATGCATCCCCCGCCAGGCGCAGGAACGCGCGGTGCACCACCAGGTCCGCATAGCGGCGGATGGGGCTGGTGAAGTGGCAGTAGTCTCCCTTGGCCAGGCCGTAGTGGCCCAGGGGGTCCGGGGAGTAGCGGGCGCGCATCATGCAGCGCAGCAGGGCCACCTTGAGCGGCTCTTCCTCCGGGTGCCCCTTCACCTGTTCCATGGCGTGGGCAAGCTGCTCGCGCGTGGTGAGCATGCCCGCATTGTAGCCGTAGCTGCGCAGCTGCACGCCGAATTCATGCAGCTTGGCGGGGTCCGGTTCCTCATGCACGCGGTAGATGGCGGGCAGGGCGCGCGCATTGAGCGCGTGCGCCACGGCCTCGTTGGCGGCCAGCATGCACTCCTCTATCAGCTGGTGCGCGGCATCGGATTCCGTGAACTCCACCCCGGTGGGGTTGCCCTCTGCATCCGCCAGCACGTGCAGCTCCGGCATGTCCAGGTTCAGCGCGGCCTGCCGCATGCGCCGCGCCCGCAGCGTTTGCGTGAGCTTCCCGGCCTCGCGCAGCATGGCATCCACCTCCCTGTCCCCGCAGGTGCCGCCCTGCAGCACGTCCAGCGCCTGCGCGTAGGTCAGGCGGCGGCGGGAGCGGATGACCGCCTTGGCGAACTCCGCGTGCGTGACCGCTCCCCGGGCGTCGATGCTCATGCGGCACAGCGCGGTGAGGCGGTCCTCCCCCTGCCGGAGGGAGCAGATGCCGTCGCACAGCTTGGGCGGCAGCATGGGCAGCACGCGGTCCGGCAGGTAGGTGGAGTTGCCGCGCTTCTGCGCCTCTGCATCCAGTGCGGTGCCGGGCCGCACGTAGTGGGCCACGTCGGCTATGTGCACGTCCAGCTGCCAGCCGCCGCCGGCGCGGTGCAGGGTGATGGCGTCGTCGTAGTCGCGCGCGCTTTCGGGGTCGATGGTGATGATGCAGTCCTTCCGGCAGTCCATGCGCCCGCGGATGTCCTTTTCCCGCACGATGGAGGGCAGGGCGGCGGCCTCGGCCAGCACGTCCACGGGGAAATCCTCTGCCAGCCCGTACTTGCGGATGATGGCCAGGATGCTCACATCCATGCGCGCGGCATCCCCCAGCACCTCCACGCAGCGGCCCTTGGCCGCCGTGCGGGCCACCGGGTACGCCACGGGCTCCACCACAATGGTGTCGCTGGGCTGCGGGCGCTCCTCCGGGGCGGACACCAGGTTCACCAGCTCCGGCGCGGTGATGCCGTCTCCCACCATCACGCCGAACCTGCCGCCCGCGCGGTAGGTGCCCACCCAGCGCGCGTGCCCGCGCTCCAGGATTTCATCAATGTAGACCACGGCGGTCAGGTCTCCCGCGGCGGGACGCCGCGCGCCCTTGCCGCCGCGGCGGTAGCGGGGGCTGCCCTGCACGCGCACGGCGGCGCGCACACGGTCGCCATCCATGGCCCCGCAGCTGCGCCGCGGCTCCACGGTGAGGCTGTGCGGGCACTCCGCATGCAGCAGGGTGGCAATCTGCTCCTGCGCGGCGGCATCCGGCAGGAACAGCAGCTTGCCGCCGGCGGTTTTCACAATGCGGCCCGTGAGCGGCTGCGGTTCCGCGCTTTTGCGCAGGGCGTACGCGCCCTTTTGCAACTTCAGCAGGCGCCCCTGGCCCAGCCAGAGTTTCAGCGTTTCGCGCAGCAGCGCCCGCTGGCGGGAATCTATGCCCATGCCGCGTGCTATCTCGCCGCTGCTCTGCGGGGTGTAGTCCCGCCGCTGCATGTAGGCGCTCAACGCCTCCCTCAGCGGCCTTTCCTCGTTCTTTTCGGGTAGTTTTTTCTTCATTTCAACGCGCGCAGACTACCACACTTTCCCATAATTGGCAACCCAGATGACATGCGCGCGGTGCGCCATGCGGTGACGGACGGGACTTGTATCCCCGCGCCAAAGGCGCGCGAACTCATTCCTAATCCTAATCTTAATCCGACTCCTAAGTCCGGGGTTAGACGCGGAAAGATCGAAGGGCTGACGCTTCGGTACCGTTCCCCGCGTACACGTATCGCGTTCTCAAAAGAGAGCTGTCTCGGTGCCCCATTTCGAGCTGCAATGCCGCAAAATTCCTGAAATGCGCGGCGTGGTAGGTGGCGAAGGTGTGGCGGCAAACATCCTGACGCCAGGGGCGGGCTGTCTCCTTGCTCCAGCCTGCCACCTTGCGTAACGCCCGCCACCGCTGCACCCAGCGGCGCGGGATATCATGCCGCAGGGCGTCGATGTTCCCGCAGCGCAAAAAAAAGCCGGGAGGGTAACCCCCCGGCTTTGAATTTCTATGATGCCTTACCCTTGCGCAACTGGTACAAATATAGCGCGAACGTGTATAGCTTCACCCTCCTGCTCGTTGCACTCATGGCACATCGGAATGATGTACTGCTCACGACTTGGATGATTCACCCATTGTCCATTGGGTTTATACATGGTGACTATAACATGGGCTCCATCGGTTGCAGGCTCGCTGCAGCCCACGCGCGAGCATAGGCCGGCGCGCAGCCCTGTCTGCTTTTCCCAGTACTTCAAGGCGCCACCTGGAATAGGATTTCTAGATGTGCCGCGAATACATTTAACGTATGCTTCCTCTATTATATTTGGCATTCTTCTCATCTCCTTTCTACGAGTCCGGCTCGATGGCCCTCTCTGCCTCCTTTGTTGCAAAATCCGTGCCAATTTTTCACCTTTCTCAAATCTAACAAAAATCCTAGTTGTTAGCACTTGGAAATGAAACCTTGATTTTTTTCATTTTGTTACTTGTAATACAATCTAACAAATAGACATTGAAGGCATTGCGGTAAACTGCGGCAAGCTGGCGCGGCAAAAATGCACGCAGCGCGGCAGTATGCCGCGGGTGGACACCCTATGTGCACGGCACATGGCAGGCCTGCTCTTGTCACGGGTCACGTTCTCTATTCCAACCGCCAATTGGGTACTCCGCGAAGTGGAGATATACCTGACGGTCAAATTGCCCTCCACAAGGGCGGCTACCTGCCCCGTTTGTTTTTGCGCTTCGCCTTGAGCAACTCGCCTTCTATGGCGGCACTCGCATGGCGGCGCCCCGCATACCGCAGCATGGTGTCCTCCCGAATGCTGTACTGGCGGCACGCGTTCCGGAATATTTCAGAATAGTCCTTCCCTCGCAAATAGCCGAACACGCTCTCGGCGTACAGGTCCACCAGCAATTTCTCCATGCGCGGAGTCGGCACGCCATCCACCCATTGGAACGGCGATTGCGAATGCAGCGGAAGGATGACCACCCCGCATCTCGCGGCGCAGATCATCTGGGCATGCGCCGTTGCATCGGGGGTGACCTGGGCCTCGTAACCCAGTTTCAGCAAATAGTGGAACACGGCTTCCATCCCGTCGCGCGGCACCTCAAGGTACAAGAGTTTGTTTGGAATGGGATACTCTTGCAGTTTAGTGAAATACTCGCTGCTGTACACAATGAACGGCATCTTCGGGAACCGGGTCAGCAACTCCCGGCGCAGTTTCCGCACATTCTGACGCAACAGGGGAACAAACGGCATCTTCGTGCGCCTCTTGTACACACCGCGCCGCACGCGCTCCAGATAGCCCTCCTTGGTCACCTTGTGCAAAACCCACCGCAACCCGCTGCGCGACGTCTCCATGCGCGCCGAAACCGCCTCCAGCAATTCATCAATGCTGAAGCTATCGTGTTCCCGCGCATAGCGAAGCACAAAGGTACGCTTGTCCGGATCCTTCTGCATAACGACAATCTCAGCAAATTATCGTCACCCAGTCAAGAAAATTGACGCTAATTTGCGCCCCCCATTTGCACGCGGCATCGCGCGCAAGTGGCATAGCGGATTGCAATCCGCATCGGCATGCGTTCGCCGAGAAGCGCACACCAGCATCACCAGAGAAGCATAGAGGATTCTAGCCCCGCTTAGTACGCGCATCACACATCGCAGAACGCATCCATGACTCTCGCTAGAGGAAGTATTCTGCGTGCAAATTAGCGCCACCTTTGCCGAAAAGTGACGCTAATTTGCACGCAGAGTTGTTGCCGTTCTGGTTGACTTGGGCGTGTTGGTGGTCTGGTTTGCGCGCCGAGTTATTGCCATCTCTGATTGATTGTGCGTGTTTGTGGGCTGATTTGCGTGGTAGCTGAGGCGCGCCGCGCTGTGCGGATAACATCGCGCTTAACGCGCTCGTTATGCAGTGCGGGGCCACCACGCACTGCTCAGCAAACGGTGCTTGCGCAAGGAGGCAGCAAGGATGCATAGCGGATTTTTACCCCGCTATGCGTGTGCGAAACCGTATCCCGCGCCCAGCGCCTCAGTAGCCAAACACCCGCTCACTCCACCTGCAGGCAGGAGAATCCCGCCTGCAAATTAGCGTCACTATTATCGAAAAGTGACGCTAATTTGCGCGCCGAGTTATAGCCAAACGGATGATTTGTGTGTGCCGGTGGTCTGGTTAGCGCGGAGGTCGGCGAGTGTTGCGCATGCATCGCGCTGCACATGTATAATTGCCCCGCGCCAGGGGCGCGGTATTATTCTCAGTTCGTACATAGTACCTTGCTTCGCACCCGCCCCTCGGGCGCTCACCCTGCGGGCAGAAGCTCCGCTTCTGGCTAACCCGCCTTACCGCGCCGCTAGCGGCGCGCCCAGCACGGGGCCATCGGCGGTCTTGTACCTCCCAAAGTAGCTCTGGGCTGTGGCTTCGCTTGTTTTTCCCGCGTACACGTACCGTGTACGCAGCAGGCTGGAATCTCGGTGGCCCATTTCGAGTTGGAGGGCGGGGAAGTTGCGGAAATGCGCAGCGTGGTAGGTGGCGAAGGTGTGGCGGCAGACATCCTGCCGCCAGGGGCGGGCGGTTTCCTTGCTCCAGCCCGCCGCCTTGCGCAAGGCCCGCCAGCGGTGGATCCAGCGGCGCGGGATGTCGTGCCGCAGGGCGTCGATGTTCCCGCAGCGCAATGGCACCACGCGGCCGCCGCCCGTCTTGGAGGTGGTGGGACGCACCACCACGCGCTGGTTCTGCCAGTCGATGTCGCGTTCGGGATCAATCCGGCTCACCTCCGTGGGTCGTATGCCGCAGTAGAGCATCAGGTGCAGCGACAGCTGCATGTCACGGTGTTCCGGCAGTTGGGCCGCCGCCTCCAGACACTCCACTTCCTCAATCGTCAGCGGCTCAATCGGCTTTTCCACCACCTCCGGCACCTCCACCCGCGACACCGGATTGGCATCACACCAATCGTGCTTGATAGCCGAGGAAAACACCCCGCTCAGTATCGCGCGCGCCTTCCGATACTGCGCCGCACTCCCGCCGAACGCCGTTTCCAGATACCGTCGACAATCCTCCGACGTAACACTCCGCATCCGCCGCTCCGCCAACCCCGGATTCATTTTCATCATCCGCTTGCATAGATACCTGAAGTCCACAATCGACCGCGCTCGCAATCCCTTCCGCTTCCTATCCTCCAGCGCGGTTTCCACGGCCTTGGCAAACGTCACCGTCCTTTCCCGCTTCCTCATCTCCTCCGCCCCCAATCGCACGCACTCCCGCGCCCGCCTAACTCGTCCCCGCCCCTGGGCCAATGCTTCCTTGGCCACCAACGCAGCCTCCAGCACATTTATACCCGTTGATTTCAGCACCTCAAGTGCTGCCTGCTCCTCCTTGTCACGACGAAGCTCGGACGCATCGCGTCCTGCGTAGTCGGATGTCTTCTTGATTTTCATCTTCATGGCTTCCGTATTCGGTATGGGTAGTCAAGCAGTTTTTGAAAAAATCTTCAATGGCGTGCCAGTAAGCCGCATAAGGCTACCGCATGTGGGCAGCCAAGGCGAGATAGGGCTGTTCAGGGCGTAGTGTAGCACGCGATAACATTTGAAGCCACGCTGTTTGGCGGGTGTCTCATACCCATACCGAAGGAGTATACTGGCAGAAAGCACGCGAAAAATTGGGCAAACTGCCTACCGTTATGCTCCCCACACAATTACCCAGACGAACAAATCAAGCCCTGTGCATCAGCGGTGCAGCTGCGTGCACAAAACAAGCTTTGACGTAGCAAAAAAGAAAACTAAAAAGGACGGTTCATGAAATACTTCATTGAAAAGAACGGGAAACAGCTTGGCCCTTATGACCAGGATATGATAAGGTCGATGTACCGCGATGGCATGCTGGATTCAGGATGCCATGTGTGGAGAGAGGGATTTGAAACATGGCAACCCATCGAGGTAATCAACCATGAACCAGGCGCCGAGACTGCGGCGACTGAAGAAGTCTCCCCTCCCACATCCTATTTTGGGGTATACGATTCTAACAGGCAGCCGGAGACGGGCGTCAACGACGCACGTCCTCCGTATTCGCCATATGCCTATGGCGAAACAAGAACAAAAAAGCGGGCCAGAATGATTATCCCATCGTATAATCTCGGCTCTGCATTCGTTAGCTGCATGAAGCGGTACGTACAATTTGAAGGTCGTGCATGCCGTTCGGAGTATTGGTTTTGGGTACTGGCCATTTTCATTATTAATTTCTGCATAGCCTTCTTCATGTATGAACCGACAGATCCAGATAGTATCTACGTAGTAGATGGATTGTCGCGTATAGTTGAGTTGGCTATATTTTTGCCTAGTATCTCAGCAATTGTGCGCCGTATTCACGACACTGGGCACAGCGGTTGGTTCATATTTGTTCCAATATACAATTTGATACTGCTCTTTTTAGATACGCAAAGAAAGCCCAATGAATATGGGCAAGCCCCCCTCCCTCCGGAGAAGTAATAAAACCTTCATCAGCCTAAAAACAAAATCCAAACAAATACAATATGAAACTTCATTTGCCCATTCGCTTGTCTCGCCTGATTCGCAGTGTGTTCATCGGCACAGCCGCGTTTTACACAATCCCCGATGCTCATGCTCAAGACTATCCGAAAGGAGAAGTTGTCTACACCACACAGCAGCAGGGATACGTGGAGCTAACCCGATATTCCAAGGTCCTGCTTGAAAACATTGATGGTACCCAGAGTGATAGCTCGTGGGGTGGTGCTGTTTCAGACTGTTACGGGTTTTCTGTTGAAAATTGCGAACATGTTATATTCCAAAACAACAACGCATCTTTTGAGGGCGGTGCTTTACAAATGGGCACCCATCGATTGGAGAAGCGATTGCCCGAGAAACCTTTCAATATTCAAGGCAACAGTAGTGTGGTTTTTTATCGGAATACATCAGACATGCTAGGTGGAGCAATTTGCAGATCATACTATAATTCACCCATTGTCATTCAGAAAAATTCTTCCGTGAAGTTTATCGAGAATGCAGCTTGGGGCGGATCTGCGTTCAGCAATTTCGATGGAGGAGGAATAACGATTGAGAACAACGGAGAAGTAGAGTTTTCGAAGAATCATGTCGTCAGAGAATCCACATTTGAAAAAATGCCGGTAGTGACAAGCGCAATCGCTGTCGGGTACAGTGGTGCAGTCCAAATAACGGGCAATGACAATGTGGTGTTCAGGGGTAATGACGTGGCAATTTCATGCCTGCATTGGGGAATCGGTTATTTGGGCTATGGGCCAGATCGGGATAAAGAAACCTACATTGATCAAGAACGCATCATTCTTTCTGCCGGAAAGGGGCAACGTATCACCTTTTATGAAATCTTGTGTAATGATGGCATATTGTCTGTGAACAACGATTATACCGACGTAGACGGCAATATAGCGAAAGGCGAGGGTGACGTCGTATTCTCTGGCAAGTATCTGGATGAGGACATCACCAAGTGGGAAACCGCGGCGCTATACTTTCATGCCGATTTTCTCGGCGTTGAAAAGCACACTATCCGGGTTGATGGGAAAACCAAGTTGTACGCCGGTACCCTTCACATCGAGGACGGCATGATATTGCAAACCCACGGTGTCGATATGGCAGAAAACACCGGTGCCATACTGGTTGTCAAAGATGCCGCGCTGCGAAGTTTGGAATCCGACATCAACATCTCTGCCGGCTCAACCCTACAGATAGAGGGAGAAAGCAAGGTGAGCGCGCCCAAGCTCATCATGGCGGATGGCAGCAAGATGCAATTGGCGGATGCTTCGCTCAACCTGGCCGCCGATGCAACGCTGCATTCCGTGGAAGTGGATGGAGTCAACACCTTTACTGTGGCAGACGGATATGCCGTGACTCTGCTTGATGGCATTCGGGGAACCGGCAGTGTGGAGCTGGCGGGAACGTTTGATGTCTCCAGTCTCGGCGGAACCCTTACCCCGGTGGATGACGAAGGATTGGTGGATGCAAGAGGACATTGGAGCTCTAGCGGCTTTGTCGGCGTGCGCACAGAGACGCTCGATGTGGCACTTTCCGAAGGAGCCGCCGTGACGTTCGGCGACTTTGCTGCCGTGAGCGACGGCAGGAGCTATGGTTCGTCGTATGATGGCAAACTGAGCTATTGCGAGGTGACGGGGGGCGACACGTATTACTTGAATGGAAGCGATTCCGCCAGCATTGAGGATATCCGTTCGGTAACTTCCACTGCGGCGGTGGAAATGACGGGCGGACAGCTGGACCTAAACGACGCTGCAATTGATAACGCCGTGCATGCCACCGGCGGCACATTGAGCCACGGCGCTGGCTACGCGGGAGAGCTGCTTGTGGAGGGCAATGTCGCTGTGGCAGATGAACTCGGCGGTGAGATTACCATACGGGAAGGCGCGCTGACAACGGATGCGTTTTCCATCGCGGCAACTGATGACAACGATGCTTCCCTGTCTGGCGTAGTGATTGGGCAGGACGGCTTGCATGGTTCAATCGATGGTCAACTTGGGATTCTCGCAAATGTGCTGATAGATTTGAACGAGGGTGCAACCGTGCACATGAGCAATGTATCGCTCACGGCTGGTTCCCGCATCACCGATGATCCCGCCACTCTTGTCGTTGACAACGTGAATGTGGATCTGGTCCTGAATGAGAACGTGTTTGTGGGAGAGGTGACTACCTTGGCCCAGGGCACGCAGATGGTTCAGGGCAACTACGCGGTTTCTCTGAACAGGGAGGCTTCTGTGTTACAGATGTTGTCAACCGCATTCGACAGCGTCTATCTGACTGGGGATGCCCTGCAGTTGAGCCTTTGCGGCATTACTCCGGAAGAACTTCAGGCGTACGATTTGATTTCCCTGTCCTTTAACGGCGGTGTGAGCGATGCCCTCATGGATAGGAACCTCGATGCTGTGCTGAATATGGGCGACATGGTCGAGCGGTATGCACTCCACAGCTGGTATGAAGCAGGAGAAGGTGCGGCAAGCAAGGTGTACTTCTCTTTCCACACCATCCCAGAGCCCGCAACCGCGACACTCACCATGCTGGCGCTGGCCGCGCTGGTGTCACGCAGGAGAAGAAAGGCGGCGAACTGCAGATGATACACGTTTTCATCACGGCGCATGCCAGTCGACGCTTCCCGGGGAAGAACCGGCTGCTGGCACCATACAGCATTGTGTGGTTGCTGAACGAGGTGGCGTACATTGAGGAAGCCGTGCAGGTGTACACGGTGGGTGACAGGGCGGAGTTCCCCTTCCGTTTGCCTGCGACGTGGTTGCACATCAAGACGCGCGTGGAATCGCACAAGGCCGCGCTGGAGCAAGCGGAGAAAACCGTGGCACCCACTCCCGATGACGTGTGCGTGCTGGTGCAGCTCACGCAGCCGTTGCGCGAACACGGCTTGTTGGAGCGTGCGGTTTCCATCACGCGCCACGGAGCGCATCCGTCGTGCATTTCTGTTTCCGATGCTCCGCGCAACGACTGGCGCAGCGTGGATGCAGATGGGCGTTTCGGCGGCAAGACACATGCCGCTGATGTTGCCGCAGATGGTCAACTGTACGCTTGGCGTGCGGGGCATATTGCCGACATTTTCACGCCCGATGCACCCCACCGCATTGTTCGGACAGAACACCGCTGGGGCATTGTTGACATCAACGAGCGCGGCGACATTCCGCCGGCATTGAACGCCATGGCTGGTGAGTTGTTGTTCTCTCCCATGAACCAACCGCCGCTGCGTCTGCGCGGGCAATCTGTCCTGCTGATTGGTTCCGGCGCAGACTTGGTGGGGCGTAGCCTTGGAAAGCGCATCGATGCCCGCGAGTGGGATGTGGTGGTGCGCTGCAACCACTACTACGGAGCACCGGAAGATGTGGGAACGCGCACAGATCTCGCCGTGGTCCGCATGGCAAAGCTGGAGCGCGCTTTCTTTGACGAAGCGCCACGCGCACCGCTGCGCGTGGTCTCCACCAACGATGGGAACAACTTCCCGCTCAACATGGTGCTGCAGGCAGCGGCGGAAGTCGGACACAAGGAGGCATCATGCGGCGTGATTGCCGCCAAGTGGCTACTCTCATGCGGAGCCCACGTCACAGCCATCGGCATCGGCCACAACCCTGATGGCACATGGGCTTCAGCCAAGTCCTACCCCGATGGCACCAAGGACAGCACCACCCACTGCGATTGGGAAAAGGAGCACCGCTGGTGGGAACGCCAGGCAAATGTCACCCTGCTGTGAAGTGAAGCCCAGTTCGGCGGTATTGTCGGCTGCCTGAGAAAAAAGTTCAAAAAAATAAATTTTTCATACGGCTTTATGCAACCGAGAGTTGCATGCGATATTACTGTATTACATAATAAAAAAGTTCTTGTTCGGAGTTTGAAGTCGTGTTAGAAAAGCGGGTGCTTCACGTTTATAGCCGTCCAACAGTTGGGCAGCGGCGTGGAGAAAAACAATTGGATTAAATAATTATGAACACTAACAATAAAAACACAAACTCCGAAACAAAACGAGGATTGCTTAAGGAGGGAACTGAGCATCAGAGGAACACCCTGCAGGAAATTATTCGCAAGGGAACGGATGCCGCACAAAAGTTCAAAGAAAATCGGAATGGGAAACAAGGCAAATAGTCAACGATAAACACGAAAGATGTAAAAACGAAAGCCGTCAAGCACTGGTCGGTTGATGCTTGATTTTTATTGATATCGGCATGATTGAATATTCGTTTTGCATCTTAATTGTATACAATACATTAGAATTAACTGTTTTATAACGATGAACTCTTATATAGAAAATTTCTTGTTGCCCGTCGCAGGAATAGTATGCTTATGTATATTAAACAAAATGTTCCCGCTATGGAAAAAGACTGAAATGGATTTGCGTAATGAACTCGATGAAGCAAGAGAAAATACAAATACTCAAATAGACAAGTTCGATGAGTACATAGAGCATATAAGAAACTCTGCAATCAATGGGGACATAAAAGATATGGAAAATATGCTTGCTAAGGCATATATGCATCTTAATATCTATATTTTTCCCAGAATGAACAAACAATGGATAGCGGCTTTAAGAGTTGCCAAAAAAACAGAATGGAGAAAGAAACCTCAAAATGTTTTGCATGATGTATATGAAGATGTAGGCAAGCTCATTGGATGTTATCAAATGTTAAATATATGGAAATCCTGTTTGCAACAAGATACACAATTTGAAATGCCTACTTATAAATGCTTGAACGATTTTAAAACTGCACTCGAAACATATTATCCATCGTCTCGTAAAGATAACTGGCTAGCACATATCATTGCCTTATTGAATTCTTTGCATAAAGACTTCAAATAAGAGCATTGGTGTGCAAATGTCTTCTTGTTTTCATAGTAAGATGAGAATGAGTGATTGGGACAAATTGTATTTGTTATATTGTAAGTATATATAAAAATAATCCAGAAGCGCATGGAGTTAGTTCGAATCACCGCCTTTCAGTTACTATTACCATTATCAGGATTAGCTGCGATTGCATGACTTGGTTTGCTAAAGCCGCGCCAGGCTTTGGAATTCGCGAGCATCTACACCATGTATTCCGCGCTCTCTGTGGTACGGTGGAACCCGTGTGCTGCTAATGCTTACGCCGAGGCTGATTGCTGTGGCAAGCAGCAGAGCGGAGAGGCATATGGATCTTGGTAAAAAGGTGGCCCGGAATGAGTTTCCCCACGCCGGGCCGAAATATGTGGATTTGTTCGCTACGGCAACGCAGCGACCTCGAAAGGCGTTGATTCGCAGCCGCCCCACGGCTGCTCACCCCCTGCGGGGGCTGTACACTTCGGTACAGTCCAATCGCCCTTACCGCACTTGCTGCGCAGTGCGCCCTGAACGGGGCCGTCGGGCGCTTTGATTCGCAGCCGCCCCACGGCTGCTCACCCCCTGCGGGGGCTGTACACTTCGGTACAGTCCAATCACCCTTACCGCACTTGCTGCGCAGTGCGCCCTGAACGGGGCCGTCGGGCGCTTTCCAACGTGTGCTCGGCATCCCGCCGCCACCACTCTTTGTCAAGCCATTTTTTCGCGGCGGGTCAGTCCTTTTTCAGGCGGAGCATGAGGTATGCCAAGACCAGATTGGTGGTGCCGATTAGGGCGAAGGCTAGGAGATGGGGAGTGAGGATATCGGCGAAGGAGTAGGCTTTGAGGAAGATGCCGCGGGTGGCGGTGAAGAGGTAGTAGAGGGGGTCGACGGTGGCGATGTATTGGAGGAGGGAGGGCATGTTTTCCACGGGGGAGACGAAGCCTGAGATGAGGAGGGCGGGGATGATGAAGCAGAACATGCCGATGTAGGCTTGTTGCTGGGTGGAGCAGCAGGATGAGATGGCGCAGCCGATTCCGGCCAGGGCCATGGAGTACATGCCGACGACGACGAACAGGGCGGGGATGGAGCCGTGCAGGGGGACACCGAAGCCCAGGCGCGCAATGAGCAGGATGATGACGGCTTGCCCCAGGACGATGAGCACGGCGGGGACGGTCTTGCCGATGAGCAGCTCGAAGCGGCTCATGGGGGTGACGCAGAGCTGCTCGTAGGTTCCGGCCTCGCGCTCCTTGGCGATGGACATGCAGGAGATGTTGAGCGTGGTGAGCATGCCGAGCAGCCCGAAAAGGCATGGCAGGAGGAACCATTTGGGGTCGAGCGCGGGGTTGTAGAGGTTCCGCATGGCGGGCGCGGCGGTGGCGGCTGCACCGTTCCGCTCGGCGGTCATCTGGCTTGCGATGGAGGTGATGTACCCGGCGGCAATCTGCGAGCTGTTGGAGCGGCGTCCGTCGCAAATCACCTGCACGTTGGCGTTCTCTCCGCGGGCGAGCCGGCGCGAGAAGTCGGCGGGGATGTGCACGCCGACCATGACGTCTTGGGAGTCGATGCATTCGCGGAGCTGCGCGGTGCCGTCGGCACGCACGGTTCTCGTGATGTACGGGGCGGCCTGGATGCGCTGCACCAGCTCCAGGGAGGCGGCGCCGCCGTCCTCGTTGAGGATGGCGGTGGGGCAGTCTGTGACGTCCATGGTGACCATGAAGGGGAAGAGCAGGCACTGCATGACGATGGGGAAGATGAGCACCATGATGTTGCGCGGGGTGCGGAACTGCTCCTGCAGCTCCTTTCGGATAAGCGCGATGATGTGGACGAGGATGCTCATTGGTCGAGACGCTTGGGAGTGGCGAGGAAGACGAGGCCGAGCCAGAACACGGCGGAGACGGCGAGCGCGACGGTGTTGAACCACATCACGGATGGCACCACGCCGGCCTGGAAGAGCGAGGTGAGGCAGCGGGAGAGGTACCGCGCGGGGATGAGGTAGCTCACCGCCTGAATCCACTGCGGCATGCTGGAGAGCTCGAAGATGAACCCGGAGAGCAGGATGGTGGGCAGGATGGACGCCTGCAGCGAGATGAGCGAGGCGGTGTACTGGTTGCGCACCAGGGTGGAGATGAGCAGCCCGAACGCCAGCACGCTGAAGAGCATGAGCCCGGCCTCCGCGAACACCATCCAGAGCGGCCCGCGCACCGGCACGCGGAAGATGAGCGTGGTGCTGAGCAGGCAGATGCCCATGGCGCCCATGCCCAGCACGAAGTACGGGATGAGCTTGGAGAGGATGAACTCCGTGCGCGAGGCGGAGGACGCCAGGATGGCCTCCATGGTGCCGCGCTCCCACTCGCGCGCCACCACCATGGCCGTGAGGAACGTGGCGATGAACGACATCACCACGCCGATGGACGCGGGCAGCACGTAGTTGCGGCTCACGGCGGCCTGGTTGAAGCGGTACGAGGGCTGCACGGTGATGCCGCCCGCGTGCCCGCGCTCCTGCGCCCACGCGGCGTACACGCTCTGCACGTACAGGTTGGTGAAGTTGGCGGTGTTGGGCACCGTGCCGTCGCTCACCAGCAGCATGCGCGCCCCAGCCCCGCTCTCCACCCCGCGCGAGAAGTCGTCGGGGATGACGAGCACGGCGTTGACGTCGCCGCGGTGGAGCATCCGCATGGCGCCGTCGTGCCCGGCGGCGCGCGTGCAGTGGAAGTTGGGCGAGCCGGTGAGGCGCTCCACCAGGCTGTGCGCGGCGGGCGCCTCGTCCTGCAGCACCAGCGCCACCGAGGTGTACGAGGAATCGAAGTTGATGCAGTACCCGAAGAGCAGGATCATCAGCACCGGGATGACGAACGCCAGGATGATGCTCGACGGATCCTTCAAGATCTGCCGGCTCTCCTTCATGACGAGTGCGGCGAGGCGGTTCACAATGCATCTCCTTTCCCGATGCGGATGTAGTGGATGAAGGCGTCCTCCATGGAGGGCTCCGGCAGCTCCGGCGTGGCGACGGCGGCCTTGAGCTCCTCCGGGCTGCCGTGGGCGATGACCTTGCCGCTGTTCATGATGACCATGCGGTGCAGATACTGCGCCTCGTCCATGAAATGCGTGGTGACGATGATGGTGACGCCGCGCGCGGACATCTCGTTGATTTCTTCCCAGAACGCGCGGCGGGCGAAGGGATCCACGCCGGAGGTCGGCTCGTCCAGGAACAGGAACTCGGGGTCGTGCAGCGTGGCGCAAGCCATGGAGAGGCGCTGCTTCACGCCGAGCGGCAGGGCGCCCGCGTTGCGGTGCAGGTAGGGGGAAAGCGTGTAGCGGTCGATGGCGCGGGAGATGCGCTCCTCCTTGTATCTGCCCTTGAGGTTGTACACGGTGGCGAAGAACTGCAGGTTCTGCAGCACGGAGTTGTCCGAGTACAGCGAGAACTTCTGCGCCATGTAGCCGATGTGCGCACGGGCCTTGCGCGGGTCCTTGCGGAGGTCGATGCCCAGGATTTCCGCTTTGCCGTCGGACGGCGTGATAAGGCCGCACATCATGCGGAAGGCGGTGGTCTTGCCCGCGCCGTTGGCGCCGAGCAGGCCGAAAATCTCCCCGCGCTTCACGTTGATGGTCAGGTGGTCGGTGGCTACGAAATCGCCGAAGCGCTTGGTCAGGCCGTCCGTGACGATGACGCCGTCCGAGGTGGCGTCGTCTATGGGCAGCGGCGGGTCCGGCTCGCGGTGCTCGGCCTTCTGCACGCTGCCGCCGAGCAGGTTGATGAACGCCTCCTCGAAGTTTGGCTCCACGGGCGCCGCGCCATCTGGCAGGGCATTCGTGCCCGCTCCCGCGCGCAGCATGAACCGCACGTTCGCGCCCTCGATCATGGCGTCCATCACGTCGTCGCGCGCCTGCATCTGCCGCAGCACGGAAAGGCGGTTCTGCGCGCCCGCGTGCAGGGAGAACACGCGCCTGCGCAGGTCCGCCAGGATGCCGTCGGGCGGGCCGAGGTAGTGCACGCGGCCCTCGTGCAAGATGCAGACGCGGTCGCACTTGGCGGCCTCGTCGAGATACGCGGTGGCCCAGACGATGCCGCGGCCCGCGCCGCGGGCGCGCTCCACGAGCTTCCACAAATCGCGGCGGGAGAGCGGGTCCACGCCCACGCCCGGCTCGTCCAGCAGCATGAGCTCCGGTGAGCCGAACATGGCGCAGATGAGCGCGTGCTTCTGCTTCATGCCGCCGGAGAGCTTTCCCGCCGGGCGCGGGCGGAAGCGCGAGAGTCCCGCGGCCTCCAGCAGCTCCGCGCCCTGGGTGGCGGCATCCTCCTTTGAGATGCCGTGGAGGGCGGCGTAGAGCATGAGGTTCTGCTCGATGGAAAGGTCTTCGTACAGGCTGAACCGCTGGGTCATGTACCCCACGCGGCGGCTGAGCGCGGCATGGTCGGCGATGGGGTCGCCACCGAGGATGGAGATGTTTCCGGAAGCGGCCTTGAGCACGCCTGCCATCACGCGCATGAGGGTGGTCTTGCCGGCGCCGTCGGGGCCGATGAGCCCCAGAATTTCGCCGGGCCGCACGTCAAGCGACACCCCGGCGAGGGCTTCCGAGTCCTCCCCCTTGAAGCGGTAGTGCAGATCTGAAATTTCCGCCAGCATGGCGCGGAGGGGCTAGTCCTGTGCGGGCAGGTGCACGCTCACGGGCGCGCCCTGGTTGAGCTTGCCCTCGGGGTCCTGCACCACGATGCGGAGGCGGTACACGAGCGTGGTGCGGATGTCCGCGGTCTCCACGGTCTTGGGGGTGAACTCCGCCTGCGGCGAGATGAAGCCCACCGTCCCGGAGTACGAGCCGCCGCCGTCCGTGGTGACGGTCACCTGCATGTTGGGCTGTACGCGCTCCAGCAGGGCCTCGTCGATGTACGCGCGCACCCACACGGGGTTGCGCAGGGAGATGCCCAGCACGGGCGTGCCCGCGGCGAGCATGGTGCCGGGTTCCACCGTGCGGGTCATCACGATGCCGTCGGACGGGCACGGCATGTCGGTGTCGGCGAGGTTGAGGCGTGCCTGCTCCAGCTGGGCATCCGCGGCGCGGGAGCGTGCGCGGGCCTCCTGCACGGCCACGGTGGCGGCGCCGTAGTTGGCCTTGGCGAGGTCGATTTCCTCCTGTCGGAATCCGCGCTCCATCTGCTCGTACTTGGCGCGCGCGGCGGCCACGGTGGAGAGCTGGCTGGTGTAGGCCTTCTCCGCGGCATCGTACATCTGCTGCGACACCGCGCCGCCGCCGATGAGGCCCTTCATGCGCTCATAGTCCTTCTTGGCGTTCTCCAGCACGGGGATTTGGGCATCCAGCGCGGCCTTGGCCTGGTCGATTTCCTCCTGTCGGTACCCTGCGAGATGCAGGTCCAGGTCGGCCTTGGCGGCGTTGGCCTGCTGTTCCGCGGCGGCGATGGCGGCGCGGGCGATCTCCGCGTTGGCTTCCGCCTGGTGCACGGCGATGCGGTACGGCTCGGCATCGATGCGGCCGAGGATGTCGCCCTTCATCACGCGGTCGCCCTCGTCCACGGCGAGCTCTGCCAGCCTGCCGCCCACGCGGAAGGAGGTGTTGACGCTGCGGATGTCCACGTTGCCGCTCAGGATGATGTCCCGCGGTGTGTCGGAGCCCGCGGATTCGGCGTACCAGAAGCCGCCCGCGGCGAGCGCGACGATGATGACGGGTACGATGATTTTCTTCATGGTGTGGGGTGTCTTATTGTTTGATCATGATGCCCTGCAGCGCCCAGTCCAGGCGTTGGAGTGCGGATTTTTCGTCCGCCGCGCCCTCCATCACCCGGAAGAAGGCGGCGTCCTTGGGAAGCCCCTCCTCCGGCATGAGCTGGTAGAGCAGGCAGGGGAAGTTGATGGCGCCGAACAAGTACAGCATCACGCGCTCCACGGGCTCCTTCACAATGTAGCCCTCCCGCTGCGCGTCCGCTATGGCCTCGCTCAGCCAGCTCATGTGCGTGAGGCGGGCCGCGTGCAGCAAATCCTGCACACTGGCCTGGCTCTTGCCGGCATCGATGATGAGCTGCATCATCACCGCCGCGTTCTCATGGAAGAAATGGGAGCTGGCGCGCAGCTCCGAACGCAGGCGCTCGTACGCGTTGGCCCCGTCGCTCCGGTGGCGCCCCACCTCTTCCTTCAACGGCTCGTACCACTGCGCCAGCAGGCGGTCCGCAAACTCACGCAGCGTCTTGAAATACGTGGTGAACGTGCCGGGGCTCACCCCCGCCTCCGCGCAGATGCCGCGCACGCTCAGCCCGCGCACACCACCGCGCCGCAGCCAGTGCATCCCTATCTCCAGCAACTTGTCTTCCGCTGTCCTTTTCATGGTACCTGTATGATTCTCCGTACGCTTGTACGGCATTACCGTACACCCGTACGGCGCACAGGTCAAGCGTATTTGTGTAAACGCACCCGATTTTTATCTTGAAACTGCGCGCAAGGTCTTTAGAATGTAAACAAATTTAGACGAATCTACATATGAAACGAACCAGGACCCTGATGTTGGTATTGGCCCTTTCCATGCTCACCCCCGCATATGCGGATGTGAAATACGATGCGCTGCGGCCGCAGGAAATCATCACCGTGGCCGAGGGCCAGACCGTCAGCAACTCCGCCCCCACCTTCACCGTGGACCTCTCCCAGGAGCAGATCGGCAAGAAAAACAACAACCGCACCGCCATTGCCAAGGACGGCCAGGGCACGCTGGTGCTCGACCAGGACGTGGACATGTTCTGCTCCCTGGTGGTGCGCGAGGGCACGCTGCTCATCAAGGACACGGACGTGACGGACCACCCGTACGTGGAGAGCCCGGTGCTGACGGTGGGCGGCATCAACGCGCAGGTGGTGCTGGACAACGCCACCTTCACCCAGTCACTCAAGTACAATCGCGGCTATGTGGCGGCGGTGTGCGTGGGCGGGCGTGACGGCGACGGCACGTTCACCCTGCAGAACGGCTCGGAGTTCACCCACACCCAGACCATGTTCGTGGGCGGCGTCTCCCGTGTGGCCCCGCTGGACGAGAACGATGTCCACGCGCACATCTGCGGCTCCTACCTCTCCACGGAGGGGGATGCCCTCTTCCGCGACAAGGCGGGCGCAGAGGGCGGTTTCTCCAATCCGTTCGTGGGTTCCACCGGCACCCGCCCGAGCACCGGCACGGTCAACGTGCTCTCCGGCTCCACGTACAACAGCGGCATCGGCTTCTATGCCGGCAACGGCACCATCAACGTTGACGGCCTGGGCTCCGTCATCAACTCCGGCGTGCGCGCCGCCTCGGACGACTTCACCTGGTTTGGCTGGGTGCAGTCCCCCGTGGCCAAGACCGTTGTCAACATCACCAACGGCGGCGTATTCAACGTGGGCGTGCAGGCGGCGCAGACACTCTACACCACCTACTACTCCGACTCCACCGCGGAAATCAACATCTCCGGCCAGGGCTCCGCCCTCAATGTGAGCGGCGTTGCCTACATTGCCTGCGGCACGGCTGCCAACTGCCGCACCGCCATCCGCGTGGACGACCAAGGCACCCTCCACGCCGCCCAGAACCTCTTGATGAGCTACCGGGGGCAGAATTCCTCCCTGCAGGTCACCAACGGCGGCGATGTTGTCGCGGACACCCAGTTCTACATCGGCGCCAACGGCTGGGTGGATGTGGATGCCGCCTCCACCGTGCACGCCAACCAGACCTACCTGCTGGAGGGCGCCGCCTTCTTCAACCGCGGCACCATTGCGCGCAACGACAGCGTGGCGGAGCTTCCGGAAAGTGTCTTCGTGGCCCTGGGCCGCGGCAGCCGGTTCCAGACCGGAACCGCCACCCTCAGCGGCAGGGACGACCCCAACCGTGAGGACACCGACCCCGTGGGCGTCAGCTACGCCACCGGCCTGGATGGAGTGACCGTGAGCTACTGCAACACCGGCAGCGCCGACAAGGCGGTCACCATCGGCGCCCTGCTGGAGGGCGACACCGTGATGCAGTACATCAAGAAGGCGGATATCGAGACCATCAACGCCGCTGTGAAGGCCGGGCTGGAGCTGGAGGACGTGGCGGGCTACGAGCTGAAGTTCCTGCACGAGGTTGGCAAGCTGGTGACCCTGGAGTACACCACGGACGAGCTCAACAAGAAGGACGGCGAGGAGCGCCTGGTGGTTGCGGGCGGCACCGTGCTCGTTTCCGATGGCGAAAAGCAGGACCTGGACACCAAGGTGGGCACCATCGGCTCCTACCGTGACCAGGCCGCTGAGACCACCGCCCACCTGGCTGTCTCCGAGACGCAGGCCGACAGCGTGGTCTTCTGGCAGGGCACCGGCATGGAGACCGTGGCCGGGGAGACCGCTTTCTTCAACAAGGATTTCAACCTGGATATCAAGGGCGGCGCCGGAACCCTCACCGTGGTGACTGACAGCCAGCTGGACAACGAGTCCGAAATCAAGGCCCGCGTCACCGTGCAGAATGGCGCCGTGCTCAACAACAGGGGCGTGCTCATCTCCGAGACCGAGGTGGAGCAGGGCGGCACCCTCAAGGGCGCCGGCACCATTGCCGCCACCACCGTGCGCGGCAACCTCGTCGTGGGCAACTCTCCCGGCCTGGTGACCGCCAAGGGCGACCTCACGCTCGCCCCTGCCTCCAACACCACCTTCAGCTTGGCCGGGCTGGAAAATCCCGCCACCGCGGTGATGGGGGGCTGGGATAGCGGCACATACTCCCGCATCTCCCTGCAGGTGGGTGCGTCCCTGGTGCTGCAGGAAGGAGTGCGGCAGTTCACCATCGAGTTCGGCGGTGAAGACCTCTTGGGAAGCTGCCTGCCCGGCGGGCAGGACACGCCCATCACGCTCAACCTGCTGCTGGCGGAAGGCTCCGTCACCCTGCCGCAGGGTTACGTGGGCGAGATGACCGAGTACGGCCTGGATGTCACCGGACTCATCGACACCGTCTTCTGCGTCACCACGGATGTGGCCGCGGGGCAGGGCGTTGCGGACAACATGTACGTCAACTTCAACGAGGGCGACTACCACTACTACGTCAACCAGGAAGAGGGCGGCACCTACAACCTGACCCTGCGCGGCAGCGGCACCATCACCCGCGTGCCTGAGCCCGCCACGGGCACGCTGGGCCTGCTGGCGCTTTGCGCGCTGGCTGCCCGCCGCAGGCGCGCCCGGTAACAGATTTCCACAACAGAGAACAACCATGAAAGCGAGATTGCCAAAAATGCTTTTGGCCGCCCTGCTTGCGGCCATTCCCACCGTATACGCCTACCCGGAATATGTGGTCGTGAACAGCCACCAGTACTATCACGGCACGGTGGTGATCACGGATGCCGCGGGGTTCGGCTCCGGTATCACCACGGCTTCCTCCAGCACGGCGAACATCGGCTACAGCGAGAGCGACGGCACCATCCACAACGCCGATTTCACGCTGGCCGGGCAGGGCGGCACGGTGGAGTACGCCACGCCGAACTCCCTGTTCATCGGCGGGCCGGGCTGGCCCCACAAGGTCTCGGAGGGCTATCCGTCTGCGGAAGGCTCGCTCACGCTGGTCGGCGGGGCTGTGCTGACCGTGGGCACGGGTAGCAGCCACCACGTGAGCATGGGCAACAGCGCGGGCGCCGTTTCCCACCTCAACGTGCAGGACGGCAGCTCGCTGAACACGGGCATCCTCAACGTTTCCTCCGGCGGCGGCGCGGCTTATGTGAACGTCGGCTCGCAGGACAGCGCCGGCACCATCAACCTGAGCAACTACATGATGGTGGGCGTCAACGGTCCCGCAGAGACCGGTGCCATCGGCAGGGTTTCCATCTACAACGGCAGCAAGCTGGACGCCCGCGGCGCATACATCGGCTACGATTCTCCCAACACCACCGCCGGAACCGGTGTGGTGGAGGTGGCGCAGGGCGGCACGTTCGACACCACCTATCTCTGCCTGGGATACGGCAAGGGCGCCGAGGCGGTTCCGAGCGGCACGCTTTCCGTGGCCGGAAGCCTCCATGTCACCGGCAATAATGATACCTGCATCGGCTACGAAGGCGGCCGGGGCAGCCTGGAGGTGCTTGTCGGTGGCTCCGCGGACCTTGGCGCGGCGGATGTCTGTCTGGGTTTCTACGGAACGAGGGGCGATGACACGCGCGGCTCCGTGAAGGTGCAGGGCGGCGGCAGCCTCACATACGGCGGCACCCTTTGGGTTGACGCGCATGGCGAGGTGTCGGTGGATGCAGGCGGCACCGTTTTCGGCAACAGCACAGCCCTGCTGGATGGCGGCACCTTCATCAACCACGGCACCATTGCGTTGAACCCGGCGGCAGCGCCGGACGGCGTGTATCTGGGGCGCGGCAGCCGTTTCCAGACCGGCACCGCCCAAATCAGCGGCAGGGAGGATCCCAACGTTCCCGGTGAGCTGGGTATCGCATACGCCAATGGCTTGGAGGGCGTGGACGTGTACTACTACGATTTCGGCAGCCCCGACAAGGCCGTCACCATCGGCGCCCTGCTGGAGGGCAAGGATGAAATGCAGTACCTGAAGCGTGCCGACATGGCCGCCGTGAACGCCGCCGTGCAGCAGGGGCTGGCCCTGGAAACCACGGATGGCTACGAGCTCAAGTTCCTGCATGAAATCGGCGGGAACCTGACCGTGGAGTACACCACGGACGAGCTGAACCATGTGAACGGCACGGAACGCCTGTCCGTGGCCGGCGGCGGCGTGGTGGTGGAGAGCGGCGCGCAGGAGGACCGCGAAACCAAGGTGGGCACCATCGGCTCCTACCGTGCCATGGCCTCCGAAACCCAGGCCAGCCTGGCCGTTTCCGAAACGGATGGCGGCAGCAAAATCTGGTGGCATGGCACCGGGTTGCGGACCATGGCGGATGAGACCACCTTCTTCAACAAGGATTTTTATCTGGATATCAATGACGAAGATGGCGCGGGCATGCTCACCGTGGTGACCGACAGCGAGCTGGACAACGAGTCCGAAATCCAGGCCCTCATCACTGTGCAGGACGGCGCCGTGCTCAGCAACAAGGGCGTGCTCTGCTTTAACACCGTGGTGGAGGATGGCGGCACCCTCAAGGGCGCCGGAACCATCGCCACCACCACCGTGAATGGCAACCTCATTGTTGGCAACTCGCCCGGCCTGGTGACCGCCACGGACGACCTCACGCTCGCCCCTGCCTCCAACACCACCTTCAGCTTGGCCGGGCTGGAAAATCCCGCCACCGCGGTGATGGGGGGCTGGGATAGCGGCACATACTCCCGCATCTCCCTGCAGGTGGGTGCGTCCCTGGTGCTGCAGGAAGGAGTGCGGCAGTTCACCATCGAGTTCGGCGGTGAAGACCTCTTGGGAAGCTGCCTGCCCGGCGGGCAGGACACGCCCATCACGCTCAACCTGCTGCTGGCGGAAGGCTCCGTCACCCTGCCGCAGGGTTACGTGGGCGAGATGACCGAGTACGGCCTGGATGTCACCGGACTCATCGACACCGTCTTCTGCGTCACCACGGATGTGGCCGCGGGGCAGGGCGTTGCGGACAACATGTACGTCAACTTCAACGAGGGCGACTACCACTACTACGTCAACCAGGAAGAGGGCGGCACCTACAACCTGACCCTGCGCGGCAGCGGCACCATCACCCGCGTGCCGGAACCCGCCACGGGCACGCTGGGCCTGCTGGCGCTGGCCGCCCTCTGCATGCGCCGCCGCCGCATGTAGGGTTCCGCCCGTATCCGTCCCCAACCTTCCACCCGTTTTGCGCCTTGCAAAGAAGCGCGGGCGAGTGTACAATGCTTCGTGATATGACAGACGCGAAACAAGAACTTCTCGACATCCTTCTGAAGAAATCCATCAAGACCGGGCACTTTGTGCTGGCATCCGGCAAGGAGAGCGATTTGTACTGCGATTGCCGCGTGACCACGCTGGACGCGCGCGGCGCCAACCTCGTCGGCGAGTTGGGCTGGCAGCTCGTGCAGGAGGAAATCCTGCCCAAGTTTCCCGAAGCCGAGGCCATCGGCGGCATGACCATGGGAGCGGACCCCATCTCGCTGGCCATCGGCATGTACTCCGCCAAGTCGGACAAGCCGCTGAAGATCTTCACCGTGCGCAAGGAGGCCAAGGACCACGGCCGCGGCAAGCGCATCGAGGGCAATTTCGCCCCGGGACAGAACATTATCGTGGTGGATGACGTCATCACCACGGGTCGCTCCACACTGATGGCCCTCGACGCCATCGAGGCGGAGGGCGGCAAGGTGGTGGCGGCGCTGGTGCTGGTGGACCGCGAGGAGGGCGGGCGCGAGGCCATCGAGGGCCGCGGCGTGCCGGTGTTCCCGCTGTTCACGCGCAAGAGCATCTTCGGCACCAAGTGATTTGCCCCCATGCTGCCGCTGGTTGTAGGAATCGAGGGCGAGACGCTCACCGCGCGCGAGCGTGAGCTCTTCACCCGCCTGCAGCCCGCCGGGTACATCCTCTTCTCCCGCAACATCGCGGACCACGAGCTCACACGCGAGCTCACCGACGACCTGCGCCGCATCACCCAGGGGCCGGACGCGCCCATTATCGCCATTGACCAAGAGGGCGGGCGCGTGGTGCGCACCGCCGCCATCGGCGTGCAGATGCCATCCGCCGCCGCGCTGGCCGCCACCGGCAGCCCGCACACCATCCGCAAGGCGGCGCTGTACACGCTCAACGTGCTGCTCACCCTGGGCGTGAACACGGATTTTGCGCCCGTGCTGGATTTGGCGTCGCCGCACGCCAACGCGCTGCCGAGCCGCTGTTGGGGCAGCGACACGCAGGACGTCATTTCACGCGCGGGCGTGTGGAACCGCACGCTCTGCAAGGGCGGCATCATGACCTGCGGCAAGCATTTCCCCGGCATGGGGGATGCCGCATGCGACCCGCACCACGAGCTTCCCGTGCTGCACGGCACGCGCGCCAGCTTCCTGGAGCGCGCGAGCATCCCGTTCACCGCGCTCATGCCGGAGCTGCCGTCGCTGATGGTGGCGCACCTGCTGATACCGGAGATGGACGCGGAGCACCCCACCTCGCTCTCCCGCGAGCTGGTGCAGGGATTCCTGCGCGACCAGCTGGGCTACGAGGGCGTGGTGTTCACGGACGACCTGTGCATGGGCGCCATTTCCATGAAGTACGGCGTGGCGGAGGCCGCCGCGCTCGCCCTGCGCGCGGGTTGCGACCTGCCGCTGGTGTGCCACAACGTGTGCGACGTGCTGGAAGACGCGGCGACCGCGGTGAACGCGCTGCCGCCGGAGGTGCTGGCACCCGCCGCGGAGCGCATTGAGAAGTTCCGCATGATGATGGTGCAGGCACCGCCCATGCCGTTCATCGCGTGGCGGGACTACCTGAACGACATGGCGCGCTTCTGCGAAAGCGTGCCGGAGGTGGATGCCGCGCCCGGCTCCCCCGTGCAAAACTACTGATTCCCCCTTATGATAAAGAACCTCGCTATCGCTGTATTTCTTGCCCTCGGCGGGCTGGCGTCCGCCGCCACCTACTGGGTGGAGGGCGTCACCCTGCAATCCGGCTGGTATGATGCCGACAAGGATTCCCGCGACGTGGGCAACATGTGCTGGGCCGCCACCGCCGCCAACATGCTCGCCTGGTGGCAGGACCGCAACCCGCAGTTCAAGCAGATGGGTCCGCAGGGGCACGAGGCCATCTGGAACACGTACAGGCAAGCCTTCCCAAACTGCGCCGGAGAGCCGTTCTACGTGCTGCAGTGGTGGTTCAACGGCGTGCTCGCTACGGATAAAATCAAGCTCACCGATTTCGGAAAGGGGCAGGGCGGCTATTACAAGGCGCTCGCGGATTCGTGCGGGCGCGCCTTCCCCGGAACCGACCTCAAGTGGGAGACCGTGGCGGACAACTCGTCCGAGCGCCTGCGCGAGCTGATGTCGCAGGGCTACGCCGTGGCCATCGGCATCCGCCGCCTGGATGATTTCAACAAGATCACGCCCGTGTGGCACATGCTCTCCCTCTGGGGTGTGGAGTACGACGAGGAGACGCACCAGGTGACCGCCGTGTACCTCACGGACTCCAACGACTCCGCGGGCGAGTGGCCCACCGTGCAGAAGGGCCTCTTCCGCGCCGCCGCCACCATGCGCGAGGTCACGGACGAGAAGGGGAACAAGACCCGCGGTCTGGTGCTGCGCACGCCGGAGGGCTGGTTCAAGGACAACGCGCTCATCACCACGCTGGTGGAGCTTCAGGCGGATGCCGCCGTGAAGCGCGAGCCCGCGCCCATGCCGCATTCGCAGCTTTCGGAGGAACACCCCGCCTGCGCGTGGGACACCTATCCCCGCTGGTCCGCGCTCACCCCGCAGCGCATTGCGGAGGACATGCGCTTCATGCTGCGGGAAGCCCAAGGCACGCTGGATGCCATCTGCGCCGTGGCGGAGGGCAAGGAAACCTTCGACAACGTGTTCCTCGCCTACCAGGACATGCAGTACCGCTTGAACCAGACGGAAGCCAGCCTCTCGGTGCTCTCCGCCAACATGGATTCCCCGGAGGTGCGCGCCGCGAGCGACGAGATGCGCCCGCAGTACACCGCGTTCGAGGCCGCCATCACCTCCAACGAGCGGCTGTGGGGCGTCATCAAGCGCGCCGCCGCCCAGCCCTGGGTGAAGGAACTTTCGCCCGCCCGCCGGCGCTACGTGCAGGATGTGGTGGACGCCTTCCGCGACAACGGCGCGGACCTCCCGCCCGAGCAGAAGGCACGCAAGGCGGAGCTGGTGCAGCGCATCAGCAAGCTGCAGCTCCAGTTCGCCAAGATGCTGCTGGATTCCAAGAACGCCTGGCAGCTGGTGGTCACCGACAAGGCGCAGCTGGCGGGCTTGTCGGACGAGTGGATGCGGCGCGCCGCCGCAGCCGCGCTGAAAAAGGGTTTCGGTACGCCTGAGAACCCGCAGTGGCTCGTCACGCTGGACAGCGGCAGCGCCAACGAGGTGACCGCCAACTGCACCGTAGCTGCCACCCGCAAGCTCGTGTGGGAGGGCGGTGCATCCCAAGGCTGCGGGCAGTACGACACCGCGCCCGTGGTGCAGGAAATCCTGCAGCTGCGCCTGGAGCTGGCGCGCCTGCTGGGCTTCAAGAACTACGCGGACGACATGACCGCGCACCGCATGGTGGGGAGCGGCGACAACGCGCTCGCCTTCGTGGACGACATGATCGCCAAGGTGAAACCCGCGTTCGACCGCGAGGTGGACGAGCTGCGCGACTGGGTGCAGGGGGAGACCGGCGCGCGCCCGGACAAGTTCAACCCCTGGGACCTCTCGTTCTACTCCAAGCAGCTCCAGAAGCGCAAATATGACTTCGACGTGGACAGCCTGCGCCCGTATTTCGAGGCGGAGCAGGTGCGCATCGGCATGTTCGCCATCGCATCACGCCTGTACGGTGTCACCTTCCGCGAAATCCCCACCGTCTGCCTGAAGCCCGGCGAGAAGGCACCGGGCGGCGCGGCGGAGGTCTGGCACCCGCAGGTGCGCCTCTTTGCCGTGCACGACGCCGCCACCGGCGCGCACCTCGGCTCGTTCTACATGGACATCTTCCCGCGCGCATCCAAGCGCACGGGCGCATGGATGAGCACCATAGCCTTCGGTGCGCCCGCCACGGCGGATGCCCCGCACCGCCCGCACCTGGCCGCCCTCTGCGCCAACGTGACCCCGCCCGCGGAGGGGAAGCCCGCGCTGCTGCCGCACCGCGATGTGCGCACGCTCTTCCACGAGTTCGGCCACATGATGCACGCCATGCTCTCCGACTGTGAGCTGCAGATGCAGAGCGGCACCCTGGTGGACCACGACTTTGTGGAGCTGCCCAGCCAGCTCAACGAGAACTGGGTGTGGGAGCCGGAGGCCCTGGCCACCTACGCCCGCCACTACAAGACCGGGCAGACCCTGCCGCGGGACCTGCTGCAGAAGCGCCTTGCCACCCGCTTCTTCTTCCCCGCAAGCAGCGCCATGGCACAGCTCTGCCTCGCCAAGCTTGACCTGGAGATGCACATCAACTTTGAGCGGAAGTTCCAGGGCCGGGACATCGATGCCGCCACGGAAGCCCTGCTGGCGGGCATGCGCTATCCCGCCACCGCGAGCGAGCCGTCCATGGCGCGCAAGTTCGGCCACGTGATGAACGGCGGCTACGCCGCGGGATACTACTCCTACAAGTGGGCGGAGGTGCTGGCTGCGGATGCCTTCACGCGCTTCTCCAAGGAGGGCGTGCTCAACCCCGCCACCGGGCGGGCCTACAGGGATTCCATCCTCTCCAAGGGTGATTCCAAGCCCGCCATGCAGCTCTTCGACGACTTCATGCACCGCAAACCCAACCCCGACGCCCTCCTGCAGAAGCAGGGAATCATCAAGTGAGCCTGCCGGGGTGCACGAACATCGTTCTCCTCCCGCGCTTTTCTTCCTTGACGCACGGAAGCCCGTTTGCTACAATCCTCCACAATAACGCGCAAACGCGCGCATAGAAATGTCAACCTGTAACACAATATGAATCCTGCAACATTCAATTGCACCGTACTCCGCGACGGCCACCAGTCCCTGGCCGCCACCCGCATGTCCACCCAGCAGATGCTTGATATCGCGCCCATTCTGGACACCATGGGCTTCTCCGCCCTGGAGACTTGGGGCGGCGCGTCCATCGATGCCGGGCTGCGCTTCCTGGGCGAGCTGCCCTTCGAGCGTCTGGACACCCTGAAGCGCCTGGCCCCCAAGACCCCGCACATGATGCTGCTGCGCGGCCAGAACATGGTGGGCTACACCAACTACGCGGACGATGTGGTGGAGGCCTTTGTGAAGATGAGCGCCAAGCACGGCATGAACATCTTCCGCATCTTCGACTGCCTGAACGACCCGGAGAACATGCGCACCTCCATCCGCGCCGCCAAGGAGGCCGGATGCATCGCCCACGGCACCATCTGCTACACCACCTCCCCCGTGCACAACCTGGAATACTTCGCCAACCTCGGCAAGAAAATCAAGGAGATGGGCGCGGACGGCATCGTCATCAAGGACATGGCGGGCCTCATCCCGCCCAGCGAAACCGCCGCCCTGGTGGAGACGCTCAAGAGGGAGACGGGGCTGCCCGTGTGGATTCACACGCACGAGACCGCCGGCCTGGGCGCCGCCACCTACGTGGCCGGCATCAACGCCGGGGCGGATGCCGTGGACGTGTCCATCTCCCCCTTCGCCAACGGCACGGGCCAGCCGGACTGCATGCGCATGCTCGCGCTTCTGCGCGGGTACGACCGCTGCCCGGTGGTGGCGGACGACTTCCGCGACAAGCTCACGCAGATTTCCGCCATGCTCCAGCCGGTGTATGAGAGCCTCTCCCGCTTCACCAACCACCGCAACGAGATTGTCAACAGCGACACCCTGCGCTACCAGGTGCCCGGCGGTATGCTCTCCAACTTCCGCAACCAGCTCAAGGAGATGAACATGACCGACAAGTTCGAGGAGGTCTTTGCGGAAATCCCCGTGGTGCGCAAGGCCCTGGGCTGGATTCCGCTGGTCACCCCCACCTCTCAGATTGTGGGCGTGCAGGCCATGATGAACGTCAAGTTCGGCCGCTGGAAGAACATCACCCCGCAGTGCGCGGATGTGGCCCTGGGCTACTACGGCCACACCCCCGCCCCCGTGGACAAGGATCTGCAGGAGCTCTGCGCCAAGAAGATGGGCAAGGACCCCATCACCTGCCGCCCCGCAGACCTCATCAAGCCCGGCATGCAGGACCTGCGCGACAAGCTCACCGCCAAGAATATCCCCGCCACGGACGAGAACTGCGTGATTTACGCCATGTTCCCCCAGCAGCTGGAGGACTACTACGCCGGCAAGCGCCCGGAGCCGCCCACCGCTCCCGCCAAGCCCGCCGTGCCGGAGAACTGCGGTGCCCCCGTGGCACTCTCCTCCGTGGGCGTTTCCGCCGCCATCTCCGGCCGCCAGATGAAGCTCAACATCCTCGGCAAGGTGTACGACGTCCAAATCGAGGAGGTGTAAGGCTGCAGCCAAGCATTCATCCAAAAGGCCCGCCCGGTATGCACCGGGCGGGCCTTTCAAATAGAAGGCGGTTGCAGGTTACTTTCTGGCCTGCCGCTGCTGCTCCTTGAGAGCCTGCTGCTGGGCTTCCATCATGCGCTGCATGAATCCCTTCTTTGCCCCGGCCTTGTGCTTCACCTTGGTGAGCTCCGGCTGGGGAAGGCGGCGGATGAGGATGGTCTGGATGATGGAGATGATGTTGGTGGTGGTCCAGTAGAGGGCCAGGGCGCTGGCGTAGGTGTAGCAGAACAGGAAGAAGAGCGCGGGCATCCAGCGCATGATTTTCACCTGCGTGGCATCACCGGTGGCGGGGGTCATGTGCATCTGGATGATCATGGATGCGGCCATGAGGATGGGCAGCACGTTGAGCGGCAGGTTGTACCCGAACACGGGTATCCAGCACACCGTGTCCATCTGGGAGAGGTCGCTCACCCAGCCCACCCATTCCGCACCGCGGAATTCCGCCGCGGAGAGCAGAACCCAGAAGAAGGCGAAGAAGATGGGCATCTGCAGCAGCATGGGCAGGCAGCCGCCCATGGGGGAGATGCCGTACTCCTGGTAGAGCTTCATCATTTCCATCTGCACCTTCTGCTGGTCATCGGGGTACTTCTCCTTCAGCTCCTTCATCTTGGGCTGCAGCAGGCTCATGCGCTTCATGCTCATGTAGCTCTTGCGGTAGAGCGGCCAGATGATGCCGCGCACCACGAAGGTCATGGCCACTATGGCCCAGCCCCAGTTGCCGAACCACCCGTAGAACAGGTTGATGAGCCAGTTCATGGGGTAGCTCAGGAAGGTGAGGATGCCGTAGTCCATCAGGCGGTCCAGCTTGCGGAACTCCCCGTTCATGTCGCTGAGCATCAGGTTCAGCTTGGGCCCCGTGAACACGGAGTAAGAGAGGTTTTTCTGCCCGCCCTGCATCTCTGCTGTCTTGGGGCTGAGCGTGAAGTCCGGCAGGCACACGGCGAGCTGCACGCCGTTGGTGCTGGTTTCCCCGGTGACGGGAAGCTTGAAGTTGGCGGGTGCGGCATAGATGCCGCCGTTGCCGGAGTCCTTGGCGGGCTGGATGATGCTGGCGTAGTACTGGTTCATCACGCCGGCCCATTCCAGCGCCTTGAAGTCGCTGGTGCAGATGCGCGCCTTGGTGCCGGAGAACATGCCGCTGAAGGAACCGGCGCTCTCCTTGTTGAAGTCGCCGTTGTCCTGGGTCACATAGTAGGAGTAGCGGTCCGGCTCGTCCGTGGATATCTGGCAGGCACCGCCGGCGTACAGGCCCCAGTTGCGGGCCTCCATGGACTGGGCGGAGGTGTTCTGCACGTCAATCTTCAGGTCGAACGCGTAGGCGTTGCCGTCGATTCGCTGCTCCCCCTGCTGCAGGGGCTTGAGGGTGTAGATCTTGCGGATGACGAGCTCGCCCACTTGCGCGACGAGTGTGATGCTGCCCTCATCCTGGGCCACCACCCGGTAGGCGGCGGTGTCGAAGGTGGCGGGGCGGTCCTCCGCCAGGCCGAACATGAGCGTGCCGATGCCGTGGTCGGGGTCGGAGTTGATGGATACGTTCTGCTGCAGTTCCGGCTTGGTGCTGTTGATGGCCTTGCCCACCATCTCCACGCCGGAGATGCTGCCGCCCACATCGCGGAAATGGTAGCGGGCCACCACGTTGCCCTCTGCGTCCTTGCCCTCCAGCACGGCAATCTCCTGCGCGGGCTTGGCGGCGGCGGGGGCATCCGTGGCGGGGGCTGCGGGCTGGGCAACGGGTGCTGCTGCGCCATCAACGGGTGTTGCCGGTTGCGCGGCGGGTTCCGCGGGCTGCACCGGGCTTGCCGCCTGCTGGGCGGGATCCGCCGGCGCGGTGGCCGCGGGTTGGTCTGCGGGCTGCTCCTGCGGTTCGTTCATGGTCCATTGCAAACCGAGCAGGACCACGCAGATGGTGACAACTATCCAGGCTGTTCTATCCATGGCGTATGATGGGGGTGAAGGTGTTTAGGATTGCTTGCGGGGCGGTACGGGATCATAGCCGCAACCGCCCCAGGGATTGCAGCGCAGGATGCGCCAGATGCCCAGCGCAGAGCCTTTCAGGGCGCCGTGCTCTTCCACGGCTTGAATGAAATAGGTGGAGCAGGTGGGCGTGAAGCGGCATCCGCTGTTCGGGCCGCTCAGTGCATGCAGCGGGCGGCTCAGGAAACGCTTGTAGAAGCGCACCGGGAGGATGACCATTTGCTTCAGCATGCTGCCTGCTTGTTGAGGGTTCGTTTCAGGAGTCTCAGGAAATCCTGCTCCATTTCCGCGTACGTGGCCTGTGCCGCGCTTGTGCGCACCACCACCACCACATAGCGGCCCGCGGCCAGCGGTGCCCCATGCTTGCGCAGCAGCTCGCGCACGCGCCTGCGCGCGAGCACGCGTTCCACGGCGTGGCCCATGCGGCGGGTGGTGATAATGCCGAAGCGGGATTCTGCATCGCCGCGGGCGGCATCCGCCTGTTCGGCGGGAAGGGGAGCTGTGCTCAGGATAAGGAAACGCCCTGCTCGGGATGACCCCGCCGCCCGCACCAAGGCGAACTCGGAGGCTCGCTTCATGGTTTGGCGCCGCGTGAGCTGCATCGTTGAACAGGGCGTGTTTTCCTGTTGCGGGGGTATTCTCCCGCCAGGGGGCGGGAACCCGCTGCCGGCGCGGCTTTAGCCGTGCTGGATGATGTGGCGCTTGAAGTGGACTTCGGCGCCCTTCGGAAGAAGGCGCTTGCGGCCCTTGGCGCGGCGGCGGGCCAGGATGGCGCGGCCGTTCTTGGACGCCATGCGGGCGCGGAAACCGAACTGCTGCTTGCGGCAGCGCTTGGAAGGCTGGTATGTTCTCTTGCTCATGTCTCTGGTTTTTTGGTGAAGTTTCCTCCGGTCCGTCTCACAACGTCCGGAGCGCATATTGTACGCCACTTCTCCCGCATGTCAAGCACCAATCCAAAAAAAATCACGGCAATTATGTGTGCAATTCCCCGCCCGTGCCATTCAAATTCAGACGTCGGCAATATTCATTGGGCTGTACGGGCCTGCCGAATATGCTTGCGGGGGGAGGCGGGTTCCGCGTATACTCACGGCATGTATGGGGTGGCGCAAGCTTCTGCTTTCCAAGGTATCATGCCGGCGGTTTTCCTTATAGAGTTTACCGGTGTGGTGGCAGCGGTGTGCTTTCAGCGCCCTGTGCGGAGCTTTGCGGGCAAGATGGTGTTCGGTGCGCTATGCGCGCCGCTGCTGTCGTACGGCTGCCTGGCGGCGGGCGTCTCCTCGCTCCCGGCGCATGCCCTTCTGGTGCTGGTGCTCGGCTTGTGCGTGAGCAAGTGCGGGTGGCGCCGCACGGTGCTATCCCTGGGCTGTTGGGCGTTTGTAACCTACATGCTGTTAATGGCCTTGCGCGTGCCGCTGCAACCCGGCGCCCCCATGCAGAACGCGGCGGGGTGTCTGCTGCCGCCGGTGGTGTTTCCCTGCGTGCTGGCGCTGTTGTTGAGCGTGCATAAAAGCCCCGTGCGTTTCTGGAGTGCGTTCGTGGGCGTGTTTCTGGTGCTCTATGTGATGCAGGTGGTGGGTGCGGCGGAGCTCGAGCACTCTGCGGACATCTGGGAGACGCACAAACTCCTTCTGGTGCGCGAAGTGGTGTTCGGCGTAATGGAGCTGGCCCTGCTGTGCGTGATGTTCATCCATGTCCTGCAGGCCCCGCCCCGGCGCGCGCTGTGGGTACTGGCCCTGTATTCCCTGCGCACGGTGTTCGTGGTGTACATGATGCTTGCGCGCTGAGTGCGCCGGATTTCCCGGCGGGCGCATCCTGCCGTAATTGTTATTGAACCGCGTCCCCCCTCCTGTTTGTCCCTCACGCGGGAACATCCCCAAACAGGATATGAACAACAAGAACATCACACGGTACACATACGAGAGCACGGATTTCCAAGGCTGGCGCGTGAGCATCCAGCGGCGGGGAAGGATTATCACGCGCTATTTCTCCGACCTCCAGTGCGGCTCCGAGGAGGAGGCCCACCGCCAGGCCCTGGAATACCGCGACCGCGTTTTCGCTCAGCTGGCGGCCAACCGCAACAACCTGGAGGCCTACATGGACCAGGAGCTGGAAAACGTGCAGGAGATGCTGCGCGAGAAGGAGCGCGGCTATTCCTCCGGCGTGTGAAGCTGCGGCGCCAGCGCGGATTGCAGCTCCGCGCACCGGTAGAATTCCGCCTGTTCCAAACGGCGGAACTGCGCGGCCAGCCGCTCCAGCACCTCCACCAGGCGGGTCTTCACGTCCGGCGTGTTGTCGATGTAGCTCCAGAGCTCATTCTCCCCCTCGCCCCGCATGGAGGCCAGCTTCTCCAGGCAGGCGTGCAGCTGCGGTACGGCGGCTGCGGCTGATGCCGCATCCGTCACCCCGGCCAGCAAGGCGTTTTCCTCTGCCAGGGCCTGTTCCAGCGCAGCGCACGCCTGCTGCGGCGCTCCCGCCGCAAGCGCGGGGGCGCAAACGCACACACATGCGCAGAACATTGTGGGCCCACACATCATACACGCCCATCATACAGTGCGCGCGCCGCGCTGTCAAGGGATGGGCTTTTTTGAATCACATGTGCTGGCCGAACCCCCGCCCGGAGATATGCGGGCGGGGTGGATTGCGTCTTCCTACTTCCCCTCCGGTGTGGGAGTTTCCTTGCCGAGCTTCCGGGCGGTCCAGTCCCTCATGCGCGCGAAGAGGGAGTAGAGAGCGGGCACCAGGAAGATGCCGAAGCAGGTGGCAAGCAGCATGCCGTAGAAGGTGGTGACGCCGATTTCCACGCGGCTGGCGGCACCGGAACCGGTGGCCACCAGCAGGGGAACGACGCCGAAGATGAAGGACACGGCGGTCATCATCACCGCGCGGAAACGCATGCGCGCGCCGTTGAGCGCGGCATCCTGGATGCGAGTGCCGTGCGTCTCGTGATCCACCTTGCTGAACTCCACCATGAGGATGGCGTTCTTGGCGGCCAGGCCGATGAGCATCAGCAGGCCCAGCTGCACGTAGATGGAGAGGGAGAGCCCGTAGAGCTGCGCGCCCATGAGCGCGCCCAGCGTGGCCACGGCCACGGAGAGCATCACCGGCACGGGCGTGGTCCAGCTCTCATACTGCGCCACCAGGAAGAGGTAGGCGAAGATGATGGCCATGGCCAGTAGCGGGCCCAGCTGGCCCTCGTTCTGGCGCTCCTGGTAGGAGAGGTCCTTCCAGGCGGCCTGCCAGCGGCGGTTGTTGCCGGCGGCCTTCTCCTCCTCGTTGAGCTTGGCGATCTCGTCCTCGATGAAGCGCATGACCTTGCCGGAGCCCACGCCGGGCTTGCTCATCACGGTGATATCCGCGCTCATGAGCTGGTTGAAGCGGCCGTAGGAGGCCGGGCCCATGCGGTAGGACAGCGTGCACACCGCGGAGAGCGGCACCATCTGGCCATCCGTGTTGCGCACCATCTGGTTGAGGATGTCGTCCGCCGTGCGGCGGTCCTTGGTGTCGCCCTGGATCATCACCTTGAAGTTGAAGCCGTAGAGCGTGAAGTCGTTCACGTAGTAGGAGGACATCACGCTCTGCAGGGTGCTGAAGATGGTGTTCACGGGCACCTTGAGAGCCTGGGCCTTGGCGCGGTCCAGCTCCAGGAAGACCTGCGGGTTCTCCGCGTTGTACTCGGTGCGGGCCATGGCAACGAGCTCCTGGTTGGCCATGAGGCGCTCCATGAGAATCTTGGCGGTGTTGCCGAGGTCCACGGGCGTGGCGTCACCGGAGCCCTGCAGCACCAGGGAGATGCCGCCCGTGACGCCCAAGCCCTGGATGGCGGGCGGGGTGACGGCCATGATGTTGGCCTCCGGGATATCTGCGCATGCGGCGTTGATTTTGGCGGCAATCTTGGAAACGTGCAGCTCCGGGTCCTTGCGCTGGTTCCAGGGCTTGAGCATAATCATGATCATGCCGTTCTGCTCGCCGGAGCCGGAGGTGATGCTGAATCCGCTCATGGCGTTGAACTTGTCGATGCCCTCAATCTTGGAAAGGCGCTCCTCCACCTGGCGCATCACCTTGTCGGTGCGCTGCTTGGCGGTGGCGGTGCCCTCCATGGAGACCATGGCCAGCAGGGCGCCCTTGTCCTCCACGGGAATGAAGGAGTTGTTGAGGGCGCGGGGGATGAAAAGGTTCTCCGGCTTGTAGCGGCGGTCCGCCTGCTCCGCCATGAATTTGGCGCGCTTGGCGGGGTCCTTCATGATTTCCTCCATCTTGGCGGTCATGCCCGTCATTTCGCCGATGGGCTTCATCACGAAATCCGGCAGGCCCGCGTAGTACAGGTAGTTGGCGCCCAGCACCAGCAGCACCACCAGCACCGTGAGCCATGCGTTGCGCACCAGGATGCCCGACACGCGGAGGTAGAAGTTGCGGCCCTTCTCCAGCGCCCAGTTGAACGGCCCGAACAGAATCACGCGCGCGCGCCGCGGCTGCTTGTCCGCCGGGCGCAGAATGAGCGCGCACAGGGCGGGGGAGAGGGTGAGGGCGTTGATGGTGGAGAAGCAGAGCGCCACGCACATGGTGACGGAGAACTGGGTGTAGATGACGCCCACCATGCCGCCGTAGAAGGCAATGGGCACGTACACGGCCAGGGTGACCAGGGTGGTGGCGATGACGGGCCCGGTGATTTGCTTCATGCTCTTGATGGCGGCGTCTAGGGGCCGCATCTTCTCCTCCTGGATGAGGCGCATGGCGTTCTCCACCACCACGATGGCGTCATCCACCAGGGAACCAATCACCAGGATGAGGCCGAACATGGTCAGCACGTTCAGCGAGTACCCCAGCACGTACATCACCATGAACGCGCCCAGCAGCGACACCGGGATGGCGATGGCCGGAATCAGCGTGGCGCGCCAGTCCTGCAGGAAGATGAACGTCACGAATATCACCAGCGCCAGCGCCAGGCCCAGCGTGAAGATACTCTCCTTCATGGTGGCGTCGATGGCGCGTGTGGGGTCGTACGCGGCGGTCCACTCCACGCCGTCCGGGAATTCGATTCCCTGCAGGCACTCGTGCACCTTGAGCACGGTGGCGAGGGCGTTGGCCTCGTTGTTTCGGAAGATGATCATACCCACGCTGTCCCTGCCGTTGAGGCGGCTGTAGCCGCTGTTGCGCTCGGAGCCCAGCTCTACGGTGGCGATGTCGCGCAGGTAGGTGACGTGGCCGTTCTCCCCGCGTTTCACGATAATGTTGCCGAACTGCTCCGCGGTTTTGAGGCGGCCGGTGGCGGTCACCTTGAAGGTGGCGTAGGACTGCTCGTCCTCAGAGCCCACGGAGCCAGCCGCGGCCTGGATGTTCTGGCCGTTGATGGCATCGCGCACATCCTGCGGGGTGATGTTGAGGGCGTTCATGCGGGTGGTGTTCATCCACACGCGCATGGAGTAGTTGCGGGGCGGCAGGATATCCGCACTGGAGACGCCGTCCACCTGGCACACCACGTCCTTCACGTTCATGCGCAGCCAGCTGGAGAGCTCCAGGATGCTCATCTTGTTTTCATCGCAGGTGAAGCAGATGGAGTTGAGCATGTCCCCGGAGCGTTTGCGCACGCTGTAGCCGGTCTGCTTGATTTCGGACGGCAGCTTGGATTCCACGGCCTTGATGGCGTTGGATACGTTCACCTGCGCCATGTCGTCGCTGGTGCCCACCTTGAAGATGAGGGTGAGGGAGTAGGAGCCATCGTTGCCGCAGGTGGAGTAGAAGTACTCCAGGTCGTCCATGCCGATGAGCTGCTCCTCCACGGGGGCGGCCACCACCTCCGCCACCTCTTCGGAGCTGGCGCCGGCGTAGTTCATGCGCACGGTGATGGTGGGCGGGGAGACCTCCGGGTATTCGGAGATGGGCATTTTGCTGAGGCACAGGATGCCGCCCAGCATCATCAGGATGGAGATGACGAAGGCGAACTTGGGACGGTGGATGAAGAATTCGGAAAACATGGTTGTAAAGGGGAAAAGGGGGTTACTGGGCGGATTCCGGGGTGACGGGCGTGCCGTCCTCCAGCTCCGCCAGGTTGGTGGTGATGACCTGCATGCCGGGCTCCAGTCCCTGGCAGACGGCTGTGGCGCCGTCCTCCGTGGAGCCGCCGGTGATGATGTTCACCTTTCTGGCGTGCCCGTTCTCCGCCACGTACACGTACTTGCCGCGCGTTTCCGTGAGCACGGCATCCGCCGGAACGGACGGCACCTTGAATTCCGGGCTGCGGCGCATTTTCACGGTCACCGTGCCGCCGGGCGTCAGGGTTTCGGCGGCGTTCGGGAAGGTGGCCCAGAAGTTGAGCGTGTCGGTGGATTCCTGGATGTGGTTGTCGCACACGGCTATGTGCCCGGTTTCCCTGTGGGTCTGCCCGGTGGCGGTCACCAGCGTGATTTCCGCCTGCCTGGCCATGGTTCCCGCATTGCCGAAGGCGCTCAGCAGCGCGGTCTCGCTGAGCGGGAAGCGCACGTAGATGGGGCTGGTCTGCACCAGGATTGCCAGCGGCGTGCGGGAGGCTATGTACCCGCCCACTGAGATGCGCGCGCGGCCGATGATGCCGTCCATGGGTGCCGTGATGGTGCAGCGGGAAAGGTCGTCTTCCGCCACGCGGAGACTGGCTTCCGCGGCGGATTTGAGGGCCTGGGCCTCCGCCAGGGTGGCGCGGGCGCTCTCCATCTCGTCCTTGCTGGAGGCGTTGCTCTTCAGGAGAAGCTGCTGGCGCTCGTACTTGAGCCGGGCATCATGGATGCTCACATCCAGCTGGGCGATGGCGGACTTGCGCACGTTCACCGCGGCCTGGTAGTGGGTGGGATCGATTCTGAACAGGGTGTCACCCTTGTGGACGCGCTGTCCTTCCTCAAAGGGCATGTCCTTGAGAAGCCCCTGCACCAGCGGGGTGATGAGCACCTTGTTGATGGCTTCCACCTGGGCTCCGGCCACGCTGATTTCCGTGGGGTCCTCGATAAGTTTCACCTCGGCGGTCTTCACGGGCACCGCCTCCCCGGCCACCTGGCCGGAGGCGCTTTCCTTGCGCTCCACCTTCTGGTCCGGGTATACCGGGACGACCTTGGCCCCCACGCGTGTCTTGTGGGAGCCGTCCGTAATCACGGTTTCGCCCTCCTGCACGCCGTCGTAGATGGCCTGGTAGCGGCCCTGCACGGTACCGGCCACCACCTCCTTGCGGGAGACGGTGTCCTCTGCATCCACGGTGTAGACGTAGGAGCCGCCTGCATCATGGTGCACGGCGGTGAGCGGCACCATCACCACCTCTGCGGTGTCGCGCAGCTTCACATACACGGAGCTGATGCCGGAGGGCAGGAGCGTGTGCTCCCGGTTGGCGAATTCCGCCCACAGGGTGTAGGTGTCGGATCCGCCGGTGAGCAGGTTGTCCACAATCTTCACCTTGCCGGGGGCACCGTACTGCAGCCCGGCGGCGGTCAGGATGCGCACATCCGCCAGCTCGCCGATTTTGTTAGGGCCGTGGAAGATGGCGTTCACATCATGCTGGCTGAGCGGGAAGCGCACGTAGATGGGATCCGCCTGGTTGATGACGGCCAGCTCCTCCGCGGGGGTCACGTAGTTGCCGGGGGAGATGAGCAGGCGGCCTATGTAGCCGGTGATTTCCGCGCGGATGGTGCAGTCATCCAGGTCCTTGCGGGCGCGCACCAGTTCCGCCTCTGCGCCCACCTTCATGGCCTTGCTGGTGGCCAGGGCTGCCATGGCGGTCTCGTACGCCTCCTGGCTGGCGGCCTGGTTGTTGGCCAGGTTGGAAAGGCGCTTCACGCGCTTCTCCGCGTACACAATCTTGGCATCCAGCTCCGCTATGGCGGCCTCAGCCTTCTGCACCGCCGCCTCATAGCGCAGCGGGTCGATGCGCATCAGCACATCCCCCTTCTTCACAAAGTTGCCCTCCTTGTAGCGCACTTCCACGAGGTAGCCCTCCACTGCGCTGTGGATGCCCACGGAATCAATGGCCTCCGTGAGCCCTATGCTCTTGCGGATGATGCGGTCCTGCCCCTTGGTGGCCTTTTCCACCTGCACGCGCGGTGTGCTTCCGCCCGGCATCTGGGCCAGCGCCACACCGCCCAGCAGTACCGCCGCCGCCAATGCTTTCATGGTCTTCATATGTGTTGAAAATTGTTTCCTTTGTTAAATTGTTTTAGTTTTACAACTAAATTGACGCGGCGCATGTTACCACACGCGCGCGCGATTGGCAAGCCCGCTGCCAAAGATAATTTCAATTATAGATTCAATGGGGTACCGCGATGGTCTGTTCGCGGTCCGGGCCCACGCCGACGGAGCCGACGGGGCAGCCGACAATCTCACCGAAGCGCTTGACGTATGCCTGGCAGTTGGGGGGCAGCTCCTCCCAGCAGGTGCACTTGGTGATGTCCTGCTTCCAGCCGGGCAGGGTTTCGTATATGGGCTCGCAACGTTCCCAGTCCTCCATGAGGGCAGGGGGGTACTCCAGCACCTGGTCGCCCATGCGGTAGCCGGTGCAAATCTTGATGGTGTCGCGCTCGTCCAGGCCGTCGAGGTTGGTCATGGCCATCTCGTCGAACCCGTTGAACATGGCGGAGAAGCGCAGCACCACGCCATCCGTCCAGCCGCAGCGGCGGGGACGCCCGGTGGTGGCTCCGAACTCACGGCCCAGGCCGTGCAGGTAGTCTGCAATTTCCGCGTCCTCGGTCACAAAGGGACCGGCGCCCACGCGGGTGGTGTACGCCTTGCACACGCCGATAACCTTGTCGATGCGGGTGGGGGGCACGCCGGAGCCGGTGCAGCAGCCGCCGGCACTGGTGTTGGAGCTGGTGACGAAGGGGTAGGTGCCGAAATCGATATCCAGCATGGCGCCCTGGGCACCCTCGAAGAGGACGGTCTTGCCGGCCTTCACGGCCTTGTTGAGCACGGGGATGGTGTTGGTGATGTGGGCGCGCAGCACGTCTGCCGCCTGCATCACGGCATCCAGCGTCACCTGCGGGTCCGCGGGTTTCCAGCCGAGGCGCGCAAGCTCCTCGTTGGCGGTTTTGATGCGTGCCTTGAGCACGCGCTCCAGGCGTTGCGGGTCCACCAAATCCACCATGCGGAGGCCGATGCGGCGCGCCTTGTCCGCATAGGTGGGGCCGATGCCCTGCTTGGTGGTGCCGATTTTCTGGTCGCCCAGGGCCTCTTCCTGCGCGGCGTCAATGTCCTTGTGGATGGGGAGCACCACGTGGGCGCGGTCGGAGATGAGCAGGTTCTCCGGGGAGATGGCCACGCCCAGGCCGCGGAGGGTGGTGATTTCCTCCACCAGGGAGGAAGGGTTGATGACCACGCCGTTGCCGATGATGTTCACCTTGCCGGGCCAGAGGATGCCGGAGGGCACCAGGTGCAGCACGTACTTGCGGCCGTTGGCGATAACGGTGTGGCCGGCGTTGCTGCCGCCCTGGCTGCGCACCACGTAGTCCGCGCCTTCCGTCAGGAAGTCGATAACCTTGCCCTTGCCTTCATCTCCCCACTGGGAGCCTATCACGAGTGTATTCATAAATGCTTTCCTGTAAAATTACTTCTTGGCGTTGCGGATGAGCTGCAGGAACTCCGGGAAATAGCAGGGCTTGCCCTCTGCATCCGGCGCGCCCTCCGGGTCGAACTCCACGCCCAGTGCGGGCTGCGTCTTGTGGCGTATTCCCTCCACGGAGCCGTCGTTCATGTTCACGTGGGTCACTTCCAGCTCTGCGGGCAGGGCGTCTGCATCCACGGCGAACGCGTGGCTCTGCGCGGTGATGTACACCTTGCCGCCCTGCACGGCTTTCACGGAATGTCCGCCGCCGCGGTGGCTGGTGTGCAGCTTGACGGTCTTGCCGCCGAAGGCGTGCGCCAGCAGCTGGCAGCCCAGCCCCACGGCGTACACGGGAACCCGGCCCACCAGTTTCTTGATTTCCGCATGCACGGACGTGAGAGCGGCGGGATCGCCGGGGCCGTTGGAGAGCAGCACGCCGTCCGGCTTGAGCGCCAGCACCTCTTCCGCGGGGGTGGTTGCGGGCACCACGGTCACATCGCAGCCGTCGCGGCGCAGGCAGCGCAGCAGGTTGCGGGTGATGCCGAAATCGTACGCCACCACCTTGTGCTGCACGGGGCCCAGCTCGTAGTAGTTGGAGAGGTCCCCGGCGGTCTTGTTGGGAAGTTTCCAGATGCGGGATTCGCCTTCCCAGTGGTAGGGCGCGGCGGTGCTCACCTCTGCCACCAGGTTGCTGCCGGCGAGCGGGGCGCACTCCTGCGCGGCCTTCACGGCGGCGGCGGCGTCAAGCTCGGTGGTCACGCAGGCGCGCAGCGCGCCCTTGGTGCGCAGCACCTTCACCAGGCGGCGCGTGTCCACCCCCTGGATACCGGGGATTGCGTGGCGCTGCATCCAGGGCTCCATGGGCTCGTCTGCGCGCCAGTTGCAGTGCAGGCGGGCAAGCTCGCCCGCCACAATGGCGCGCACGTGCGGGCAGTCGCTCTCGTTGTCTTCCCCGCACACGCCGTAGTTGCCGATTTGGGTGTAGGTGAAAGCGAGCACCGTGCCGCGGTATGCGGGGTCTGTCATGGCCTCCTGGTATCCCACCACGTTGGTGTCGAAACAGGCTTCACCCACCGCGGTTCCGGTGGCGCCAAAGGATTTGCCTTCAAAAATCGTTCCGTCTTCCAGTGCAAGAATTGCGTTCATGCTTGTTACGTTTAGCCGTGGAATCTTACCCAATCCGCCGCGGAAAGGCAAGGCAATTATTCCCCGTCCGGAAAATTCGGCGCGCGGTGGTGAGCGTTCCACCCTTTACATGCACGCTCCTGCGGGCGTAAAAAAATCCGAAACAAAAAAACAGGGGAAGGTTCCTTGCGGAGCCTTCCCCCTGACATACCCCCGCGCGGGCTCGAACCGCGGACAAATTGATTAAGAGTCAACTGCTCTACCAACTGAGCTACGGAGGCGTGATATGGTGCGTTTCAGCCGTGGGCCTACAGACTGGTACCCCCGCGCGGGCTCGAACCGCGGACAAATTGATTAAGAGTCAACTGCTCTACCAACTGAGCTACGGAGGCACTGTGTCTGTAGGCGCACCCCGCATGGCGATGCGGTGAAGCCGCTGGTCAGATTTGAACTGACGACCCACGCATTACGAATGCGTTGCTCTACCACTGAGCTACAGCGGCGACGCTGTGCGCGGCGGAAGTAAAACACAGGCCGCGCGATTATGCAAGCAAAATTTCTTATTTTTCCACAAAATCGGCAAACTTGCATTGATTTTGCCTCCGCAGTGGGGCAGAATGAGCGCGAGCATCAAGTCAAAATCCTAATCCTAATCCTAAATTCCCCTGGAATGGTGGAATCCCTGTACATCCACATACCGTTCTGCCACCGCATCTGCCCGTACTGCGCGTTTTTCAAGCACACGCCGGGCAGTACGGACATGCGCGGCTTTGTGGCGGCAGTGGCGCGGGAGGCGCGGCTGCGTTTGCCCGCCGGGTTTGCGCCGCGCACGGTGTATTTTGGCGGCGGCACGCCGAGCATGCTCTCCCCCACGCACCTGGAGCGTCTGGTGGCGGGGCTGCGGGATGCTGTGGATTTCTCCCGCGTGCAGGAGTGGAGCTTCGAGGCCAACCCGGCCACCTTCACGCCCGCGAAGGTGCGGCAGTGGCGGGAGCTGGGCATCAACCGCGTCTCCCTGGGCGTGCAGAGCTTTGAGCCGCGGCTGCTGCAGCTGCTGGGGCGCGAGCACACGCCCGCGGATGTAGAGGAGAGCGTGCAGATGCTGCAAGATGCGGGCATGCCGCATATCAACATCGACCTCATGTTCGCGCTGCCGGGGCAGACCGCGCAGGAGTGGGAGCACACGCTGCGCGAGGCCGTGCGCCTGGGCGTGGATCACATCTCCGCATACAGCCTCACGCTGGAGGAGGGCACGCCCTTCCACCGCCGGTACGCGGGGAGCGGGGACGAGGAGCGCGATGCCGCCCTCTTCGAGCTGGCGGAGGATATCCTCACCGCCGCAGGCTTCCGCCACTACGAGATTTCCAACTACGCGCGCACGGGCGGGGAATCCCTGCACAACCTCGCCTGCTGGCAGGGCAAGGATTATATCGGCCTGGGGCCCGGCGCCTGCGGCACGGTGGACGGCACCCGCTACGAGAACGCGGGCGACACCGCCGCCTACATTGCCGCGCTGGGGCGGGGCGAGCTGCCACCCGGCACGGCGGAGAAACTATCCGCGGAGGCGCGCCGCACGGAGCTTCTGGGCCTGATGCTGCGCACGGACACCGGTCTGCCCGCCGCCATGCTGCGGCCGCAGGACGCGGAATTCGTGTGCATGCTGGAGCGGGAGGGCCTGGCGCGGCGCGGTGGGGACGGCGCTCTGCTGCTCACGCGGCGCGGGCGTTTGGTGGCGGATGAGATAGCGGTTGGGCTCATGTAGCAAGACACGGAATGGACTTGCCAGCGCGCGGGCGCGTGCATACAATGCCCGCCATGAAGACAAGCGTGTTGATACAGGCCGGCCTTTGCGCCGCCGCCCCCGCCCTCTTTGCGCAGGATGACCTGCTGGATTCCCTGAAGGATGTGCTGCCTTCCGAATCCTCCACCCTGGAACAGCCGGCCGCCGCCCCCCAAACCACGCAGGATGCCCAGGCCGCGGATACCACACCCGCCGCCCACCCCAAGGAGTACGCCGCCTTCAAGGAGCGCCTCCAGCAGGAGGCCAAGGCTTGCAACTATGATTTCCTGCCCGCCATGAAGGCCATCCTCACCGCCACGAACGACGAGTTTGCCGTGGATGCCTGGATGCGCCAGGCCGCTGCGGAGGGTGTTGCCCCCGCCATGCAGTATTTGGGCGACAAGATGCTCACCGGCGTTACCGCGGAGGAGCTGCAGAGCCCGCAGGTGAAAGAGGCCTTTGCCATGGTGAAGAAGGCGGCGGATGCCGGGTACGCCCCCGCCATGCTCAACGTGGCCCTGGCCCGCATCAACGGTATCGGAACTCCCAAGGATGAGGCCCAATCCCGCAAGGATATGCTCGCCGCCTGCAAGGGCGGCCAGTTCATGCCCCGCTTCAAGTGGCTCCAGCTCACGGGGCGGCTGGACGGGTTCGACTCCAAGGACAAGCCGGAGGTCAAGTCCGAGATTGAGCGCGGCAACCACCATGTGGTCTACTTCCTGGGCATGCAGGCCCCCACCGACAAAGAACGCTCCGAATGGCTGCAGAATGCCGTGAAGCTGGGCAATGCGGAGGCCGTGTACGCGCTTTCCGCCGCATGCTCCGCCACCATGCCCAAGCAGAGCTACCAACTGCTGCAGGAGGCCGTGAAGATGCACAGCCCCGGCGCCGTGTTCCTGCTGGGCTGCCTGCTCACGGAGCCCAACCAGCCCGCCGCCGTCAAGGGGCTCGGCATCCCGCACAACGACAAGATGGGCCGCCAGCTTATCCGCCTGGCCGCCATGTCCGGCAACACGGAGGCCCGCTACATGCTCGGCATGTCATACCACGACGGCAAGTACGGCTTTGCCAAGGACGACACCCGCGCCTACCGCAACTTTGCCATCGGCGCGCGTGCGGGCGATCCCATGTGCTCGTTCGCCCAATCCCTGATGCTGCTCAAGGGCCTGGGGGTGCAGAAGAATGAGAAGGCCTCTCTGCCGCTCATGCTGGAAGCCGCCAACCGCGGCATTCCCTCCGCGCTCATCCTCATGGCGTATGTGCAGTACAACGGCCTGGGCGGCATCCCCGCGGATGCCTACAAGGCCAAGCAGACCCTCCAGGATGCCCTGGCCAACAATGTCCCGGAGGCACTCGTCTACCTGGCCTACATCACCGCCAGGGGCGGCGTGAACCTGGAGGCGGATGCCGCGGAATCCGCCATGTACCTGCGCATGGCGGAGCACGACCTCAAGGACGAGGCCAAGAAGATGTACGACGACATGGAGAAGAACGGCTGGGACCCCGAGCTGTAACAGCCCGCGGAACCGGCGGCTCATTTCCCGCAGCCGTCCGCGCAGGGCGGGTCCTGCTGCTCGCCGCCGAAACGGCTGCGCACCCCCGCCACCAGGTCGTCCGTCTCCATCATGCCCGCGCTGTAGAGCATCTCGTCCTGCGGGGCCAGGATGCTCAGCAGGCGGCGGAATTCCCCCACATGCTGCTTCTCCTCGTCGGCAATGTCCAGCAGCACCTTGCGCGCCAGCTGGTTGTCCGTGGATTCGGCAAGTTGCTCATAGAGCTGAATGGCCTCGTATTCGGCGGCAATCATGAAGCGCACGGAGCGCACGAGTTCCTTGAGGGTGAGTTTGCGCGGGCAATCGAGCCCGCTGAAGGCTGATGAGAATTCTGGCATAGTGCAGGGTGTGACGCCGCGCCCGCCCGGAGTGTCCAATAACGGTTGGAAACGGTCGAATCTGCGTAAAAAAAGCGCTGGATGCGGCATTCCCGGCTTGCAAGTGCCGGAAAATCGTGTACAATCAGCCGCGTTAGCGTGCGCAAACGCGCGCGCATAGGGAAAAAGGACATCTTCACATAGAAACGATATGAGCGTACTTGAATTCATCCGCCGGAACTCGCTGTTGGTGCTGATAGTGGTGTTTGCCCTGGGCCTGGGCTTCCTGTTCATGGACTATGGCGACAAGGGCAACATGTTCGGCACGAACTTCTACATCCAGGTGAACGGCGTGAGCTACAACTACCAGGAAACCGTGAACCTGGGCGAGAACGGGGAATCCTACCTGCACTCCCTCTACTCCACCGCCAGCCAGAAGGTGCGCAACAAATTCGATGCCAACGAGGACGACAACATGAGCGACGACGAGCTCGCCGCCATGAACGCCTGGCTAGAGGAGCACCAGGAGTACAGGGAGTACATGGACTTCATAGGCAGCATGATGCAGGTGATGAGCTTCGGATACGCGGAGGACGGCGGCGTGAACGTGGCCGTCAACCGCGCCATCATCCAGCAGGTGGGCCAGGAGCTGGGCATTATGCCCTCCAAGGAGCAGGTGGATGCCTACATCAAGGCCATGCCCCCCTTCCAGCAGGACGACGGCTCCTTTGACCAGGAGCTCTACCACCGCCTCACCGGCTACGACCGCGTGCGCGGCCTGAGCAACAACACCCAGGAAACAGCCTTCCGCAGCGTGGTGTCGGACCTCATCGTGCTGGAGTGCCTGAACAACATCTTCACCGGGGATGTGCGCTACCAGGGCAAGGCCGTGTCCGAGCTGGTGGACGCCATCCACCAGGACATGCGCGGCAAGAATGCCTGGCTGCCCGCAAGCGCGGTGGGCGAGCCGCCCGCTCCCTCCGAGGAGGAGCTGCGCGAATTCTGGGAGGAGACCAGGGAGGACTACAAGAGCGATGAGCGCCGAATCGTTTCCGTCTACACGCTCGCTCCCGCAGAGGGCGCCAACCTGGAATCCCTCATCGCCACGGCGGATATGCTCATGGAGGACCTTTCCAAGGCGGACGGCAAGGGCTTCGACCAGCTGCTGGAGGGCGCCGCGGAGAACCCCGAGTACGAACCCTTCACCTACAAGACCGCAGACGGCAAGAGCCACACCACCTCCGCGCTCACCACGCTGGCCGGAGCCCCCGCCGAGCTCCAGGTGCAGGTGGACCACAACGGCAAGACCATACCCCTGGCAGAGGTGGCTTTCTCCGAGGTGGACACCGCTCCCACCGTGCAGCAGTACGAGGACAACCTGAAGGCCGGCAACCTGGAGCAGCGCGTCAGCATCAAGCAGGTGCGCGGCTACTTCCTCACCAAGGACAGCAAGCTCATCTTCATCCGCGTGGAGGCTATTGAGGAACCCGTGGTGCTGGAATTCGAGGCCGCACGAGAGAAGGCGCTCGCAGCCCTCAAGAAGCAGCGCGCCGACAATGCGCTGGAGGTGGCCGCCCGCAAGCTCTTTGCGGATATGGAGGCCGCGCTGCCGGAGGGCGGCGTGGGAGCCGCCTTCGCCAAGGCGGAGGCCGCCGGCGCCACCGTGAAGGACTTCGGGCCCGTCAGCGTGGCCACCTCGGCGGATGACCTGCCCGCCGGTGTGGATGCCAAGGCGCTCATCAGCGTGCCCACAGGCAAGCTCGCACCCATCGCCATCTCCAAGGAAGGCGCCAGCATCACCGCCGTTACCGGGCGCACCATTGTGAACAGCCCGGATTACGCCGCCATCAAGTCCTTCCGCGCCATTCCCATGGAGAACGCCCGCCTGCGCGGCGAAATCCTGGTGGACTGGATCCAGGACACCTACAAGAGCTACAAGGTGCAGTTCGCCAAGGAGGTGAGACTCCACCAGTAACTTTTCACCACCTGCTCCCACAGCCATGAGCGCGTTCCCCCCGCAGGGCAAGTACATTATCGGCAACGAAGCCTGCGAGCGCTTCAGCTTCTACGGCATGCGCAGCATCCTCACGCTGTACATGACCAGCATGCTGGCCATGACCCAGCAGGAGGCCGTGGAGGTGGGGCACCTGTTCCTGGCCATCATCTACATCCTGCCGCTGCTCGGCGCGTGGATAGCGGACCGCTTCCTGGGGCGCTACCGCACCATCCTGTACATCTCCGTGGTGTACTGCATGGGCAACTTCATCCTGGCGTGCTCGGACTTTGCGGACAGCATCGACACGCGGCGCATCATCCTCTTCATCGGCCTGTTCACCATAGCGGTGGGCACGGGCGGCATCAAACCCTGCGTCTCCGCCTTCATCGGCGACCAGGTGCAGGACCAGACGGATTCCAAAATCATGGCGCGCGTGTACGCGGCGTTCTACTGGTCCATCAACCTGGGCTCGTTCTTTGCCTTCCTGGTGATACCGTGGATCAGGCAGAGCATGGGGTACAGCTGGGCGTTTGCGGTACCCGGCGTGTTCATGGCCATAGCCACGTTCCTGCTGTGGTGCGGGCGCAAGACGTACCACCACCGCCAGCCCACGCAGCCGCACTTCCTGCCCTGCCTGTTCACGCGTGTGTTCAAGGGAGCCAAGGCGGCATGCGAGAAGTTCGGAGCCGCCGTGGTGCAAGAAACCTCCCGCTCGGTGCTGGGCATTCTTTCGTTCATTGTGCTGGCACCCGTGCTGGTGCTGCTGGCATACTGGGCCAGGGAGGGCGCCACGCAGCTGGGCATGCTCTGCGGGCTTAGCGAGACCGTTGCCGCGCTCTGCGGCCTGGCGGCCATCATCCTGTACATCATCGCCATTGTGGTGGCGGGGCTGCGCCTGGCGGCCGCCACGGGTGCGCGCGGCTTCATCGGCGTGTCCGGCAGCCTGCTCTTCAACCCCGCGGAAACCACCGCCGCCCGCTACACGGAGGAGGAAATCCACGGTGCGCGCAACATGGTGCGCGTGCTCATCGTATTCCTCATGATTATCCCCTTCTGGAGCCTGTACGACCAGACCACCACCAGCTGGGTGCTGCAGGGCGACAAGATGCAGGCGCTGCAGTTCTCGATGTTCGGGCAGGATTTCAAGTTCGGCGCGGAGGAGATGCAGAGCTTCAACCCGCTGCTCATCATGATCATGGTGCCGCTGGTCACGCTGTTCGTCTACCCGTACATCGGGCGGTGGAGCCAACCGCTGCGCCGCATGGGCTGCGGCATCGTGCTGGCAGGCATCGGCTACGGCGTGGTGGCGTGGATTCAAACCCGCCTCGATGCCGGCGAGAACCTTTCCATCCTCTGGCAGTGCCTGCCCTACCTCATCATCACCATCTCTGAAATCCTCGTCAGCACCACCGGCCTGGAATACGCCTACACCGCCGCCGGAAAGAACATGAAGAGCATCGTGCTGAGTTTCTTCTACCTCACCAGCACCATCGGCAACTGCCTCATTGTCTACTTCACCTCCATGGTGGACGACCCCGCCTCCGTACACACCTTCCTGCTGTACGGCGCCCTGGCCGTCTGCATCGGCATTGTCTTCATGTGCGTCACCTTCCGCGAGAAATTCAAGGCGGAGGCGGAGTGATCGCCTCGCGCGGACCCTATGAATTGACAGAAACGACGCCCGCCCGTCTTCGCCAAAGGCTTCGCCGTGGCCTTCGGGAGATATTTGGGCGGGAGACGTCATCCACCCCGCGGTGCGGGGTTCGGTACAGAATTGTTTGGATGGTGGACATTCCCAACCCTCACGGGATTGGGCTAAATTTGTATCGCCATCAAGATGGCTCAAAGTTAGCGCGCGCTCCGCGCGCGAGGTGCACGCGAGCGCGGGTATGCAACCGATGCTCAAATCGTGCGCGTTTTTCTGTTGCCTCTCCGTTGTCGCGTGAGCGTTTGGTTGACCCGCACCGAAGGTGCGCTATATTACGGTGGGCAAATGGACCGCTGATTGTTGCGAGGTCTTGCTGGAACACGGAGCCGATGTCAATGCCAAGGATGATGACGGCGAGACGGCCCTGGATCTTGCAACCGGGAATGGGGATTCTGCCTGCTGCAGGGTGTTGCTCTCACACGGCGCATGCGCCAAGGCACCCTAGACATCATCTTCCGTTTGCCGTGGGCTGTTTTTGGTGTTGACTCGGTTCGTGTACGGTGGTAGATTGCGCTCATCGGGGCGACTCGCTGCATTGGATAACGCCAAAGTTAGTGGCTATTGCGGCGGGTTGCCCCTTCTTTTGAAGATTGGGGCTTGCGAAATGGTTGGGGTGTGGTATGGTGGTGGCGTGAAGAAGGGAGGCAAGAGGAAGCTGCATGTGCGACCCGCAGAGTTTGCGGTGGCGGCGCGGAAGCACGGAACGCATGGCTGGCGGCTAGGAGAAAGGCTCAGCGTTGCCTTGCATGCCCCCTGGGATGCTAGCCATCCCGCCGGGGCGGCACATCACGCGCCGAAACCGGAAGAGTTGAAGGCACGAAACCAGATACAGGCTTATCCGTGACGCGGATGGTGATGCGTCCACCGTCGTGTGGGAGCGTGATTGCCGGTCGAAGCTGTTTTTGCTGTTGACTTGGTGGTGGGGTGTGGTAGATTGGCCTTCGGATGGGCGCTGTCTATCGTCAGCTTAGCTTGACTGAGTAAGGCGAGGCAGCGTCCGTTTATGTTATAGGGGTGATTCCGAATTCATAGGAGAGGACGTCTTTGCTGCCTGTTTCTTGGACAAGGCTCGTGATTTTTCCCGATTTGCTGTTGACTTGGTGGTGGGATGGTGGTAATAGAAGCTGAGAAAGGGATGTTGAAGCCACCATCGCCAAGGTTCGACCGGCGAACTCACAGCGCTTCAGCGTCCCTTTTCGTATATAGGAAGTATGCTCTGAATTTATTGTCTCTCATTTCGTGTACGGTGGTAGATTGCGCTCATCGGGGCGACTCGCTGCATTGGATAACGCCAAAGTTAGTGGCTATTGCGGCGGGTTGCCCCTTCTTTTGAAGATTGGGGCTTGCGAAATGGTTGGGGTGTGGTATGGTGGTGGCGTGAAGAAGGGAGGCAAGAGGAAGCTGCATGTGCGACCCGCAGAGTTTGCGGTGGCGGCGCGTATGCACGCTTTGGACTGGTGGAAGGAGCAGCGGCGCTGTGATTTGCGGAGCGCTTTGTTTGATTCCGCGCGGCAGATGCCCGCGCACCAGCCGAAGCTGCCGCCGGAGATGAAACGCCGCAACGATCCGCATACCTGCCGGTATTCCTGGTGAATGGCTAGTTATGCACGCGGATGGTGATGCGTCCGCCGTCGTGTGGGAGCGTGATTGCCGGTCGAAGCTGTTTTTGCTGTTGACTTGGTGGTGGGGAGGTGGTAGGTTGTTCATGCAACAGGCCACCTATTGCCGGGCGCCCCGCTCTTTGAGCGCGGTCCGGAGGGTGGCCACTTTTTTACCCTGGTTTCTTGCAGCACAGGTAATGGATGATGGGTTCCATGCTTTTTTTCCATGCCTTTTTCGCTTTTGCTGTTGACTTGGTGGTGGGGTGTGGTAGATTGGCCTTCGGATGGGCGCTGTCTATCGTCAGCTTAGCTTGACTGAGTAAGGCGAGGCAGCGTCCGTTCATGTTATAGGGGTGATTCCGAATTCTAGGAGAGGATGTCTTTGCTGCCTTTTTTCTTGGGCATGGCTCGTGATTTTTCCCGATTTGCTGTTGACTTGGCGGTGTGGTGTGGTAGCATTTCCTTGGTCTCCGTTTCTGTTCCTGCGGGGCATCGCTCAAGGGGGCAGATAGGGGGGAGGTGCGGGATGTCCACCGTATGCTCCTGGTATTAACCTTCCTTTTTGTCTTGCTGTTGACTCGGTAGTGAGGTTGTGGTATGCTCGCGCTTGTCGGCGTTCTGGCGATTCGTTCGCCTTTCCCGCAAGGGAAGTTTAACCCGATAGGCGCTTCTACGGAGGCGCCTTTTTTATTCCAACCCCATTTTGCTGGGGTTGAGGGTATGGCGGGGGCTAGGCCAATGGCTCTGGAGGTGCTTACGCGGCGGCTCTGACTATTTTGATTTTGGAGTTGACTTGGCGTTCTGGTGTGGTAGATTGAAGTTCCTGACGGCACCTTGCGTTGGCGGAACCGAAAAGCCATAGCGAGTAAATTGGGCACGAACGCCGTGTTACCCGTCATGACACCCCCGTTCCTGACGGGGGCTTCTTTTTTGGGGCTTTTGGTGTTGACTTGGTCGCTGGATGTGGTATGTTGAGCTTCAGGAACGCCCGGCGCCATATAGGGGACTTAGTTTGCCCCAGTGCTGCTGGGCGTTCCTGTCTTTTGCAGGTAGAAGCAATGCAGGTGCGGCTCCTTTCGTTCCTTGAACATGCACACGGTGATGCGGGCTTCGATGGGCAGACCCTTCTCGTTGTCCACAGGTGCGGTGAAGGCCCAAAGCCTTTCCTGTTTGCCGCGGCAATGCGGCGCTCATTCCAACCCCATTTTGCCGGGGTTGAGGGTGTGGTTGGGGTCCAGGGCGTCTTTGAGGGTTCGGTGGAGGTCCAGGGCAACGGGGCCGACGGCCTGGGGGAACCATTTGGCCTTGGCGAGGCCGATGCCGTGCTCGCCGGTGATGCTGCCGCCGTGGGCCACGACCCATTGGAAGAGACGGTCCACCAGGGCGTCGGCAGGCTCGCGGATGTCGCGTCCCCGGGCGTCCTTGAGCACCATGATGTTGGTGTGGATGTTGCCGTCGCCGGAGTGTCCGAAGCAGGCCACGGGGATTCCTGTCTCGCGCTGCATGGACTCGCAGAATTCCACCAGCTCCACCAGGCGGGAGCGTGGGATGACGATATCCTCGTTGAGCTTGGTGAGGCCGGTGGCCTTGAGGCTGTAGGAGAATTCGCGGCGCAGCTGCCAGATGGCCTCCACGTCCTCCGCGGTGGAGGCGGTGATGATTTCCGTGGCACCGGTGGCGCGCAGGATGTCCGCGATGGCGCGCTGCTCCGCGGCCACGGCGTCGGTCTGTCCGTCAATCTCGATGATGATGTGCCCCTTGGCATCGGCGGGCAGGGCGGTGGGGCCGAGGTAATCGCGGGCGGCGGCCAGGGTGAAGGCATCGGTTATTTCCAGGGCGCAGGGCAGGTGGCCGCCCTGCAGCACGTCCTGCACCGCCTTGGCGCAGAGGGCGAACTGCGGGAAGCTGGCGCGCAGCGCGGCGCGCGCGGGCGGCGCGGGAATGATGCGCAGCACGGCCTCCGTCACCACGCCCAGCATGCCCTCGCTGCCCACGAAAAGCCCCACCAAATCGAAGCCCTGCTTGTTCTTGTGGGTGCGGCCGCCGCAGCGCAGGATGCGGCCGTCCGCCAGCACCACGGTGAGCCCCAGCACGTAGGGGCGGGTGACGCCGTACTTGAGGCAGCGCGGGCCGCCCGCGTTGGTGGCGATGTTGCCGCCGATGCTGGATTCCTTGCGTGATGCGGGGTCCGGCGGGTAGAACCAGCCCTGCGCCTCGCAGGCGTCCTGCAAATCCGCGGTGAGCACGCCGGCCTGTGCCACGGCCACGCCGTCCGCAGGGTTGATTTCCAGGATGCGGTTCATGCGCTCCAGGGAGAGGACGATGCCGCCGCGCACGGGCACGCAGCCGCCCACATAGCCCACGCCCGCGCCGCGCGGGGTGACGGGAATGCCGTGCGCATCCGCGAACTTCAAAACCTCGGCCACCTCCTCCGTGGAGCGCGGGAAGGCCACGCATTCCGGCAGCGCGCTCGCGTGCCACTTGTCGTGCGCGTACTCCGCCAGCGTTTCGGCATCCGTGGCAATCACGCCGCCGAGCATGCGCTGCAGCTCACCTATGGCATCCGGTTGCATGGGAAGAGAATCAATCCTTGCCTGTACCCCAGCGGCGGTGCAGCCAGTGCTCCGCGGGGGAGAAGATAATCTTGTCCGCCAGCAGGCCGATGGCGATGATGATGAACATGATGCCGATGACCTGGTACATGCGCTGCAGCTCACGCCCGTAGTGCAGGTACTGGCCGATGCCGAAGCCGGAGACCACGGAGACGTAGATTTCCGCGGCCATGAGCGAGCGCCACGCGAAGGCCCAGCCCTGCTTCATGCCGCTCACCACGAAGGGCGCGGAGGCCGGCAGGGTGACGTGCACCAGCGTGTACAGCTTGCCCGCGCCCATGGTGCGGGCGGCGCGCGCGTAGATGGGCGGCACGTTCTTCATGCCGTTCTCCGTGGAGAGCAGCACGCTCCACAGCGTGCCCATAATCACCACGAACAGCAGCGCCGCCTCCGTCTGCCCGAACCAGATGCACGCCAGCGGCACCCAGCACACGCTCGGCAGCGCCTGCAAGCCCAGCGCCAGCATGCCCAGCGTGTCGTTCACGCACTTGAAGCGCGCGGCCAGCATGCCCAGCGGCACGCCCAGCGCCAGGCCGATGACGTACCCGATGAGCAGGCGCCGCAGCGTGATGACCATGGAGAGCGGTATCTTGCCGTTGGCCATGTTTTCCCACAGGTAGCGGCCCACGGTGCTGGGCGGCGGCAGCACGAAGGGTGACCACAGGCTCTCCTCTAGCCCGATGCACGCCAAATCCCCCGTGAGCGCGGCCCACACGAGGATGAGGAAGGCGAAGAACGAGACGATGATGGTGAAGCGTTTCATGGCGGGCGGTTCAATCGGTTTCCTCTGCGGCGTACCCCTTGAGCGCGGAGGTGATTTCGCGCGAGAGGTCCGCGAGGTCGTGGTTGTTGATGTTGCGCGGGCGCGGCAGGTCCACGGCGAATTCCTCGCGCACGCGGCCGGGGTGCGGCGAGAACAGGATGACGCGTGTGCCCAGGCACACGGCCTCGCGCACGTTGTGGGTGACGAAGATGATGGTCTTGCGGCGCTTCTGCCAAATCTCCTGGATATCGCCGTAGAGCTGCTCGCGGGTCATGGCGTCCAGCGCGGAGAACGGCTCGTCCATCAGCAGGATTTTCGGGTTGGGCGCGAGGGAGCGCGCGAGCGCCACGCGCTGCCGCATGCCGCCGGAAAGCTCGTGGATGTTGGCGTGGGCGAAATTGTCCATCTTCACCAGGTACAGGTAGTACTTGGCCACCTCCAGGCGCTCCTTGTCGTTCAGGTTGGGCTTCTGCTTGAGCCCGAACATCACATTGCCGATGACATCCAGCCACGGGAAGAGCGCGTGCTCCTGGAACATCATCATGCGGTCGCGCCCCGGCCCGGCAATCGGCGCGCCGTCGATGAGCGCGGCCCCCTTGTCCGGCTCCTCCAGCCCGGCGATGATGTTCAGCAGGGTGGACTTGCCGCAGCCGCTGGGCCCCACGAAGCACACGAACTCGCCCTCGTTGATGTCCAGCGACACGTCCTCCAGCGCAGCGACGGTGCCGCCCTGGGCGTTGTCGAAATACTTGCAGACGTGCTCCACGCTGAGCTTGGCGGTGGGGTACGCATGGATTTCCTGGTTGATGTTCTCCTGTGTCATGGGCGGGTGTCCTCCTTTTCCTCCTGCGGTTGGTAAATCAGGTCCTGGATGTCCGGCACGTGGTCCAGCAGGTCGCATGCCTGGGCATCCTTCACAAACTGGCGCAGCCCCGGCAGGTCGATGTCGTCCGTGAGCTTCAGGCGCCCCCAGGCGGAAGCCACCAGCTGCGGCTCCATGGGGGCCTGGGTGAGCTCGGTGAGCTCCTCCACCACGCGTTGCTGCGCCTCCTGCGGGTGCTCCTGTATCCACTGCGTGAGCTCACGCTGCGCGCGGATGATGGCCGCGGCCTCTTGCGGGTGCGCCTTCAGCCAGCCCGTGCGCGCCGCCAGCACCGTGGTCACCACGTCCGGCTCCTGCACCAGCAGCGCGGCGCCCGCATCCCGCTCCAGGCGGGACACCCACGGCTCCACGGTCCAGCAGGCGTCAATGTCGCCCTGCTTCATGAGCTGCAGCTGCATGGCGTTGGGCGTGGGGGACACGCGGCAGTCGCCCGCGCCCTCCAGCGTGGTTTTGAGACCGTTTTTTGCGAGCCAGGCGCGGCAGGAGACGTCCTGCGTGTTGCCGAGCTGCGGGGTGGCGATGTTGCGCCCCTTGAAATCCGCGGGCTGGGAGATGCCCTTGCCGGGGGCCACCAGCAGGGCGGAGCCGCCGTTCACCGCGCCGCAGAGCAGGCGCAGCGCGCGGCCGTTGGAAACCGCGTAGGCGTTGATGGCGGGGCTGGGGCCCACATAGGTCAAATCCGCGGTCTTGCCGAACAGGGCCTCCATGGCCGTGGGCCCGGCGTTGTACGTGTACCATTCGAAGGTATATCCCGGCAGGTAGCGCTCGAACCAGCCCTCCCCGTGGCGGCTCATGTTGCGTGCCACCAGCGCCTGCACATGCGTCACGTTCGGGAAGCAGCCCATGCGCACCACGCGGCTTTCCGTGTCCTCGCGGCTGCACGCCGTGGCCAGCAGCGCCACCGCTGCCAATACCATCACCAGGGCTGTCCATTGCCATCTCACGGGAAGCCCAGAATACCAGACCCCACCGCGAAAGGCAAGGTGATATCGCTTCATGCGTACCCAACCCACCGTCATGAAAAGCACCCTGCGATTTGTTCGTTGGGGGCATCGTGATGGTACGCGCGCGGGGCGCGCGCTAACTTTGCAAATAGTACATAGTACATAGCCCGCCTCGGCGAAGCCTTGGCGGAGACGGGTACATAGTAAATCACATGGCGGGGTGGCAACACGCTCCTGCAAAAAAAAGCCCCCGGTGCCATGTGGCAGCGGGGGCTTTCCTACGGACAGGGAGGGATTCGAACCCTCGGTACGCTTTTGGCGCACACACGATTTCCAATCGTGCTCATTCGACCTCTCTGACACCTGTCCAATGAAGTCGGGGCGGAATATACGCCATGCAGGGGGAAATGGCAAGCACAATTTTTGGACGCGGCAAAGAAAATGTGGCGGCTGTGCGAAAAAAGGCGCGCCCGGAGCGGGCGCGCCTTCATAAAACAGTACCCAATCCTACTTGGCCCAGGTGAGGATGACCTTGCCGGACTTGCCGGAGTTCATGGCATCGAAACCGTCCTTGAAGTCGGTGTAGTCCATGCGGTGTGTGATGATGGGGGAGACATCCAGGCCGGAGCGGATCATGGCGTCCATCTTCTGCCAGGTGGAGAACATCTCACGCCCGTAGATGCCCTTCATCTTGAGACCCTTCCAGACGAAGGTGTTCCAGTCGATTCCGGAGCCGCCGGGCTGGATGCCGAGCAGAGAGATGCGGCCGCCGTACATGGAGTGCTTGATGACATCCTGCAGGCAGGAGGGTGCGCCGCTCATCTCCAGGCACACGCCGTAGCCCTCGTCGATGCCGAGGTCCTTCTTGGCCTGGTCGATGGAGTCGCCGTCCTTGACGTTGACGGTGCGGTCCGCGCCCATCTTCTTGGCGAGACCGAGGCGGAAATCGGAGATGTCCGTGACGGTGACGCTCTTGGCACCGGCCTTCTTGCAGACGGCGGTGGCCATGGAGCCGATGAGGCCCGCGCCGGTGATGAGCACGTCCTCACCCACGAGGTCCCAGGAGAGGGCGGTGTGGGTGGCGTTGCCGAGGGGGTCCAGGATGGAGGCAATCTCCATGGACATGTCCGGGTGAATGGGCACCACGTTGTTCTGGGGGATGGAAAGGTACTCCGCAAAGGCGCCGGGGCGGTTCACGCCCACGCCCTGGGTGTTGGGGCAGAGGTGGTACATGCCGCGGCGGCAGTTGTGGCAGTGGCCGCAGACGATGTGGCCCTCTCCGGAGACGACCTGTCCGGGCTTGTAGGCGGTGACGGCGGCGCCCACCTTCTCGATGATGCCGCAGTACTCGTGGCCCACGTGCATGCCCACGGGGATGGTCTGCTGGGCCCAGGGGTCCCAGTTCCAGATGTGCATATCCGTGCCGCAAATGGCGGTCTTGTAAATCTTGATGAGAACATCATTAGGTCCGACTTCGGGCATGGGTACGTCCAGGAGTTCGAGCCCCTTGTCAGCCTTTGTTTTGACGAGAGCCTTCATATGGGAACTAGTATACGCCCCCGGGAGGGAAAGGCAAGGGAAATGTGCCGCCCGCCCCGCCCGATTCCCGTGAACGCATTTGCGGCTTGAAAAGAGCGGGGAATCTTGGTTCAATGGGTGGGTTATGGCTACCATTTACGAAGAAATCACGGAACAGATGAAAACCGCCATGCGCGGGAAGGACGCCGTGGCGCTCGGCGCGCTGCGCGGGCTGAAGACCGCCCTGCAGAATGCGCAGATTGCCAAGGGCAACGTGCACGACGAGCTGCCCGCGGAGGAGGTGATGACCGTTATCCGCAAGCAGATCAAGCAGCGTGAGGATTCCATTGCCATGTTCGAGCAGGCCGGCCGCGCGGATGCCGCCGACAAGGAGAAGGCGGAGATTGCCGTGCTGGCCGCGTTCCTGCCCAAGGAGATGGAGGAGGCGGAAATCCTGCCCATCCTGGAGGCGGTCATGGCGGAGCTGGGAGCCACCACCAAGAAGGATATGGGCCGCGTGATGAAGGAGATGCAGGCACGCACGGAGGGCCGCGCCCCCGGCAAGGTGCTCTCCAAGCTCGTGGGTGCCAGGCTTTCCTGATATGCCGCCATGTTTTGCGCCGTTATCGTAGCCGCCGGAAGCGGACGCCGCGCCGGGTTCGACAAGCTGGCCGCCCTGCTGGACGGCGTGCCTGTGCTGCGCCGCAGCGTGGATGCCTTTGTGGCCGCGGGCTGTGATGCCGTGGTGGTGGTGTGCCCGCCGGAGCGGTGGGAGTCCACCGGGCTGGCATCTGCAAGCTTCCCCGTTCCCGTGACCCGCGTGGATGGCGGGGCGGAGCGCCAGGATTCCGTGGCGGCGGGCTTGCAGGCCCTGCCGCCGCAAACGCAGCTGGTGGCCGTGCACGACGGCGCGCGCCCGCTCATCACCGCAGAGGGCATCCGCCGCTGTGCGGAGGCCGCGCGGGAATGCGGCGCCGCCGCTTGCGCGCACCCCGTGGTGGACACGCTCAAGCGGGCGGACGAGCATGATTGCTCCCTGCCGGAGGCGGTGAGCCGCGAGCACCTGTGGGGCATGGAGACGCCGCAGGTTTTCAGGCTCACCCTGCTGCAGGAGGCCTACCGCACCGTGCGCGAGCGCGGGCTGGCGGTTACGGATGAGGTCTCCGCCGTGGAGGCCGCGGGCGTGCAGACGCGCCTGGTGCAGGTGGGGCCGAATATGAAAATCACCATGCCCGGTGATTTGGAGCTTGCGGAATTAATCTGGAAGCACCGCCCGTAATGCCCGCCGCACCGCACACGGAGCCACGCCCCGCGTGGGTTGTGGGCACAGGTTTTCTGGGAGCCGCGCTGCTGCGCGAGCTGCCGCATGCCATAGGCATAGACTGCGCCGCTCCCGCAGATGTTCGCGGAGATGCGGCGGATGCCGCCGTTCTGGCGCGGGCGGCGCAAACGCTTGCCCCGCAGCTGGTGTTTTGCTGCACCGCCACGCATGGCGGGGATGCCGCCGCCTACCGCCACGCATACGCGGATGTGGTTTCCGCGCTGCCGCCGGGTGCGCGCGTGGTGTTCTGCTCATCCACCTCTGTGGAGCACGCGGACGGTGAGCGCCAGCGGATTCTGCGCGCGGCGGAGGATGCCGTGCTGGCGCGCGGCGGCGTGGTGGCGCGTTTGGCCCCGCTGTACGGGCCGGGCCGCTGCGAGCTGCTGCGCCGCCACCTGGCCGGCGAACCCAGGCTGGCGGGTGAGGGCGCGCGCGTGCTGAACTACCTTCACGTGCAGGATGCCGTGGATGCCCTGCTGCTGCTGGCCGCGCGCGGGGAATCCCGCTGCTACACCGTGTGCGGGGAAAGCTTTTCCAAGGCGGAGGCGTACGCCCTGCTGGAACGCCTCACCGGCGTGCCCGCCGCACATGCAGATACCGCACCCTCCCCCCGCGGCTGCGGTGGCGCGGCTGCGGACACCGCAGCCATCCGTGCGCTCGGATGGCAGCCCGCGCACTCCTTTGCGGATTTCGTGACCGATGCCTGCCATGCGTGACGACCTCTACCAGCTCCTGGATGCCCACCCCACCGCCACGCAGGAGGAACTGAAGGCCGCCTACCGCCGCCAGGCCAAGAAGTACCACCCCGACCACAACGCAGGCAATCCCGCCGCGGAGGAGCGTTTCAAGGACATCGTGGAGGCCTACCGCATTCTGGGCGACCCCGCGGAGCGCGAGCTCTACGATGCCGAGTGCGAGCGCGACCGCCGGTACGCGGGCGCGCCGGAGCTGGCCGCCATGCGCCGCCATATCCGCGTTTCCGCGCGCCACGGGCGCGAGCGGCGCGAGAAACGCGGCTCCAACAGGCGGCGCGATGACCGCGAACCCTCCTACGCGCGGCGGCCCCGCCTGTTTTTCATCGGCCGCAACCGCAAGGTGAGCCTGTGGCACCTGCTGGCCTTCTATGCCGTTGCCCTGGCGCTGTTCATCCCCGCCGTCACCAAGTCGTGCCGTGTGGCGGAGCGTGAGCTGGCGCGGGCGGACTCCACCGCGGAATGCTCGCTCGCGCCGGAGGAAATCAAGGCGCGCGCGCTGGATGCCGTGGCAGAGCTGCGCCGGCGGGCGGAGCAGGGGGACACGGAGGCGCAGGTCAAGCTCGGCCTCGTTCTCTATGCTGGCCTGGGCGGTGTGGATGCCGACCGCGCCGCCGCCCGCGAATGGTGGCGCAAGGCCGCGGAAAGCGGCCATCCCAAGGCCGTGGAGTATCTGCAGAAATACACTAGCACCGCACCCCCGCCGGAGTACGACCCCCATGCGGAGGTTATCCGCGCCGCCCAGCCGGAATGACCGCGCTGCGCAGCAGTGCGGTTTGCCCCGAAGGGGTGAGGAGCCGAGAGGCGGCTCCGAATCAAGCCCCGTGGGGCGGTGCCGAAGCAATTTGGGAAATTAGCGCGCCTTACTTTGCAAATAGTACATAGTACATAGCCCGCCTCGGCGAAGCCTTGGCGGAGACGGGTACATAGTAAATCCCATGGCGGGGCGGCAACACGCTCCCTATGACGCCTTGGGGTGCTTGGTTGCCTTGGCGGGCTTGCGCTTTCTGCGGCGCGCCTTGCGCTTGGGTTTGCGGGCGCGCATCATCTCGTTCTGGATGAGCATGAGCGCAAACATGGAGGCGCCGTCCACCTTCACGGCGGAGGCCTCCGAAACGGAGCCCGCCATCTGGATGAGCTTTTGGATGAAGGTGGTGTACTCGTCCTCGTCCAGCGCAATCTCCGCCTCGTCCATGAGGGAGAGGAACTTGGTGAGCGAGCGGTAGAATGCCAGCCAGTTGCCGCCCGGTCCCACGGGCAGGCTCGCCATCAAGGTGTCCGGCAGGGAGTTGAGCGCCTTTTCCAGCCGCTTGAGCCGGGCCTTGCGCGCCAGGCTGTTCTCCTGGCTCGCCGCCGCCTCCAACAGGTAGCGCGCATGCGTCTCGAACTCGCCGTAGGCGTGCAGGGTGTCCACGGGAACATGCCCCGGCTGCGGCGCGGTGCCGCCGCGCGCAGCCGCCTGCTCGAACAGGCGCTCCAGCACCAGCAGCCGCCCCTTCGCCGTCAGCTTTTCCCTTTCAAAAAACATCTGCCGCCATTCTAGCAACTCCCGCGCCCGTAGGCAACGCCAAATTTGCAGCGCCGGCGGGGCGCATGTGTCCCAATGGTTGAGAAAGGCAAATCTACACCGCCGGAGGCGGCGGTAGTTGCGCCCGCCGCCGTTTCCGCTCAGAATGAGAACACTGCCTGCACGCCCCACAGGGTCTCGTCGCGGGTGTCGTTGCGGTAGGCGGGGTTGTGGATGTACTGGAAGTGCGGCTTGAGCTTGAACCAGTCCGTGAGCTGCAGGCAGTAGGTGATTTCCAGCGCCTGCTCGCGCGGGTGGTCGGTTTTCGGGGCGCCCTTGAACACGCCCCATGCGATGCCCAGGAAATCATCCTCGCGCTCCGGGATGAGATACAGGCGCGCACCCAGGGAGAGGTCGAAGCAGTTGCAATCCTCCGTTTGCTTCATGGCCGCCCCTGTGCGCAGGAAAAACTCGGCCCGGTCGCAGGGCGCGGCCTCCACGCTGGCGCAGAGGCCGCCGTTGGTGTCCGCGTGCGTGTGCTTCAGGAACGGGTTGAAGCGCAGGGCGCACGCGCCGTCTGCAAAATCGTGCCTGTACTCGCCCATCAGGGCGTAGCCATCGATACTCCGCGAGTGGAACGGGTTGTAGCCGGCCTCGCACCCGCAGCGGGTGAAGGCCAGCGTGGCGGCGTCTTTCCCTGTGAACTGCCATTGCACCATGGCGGCCAGGTTGGCCTCCTGGAGCGGCAGCACGGTGCTGTTGGTAAATCCGCTGTTGGTAAAGCTGCAGTAGGTGCAGTTGGCAATGGAGACGGCATCCAGGTAGTTGGTGAAGTTGAGCATGCCGGCGGTGATGCACACGCGCCTGTGCGCCAGGTACTGCATGATTCCCAGCTCCGGGACGACACCCTTGTGCGGTCCGCGTGCATCTGCATGCGGGCTGGCCGCGGAGCCGTAGCCATCCGCGAAGTAGCGGGACTCTTTCGCGCTGGAGCGGTCCAGCCCCCACGCACCGTCGAACTCCGCCAGCAGCCAGGTGCCGCCGTGGGTGTCGTTGCGCAGGATTCTCTGGTTGGCGAGCACGCGCAGGAACAAGTTGTTGCTGCGGGAACAGGTTTCTGGCATGGCGCGGTGCGTGTGCCAGAATCCGTATGCGGCATCCACCATCCACAGCGTGCCGTATTGCTCCGCCGCCTTTTTCTTGAAGGCGGGGGCGTTCTCTGCGGGATTGAGCAGGTTGTTGTCTATCAGGATATCGCCGCCCCATACGGGGGATATGAGAGCAGCAGCCGTTGCTATAATCGCGGTTGTCGTTTTCATGTCGGGAAAGGTATTATTTCCTCTTTCGGCACTTGGGGCAGTCTCCGCCGCAGCCGCCGCACTTGCCGCCGCCCTTCAGGCTGAAGTACAGCGCAAAGCCGCCGGCAACGAGCAGCAGGACGATGAGGATGAGGTCATTCATGGCGGTACCGGTTGGGACGGAAGACGAGGTACACCAGCCCACCCGCCAGGAGGCATGCGAAGAACTGCCCGCTGCGGAACACGCCCAGCTCCGCCCACTTGCCCAGCTGGTTCACCAGGAACGCCACCATGTACGCCCAGGCGGTCATGAATCCCACCGCCAGCAGGGTCCAGCGGGAGCTGTGCATCTCCCGCCGTATCGCGGCGCAAGCCGCCACGCACGGCGCACACAGCAGGTTGAACAGCATGAACGAGAGCGCCGCCGCCCGCGTGCCGAACAACCCCGCGCCGCGGATGGCGCGGGCGATGCCGTTGGCCTCCTCACCTCCGTTGTCGTCCGCGGGAGCCGCCTGCGGTGCGGGTGCGGCGGGAACATCCATGTGCGGGTGTTCGTGGAGCCACCTGTGCCAGAGGGCGATGGTGGGTGCGGTGAAGGCATTGAGGCGCGGCAGGTCGCTCGTGCGGGGCAGGGTGGTCGTCTCATCGTCCATGGCGGAGCCGTAGAGCACGCCCAGGGTGCCCACCACGTTTTCCTTGGCGATGATGCCGCTGATGGTGGCCACGGCAGGCCGCCAATCCCCCCAGCCGAGCGGGGAGAAGACGGGGGCGAAGTTGCGGCCGGCATCCGCGAGCATGCTCTGCTCCACGGCGGGCTTGTTGTGCGCGGTGTCCAGGAAGCGCATGTCCCAGCTGTAGTTGCTGGCGAACCAGATGAGGGCGGAGGCGAGAAAGATGATGGTGCCGGCCTTTTTCACGAATTCCCGGCAGCGCTCCATGGCGCGGGTGTTGATGCTGCCGCCGCTTGGGCGGTGGTAGGCGGGCAGCTCCATCACAAAGGGGGTGTATCCCCCCGCGAACATGTGCGTCTTGCGCAGGATGAGCCCGCCCAGAATCACGGAGCCGATGCCCGCAAAGTACGCCAGCGTGGCGATGGTGGCATCCTGCCCCAGCACCGCGCCGAACAGCGTGATGAGCGGCAGCTTGGCGCTGCACGGGATGAACGTGGTGAGCATCACCGTCATGCGCCGGTCCTTGTCGTTCTCTATGGTGCGGGATGCCATGATGCCCGGCACGCCGCAGCCCATGGCCACCATGAGCGGGATGAAGGATTTGCCGGAAAGACCGATGAGGCGGAAGATGCGGTCCATCATGAACGCCACGCGCGCCATGTACCCGCAGTCCTCCAGCAGGGAGAGCAGCAGGAACAGCACGGCCATCTGCGGCAGGAAGCCCAGCACCGCGCCCACGCCCGCCACAATGCCGTCCGTCACCAGGGCCACCAGCTGCGGGCTGCAGTTCATCTGCAGCGTGCCCAGCATGCCGGTGCCGAAGGCGACCGCGCCCAGCGCCGCCAGCCACATGGCGTATTCCGCGCGCCCCGCGCGCCCCGTGGTGCGCAGCGGGTGCCACCCGAAGCGCGGCGGCACCGCGCCGAAACGGTTGGCGCGCGCGTTTCCCCGCCGCAGCAGGCAGAGCAGCAGCAACCCGGCGTTGGCGGCATACAGCACCCACATGATGCCCGTGTGCAGCGCTTGCGGCAGATGCGGGCACATGTGCTCCAGCAGGAAGGGGGCAATAGCCAAATACAGCCAGGAGCCGCCCAGGCCCATATCATGCAGGCGGCGCAGGGTGGCCGGGAACACCAGGCACATGGCCAGGATGCTGCTGAGCATCACCATGCATTCCGGCTGCGCGGGCGCATTGCCGATGAAGCCGTGCAGCCAGCCCAGCACCACCGGGCCGAAAACCACATCGCCCGCCCAGTCTGTGCCCCACTTGCCCACGGTGTTGATGGAAAGGTAGTAGATGCACCACATCACCAGCGCAAAGATGCCGATGCCCAGAAAGCGGTGCGTGACCACGCGGTCAATCTTGGCGGTGAACGCGCTCGGCTCGCCCGTGTGCTCCACCGCGCGGGGGATGATGCCCAGTATGGCATCATACCGCCCGCCCGCGATGATGGAGGCGATGTCGTCCCCCAGCTCCGTCTCCACGTCCTCCCGCAGGTGGTCCAGCAGGTGGCAGATGTGGTGGCTGTGCTCCGGGATGAGCGCGCTGTCGTTCTCCAGCAGCTTCACGGCTTCCCAGCGCGTGCAGGGGTGCTCCTCTATAATGCGTTCCAGCGCGCGCTCCACGGCGGGCGGGAAGGGGAGCGGTTTCCCTGCGGGCGGTGCTGATTCTCCGCCTATGAGGGCGCGCAGCTCCTGCAGCCCCTTGCGGTGCAGGGCGCTCACCTCCAGCACGGGGCAGCCCAGCGCCTCCCCAAGCGCCGCGGTGTCGATACGCAGGCGCCGCCGCTCCAAGAGGTCCGTCATGTTGAGTGCAATCACCACCGGCAGCCCGGTTTCCAGCAGCTGGCTGGTGAGATACAGGTTGCGCTCCAGGTTGGTGGCGTCCACCACGTTCACCACCAGGTCCGGCCGCTCCTCCAGCAGGTGGCGGCGCGCCACCACTTCCTCCGGCGTGTACGGGGAGAGCGAGTAGATGCCGGGAAGGTCGATGATTTCCACGTCCTCCCGCCCGCGCAGGCGCCCGCCCTTGCGCTCCACGGTGACGCCGGGCCAGTTGCCCACGTATTGGTTTGCCCCGGTCAGCTCGTTGAAGAGTGAGGTCTTGCCGCTGTTCGGGTTTCCTGCCAGTGCCACCCTCATGATACCTCAATGCATGCAGCCTCTGCCTTGCGCAGCGAGAGCACATACCCCCGCACGCTGATTTCCAGCGGGTCGCCCAGCGGCGCCATACGCCGCACGCTCACCTCCGCTCCCCGCGTGAGCCCCATGTCCAGTATCCGCTGCCGCAGCGGCCCCGCGCCGTTCACGTGCGCCACCCGCACCGGCTCGCCCACTTTCACCTGGTTCAACGTCCTTCCTGTCGCTTTCTCTGCCATGGCTTTCCTTGTTCGCAATGAATGTTAGCCCAGACAAACATTTTGGTCAAGCGCAAAAGTTAGTCATGACTAACTTTTCTCCGCGGCAAGCTGAAAACGCTTGCCAGAAAGGGGAACGTGCGGTAGGATAGGCGCGTTTCCTGCTCCGGTAGCTCAGCTGGATAGAGCACGAGCCTTCTAAGCTTGGGGTCCCGCGTTCGAGTCGCGGCCGGAGCGCTCGCACAGGCGCACCCCGCACGGGTTGCGCCTGGTTATTATACCTGTTCAGCCGAAAACCCTTGACCGGGCGGGAAGCAATGGGGTAGAATGCCAGAACCATGTGGAAACAAACGTATGCAACCGTGATGGCCTTGGTGGCGGCGGTGGGGCTGGTGTCCTGCTCCTCCACCTCGCACTTTGACCAAGTGCCCAAGAACACCGGGTTCTTCCAGCACCTGACGGAGAACAAGGACAAGGACATACCGCTGGATGCCTACTGGGTGACCGGAATGAGCGACAAGGAATGGGACCAGCGGGTGACCGGGGAGGATGCCCGCGGAGTGAGCGTGTGCATTGCGCCCGTAACGCTGAACTACATGGCGAACCGCCCCGCCGACAGCAAGAAGATGGCGGAGATTGTGGAGTTGAAGCAGTATTTCGACCGGGCGCTCATGAGGGAATTCCAGAAGGTGAGCACCAATCCCAAGAACCATTTTCGCCTGGCGCAGCAGGGCAGCCCCGGCGTCTACACCATGGAGACCGCCATCCTTTCCGCCAAGCCTGCGGTTATCAGCAAGAACGCAGCCGTGAAGGTGCTGGGCGAGGCGCTCGGCGCGGGCATGGTCACAAGCCACGTGCTGGGCAAGGATGAGGACAAGGGGTCCATCTGCATCGGCACCCGCATCAAAGACCCCTCCGGCCGCGTGGTGAGCGAGAGCGCCAAGTACATGACCGGCAAGTCCAGCATCCTGGGGTACGACCTGAAGGATTACCAGAGCTACGCCCACCACAAGGCCTGCATAGACGACTGGGCGAAGCTGGCGGCGGAGAGCTTCGTGTCCAAGTCCGACGCGAAGCTCAGCTTCCCCTGGCTCAAGCTCAACCCGTTCTAAGGCGGGGATTCCCTACTTGCTGTGCACGTTGAGCATCTGGGCGTACGTGGGAACGGGCCAGAGGTCGGCGTCCACCATGGTTTCCAGCGTGTCCACGGTCTGGCGCGCGGCGTCCATGGCGGCGCGCATCTTGGCGGCATCGCAAACGGCGATGGCCTTCTCCAGGGCCTTGGCGCGCAGGGGAATCTGGTCGTAGAGCTCGCCGATGCGCGAGGCCTTGTCTGCGGCAGCCTTGAGGCCGTGCTTCACGCCGGATGCCTTGATGGCGGCCACGGTGTTGCAGATGGCGGTGAGCTGGGACTCCACGGCGGGAGCGTAGATGGTGCGCAGCATGTTGAGGCAGGTCTTGGCCTCAATGTCGATGAGCTTGATGTAGTTCTCCATGAGCACCTCCTTGCGGGCCACGGATTCCGCCTTGGTGAGCACGCCGTACTTGTCCATGAGGGCGATGGTGTCCTTGCGCACCATCACGCCCATGGCCTCCTCCGCGGATTTGATGTGGGGCAGGCCGCGGCGGGCGGCCTCCTTCACCCATTCGTCTGAGTAGCCGTTGCCGTTGAAGATGACGCGGTCGTGTTTGGTGACCATCTCGCGCAGGAGCTCTGTGACGGCATCGTTGAACCCGGGCTTTCCGGCGTGTGCTTCCAGCTTGGAGGCCACGTAGTCCAGGGATTCCGCCACAATGGTGTTGAGGATGGTCATGGGCCAGGCGCAGGTCTGGGATGAGCCCACGCCGCGGAACTCGAACTTGTTTCCGGTGAACGCGAAGGGCGAGGTGCGGTTGCGGTCGGATGTATCCTTGGGCAGGGTGGGCAGGGTGTCCACACCCAGTTTCACCTGGCTTTTCACGGCGGAGCGCTTGGCGCCGCCCTTCTTGATCTGCTCGATGATGTCCGTGAGCTGCTCGCCCAGGAAGATGGAGATGATGGTGGGCGGGGCCTCCTGTGCACCCAGGCGGTGGTCGTTCCCCGCCTTGGAGATGGAGGCGCGCAGGATGTCCGCGTGCAGATCAATGGCGCGGATGACGGCGGCCAGCATGGTGAGGAAGAGCAGGTTGCTGTGCGGGGTGGTGCCGGGGCTGAACAGGGAGCCCATCTCCGGCGTGGAGAGGGACCAGTTGTTGTGCTTGCCGGAGCCGTTCACGCAGGCGTAGGGCTTCTCGTGCAGCAGGCAGACCAGGTTGTGCTTGAGCGCCTGGCGCTGCAGGATGTCCATGATCATCACGTTGTGGTCCACGGCCACGTTCACGGGCTCGTAGAGCGGGGCCAGCTCGAACTGCGCGGGCGCGGCCTCGTTGTGCCGGGTCTTGGCGGGCACGCCGAGCGCCCACAGCGCGTGGTCCACGGAGCTCATGAACTCCAGCACGCGCTCCTTGATAGAGCCGAAGTAGTGGTCCTCCATCTGCTGGTGCTTGGGCGGCAGGCAACCGAAGAGCGTGCGGCCCGTCTCTATCAAGTCCGGGCGCTTCAGGTACAGGTCGCGGTCAATGAGGAAGTATTCCTGCTCCGCGCCCAGGTCGCTCCCCACAAAGCTGTGCGCCACGCCGAAGCAGTGCAGCACGCGGGATGCCTGTTTGCTCACCGCCGCCATGGAGCGCAGCAGCGGCGTCTTCTTGTCCAGCGCCTCCCCGGTGTACGAGCAGAAAGCGGTGGGGATGCAGAGGGTGGCGGTGTGCGCCGTGCGCTTGATGAAGGCGGGGCTGGTGGGGTCCCAGGCGGTGTAGCCGCGGGCCTCGAAGGTGGCGCGGATGCCGCCGTTCGGGAAGGAGGATGCATCCGGCTCACCCTGGATGAGGGTCTTGCCGGTGAACTCGCAGATCATGCCGCCCTTGCCGTCCGGCTCCACAAAGGAGTCGTGCTTTTCCGCCGTGGCGTCGGACAGCGGCTGGAACCAGTGCGTGTAGTGCGTGGCACCCTTGGAGAGCGCCCAAATCTTCATGGCCTGCGCCACCTCCTCTGCAATGCTGGGATCAAGCCGCCCGCCCTGCTGGACGGTGGTGAGCATCTTCTTGAACGCGCTCTTGGAGAGGTACTTCTCCATCGTCTTGATGCCGAAGGTGTCGCTGCCGTAGAGGGCATCGAGAGCATCGGCCGGGGCCATTATGGTGTCGTTTGCCATGGTGTCGTGCACGCGTTGTTCTCCACGCCTGCGCGCGCAGTCTAGCACAGCCGCCGCGCCTTGGCAAGCGCATATTCGCGCGCGTGTGAGCCGCGGTGTGCGAATCTTCTTCCATTCCGGCGCGCTTTGCCATACAATGGAGAGCGTGAAGAGGAAGGGCCACAGCAAACCCGCCGTTGTGAGACGCGCCGTAGCCGGGCTGGTGCTGCTGCTGTTTGCGGCGGCATTCGGCGGGCAGATGGTGGTGGACGGCGTGAGCTGGCAGAATGCACCGGCCTGCGTGCAGTTTGTACCTGCGCTGTTGCGTGTGCTGCACGGCTGCTGGCCCGCGCTCGGCGTGCTGGCGGTGTTGGCTGCGCTCACGCTGGTGTTCGGCCGCGTGTACTGCTCCTGGATATGCCCGCTGGGGATATTGCAGGACATTGTGGTGCACCTGCGGCCCGCGGCCAAGCTGGGGCGCTACATGCCCAACCACTGGGTGGTGCGCACGGTTTTCGGCGTGCTTGCGTTCGGTTCCCTGGCGTGCGGCTCCGTGGCCGTGCTGACCTGGCTGGATCCCTACACCGTGGCTGCGCGCGCCGCCACGGCCTTCCTGGACCCCGTGGCGGAGATGTTGCTCGGCCGGCCGGACGACCTGGCGCGCTACACGCCGTGGCTGTGGCTGCTGGCGGCGGCATCCCTGCTGCTGCCGCTGGTGATGGCGTTTTTCCGCGGCCGCCTGTACTGCAACACCATCTGCCCCGTGGGAGCCCTGCTGGGGCTGCTCTCACGCCGCGCCCCGCTGGCCCCCAAACTGCGCCTGGACACCTGCGCGCACTGCGGCTCCTGCATGCGCGCGTGCAAGTCCAACTGCATCGATATCCGCAACGGCAGGATTGATTCCACCCGCTGCGTGGCATGCTACGATTGCCTTTCCGTCTGCCGCACCGGGTCCATTTCCCTGCTGAAGCCGCAGCCCGCCAAGCCGCGGTCCGTGCAGAAGCAAGCCGCGGGGCAGGGGGAGACCCCGGGCATTTCCCGCCGTGCTTTCCTCGGTATCGGCGCATTCGGCGCCGCCACGCTTGCGCTGCCCGCCCGCGCCCAGGAACCGTGGGAGGGCGCGCAGGAGGAAGCGGAGGCAGACAACCCCGCCGCGCCCGGTAGCAACACCGCACCCGCCGCCATTCCGCCCGGCGGGAGGAACGTGGAGCTTTTCCTGAGCCGCTGCACCGGCTGCGGCCTCTGCATCGCCAACTGCCCCACGCACGTGCTGCGCCCCGCCTACATGGCGCACGGTGCGGGGGGCTTCATGAAACCGTACATGAATCTCACCGCGCATGCGTGCGAGGACTCCTGCAACATCTGCTCCAACATCTGCCCGGAAGGCGCGCTCGTGCCGCTGCCGCTGGAGGAAAAGCAGCGCACCCAGATTGCCCTGGCCGCGTTCACCCAGGCCAACTGCAACGTCTGGAACAACGGCGAGCCCTGCGGCAAGTGCGCCCAGGCTTGCCCCACCGGCGCCACCCAGACCGATACCGTCCTCGTCCCCTTCATCCTGCCGGAGAAGTGCGTGGGCTGCGGACGCTGCGCACGCGTCTGCCCCCACTCCGCCATCCGCATGGAACAGCGCACGGAGGGACGCCGCCGCCTCGCCGTGGTGGACCGCTCCCTCTGCATCGGCTGCGGCGCCTGCGCACAAGCCTGCAGCCGCCATCACGCCATCGATTCCCGCAAGCTGGAGGCTCCCTACATGAAACCCGCACGCTGCATCGGCTGCGGGGCATGCGTGGTGGCTTGCCCCGCCGCGCCCAAGGCCATGGGCGTCACCCCGCGCTTCCGGCATCTCACCGCCGCGCCGCGCCGCAAGTGAGAAGGCCAATCCGGAATTGCCATTTCCGCCATGGCGTGTGATAATGCCCCCGTATGATGACCATTTCCAAAGAGACCCCGCAGGCGGAGCTGCTGCAGCTGAGCGATGCCGTCATCAAGCGCGAGTTCTTGAAAGGCACGCCGCTGAACTTGGGCAAATTCCTGCGCTATGTGCTGCTCTACCTGCTGTTCCCCGGCATGGTATTCGGCTTTGCGGCGGGCATTGTGCTAACCGTGGTGTTCTGCCTGGCCCTGGCGGGCATCCTGCTGTGGGGGGATGAATCTGATGCCTCCGTGGCCATCTACAGCTGGCTCGCCGCAGGGGCTGTTGTTGTGGTGCTGGTCAATATCGTGGTCATCTGCGCCGGGTGGCGCGACTGCCGGCGCCGCGCAGCGTTCCGCCCCGCCGCAGCCGGGCTCAAGCACCCCCAGACCTCCCCCGTGGGGTATACGCCGCGCTGGCATGAGAAGGACGGCTTCCACATCGCGGAAATGGTGCTCCGCGCCCCCGCGCGCGGCGTCTATGCCATCTTCGTCACCATCCCGGAGTATGATGGGCGCCAGCTCATCACCGGCGGCAAGACCGGCACCTGCACGGTGCAGGCGGAAGGCAAGCCCGGCGGCACCTTCCAGGCGCTGGTGCTCTACCGCCTGGAGCAGGGGCTCCACGAGCTTTCCTGGGCCGTGCCCGCCAAATCCATGCCCGCCCCCCGGCTCTCGCTCACCCAGCTGAACGAAATCCGGGAACGCGAAATTTGAAAATATGGCTTGACAATGGGGCGGGGTGGCGTATCATCTGCGGCGCGCTGCGATGGAAACGCAGCCTACACCGTTATGAAACCAGAAATCCATCCCAAGTACAATCCCGTTGTGTTCGTGGACATTACCACGGGCCGCCGCTTCATCACCCGCTCCACCGCCACGTCTGAGAAGACGGAGGTTATCGATGGTGTCGAGCACTACGTGATTTCCTGCGGCATCACCTCCGATTCCCACCCGTTCTTCACCGGCAAGAACCAGTTCGTGGATACGGAAGGACGCATCGACAAGTTCCAGAAGCGTTTCGGCAGCGTGCGCCGCGCCAAGAAACCCACTCTGTGATTTGCTAAGTCAACCATTTTTAAGGCCCGCCCGGCATGCTGCCGGGCGGGCCTTTCACATGGTGAGGTTGCAGGTCAGTTTCTTTGGAAGGTAGCCTGTTTGCCGGCGTACCTGTTTTCCAGGAAGGCGCGCAGGCGCTGCTCTGCAATCGTCACGGCCGCGTTGTCCTGCATGGCCTGAATGCGCGCCGCATTCTTCACGGCGTTGATGATGGATGCGCGGTCCTGGTCTGATATGTTGTTCCACCAGCCGTTCTCACTCTTGATGGTGGGCTCTCCGATGGGCTCCAGGCTGGTGACGATGATCTCGTAACGTACGGTGAGAACATTGTCTGCCCCCGCGTGTTCCGCAACGCGCATGCCGTACTTGGCTTTGAATTTCTGCGAGTAGTCGATTTTCCACGTGCTGCCCCAGGAGGTGTTTTCCATGTGCTTGATGGCAATGACATCCTTCTCGTACGAGTTGAACTCGAAGATTTCTTCTCCCCGTTCGGTCATGGTGATGGTAACGTCCTCGATGCCCGGTTTGATGAAATCGATGATATCATCCCACGCCTTCCAGAGTAGGGCGGTGGATGCCAGGATGAGGACGATGAGGGCGACCCAGCAGCCGCTCCTGCCGCTTTGTTTGGCTTGTTCTTCAGGCATAATCAGAATCGGGTTGCGCAACCTTGCCTGCATTAAAGCACGCATTTGGCGGGCGGGTCAAGTTTTGGGGTTGACATGGCGGGCGTTTCGGGGTAGTGTATGGGCAACCCTATGAATACCATGTATACCCGAAGAAGTAATGTAGACACCCTGCTTGGATTGAGGAAGCACCGTTACCTGCGTGCCGTGCTGCGCCGCGGGAACCGTTACCGCTCCCCCAAGCCCACCCTTTCCTCGCGCGTGCGGGATTGGTTGCTGCGCCTGCTGGCCGAGAGGGAGGTGCCGCACTGCGCGAAGTGCCGTGAGATGCGCCCGCGTATCCACAATGCCTTCCGCCGCGGCGTGCGCCGCCACCCCGGCATCGACATAGAGTGAGCGCGCACCCTCTGCGCCATGAAGCGGCACTGTGTACCCACTCCGTCCGGGGTGCAGAGGGAGGATGCTTATTTGGCGGGTGCTGCAGCCGCTCCGGCGGTGGTGATGGAAAGGTTTTTCAGGGTTGCTCCGGTGGGGGAAACCGAAAGCGTGGGCTTGCCGCTGCCGGACTCGGCGCGGCAGGCCTCGCCTATGAGCTGGTTGCCCAGCCACACGTAGAATCCGGGCTGCACGCCATCGGAAGCTTTGCCGGGTACATATGCCACGCGGATGCTTTCCGTATTGGTGCTCATATCGCGGGAGTAGAGGATGAAATCCTTGCCCCAGGTGATGTAGCACTCGCTGATGGTCAGGGTGCCGCGCTGCTTGCCGGTGTCGATTGTGAGGGAAAGCCCGCCTTGGGCATCCCACTTGTTGTCCGAATAGCCGTTGCCCACCTGCACGGGACCGAGATCCACGGTTACGGATTGATTGGCGGCGGGATGGAGCGCGCCGCTCCATGAGGCGGCATCCGCATTTTGGGGAATGGCTGCAAAGCCGGATTTCTTGGTGGCCGCCTTGCGGGGGAGTCCCGCCGTGCGGCCGCTGTACCCCAATGCCTTGGCCAGATTGCCGGCCATGATGAGGTTGGTCTGCGTGCCGGGGTGAATCCAATCCACGCGCTGATTTGGGCTAACCAAGGCCCCGTAGGGGTCGGCGGGCGAGACCGCCACATCCACCGTGCCCGCGCCGGGGGCCACATAGCGCACGCCCTTCTTCTTGGCCCAGGCTTCCAGCGCCTTGTTGAAATCCGCGATGGCGGCATGGTCCGCCGCCGCAAACTGCGTGCGGCCGGGGGGGATGAGCCCCATCACCACCACCTGTTTGGTGGATTTGGCTTTCAAGATGGTGTCCACCAGCGTGTCCATGGTGCCCTTGCCGCTGAAGGTGAAGCTGTCGCCGTCCGCGGTGGCGCCCAGGATACCCAGCAGGGCCTTGGGCAGGTTGTCCGCCTTGGAAATGCTGCCGCCCTGGTGGAAATTCTGGATGATGTCGTTCGTTCCCAGCAGCACAATGTATGTTTGGGCCTTGTGAGCCTTCACCAGGCCGCCGATGGTCTGGCCGGCGTATTTCACGCCGGAGCCGGTCTTGTAGGCCAACCCGGTGGCTTCTTGTGTGTAGCTTGTGTTCTCCGGTTCGAAAAGCTGCCAAATCTGCCCGCCCTCATGCGCGGAGTGCAGGTTCTTGAACGCCACCCCGCGGTACGACTCGCCCGCCAGGTCGACGCCGTTTCCCTTGCCCCGCTGGAAATTGTTGCTGTTGTATCCCGTCTCCTGGTACTTCACCCCGTTGTCCACCATTATCTTGTGGAAATCCCAACGGTAGGAGCCCGTGTTGATGCCGTGGGTGATGGAATCCCCCACAAACATCACCTTGCCCAGCCCCTGACCGCCTTCGCCGGCGGCACCGGCACACGGAGCAACCAGGGCCAGGGTAAGCGCTGTGAGAATATGGTTTTTCATGGATGAAGGGAATGTTGTTTTCTTGCGCTCCTATTCCTCGCTCTGCTGTTTGGCGCGCTCGAAGGAGCTGTCGACAATCTGCCAGGCCTTTTCCACATCGAAAAAGCCGTTCACCTCCGTTTCCTTGTTCTGGAGGGTCTTGTAGGTCTGGAAAAAGTTTTCGATTTCCTGGAGATAGTGGGGCGGCAGGTCATTCAGGGTGTGCACGTGGTCGTAACGGGGGTCTCCAACGTTCACGGCCAGGATTTTCACGTCCGGGGCTCCGCAGTCTATCATGTCCATGCCGCCAATCACGCGGCATTCCACATAGCACCCGGGGAACGTGGGCGCCGAGGTGAAGACCAATATATCCAGCGGGTCGCCGTCCAGGTACAGCGTGTCCTCCACAAAACCGTATTCTGCGGGGTAGTACACGGAGGAATAAAGGACGCGGTCCAGGCGGATGCGCCCGGTCTTGGCATCCACCTCGTACTTGTTGCGGCTCCCCATGGGAATCTCGATGCGGGCTTCGATGGTCCTCATAGTCAGGCATGGTACCACAGCCTTGGCGCCGCGTCAAGGTGCACGCAGGACAAGGCGGTACCCAACCGCGAATGTGCGGGCCGGTATAACTGCGTAGACCTTACGGCGCGACCTTCTTGATGATGAAGGTGACCACGCCGAAGAATTCCGCGCCGAGTTCCGGGGTGATGGTGATGGGCCTGTAGGCCGGGTTCTCCGGCACCAGGCGCATGCGCGTGGCGGTTTTCTCAAAGCGCTTCACGGTGAATTCCCCGTTGACGGAGACGATGATAATCTGCCGGTTGGCGGGCGTGAGGCTGCGGTCGACGACGAGGATGTCGCCATCGTCTATTCCGGCGCCCACCATGCTGTCGCCGCGTGCGCGGACGAAGTAGGTGGCGGCGGGGTGGGAGATGCAGAGGCGGTTGAGATCCAGCGTGCCGTTCAAATCGCCCATGGCGGGGGATGGAAAGCCTGCGGCCACGCCCTCTGCGAAGAGGGGTGCGCCGTTGCTGCTGAATTCATCCGTACCCATGGCGGTTCAGGCTTGCAGCAGGGTTCTGGCGTGGGCCTCCGCCTCCTTGCCGTGGGAGCCGAGCATGCGCACCAGCTCCGCCACGCGGGCATCGTTGCGCACCTCCTGCAGGCGGGATGTGGTGCGGCCGCCCTCCGTGGCCTTGGAGATGAGGTAGTGGTGGTCCGCCAGTGCGGCCACTTGCGGGAAGTGGGTGATGGCGATCACCTGGTGGTCGCGCCCGAGCTCGCGCATCTTCATGCCCACGGCGCGGGCAATTTCCCCGCCCACGTTGGCATCGATTTCATCGAAGATGAGCAGGGGAGTGTCATCCTGTTTGGCGAGCGCGCTCTTGAGGGCGAGCATCACGCGCGCGAGCTCGCCGCTGGAGGCGATGAGGCGCAGCGGCTTCACCGGCTCGCCGGGGTTGGGGCCGAACAGCACCTCTATTTCATCCATGCCTTGCGGGCCCGGTTCCGTTTCCGTGAGCTGCACGGTGAAGAGGGACTGCTTGAAGCCCAGCTGGGCGGCGTGGGTGAGGAAATCCCGTTCCAGGCGCGGGGCTGCCTTGCGGCGCGCTGCGGAGAGGGCCTTGCCGGCCTCCGCCACGGCAGCTTCCGCGGCCTGCTGCGCGGCTTCCAGCTCTGCCAGCCGCTCCTCGCGGTTGGCAATGGAATCCAGCTTCTCCCGGCAGTGTTGCAGGTGCTCCATAATGGCGGGGAAATCCGCTCCGTACTTGCGTTTCAGGGTGTCCAGCGCGGCCACGCGCTCCTCCAGCGCGGCGGTTTCCGCGGGGTCGGCATCCAGCGCGTCCGCGTAGTCGCGCAGGTCGGCGGCTACATCGTTGAGCACCTCCAGCGCGTTGTCCAGGGGGGCCAGCCACTCCGCCGCGGCGGCATCCAGGCGCTCCAGGTCGTGCGCGCCGCGGATGATGCGGTGCAGGCGGGGCAGCAGGGCGTCCTCATCGCCGTCCAGGGCCTGGGCCATGGGCACGGCGGCATCCCGCAGGCGTCCGGCGTTGCGTGCGCGCTGCCAGCGGGACTCCAGTCCCTCCACCTCCTCTGCGGTGAAGCTTGCGGCTTCAATCTCCTCCACCTGGTGCTGCAGGAAATCAATCTCGCGCGCGTTGGCCATCTCGCTGTCCCGCAGCTCGCGGTAGGCGGCGCGGGCATCCAGCATGGCGCGGTAGGCCGCGCGGTAGCGCGTGAGCAGCGCGGCATCCTCCGCAAAGGCATCCAGCAGCACCATCTGGCGCTCCTGTGAGGTGAGCGAGCGGTGGGAATCCGGCTGGTGCATGTCCACCAGGCCGCTGCCGATGGTTTTGAGCAGGGCGAGCGTGACGGGTGTGTTGTTGATGAACTGGCGGTTCCCTGTGGGGGTGAGGGTGCGGCGGATAAGGAGCTCGCCGTCCTCGCAGGGGGGCACCCCGGCCTCCTCCAGTCGGGAGTTGAGCTCTGCCGCCGCCGGCAGGTGGAAGGCGGCCTCTATGCTGCACTGGGTCTCCCCGCTGCGGATGAGCGATTTGTCCGCGCGCTCGCCCAGGGCCAGCGCAATGCCGCCCATGACCACGGATTTGCCGGCGCCGGTCTCTCCCGTGATGCCCAGGAAGCCGCTGCTCGGCTCCCAGCAGAGTTCATCCACCAGGGCCAGGTTGCGTATCTTGAGCAGGGCGAGCATAATTTGCTTTGCGTTACTCCTTCATTATGGCATAATATTCAGGAAAGTTAAATCAAATTTTTCGCGCATGCACGTTCTTTTCCTCGGCACCGGCACATCCACCGGAATCCCCGTCATCGGCTGTGATTGCCCGGTCTGCAAGTCCGCCAACCCCCGCAACAGGCGCCTGCGGGCCTCTGTGGTGGTCAGCAGCCAGAACACCACCATCCTGGTGGATTCCGGGCCGGACTTGCACGAGCAGGCGCTGCGGCACCGCCTGACGGCCATCACGGCGGTCCTGTACACGCACGAGCACCTGGACCACGTGGCGGGGTTCGATGAAATGCGGGCGTTCTGCTGGCACATAGAGGGGCGCCTGCCGCTGTATGCGGGCACGCGCTGCATGGAGCAGCTGAAGCGCATGTACGGCTGGGCGTTCCGGGAGAGCAACGACTACCAAGGCTACATGCGCCCGGATGCGCGCGACCACGCGGGCAAGCCGTTCAGCATCGGGGATATATCCGTGGAGCCCGTACCCGTGGTGCACGCCACGGTGGAGACCTACGGCTATGTATTCCGCCACGGCGGGAAGAGCTTTGCCTACCTGCCGGACGTGAAGGAGCTGCCCGCGGCCTCCCGAGCGCAGCTGCACGGGTTGGACGCCATTGCCATGGACGGCCTGCGCTACCGCCCGCACCCCACGCACCTGAACATAGACGAGAACGTGGCCATCATGAAAGAGCTTGCGCCCCGGCGCGGCTATGTGACCCACACCGGGCACAACGTGGAGTACGGGCAGCTCTGCACGGAGCTGCCGGAGTTCATGGAATCCGCCTACGATGGTTTGCAGCTGGAGCTGTGAACCGGAGCAAAAGAGTTGACAAAGCCGCGCGCGTGGGGTAGGTTGCACTTTGTTATGAGTCTCCGCCTTGCTGTGTTGGGTTCTGGTTCCGGTTCCAACTGCCAGTCTATCTTCAATGCCATAGACGACGGCCGCCTGGATGCGGAAGTGGCGATTGTGCTTTCCGACCATGAGGATGCCTTCATTCTGGAGCGCGCGCGCAAGCGCGGCGTGCGGGCGGAGGTGATGGACTGCGGCGGCTACAAGAACAAGTTCCCGCTGGAGGTGCAGGAGGCCGTGGCCCGGCAGCTCCGGGAGCTCAAGGTGGACCTGGTTTGCCTGGCCGGGTTCATGCGCCTGGTGAAGGAACCCCTCTTGAGGGCCTTCCCGAACCGCATCCTCAACATCCACCCGGCCCTGCTGCCGCAGTTCCCCGGTGTGGAGGCCTGGACCCAGGCGCTGCAGGCCGGGGCCAAACAGACCGGCTGCACCGTGCATTACGTGGATGCCGGCATGGACAGCGGGGAAATCATCATGCAGGCATACGTGCCCGTGCTGCCGGGGGACACCCCGCAATCCCTCCACGCCCGCATCCAGGTGCAGGAGCATATCCTGTACCCGGCGGCCATCCTTTCCGCCGTTTCCCGCCTGTAGGCGGCGCTATCCCTGCTGCGGGGGCGTAATGGGATTCCCCGCGCCGGGCAGGGGCTTGATATACAGGTCCTGCTGCGGGAAGGGTATCTCGATTCCGTTTTCGTTGAAGGTCTTGTAGATGGCTTCCCGCACGCGGGAGAGCACCACTTGCTTGGCGTTCACCGGCACCCACACCCAAATGGTGAGGTTGACCGCGCTGTCCGCGAATTCGCTGAGGGTCACGGTGCTGGAGTGCTGCGGTGAAAGCCCGGGCAGGCGCCGCAGGGCCGCCAGGATGAGCCGCCGCGCGTACGCCACGTCCGTGCCGTAGGTCACGCCAATTTCCACCTTGCAGTTCTCATACTGGTGGTTGCGGGTGAGGTTGTTGAAGTTCTGGTTGAAGAGCTGCGCGTTCTGGAAGCAGATCACGGAGCCGGAGAGCGTTTCCAGCGTGGTGGTGCGGTAGCCTATGTTGGCCACCCTGCCGCGTATGCCGTCGCACTCCACCATGTCGCCCGGCCTCATGCGCCCCAGCATGAGCGAGATGCCGCATACCAGGTTCTCGATGGTGTCCTTCAAGCCTATGCCCACGCCCACGGACATGCCGCCCATCACCACCAGCATGGAGTTGTAGTCCGCATCCAGCAGGTCCAGCGCGAATATCACGTAGCTGCACCACAGCAGCAGCGCCGCCAGGGTCATAAACGTCTGGCTGCGCCCGGCGTCCGTCTTGTCGCCGTATATCATGGCAATGGTTTGGCGTGCCACCTGGATCAGGCAGTTGAGGGCAATGCCCACGGTGATGATGAGGATGAGCGAATCTGCGGAGACGGTGCGGATGAAACCGTCCATATGATGCGGCACGCCCATCCAGGAGCGCAGGAAGTGCGCCAGGTCGAAGCATTCGGAGGACCAGCTCAGGCCGTACCAGATGAGCAGCAGGAAGATGAGGGGCTGCACCATGTTGGAGACAATGAGGTGAATCCACACGTTGATGTAGTGGTGGTAGCCCTTCAGGTGGCGGTTGGCCGCCACGCGGCGGCACACCAGCTTGGCGGCCTTGGAGATGGCGCTCATCAGCATGATGTTGGCAATCATCACGTACCAGGACAGCTCCACCAGAATCCACAGGTAGTAGTAGCCGGAGTAGCATACGTACACGCCTACCGCCATGATGAAGATGCTCAGCACGGCAAACACGCGCGCAGAGATGCGCAGGTTGTCGATGCGCTTCAGGAAGCGCAGAATCATCCAGAGCGCGCACAGCGCGAAGATGATGCCGGAGGTCATGGCCACGATGAAGCTCGTGCACATCATCACGCAGTACACGATGCACAGCAGGTTGAGCACAAACAGAGGCTCGAACAGGCGGATGCCGCTCAGCACGCGCCGCGAATTCAGGCACACCGTCATGGACCCGAACAACATTGCGGAGATGAGCATGAACTCTCCCATGTCCATCAGGTGGCTCCCCAGGTAGGAGGGCTGTACAAACAGGCTGTACACTATGAGCCCCACGCCCAGCAGCGTGCAGGCAAGCGGCAGCATGGCCGCGCGCAGACGCTTGGGGCTGATGTGCTGGAGCCGCTGCCTGCGGCAGAGATGCCACGCGCACCGGCAGAGCAGGGATGTTACCACCAGCAGGATTACGAAAAAGACGCCCGCTTGCCGCAGGGATGCGGCGAAGTAGGTGTCGTTGGGGTCAATGTAGTTGTTGTAGAAAGCCTTGCCGAGATAGAGCCAGGTGGTGATGTAGTTGCCAGTGTTGTCCATCTTGCGGTAGGGGTGGGAGGGGTCCCAGAGGCTCGTGGCGATGCGTGCGGCGAGCCTGCCTTCCACCTTCTGCTCGTTTTCAATGGAGAATTTGCCCGTCACGTCCACATCGGTTCCGTAAGCCTTGGCCTCCTCCACCGCCTTTTCCAGGAATTCGGCGCGGCGCTGGTCCGTGGCGTCACCTTCCTTTTCCAGCTGCTGGGCCTTCTCCATGGTGGTGCCTGTCTCCTTCCCTGCCGCCTGGCGGGCGACTTTCCCCTTGTCTGCTTCCGATGCCTTGTTCTTTTCGTTGAAGTCGATGATCTTTTTCAGGTCGATGGGGGTGCGGTCGGAGGCAAAGAAGGCGTAGCGCTCCACCTGGGAACCGTTGGCGTACAGGTCCAGTTTGCGGATTTTTTCCGTAATGTCGTTGAAGCGCTTCTCCGCCCCAAGCATTTCCTTGTGCAGTTCCTTGTAGGTTTTCTCCAGTCCCGAGCAGTCGCGCAGGGCGGTCTGGAGCTGCTCCCTTTCCTCTGCAGAGAGCTTGGCCTTGTTGATGCCGCGCATAATCTGCGCCAGGTATCCGTAGCGCTGGATGGCCATTTCCATGCGCAGGCGCGTGCGCATGAGGGGGAAATTGCCGCTGGTGCAGCGTTGGCGCAGCTCCGCTATTTCACGGCAGTAGTGCGTGAGGTAGAAAAAGTTGTTGAAGTCTTGGAAGAAGACGGCTATGTGCAACTCCTCGTACTTCTTCTCCAAATCGTCCAGAATGTTTTCCGCCGCGGTGCGCTGCGCCTGGAGCAGGAGCTGCACTTTGTCGTTGCGCTGGCTTTCCCGCGCCATTGCGCGCTGTATCGTCTCCAGCCGAAGGTCGGATCTGTAGTCGATATCCTCCTCGTCCGCCCGCGCGGTGGTGAACAGGCATGCCAGGGAGAGCAACAGGTTTGTCAGGACATGAAGATAACGGTGGTTCATTGCGCTGCTTTGCTCTGCTTATAGCGGGAAAGCGGGGCTTTGTCAAGGTGTACGTGCCGGCATTTCCAACTGCTATTGAATGGAGTGCCGCGCGGCGTGGTCTGCCACGCATGCGCGATATCTGGAAAAGGTTGAAGGGTGCGGCATCCCGCACCATGGGATTTGTGTGGGAGCGCACGGGCACGGCAGCGGCCCTGGCCCTGCTGCTGGGAACGGCCGGCATGGGCGCCTACCACTTGGCCGCGGGTGATGACGCCGGGCAGCGCGTTGCTTTCTTTACGGGGGCGCGCAACGCCGCCGGGGCCGTGCCGCCATCCGGTATTGCCGCCCTGGAACACGTGGACGGGGCGGAACCGGGCGTGCCCCATGTGCGCATGGAGACGGATGCCGCCGGGCGGGTGACACGCTTGCTGCATGTGGATGCCAAGGGGCAGCCGCAGCCCATCCCCGGCAGCCTTGTGGCGGAGCAGCGCGTGGCGTACGATGCCGCGGGGCGCGTGCTGCGCAAGGAGAATTTCGCCGCGGTGGGAACACGCGTGGAGGATGTGGACGGCGTGGCGGTGAGCGAGTTCACCTACGATGCCTCGGGCCGCCTTCAAGTCACCACCTTCCGCAATGCCGGGGGAGAGGTGTGCGTGCCGCACCGTCCGGGCTACGCGCGCCAGATTATCAGCTATGATGCCCAGGGGCGGCCGCTGGAGATACGCCACCTGGATGCGCAGGGGCATTTGGTCACCAATTCCCGCGGTGAGCAGCTGGTGCAGTTTGAGTATGACGATGAGCACCACCGCGCCACGCGCCGCAATTTGGTGGACGGGGCACCCGCCGACAACGCGGACGGTGTTGCGGAGCAGCGCGAGGAGCGCACGGCGGATGCCGCCACCCTGCGCCGCAGCTGGTACAACGCCGCCGGAGAACCCGTGCCCGGCGCGCCGCAGCAGGTGGCCGCCGTGCAGTTCAACCACGGGGAGAACGGCAGCACGGAGCGTGAGCAGTACCGCAACCGCAACGGTGAGCCTTGCTCCGCCTGCCGCGTGTGCGCAGAGCGCCTCTCCCGCCGTGATGACGCCGCCCGCACAGAGTGGGAATGCTACAATGCGGCAGATGGGCTGCCGTGCAACAATCCCGCCCTGGGCTACGCGGAACGCATCACCGAATTCAATGCTGCGGGAGAGCCGGAACGCGAGTATTTCTGGGACGACAAGGGCCACCCCTGCCCCTGCTATGAGAAGCGCCACATCCGCCGTGCCGGCTGTGAGTATATCCTTTCCCTGTACACGGACGGCTCTTCCGAATTCCGCCCGCGCTAGGGCGGGGCGTCAATCCAGCAGCGCAAGCTCCAAATCCTCCACGGAGCCGAACACGGGAAGCCCGCTCGCCACCAGGTCCCGCGCCTTGGCATAACCCCAGGCCACCAGCAGGCATTCGCAGGGCGCGTTTGCGGCTGTGCGGGCATCGTGCATGGAATCCCCCACCAGCGTGAGCTCATCCACGCCCACGCCCCATTCTGCGGCTATGTGGCGCAGGGCTGCGGGGTCCGGTTTGCGGGGGAACTTGCCGGAAAAGCCCATCACCGGGGCAAAGGGGATGGTGGAGAAGAGCGAGCGCACCATCGGCTCCGTCACATCGTGCGGCTTGTTGGAGAGCACGGCCATCTTGGCACCCTCCGCCGCCAGGCGGCTCAGCAGGATGGGTATGCCGGGGTACACGCGCGTCATGTCCCCCTGCCAGGTGCCGGGGTACTCCTGCCGGAAGCCCGCGTGCACCTCCTCCAGCAAATCCGCGGGGGCCTCCGCCGCATCCGCGTAGCCGATGGCCGCCGCGCACAGGTTGGCTGCGCCGCGGCCTATCATGAAGCGCACGGCGTGTTCCGGGTGCGTGGGCAGCCCCAGCTTTTCCAAGGCCAGGTTCAGCGCGGCGGCTATCCCGGGCAGGGAGTGCACCAGCGTGCCGTCCAAATCAAAGACAAGGTGCCGTTTCATCAGTGAATGAAGCCGCGTTCGGATGTCTGCAGGAACTCCACCAGGTGGCGCACATGCGGGTTGTTGCCGTACTGCTCGTCAGAGGTGACGGTCTGCAGCTCCTCCTGCAGGTTGCCGCCCTTGTAGAGGAAAATCTTGCGGTAGGCGAATTTCAGGGCGCGCACATCGTCCTCTGAGAACCCGCGGCGCTGCAGGCCGATGGTGTTGATGGCACGCACGGCGGCGGGTGCGCCCTCGATAATGGTGTAGGGCGGCACGTCCATGGGCACGCGGGCGCAGCCGCCCACCATGGCATGAGCGCCCACGCGCACAAACTGGTGCAGCGCGGCGAACCCGCTCACAATGGCCCAGTCGCCGATATGGCAGTGCCCCGCTATGCCGGCGTATCCGGAAATGATGCAGTGGTCTCCCACCACGCACTCGTGGCCGCAGTGGCTGTTGATGAGGAAGTTGTTGTGGGAGCCGATGATGGTCTTGGTCTCCGCCGTGGTGGAGCGGTTGATGTTGCAGTTCTCGCGGAACGTGTTGTGGTCCCCCACCTCCAGGAAGGTGGGTTCGCCCTTGTACTTGAGGTCCTGCGTCTGCAGGCCGATGACCGCGAACGGGTAGAATACGTTGCCCTCGCCAAAGGTGGAGGGGCCGCCCAGCACCACGTGGCTGTGCAGGATGCACCCGCGCCCCAGTTTCACATGCGGGCCCACCACGCAGTAGGGCCCGATTTTCACGTCCTCCGCCAATTCAGCGGTGGGATCGATGATTGCTGTGGGATGTATTTCAGCCATGCCCACATTGTACTCCCGTCGCGCGTGAATTCAAGGAAAAAACGCCGCCGCAGGCGCTTCCCCGCTCCATGGCGCAAAGAGGGCTTGAAACGCAAGTGCCCATCTGCTACCTTGCCGCCATGAAGTCAGCCGTGCTAGCCGTTCTCCTGGCCTCTGCGGGCATCCTGCAGGGGGCGCCCGCCGCCGGTGTGCGGTACCACCTGCCCGCCACCGGGGTGATGCCCAGCTCCGCATCCTTTGAAATGTTCTCCTACCTGCATGAACGGCACGGCTCCGGCAGCCTGGCCATGCAGAAGTACGAGCTGACCCTGCCGCTTTCCGACCCGCGCCGCAGCGGGTACAACGAGTGGATGTTCAACGCCTCCTTCGATGCCGAGATTGCGCACGCGCATGCGCCCGGGTTCGGGCTGCGCAAGCGAGAGCTCTACGACTTCGCCCTGCCGCTCTCCCTCATACGCGCCTACCCATCCACCAACCGGCTCATCGTGGCGGCCGCGCCCACCCTCGCCTCGGATTTCGTGAAGTGGGAGCGCGCCCTGAGCATGAACGCCCTGGTGGAATACCGCATCAAGGCGAGCGACCGCTTCACCTACGCCTTCGGCGCGGCTTGCACCCCGCGCATGCTTTCCTGGGGGCTGCTCCCCGTTTTTTCCTTTGAATGGAAGCCGAACGATGATTGGAACGTGAAGCTGGGCGGTGCCCGGTTCACGGTGATGCGCGAGTTGCCGCGCGGCTGGAGCGCGGGCTTCTTTGCCTGCGGGGCGGGCGGCTCCTGGGCCGTGACCACGGCAGAGGGGCATTCCCGCCTGTTCCGCATGCGTACGTTGGTGGTGGGCGGCATGGCGGAGTGGGATTTCTCCCGCCCCGGCCAGCGCAAGCGCATCGTCAACTTTGCCGTGGGTATGCCGGTGCTCACCACGGCGGAATACTGCCGCTTCAACGCCCGCAAGAAAACCCTCGGCAAGCATCACTACGGCACGGGCGTGTACGCTTCCGCCGCCCTGGATTTCCGCTTCTGACGCCGCTCACTTTCCGCCCTCCTGCACGGTGTAGCGCAGGCGCGAGGTGTCGAACCCGCGGGCGCGGGCCTCGTTCAAAAGCTCGCGTATCAGCCCGCGCTCCGGCTCCCTCTCCCGCGTGAGCAGCCACAGGTAGCGGTCGTCCTCCCCGCTCACCAGCGCTCCCGTGTACCCATCCGTGGCGTACAGGATGTGGTACGGCGTGCGGAACCAGGAGTACGGCGGCACAAAGGAAACCTGCAGGCGCCCGTCCCCCTGCGGGCAGCTCCCCATGCCGACGGCGTGGTGGCGCACACCGTCCTCATCCGTCCCGTTGTTGCTTATTTTCACGCGTCCGTCCGGCAGCATGGTGTAGTCGGTGTACACGCGGTCCAGGCCGGACTCGAAAGCGTGGTCGTAGCGCGCCTGTTCATACCAGCGGCCCATGTAGCGGCCCAGGTTCACCCCGCGCTGCGGGGCGGTGTTCACCATGCGTTGGCCGTATTCCTTGTCCTTGCGGAACATATCCTTGCAGTAGTGTATCAGAGCGCGTATGAACATGCAGACGTGACACCGTGGCGGCGCCATCCGTTGCAAAACCGGTAGCGCGGGAAATTGCCAATTGTCAATTGGCGCGGGCGGTGCTAGAATGCCGGGCATGAAACGCATTCTGTTGATGTTGTGTTCCCTGGTGTTCGGCGGCCTGGCGCAGGCGCAGCTGCCCGGTGTGTGCACGCAGGCTGTGGTGGGAGTCACGGAGGGGTGGAACTCCTCCCACGCCCGGGTTTCCCTGGTGGAGCGCAATGCCAACGGGCAATGGGTGCGCGTGCTGGGGCCGTTCCCCGCCCGCCTGGGCCGCAACGGTACCGTCTGGGGGTTGGGCATCCACGCCAACCCGCGCGGCGCCACGCTCAAGAAGGAGGGGGATGGCCGCTCCCCCGCCGGCATTTTCGCCATCGGCGGGCTCTGGACCACCACCAAGACCCCCGTGAAGCACGACCGCGCCCTGCCGGAGGTGAAGGTGGGGCCCAACGACCTGTGGGTGACGGATCTGAACATGCCCAAGTACTACAACCGCTACGTGCGGTTGGACCACCCCGCCGCCACGCCGTGGGAGCTGCATGAGCAGATGAAGCAGACGGACTACCCGCACAGCATCAAGCTGCTCATCTGCCACAACACGGCGGGCACGCCGGGGCGCCCCGTGCTGGGCGGCGGCTCCTCCATCTTCTTCCACATTTGGCGCAACGACGGCGCAGCCCCCACCGCCGGGTGCACCACCCTGCAGGAGCAGAACCTGCGCGCCATCATCAGCCGGCTCAGCGTGGCGCGCCACCCCGTGTACATTCTGCTGCCCTCTGCAGAGTACACGCGCCTGCGCTCCGCCTGGCGGCTGCCGTAATCACCCGCAGCGGCGGGCGAACAGGATGCACAGCTCGTAGAGCAGGTACATGGGCAGCGCCATGATGAGCATGGTGCCGGGGTCCGGCGCGGGCGCCAGCACAAGCGCCAGCGCCAGACAGCCCACCAGGGCGTACGCCCGCGTGCGCTTCATCAGCTCATAGGACAGCACGCCCAGGCGGATGAGCGGCACCACGATGACAGGGAGCTCGAAAATGACGCCGAACACCAGGATGAGCTTGGCGGTGAAGGTGAGGTAGTACCCGATGCGCCAATCGTTGTCGATTCCCATCTCCCGCGAGTAGTTGAAGAAGAAGGAGAGCACGCGCGGCAGCACCAGGAAATAGGAGAACGCGCAGCCCGCCAGGAACAGCAGGAATCCCCAGAACAGGCACTTGTACACCAGCTTGCGCTCATGCTCCAGCAGCCCCGGCACCACAAAGCGCAGCAGAAAGTACATCATCACCGGGAAGGATACTATCAGCCCGCAGAAGAACGCCAGGCTCAGGGAGAGCATGAACGCCTCCCCCGGCTGGAACGCGCCCATGAGCCCGCCCCCGTTCGCCTCTTCCCCGGCGGGGTGCGGATTGGCCCCGCTCTCATACAGGCTTTTCAACAGCGGGGTGGTGAGCATGCCCCCCGCCTCTGCCGCAGGCAGGGCGCGTGCGGCCTGGAGCTGCGGCACGGCGGCGGCAAGCTCCCGCTGGCGCGGGGTGAGCCGCGCGGTGAATTCCGCCCGCTCCCGCTCCGCCAGCATGGGCAGCACAGCCGCCGCACGGCGCGCGGTGCACCAGTCCCCGGCATCCACGCCTGCGGGCAGGGTGGTGGATTCATAGCGTGCGGAAAGTTCCTGCACAGGGCGCGTGAGCACGGCCATCACCTCATCCGTGAAACTGAAACACAGCACCATGCCCGCCAGCAGGCACAGCCCCATGGCAATGAGCGTGCGGCGGAATTCCTCCAGGTGGTCCAGCAGGGACATCTCCGCCCCGCCCGGCGGGGTGTGCCGCAGTTTCAGGAGCTGGTTGAGCAGGAACATGGCGGGGAAGGGGGCTTAGCCGATTTTGATGCCCAGCCGTTCCATGGCGGGGGTGTCCAGCGCGCAGGGGTCCGGCGCCACCCAGTGGCCCGGTTCAATTTCCCGCGGCGTGAGGTCCATGCCGATGGTGGCCTCGTAGTACGGGTGGTTCACGCGGCGGCCGAAGGCGCTGCCGGGCGGCGGGTCGATGGGTGAGGGCACTTCCCCCGGCAGGGGAATGCCGCGTTTGCCGCGGTCCGCCGGGGCGGTGGAGGGGATGGCGGAGATGAGGGCGCGCGTGTACGCATGGTACGGCGTGGCGTACAGCTGGTCCGCATCCGCCGTTTCCACAATCTTGCCCAGGTACATCACCGCCACGCGGTCGGACATGTGCCGCACCACCGACAGGTCGTGCGAGATGAAGAGGTAGGAGAGCTTGAGCTCGCGCTGCACATCCAGCAGCAGGTTGAGCACCTGGGATTGCACGGAGACATCCAGCGCGCTCACCGGCTCGTCCAGCACCAGCAGCTGCGGCCCCAGCACCAGCGCGCGCGCAATGCCGATGCGCTGCCGCTGCCCGCCGGAGAATTCATGCGGGTACTTGTCCACCGCGGCGGCGGGGAGCCCCACCAGGTCCAGCAGTTTCAGCACGTGCTCCATGCGGGATTTGCGGGAGCCGATACCCGCCACCACCATGGGCTCCGCCACCAGGCGCCCCACGTCCATGCGCGGGTTCAGGGAATCCGCGGGGTCCTGGAACACCATTTGCACCTGGCGCCGCAGTTTGCGCAGCCGCCAGGCGGAGCGGTGGGTGATATCCCTGCCCAGCAGGCGGATGCTGCCGGAAGTGGGCTCGTGCAGCCGCACAATGCAGCGGCCCAGCGTGCTTTTGCCGCAGCCGCTCTCCCCCACCAGCCCAAGCGTTTCACCGGGGGCTATGGAGAGGGAGACGCCGTCCACGGCTTTCAACACGCCGCGTGCGCGGGAGAGGATGCTGCGCCTTCCCGCGGGGAAGTGCATGCAGAGGTTTTCCACCTCCAGGATATTCTGCTGTTGCGCGCCGCCTCTCACGCCGGGTATTCTAGCATTTCCCCCGCGCCATGACAATTGGCAATTTGCATGCGGCGGCGGGCTTCATGCCTGGCATGCCCCCGGTTCTCCCTACTGGGCGAGGGCGGTGAGCAGCTTTTTGTGGATGCCGCCGAACCCGCCGTTGCTCATCACCAGCAGCACGTCCTCCGGGTGGGCACGGGAGACCACGTTGGCCACGATGTCGTCCGCGTTCTCGCCCAGGTAGCAGTCCGTTCCCGTTGCCTCGATATCCGCCTTGAGCCTGGCTTCGTCCAGCTGGTCCTCCTGTGCCACGGTCTTGTGGTTCTCCACGCGCGAGATGACGGCCAGGTCCGCCTGCGAGAGGGCGTCTGCGAGCTCGTTCTGGAAAAGGTTGCGGATGGTGGTGTTGCTGCGGGGCTCGAAAAGCACCCAGAGCCGCTGCCCCGGGAAGCGCTGGCGCAGGCCGGCAATGGCCTGGCGGATGGCTGTGGGGTGGTGCGCGAAATCGTCCACCACGGTAACGCCGTTCACGCAGCCGCGCACTTCCTGGCGGCGCGCCACGCCCTCAAAGGAGAGCAGGGCGGCCCGGATTTGGTCTGCGGAGAGCCCGGCAACGCGCGCGGCGCAGGCGGCCATGGCGGCGTTGCGCACGTTGAATTCGCCGATCATCGGCACGTCGAACTGCTCGTTGGCCATCTCCCAGGCGGTGCCCGTGCCGCCGGAGAGGGTGAAGCTGCTGCCATCCGTGCGCTGCTTCATGTCGGAGATGAGGATATCCGCATCCGGGCCGAAACCCACGCCAACCGTGCGCACCATGCGCAGCTCCCGCGTGGCGCATGCGCGGACATCCGCGCAGTTGGGGCAGTCTGCGTTCAGGAACACCACCCCGTTGCGGGGAACCACGCGCAGCAGGCGCTTGAAGGAGAGCTTGATTTCATCCACGTTGGCGTAGATGTCCGCGTGGTCCATTTCTATGTTGTTGATGACCACCACTTCCGGCAGGTAGTGCAGGAACTTGGAGCGCTTGTCGAAGAACGACGTGTCGTACTCGTCGCCCTCCAGCACGCAGAAGGGGGAATCCGTGAAGCGGCCGCCGCGTTTCAGGTTGCGCGCAATGCCGCCTATCATGAAACTGGGGTTCAGGCCGTTGGCCTCCATGAGCCACGCCAGCATGGAGGTGGTGGTGGTCTTGCCGTGCGTGCCGGTTACCACATAGTTCCGGTGCCCCCACAGGAAGAATTCCTTCATGGCCTCCGGCAGGCTCATGTAGCGCAGGTGGCGCTCCAGCACGGCCTCCACCTCCGGGTTGCCGCGGCTCATGGCGTTGCCGATGATGATGAGATCGGCGTCGTCCGGTATGTTTTCCGGCTTGTAGCCTTGGAAAATCTTGATTCCCTCGCTTTCCAGGAAGGTGGACATGGGCGGGTAGACATTGGCATCCGTGCCCGTGACCCCGTAGCCCTGGCGGGCCATGGCAGAGGCCACCGCGCCCATGGCGGTGCCGCAGATTCCGAGAAAATGTACGTTCTTCATGTGTAGCAATATTCGGAGAGCGCGCAGAGCGTAGCCCAATTCGCCCTCCTTGGCAAGCTTTTTCATGTGCCCGCGCCCCGCGCGCACTACGCGCGCGCTTTTTCCTTGACCCGTCGTAGGGTTCCTGATACAAGTGGAAGCGGTCGTTGAAGCGGCCGCTCCATGTTATGAAAAGAACTGATATCGAGCGCATCCTGGGAGAAGGGCTCATCACGCCCGCCCAGCATGATGCCATTATCGAGCGATTCCACCTGGAGGAGAACAAGAGCCACAAATGGCTGGCCGTGAGCCTGAGCTCCCTGGCGGGGCTGCTGGTGCTCGGCGGCATTATCATGCTCATCTCCGCCAACTGGGAATACATACCGCCCATGGTGAAGATGGGCACGGGCATAGGCCTTATGGTGCTCTTCTGGGTGCTGCACATCTGCTTTGCGGAGAAGCGGCCGGCCGCGGCGGAGACGTTCTCCCTGCTGGGCGGCGGCATGTGGCTGGCCAACATTGCCCTCTACGCGCAGATATTCAACCTGCAGAACCCGTTTGTGGAGGGCTGCGCGCTGTTCCTGGCGGGCATTATCCTGCTGCCGCTGCTCACGCGCCAGCGCGTGCTGGTGGCGGCCGTGGCGGTCACCAGCATTATCCTCTTCATCGCGGCAACGGACGTGCGGCCGGAGGACTCCTTCCTGTCGCTGCGGGACTACGCGCTGCCGGACGATGAATACTTCGGCCTTGCGGGCGTGACCGCGCTGATGGTGTTCTGGTGGGTGGTGAGCGAGCGCTGCCGCGACTGCAAGAGCTACCTGCGCTCGCACGCGTGGCTGGCCATTCCCGCCGGGCTGGCGCTGGTGTTCTTCCTGCAGGGCATCCTGCAATACGTTGAGACATGGGGCGAGCCCAGCACCTACACGCTGGAGCAGTGGACGCCCACGCTGTACGTGCTGGCGATTGTTCCGGTGGTGATGCTGCTGTTCAAGCCGAAGGGCCCGTGGGGCATCTGGCTGTTCTTCACGCTGTGCACCACGGTGATGGCGGGTGCGTACGCCGCGCTGCGCCTGCCGGAGCTGGTGGAGCTGCCGGGGCGCCTGGTCGCCATCGGCCTGTGCTTTGCGTACGGCATCGTGTTCATGTTCACGGGCACGCGCTTCCTGCGCCTCTCCTGGATCAACTACGGCTCCCTGTTCATCGTCTGCGCCGGCATTGCGCTGATGGCGGACGTGTTCGACTCGTTCACGGAATCCGGCATAGCGCTCATCGGCTGCGGCGTGCTGCTCTTTGTGCTGCTCTGCCTGGTGGAATCCTCCCGCCGCAAGGTGGCTAACAAGGTGCGCGAGGAGAAGATTGCCGCCGCCAAGGGCGCTGCACCCGTTCCCGCCCCGGCACCCAGGCCTGTGCCCGCGCCCAAGCCCCTTGCCAAGCCCGTGGCCGTGGTGAAACCCGTGGCCGTGCCCAAGCC
>JAUNHW010000017.1 GCA_030523775.1 Akkermansia sp.
AGCGTGGAGCCGCCCGCCATGGTGAGCGCGCTGCTCACCTTCGCGCCGCTGCCGAAGCTCGCCTCGCCGGTCACCGTGAGGGTCTCGTCGCTGTCGTTCATGTACACGCCGCGTCCTTCACCCACGGTGAGGTCGCGCACGGCCACCCCGCTGGTCCTGCCGGAGAGGTAGATGTCGCCGTTCTGCGCGTGCAGCTCGTCGTACTCGGTGTTGAGCGCGTTGATGTCGTTCACGGATGCGGTGCCTGCATTCACCAGGGCGGAGGTGCCCTTCAGCTCATGCCCGAAGTTGTGGGCGTCGCTGTAGTTGAAGGTGACGCGGGCATCCGTGAGGCTGTACGCAGTGCTGCCGATGTCGTAGGCGTCCTCGTCGGACTCGTTCTTCATCGTGGCGGTCTTGGTTTCGTCCACGGACTTGATGTTCACGTTACCGAGGTCCAGCTTAGCGGTGTCCTGAATGTCAATGCTGTCGCCGGCGGACAAGCCGAAGCTCGTGCTGGCAACGGCCAGCGTGGCCCCCTCCTGCAGCACGAACTTGCCGAACATGGAGCCGAGCAGCGGCGTGGTGAGCGTGTGCGCGCCCTTGATGGTGAGGGTGGAAATGCCGCCGCCCTCCATGTTGTACGCCCACAGGGATTTCTGCGCCGCCACGTCCTTCTCCAGCACTACGGTGGCGGAGGCGTCCTCTGTCAGACCGCCGAGCGTAAGATTGCCCGCCAGGTCGGCGTCCATCACCAGCACGCCCTTGTCCACAAGCGTGAGACCGAGGGAGGCCAGCTGGTCACCGCTCAGCATGGAGGTCTTGAACTGCTGCGCGGCCTCCGCCGGCACATCAACCACCAGGTCCAGGTTCTCACCGCTCACCGCAATGTTCTTGAGGGTGCCGGCGGCGCCGCCCTTCTGGTCTGCCCAGGCCATAATCTGTGCAATGGTGGGCTGTGCCTCTCCGGCATCCACCTTGAGCTGGTAGGTGCTCCAGTCTGCACCGCTGAGGGTGATGGCACCCTCCTCCAGGTTATCCATGTGGTAGGTGGTGTCGCCGTGCTTGATTTCCGTGACGTCGAGCGTGGCCTTCGTCGGGTCGAACACTTGAATGGTTCCGCCCTGGCTGAAGCCGTTGCCGGTGTTCAGGCCGTCCACGTCCAGAAGCTCGCCCGTCGTCGGGAAATCGCCGGCGAGTATGAGGGATCCGCCGTTCACGGAGCCGCTGGTGAGCGTGTTGTGGATGATGACGTTGCCGCTGTTGGTGACGGACTGCGTGCCTGCCAGCACGTTGCCGGCGGTCATGTCAAGCGTGGCGCCTGCGGCCACGGTAATGGGGCCGCTGCCCAGCACGTTGGCTGCGGTGACCTTGAGCGTGCCGGCGTTCACCTGCACCCCGGTGAGCGTGCCGGGAGCGGTGGTTCCGGCTGCACCGGACATCTCCAGGATGCCGGCGCCGTTCTTGACGATGGAGCCGGCGCCGTTGACCATGCCGGTCTGCTTGAGCGTCTGGTCGGCGTCCACGTCAAAGGTAATCACCTTGCCGGCCTCTGCGATGTTGAGGGCGGCGGACATGTCCGCGCCCACGGTGGCATGCACGGTGATGTCGCCCTTCACGTCCACACCGCCGGTGAAGGTGCCGCCGGAAAGCAGCATGTTCGCCACGGTGTTGGAGTTGCTGAAATGGATGACACCCTCGCGGGCCTCCAGCGTGCCGGTGGAGATGCTGGTGGTCTTGAAGCCGAAGCGGCCGTCGCCCGTCTTCACGAGCGTGTTGTCGCCGAGGTCCAGCGTGTTGGCGGCGTAGCCGGCGGAAAGCAGCCAGAAATCGTGCCCGGAGCCGGCTTCCACCGTGGAGTCCGCCGTGAGCTTCAGGCCGGACATCTGGGCCTTGCCTTCGGGGATGTCATTCCCGCTGTTGGTAAGCTTGCCGCCCGCCAGCACGTAGGCGTACTTGGTGTCCGGCTGGCCGTTGAAGTCCAGCACGCCCGTGGAGTTGATGGTGAAGGTGCGCGTGGAGGTGGCGGCGATGTTTTCTGCGCCGAATACACCCGTGCCTACGTTGGCGTTGATGCCGGTTCCGACTATCAGGGTGCCGTTGACCTCAATGTTGCCGGTGAAGTTGGTGTTGTTGCCCCGCAGCAGGACGGTGGCGCCCTCGGCAATGACGAGGGTGCCCGCGCCGGCGTAGGAATCAGCGCCGGTGGCGCCGATGGTGAGCGTGGAGCCCGCCGTGCCGTTGATGGTGAGCGTGTGGCCCCCGGCCGCGCCGGTCGCCTTGGTGATGGCGGTGTTGGCCGTCACGTTCAGCGCGGCATCCGCATCTGCCGCCAGCGTGAGCTGGGGCAGCACGGCATCCGCGCTGTCCAGGGCGAGCGTGGTGCCGCTCTTGAGAATGGCCTCCCTCATGTCCCCGGAGGACGCGGTGATGGCGTGGTCCAGGCTCTCCGTTGTATTTGCAACGTTGACATACAGGGTGGTGTAGGTGACACCGGCCTCAAAGGAGACATTGCCCGTGGCGGTGTCGAGCGTGCCGGTGGCGCCGTTCGCCGTGAAGGTGCCATCGCCGCTCACGGTCGCATCGTCGGCGATATCCACCACGTGGGCGGTCATGGCCTCAAACTGCAGGAAGCCGTTGCCCTCGTTGTCGCCTTCCACATAGTCGCCGGTTCCGCCGCCGCTGGCCAGCGCGGTCACATCAAAGGTGCCGCCGAGCACAAGCTCGCCCTTGTTCAGGGTGATGACATGCGTGATAACGTTTGCGCCGCCGGAAAGCGTCAGCGTGCCGTCGCCAGCCTTGATGATGGAGCCCGCACCGGTGATGTTGCCGCTAACGGTGAGCGCGCCCCCGGCCTCGCCGGTCTCCAGCTCCAGGGTGTCTTCGGAGCCGGTCCACTCGTACACGGCCGTGTTGAACGTGGTGCCGGAGCCGGTAAGGGTCACGTCCTTGGCAATCTCCACGTTGTAGTCGGAGATGCCCACCTCGCCCGCCGCGAAGTCGATGATGATGGGCTTCTGGCTCGTGATGCCCGTGGAACCCAGCACCACCTTGCCACCATCCTGCAGGTTCAGGTTGATGGTCTCCGCCTTGGCGTCCTTGTGCTGGTTCTGGGAGAAGCCCTGCACGGCCATGAGACCGCCGTCCTGGATGTTGAAGGTGACCATGTTGTCGCCCACGTAGGCGGTGGCGTTTTCGGCATAGAGCTTGCCGGCGATGTTCGCCACGGAAACACCGACCCATTCACCGAGAACCAGGCCGGTGTTGGCGTAGGCGTTGGCCACGTCTCCCGCCCTCACGTGCAGGATGGCGTTCTCCTTGACGTTCAGGGTGGAGGTGCCCTCTGCACCGTTATCGCCGAACTCCACGCGGTTGGTCTCCACGCGCACTTCATTCGTGCCGTCGCCGATGTTCACCGTGCCGACCGCATTGTACAGCGCGCCGGTGATGAGGGTGGCGCCCGTAAGGTTGATGGTTCCACCGGTGACCGCCAGACCCTGCTTGCGCGGGTTGGCACCCGTGCCGTCACCGCCGCCATTCACTTCAAGGGCGCTGGAGATGGTGTGCTCGCCGCCGGTCACCTGCAGCGTGGTCACTGCCAGCTTGCCCTCGCCGCTCACCTGCAGGGTCTGCGTGCCGGTCAGCGAGATGGTGCCGGTCATGTTCACCGTGGCGCCGGCATTAATGGAAAGCGCGCCGGAAAGTGCACCCAGGCTGATGGTGCCCTCGCCCGCCATCGTTGCCGTCTGGCCGTCGGCCACGTTGAGCGTGTCCACCATCAGGGCGGAACCGCTGTCCGCCGTGAACGTGTAGCCCGCCTGCACGTTCATCACATCCACGTTCACCGTGCCTTCCACCACAATGTTCTTCATCAGGGAGGACCCGCTGCCGAACACCGCCGTCGAGTAGTCCACGAACACGGTCGGCGTCGTTTCGCCCTCGGCCACCCAGTTGGCGGTGCTCAGGTCCCACGTGGCGGAACTCGTGCTGTTCCACACCAGCGTGGACGGCGGGGTGTAGTACTTAATCAGGTCGTTCTCCGTGATGACCGCGTCGAACAGGTAGCCGGCCTTGGTGATTGCAAAGGTGCCCGTGGAGGCATCGTCCGGGAAGGTGACCTGGTTGGCGTTGTGGGCGTACTTGCTCATGCCGCCCATACCGCCGAGGGCGACGTGGTCCACCGTGGTGTTGGAGAAAGACTGGCCGCCCTGTGTTGCCGTGGCGATGGCGCTCGAGAAGTTGTTGTCGGCATACACCTTCATCGTCAGGTTCTTGTCCGTGCTGTGCGACAACACGAACGTCAGGTCCGTCACGCCGTTGAGGTCCAGTGTCTGCGCGCCGCCCGCGGCTGCCGCGCTCCAGGATGTCAGCGTGGCGGTCTGGCTGCCGTTATCGGCGAGCGTGATGCCTTCTGCAAGCCCGGTGCCGCCTTGCTGCTGCAGGGAAAGCGCCAGCAGCGTCAGCGCGCTGTCGCCCTTGATGGAATCGGCGGTCACCGTCACCACGAAGCTCCAGTTGTTGTTGAACGTCTCGGAATAGTCGAACTTCTGGGCAGTGCCGCCGCCCACCACCGCCGCCCCGGCGGACTGGTCGTAGGTGGTCCAAGTGGTGACATCATACGTGGTGATGGCTGCCTGTGCCAGCGTGCCGGCAACTGCGAATGCGGCGATGAGCGCCGCGCGGAGACCTGTGGGGAGGTGTAATTTCATAATGTTGATTAGTTTGGAGATGATACCAGGGGAGACGGGTGGATACACTCCACCCCTACCCGTGCATACGGGGCAATTTTAGCACATTTTCAAGGCACCGCAAGCCAAAAAATGCCGAAAAATCATGAATTTACGGATTGTCGAACAGAACTGAACCCACACGCCGAAAAAGGGCCACCCGGCAGCATGCCGGATGGCCCCTTGGTAATACCGCGCGCAGCGCGGCTCTATTTCCAAATAGTACCTAGTACCTAGTCCCTAGTACATTAGAAGTTGAACCTATATCCCGCGGTGCCGTTGACCTCCGAGTAGCCGGAGCGGAACTCGCCCGTCACGTCGAAGAACAGCGAGCCGCCGTCCTCCGCAAGCGGGAGCGTGATGCCCGCGCCCACTTCCACGCCGAAGGCTCCAACCTCCGCGCTCTTGGCGTCCGCGCCGTTGCGCACGCCCACAAAGTGGTTGCGCACGGCCACATCGCGGTCGCCGGAGTCCATCTTGAGCAGCACGCGACCCTCGAAGAGGGTGGAGCGGTTGTACACGCTGGTGCCCACCACGCTCTGCAGGCGTGCACCCACGGCGGCGGTGAACACGTTCATCTCAGCATCGTCGGCCACCAGCGCGGCATCGCTGCCGCCCTCCTCGGTGAAGCCGCCCAGCGTGCTGTGTCGGTAGCTCAGGTTGAGCACGGGCTGCAGGCAGGTGGTGGCGTCCTCGTTCAGAGCCTTGGCGTAGCCTATCTCGTACATCACGCCGAAGGCCGTGCCGTCCGTGTCGCCCTCCGTGCGGTAGGCGCCCGCGCCGTAGTCCACCGTGCGGTTCAGCTTGGCGTCCGCGCGACCGAAGGTGCCCACCAGGGTCTGCGTGAGCGAGTGGCGGGAGTAGCGCACGAAGGCGCTCACGTACATGCGGTCCAGGTCGCCGTCCGCGCTCTCCGCCGCGTTGGCGGTGAAGTTGCCCTTCATGGCGGTGAGGGCCAGGCCGCAGGTGAAGCGCGGCGTGCAGTCCACGTCAAAGCCCACCGTGCCGCCCCAGCTGGAGAGCTTGTAGCCCGCCAGCGTGCCGTCCGCCTTGAGCCTGCGGTAGTCTCCCTCCGCGTTCACCCAGGCGTTGAAGTAGGGCAGGTCCTCGTTCACCAGGCAGTCGTTGAGCCCCATGGAGGTGGTGCGGTTGCGCACGGCGCGCAGCTGGCGGTCCACATCGCTCCCCAGGGCCGCGCCCATGGCGGCCACGGAGGCCCCGCTCATGGCGGCGAGCGCCTTGTCCGCGGCCTCTCCGGCCACGGCGCCGTTCTCAAGCGCGGTCATCACCGCGGCCAGGTCCCCGGCGGGGTCGGTGATCTGCGGGTTGTTCTCCACGAAGGCGGCGTCCACCATCTGCGCCCCGGCAATGCCGTTGGGCGTGTGGGCACCGCTCACCGTGCGGTAGAAGTCGTCGCGCATGTCGACGAGCAGCTTGCCGCCCTCGATGCGTGCGTTCATGTAGTACTTGCCGTACAGGTAGCCGTTGAGCTGCACGTTCTGCGTGTCGGTCTCCGCACCGCCGAACTTGGCGAGCTCCAGGCTGCGGGTCTTGCCGTAGTTGCGGACCTCCATGGCCTGGCCGCCGTCGGCCGAGGCATCCTGGTTCACCACCACGGTGGCGTCGCCGCCCAGCCGCAGGTCGCCCTGCAGGATGGCAGGGGCCCCGGCGCCGAGCGTCTTGGCGCTCTCGATGGCGGACATGCCGAACACCACGCTGCCGTCCTCCAGCAGGGAAGTGTTGTTCAGCTCCAGCGTGGAGCCGATGCTGCTGGCGTTCGGGTCGTTCAGGATGATGGTGAGCGCGTCTGCATCAATGCCGTCAATGGCGGTGCTGCCGCTGTACTGCAGCTTGGCCGTGCCGTCGCCGCCCAGGGTCAGGCCGTCGTTGGCGTAGAGCGTGGCGTCTGCATCCGCGGCAATGACGATGTAGGCTTCATCATACCCGCCGGTGTAGCGGCTGCCCGTGCCGGTGATGGCCACGCGACCGCCCACAATGGAATCCGGGTCGCCGTAGAGCTGTCCGGTGCTGACGTTGGAGCCTACAGAGGCGCGCAGGGCTGCGCCCTCCGTCATGTCGATGGTTTCTGCCGTGTAGGTGCCATCGTTCACGTTCAGGGTGCCGCCGGTGATGGTGGTGGCATCCGCCTTCACCGTTGAACCGGGCTGCACGACGAGCGTGCCGTTGATGGTGGCGGTGGGGGCCTCAATCTTTGTGGAGCCCTCGCCGTCTCCCACGGTGAGCATACTGTTCATGTTCACCTCCAGCGCGCTGCCAACCTCCAGGGTGTGGTCGCCCTGCAGGGTGGCGGATTGTGCGGAGACGGTGAAGTAGGCCACGGTCGGCTCGTCGTCGAGCTCGATGGTGTGGGTGTCTCCCTTCACCTGCACCCAGTCATCTTCACCGGGCACAGTCAGGTTGCTCCAGTTGCCGTCGTGGCTCCAGAGGGTGTCCTCGTTGCCGGTCCACACAAAGCCGCTTTCCTGGTCTTCCACCTTGAGGATGATGTCGTGCGAGGTCGCATCCTGCATGATGGTGTAGGTGTGGCGGTTTTTGTCGGAGATGGACTTCACGCCGTTGATGGAGAGGTCTGCAGCCCCGGCGTATGCGGAATCCACATAGGCCAGGGTGATGACCTGGCCGGTGCTTGCGTTCAGGTCCCAGATGAGCTGCTTGTCCACCACAAAGGCCGTGGTGGTGTCGCTGAGGGTTCCCGCAGTCAGGTAGGCACCCGTCTTGCTCACCCGCGTGAGGGTGATGCTTGCCGTATCCAGCGTGCCGGTGACGGTGAGCGCTCCGGCGGTGGCCTCCAGCGTCAGGCTGCCGGCCTTCACATCCGTCAGGGCAGCCGCGCCGTTCACGGTGAGCCCGCCCGTCACGCTGAGCGTGCCGGCGGAGCCCGTGGTGGAGGTGAGCGCCAGGTTGTTGGCAACGGCCAGCGTTTCACCCGTGCCGATGTTCAGCGTGGCAATGCTGCCGCCGGCGGCGGAGACGGATGCCCCGTTCACCTCAACGGTGCCGGTGGCGTTCACCGTGCCCAGGTTGATGCCGTTGCCGGCAATCACCCTGCCCGCCACGGAAAGCGTGCCCTCGTTGGCAAGCGTGGAGCCTTCCTGCATGTCCAGCGTGGCGGAGACGGTGGTGGTACTGCCGGAGGCGATGCTCACGGTGTTGCCGCTGTTGACTTTCAGCGTGCCCGTGCCGCCCACGGAGGCGGTCTGCAGCGCGGCGCCGGCCAGAATTTCGGCGGTGCCGCTCACGGTGATGCCGGAGGCGGAAACCGCCCCGTGTCCCGTGATGGAGGAAGCGTCATTCATGGTGAGGCTGCCCAGGTCCACGCCGGCAGCGGTTTCGAGAGCGCCGGAAAGGTTCGTCTTCTCCAGCCCGCTTGTCGTGACCAGCTTGAGCGTGCCGTCTGTGAGGGTGAGAGTGCCCACGCCGTTCAGGTTGAGGTTGGTGATGCGGGACTCGCCTCCCAGCTTGATGGACGTGGCGCCGGAAACGGTGTCAGACACCTTCACGGAGTCGAAGGTGTTCTCTCCGGTCAGGATCAGGTTACTGGCCGTCACGTTGCCGCCCATGGCGGTGGCGTTCTTCACGGTGAGGTTGCCGTCCGTGATGAACGTACCCTCGTTGGAGAGGGCGTTCACGGTGACGTTGCCGTTTTTGATGGTGAGCTTGCTTGCGGTTCCGGCAATGTAGACGTTCTTGAGTTCGCTCGCCACCCGGTCGAAGGTGGCCGTGCCGGAATCCGTGACGCTGATGCCGTTGGCAATGGCCAGGCGGTCCGCGTTGACGAAGTTGCACGTGGCCCCGGAGACGTTGACGGATGCCACGTTGACTGCCTCACCCACGGTGATGATGCCGCCACCGCCGTTGGCGGTGAAGTGGGCGTTGTAGCCGCTCTCGAACTTCACGTCCGTCCCGGTGCCGTCCTCATCCGTCCATTTTTCCTCGCTATAGTTCCAGGTGCCGTCGCCGCCCTTCCAGTAGCGGTTGTTCTCCAGCTCCTTGGTGACGATGACGTTGCCGTCCTTGTAGGTCAGGTTGAACTTCCTGGCTCTCAGGTCCGTGTGGGTGAAGATGGTGGTGAGATCCACTTTCCCCGTGTAGCCTGCCCCCGCGAGCGTGAGCCCGCTCACGCCCGTGAAGATGTTCGTGGATTTCTCCGGCTCCAGCGCGGTCAGCGTGTTCCACAGGTCCGCGGAGATGTGGATGCCGGCATCCAGCGAGAGCGCGTGGTCCGCCAGGGCAACGGGGCCGTCTGCATCCAGCGTGGAGCCGCCCGCCATGGTGAGCGCGCTGCTCACCTTCGCGCCGCTGCCGAAGCTCGCCTCGCCGGTCACCGTGAGGGTCTCGTCGCTGTCGTTCATGTACACGCCGCGTCCTTCACCCACGGTGAGGTCGCGCACGGCCACCCCGCTGGTCCTGCCGGAGAGGTAGATGTCGCCGTTCTGCGCGTGCAGCTCGTCGTACTCGGTGTTGAGCGCGTTGATGTCGTTCACGGATGCGGTGCCTGCATTCACCAGGGCGGAGGTGCCCTTCAGCTCATGCCCGAAGTTGTGGGCGTCGCTGTAGTTGAAGGTGACGCGGGCATCCGTGAGGCTGTACGCAGTGCTGCCGATGTCGTAGGCGTCCTCGTCGGACTCGTTCTTCATCGTGGCGGTCTTGGTTTCGTCCACGGACTTGATGTTCACGTTACCGAGGTCCAGCTTAGCGGTGTCCTGAATGTCAATGCTGTCGCCGGCGGACAAGCCGAAGCTCGTGCTGGCAACGGCCAGCGTGGCCCCCTCCTGCAGCACGAACTTGCCGAACATGGAGCCGAGCAGCGGCGTGGTGAGCGTGTGCGCGCCCTTGATGGTGAGGGTGGAAATGCCGCCGCCCTCCATGTTGTACGCCCACAGGGATTTCTGCGCCGCCACGTCCTTCTCCAGCACTACGGTGGCGGAGGCGTCCTCTGTCAGACCGCCGAGCGTAAGATTGCCCGCCAGGTCGGCGTCCATCACCAGCACGCCCTTGTCCACAAGCGTGAGACCGAGGGAGGCCAGCTGGTCACCGCTCAGCATGGAGGTCTTGAACTGCTGCGCGGCCTCCGCCGGCACATCAACCACCAGGTCCAGGTTCTCACCGCTCACCGCAATGTTCTTGAGGGTGCCGGCGGCGCCGCCCTTCTGGTCTGCCCAGGCCATAATCTGTGCAATGGTGGGCTGTGCCTCTCCGGCATCCACCTTGAGCTGGTAGGTGCTCCAGTCTGCACCGCTGAGGGTGATGGCACCCTCCTCCAGGTTATCCATGTGGTAGGTGGTGTCGCCGTGCTTGATTTCCGTGACGTCGAGCGTGGCCTTCGTCGGGTCGAACACTTGAATGGTTCCGCCCTGGCTGAAGCCGTTGCCGGTGTTCAGGCCGTCCACGTCCAGAAGCTCGCCCGTCGTCGGGAAATCGCCGGCGAGTATGAGGGATCCGCCGTTCACGGAGCCGCTGGTGAGCGTGTTGTGGATGATGACGTTGCCGCTGTTGGTGACGGACTGCGTGCCTGCCAGCACGTTGCCGGCGGTCATGTCAAGCGTGGCGCCTGCGGCCACGGTAATGGGGCCGCTGCCCAGCACGTTGGCTGCGGTGACCTTGAGCGTGCCGGCGTTCACCTGCACCCCGGTGAGCGTGCCGGGAGCGGTGGTTCCGGCTGCACCGGACATCTCCAGGATGCCGGCGCCGTTCTTGACGATGGAGCCGGCGCCGTTGACCATGCCGGTCTGCTTGAGCGTCTGGTCGGCGTCCACGTCAAAGGTAATCACCTTGCCGGCCTCTGCGATGTTGAGGGCGGCGGACATGTCCGCGCCCACGGTGGCATGCACGGTGATGTCGCCCTTCACGTCCACACCGCCGGTGAAGGTGCCGCCGGAAAGCAGCATGTTCGCCACGGTGTTGGAGTTGCTGAAATGGATGACACCCTCGCGGGCCTCCAGCGTGCCGGTGGAGATGCTGGTGGTCTTGAAGCCGAAGCGGCCGTCGCCCGTCTTCACGAGCGTGTTGTCGCCGAGGTCCAGCGTGTTGGCGGCGTAGCCGGCGGAAAGCAGCCAGAAATCGTGCCCGGAGCCGGCTTCCACCGTGGAGTCCGCCGTGAGCTTCAGGCCGGACATCTGGGCCTTGCCTTCGGGGATGTCATTCCCGCTGTTGGTAAGCTTGCCGCCCGCCAGCACGTAGGCGTACTTGGTGTCCGGCTGGCCGTTGAAGTCCAGCACGCCCGTGGAGTTGATGGTGAAGGTGCGCGTGGAGGTGGCGGCGATGTTTTCTGCGCCGAATACACCCGTGCCTACGTTGGCGTTGATGCCGGTTCCGACTATCAGGGTGCCGTTGACCTCAATGTTGCCGGTGAAGTTGGTGTTGTTGCCCCGCAGCAGGACGGTGGCGCCCTCGGCAATGACGAGGGTGCCCGCGCCGGCGTAGGAATCAGCGCCGGTGGCGCCGATGGTGAGCGTGGAGCCCGCCGTGCCGTTGATGGTGAGCGTGTGGCCCCCGGCCGCGCCGGTCGCCTTGGTGATGGCGGTGTTGGCCGTCACGTTCAGCGCGGCATCCGCATCTGCCGCCAGCGTGAGCTGGGGCAGCACGGCATCCGCGCTGTCCAGGGCGAGCGTGGTGCCGCTCTTGAGAATGGCCTCCCTCATGTCCCCGGAGGACGCGGTGATGGCGTGGTCCAGGCTCTCCGTTGTATTTGCAACGTTGACATACAGGGTGGTGTAGGTGACACCGGCCTCAAAGGAGACATTGCCCGTGGCGGTGTCGAGCGTGCCGGTGGCGCCGTTCGCCGTGAAGGTGCCATCGCCGCTCACGGTCGCATCGTCGGCGATATCCACCACGTGGGCGGTCATGGCCTCAAACTGCAGGAAGCCGTTGCCCTCGTTGTCGCCTTCCACATAGTCGCCGGTTCCGCCGCCGCTGGCCAGCGCGGTCACATCAAAGGTGCCGCCGAGCACAAGCTCGCCCTTGTTCAGGGTGATGACATGCGTGATAACGTTTGCGCCGCCGGAAAGCGTCAGCGTGCCGTCGCCAGCCTTGATGATGGAGCCCGCACCGGTGATGTTGCCGCTAACGGTGAGCGCGCCCCCGGCCTCGCCGGTCTCCAGCTCCAGGGTGTCTTCGGAGCCGGTCCACTCGTACACGGCCGTGTTGAACGTGGTGCCGGAGCCGGTAAGGGTCACGTCCTTGGCAATCTCCACGTTGTAGTCGGAGATGCCCACCTCGCCCGCCGCGAAGTCGATGATGATGGGCTTCTGGCTCGTGATGCCCGTGGAACCCAGCACCACCTTGCCACCATCCTGCAGGTTCAGGTTGATGGTCTCCGCCTTGGCGTCCTTGTGCTGGTTCTGGGAGAAGCCCTGCACGGCCATGAGACCGCCGTCCTGGATGTTGAAGGTGACCATGTTGTCGCCCACGTAGGCGGTGGCGTTTTCGGCATAGAGCTTGCCGGCGATGTTCGCCACGGAAACACCGACCCATTCACCGAGAACCAGGCCGGTGTTGGCGTAGGCGTTGGCCACGTCTCCCGCCCTCACGTGCAGGATGGCGTTCTCCTTGACGTTCAGGGTGGAGGTGCCCTCTGCACCGTTATCGCCGAACTCCACGCGGTTGGTCTCCACGCGCACTTCATTCGTGCCGTCGCCGATGTTCACCGTGCCGACCGCATTGTACAGCGCGCCGGTGATGAGGGTGGCGCCCGTAAGGTTGATGGTTCCACCGGTGACCGCCAGACCCTGCTTGCGCGGGTTGGCACCCGTGCCGTCACCGCCGCCATTCACTTCAAGGGCGCTGGAGATGGTGTGCTCGCCGCCGGTCACCTGCAGCGTGGTCACTGCCAGCTTGCCCTCGCCGCTCACCTGCAGGGTCTGCGTGCCGGTCAGCGAGATGGTGCCGGTCATGTTCACCGTGGCGCCGGCATTAATGGAAAGCGCGCCGGAAAGTGCACCCAGGCTGATGGTGCCCTCGCCCGCCATCGTTGCCGTCTGGCCGTCGGCCACGTTGAGCGTGTCCACCATCAGGGCGGAACCGCTGTCCGCCGTGAACGTGTAGCCCGCCTGCACGTTCATCACATCCACGTTCACCGTGCCTTCCACCACAATGTTCTTCATCAGGGAGGACCCGCTGCCGAACACCGCCGTCGAGTAGTCCACGAACACGGTCGGCGTCGTTTCGCCCTCGGCCACCCAGTTGGCGGTGCTCAGGTCCCACGTGGCGGAACTCGTGCTGTTCCACACCAGCGTGGACGGCGGGGTGTAGTACTTAATCAGGTCGTTCTCCGTGATGACCGCGTCGAACAGGTAGCCGGCCTTGGTGATTGCAAAGGTGCCCGTGGAGGCATCGTCCGGGAAGGTGACCTGGTTGGCGTTGTGGGCGTACTTGCTCATGCCGCCCATACCGCCGAGGGCGACGTGGTCCACCGTGGTGTTGGAGAAAGACTGGCCGCCCTGTGTTGCCGTGGCGATGGCGCTCGAGAAGTTGTTGTCGGCATACACCTTCATCGTCAGGTTCTTGTCCGTGCTGTGCGACAACACGAACGTCAGGTCCGTCACGCCGTTGAGGTCCAGTGTCTGCGCGCCGCCCGCGGCTGCCGCGCTCCAGGATGTCAGCGTGGCGGTCTGGCTGCCGTTATCGGCGAGCGTGATGCCTTCTGCAAGCCCGGTGCCGCCTTGCTGCTGCAGGGAAAGCGCCAGCAGCGTCAGCGCGCTGTCGCCCTTGATGGAATCGGCGGTCACCGTCACCACGAAGCTCCAGTTGTTGTTGAACGTCTCGGAATAGTCGAACTTCTGGGCAGTGCCGCCGCCCACCACCGCCGCCCCGGCGGACTGGTCGTAGGTGGTCCAAGTGGTGACATCATACGTGGTGATGGCTGCCTGTGCCAGCGTGCCGGCAACTGCGAATGCGGCGATGAGCGCCGCGCGGAGACCTGTGGGGAGGTGTAATTTCATAATGTTGATTAGTTTGGAGATGATACCAGGGGAGACGGGTGGATACACTCCACCCCTACCCGTGCATACGGGGCAATTTTAGCACATTTTCAAGGCACCGCAAGCCAAAAAATGCCGAAAAATCATGAATTTACGGATTGTCGAACAGAACTGAACCCACACGCCGAAAAAGGGCCACCCGGCAGCATGCCGGATGGCCCCTTGGTAATACCGCGCGCAGCGCGGCTCTATTTCCAAATAGTACCTAGTACCTAGTCCCTAGTACATTAGAAGTTGAACCTATATCCCGCGGTGCCGTTGACCTCCGAGTAGCCGGAGCGGAACTCGCCCGTCACGTCGAAGAACAGCGAGCCGCCGTCCTCCGCAAGCGGGAGCGTGATGCCCGCGCCCACTTCCACGCCGAAGGCTCCAACCTCCGCGCTCTTGGCGTCCGCGCCGTTGCGCACGCCCACAAAGTGGTTGCGCACGGCCACATCGCGGTCGCCGGAGTCCATCTTGAGCAGCACGCGACCCTCGAAGAGGGTGGAGCGGTTGTACACGCTGGTGCCCACCACGCTCTGCAGGCGTGCACCCACGGCGGCGGTGAACACGTTCATCTCAGCATCGTCGGCCACCAGCGCGGCATCGCTGCCGCCCTCCTCGGTGAAGCCGCCCAGCGTGCTGTGTCGGTAGCTCAGGTTGAGCACGGGCTGCAGGCAGGTGGTGGCGTCCTCGTTCAGAGCCTTGGCGTAGCCTATCTCGTACATCACGCCGAAGGCCGTGCCGTCCGTGTCGCCCTCCGTGCGGTAGGCGCCCGCGCCGTAGTCCACCGTGCGGTTCAGCTTGGCGTCCGCGCGACCGAAGGTGCCCACCAGGGTCTGCGTGAGCGAGTGGCGGGAGTAGCGCACGAAGGCGCTCACGTACATGCGGTCCAGGTCGCCGTCCGCGCTCTCCGCCGCGTTGGCGGTGAAGTTGCCCTTCATGGCGGTGAGGGCCAGGCCGCAGGTGAAGCGCGGCGTGCAGTCCACGTCAAAGCCCACCGTGCCGCCCCAGCTGGAGAGCTTGTAGCCCGCCAGCGTGCCGTCCGCCTTGAGCCTGCGGTAGTCTCCCTCCGCGTTCACCCAGGCGTTGAAGTAGGGCAGGTCCTCGTTCACCAGGCAGTCGTTGAGCCCCATGGAGGTGGTGCGGTTGCGCACGGCGCGCAGCTGGCGGTCCACATCGCTCCCCAGGGCCGCGCCCATGGCGGCCACGGAGGCCCCGCTCATGGCGGCGAGCGCCTTGTCCGCGGCCTCTCCGGCCACGGCGCCGTTCTCAAGCGCGGTCATCACCGCGGCCAGGTCCCCGGCGGGGTCGGTGATCTGCGGGTTGTTCTCCACGAAGGCGGCGTCCACCATCTGCGCCCCGGCAATGCCGTTGGGCGTGTGGGCACCGCTCACCGTGCGGTAGAAGTCGTCGCGCATGTCGACGAGCAGCTTGCCGCCCTCGATGCGTGCGTTCATGTAGTACTTGCCGTACAGGTAGCCGTTGAGCTGCACGTTCTGCGTGTCGGTCTCCGCACCGCCGAACTTGGCGAGCTCCAGGCTGCGGGTCTTGCCGTAGTTGCGGACCTCCATGGCCTGGCCGCCGTCGGCCGAGGCATCCTGGTTCACCACCACGGTGGCGTCGCCGCCCAGCCGCAGGTCGCCCTGCAGGATGGCAGGGGCCCCGGCGCCGAGCGTCTTGGCGCTCTCGATGGCGGACATGCCGAACACCACGCTGCCGTCCTCCAGCAGGGAAGTGTTGTTCAGCTCCAGCGTGGAGCCGATGCTGCTGGCGTTCGGGTCGTTCAGGATGATGGTGAGCGCGTCTGCATCAATGCCGTCAATGGCGGTGCTGCCGCTGTACTGCAGCTTGGCCGTGCCGTCGCCGCCCAGGGTCAGGCCGTCGTTGGCGTAGAGCGTGGCATCGGCGTCCTCCACAATGTCGATGTAGGCGCCGTCATACCCGCCGGTGTAGCGCCCGCCGTTGCCGTAGACGGTCACCTTGCCTCCCACGGTGGAATCGAGGTCGCCGTTGAGCTGCTCGGCGGCGATTGAGGCTTCGCCCTCCGTGTAGAGGCTGCCGCCCTCGGTCATGTCAACCACGCCTGTAAAGTAGGAACCGCCGTCGGCCACGTTGAGCACGCCGCCCTTGATGGTGGTGTGCCCGGCATCCACAAACGCGTTCTCCTGCACGTTCAGCTCGCCGGAAACCTGGACCTCGGGCGCGGAGACCATCGTCTCCGTGCTGCCGTCGCCCACGTTGAGCGAGGCGTTGCCGTCCACTTCCAGAGACTGCGTGAGCAAGAGATTCTGGTCACCGTAGATGGTGTCGTGCGTTCCGGCGGATACCGTCAGGCGGCGGGTCTTCACGAGCTGGTCCAGCAGGATGGACTGCTCGCCGCCGTTGAACTGCACCCAGCTGGTCTCGTCCGGCACCAGGCCGCCGGACCAGTTGGCGGCATCGCTCCAGTTCTCGTTCACGCCCACCCAGACGTAGTTGCTCTCCTGGTTGCGCGCAATGAGGATGATGTTCTTGGTGGCGCTGTCCTGGGAGATGTAGTAGCCGAGGTCGTGCGTGTCGGTGATGTACTTGGCGCCGTTGATGGTGAGGTTGTCCGCACCCGCGTGCACGGTGTCCAGGTCCGCCAGGGTGATGATCTGCCCGGCGCTCACGTTCAGGGCCTCGATGAGGGCCTTGTCCACCACAAAGGCCGTGGTGGACTCGGAGAGGCCGCCCGCAGTGAGGTAGTGGTCCGTCTTGCTCACGCGGTCCAGCGTGATGGTGCCGGCATCCAGCGTGCCGGTGGCGGTGAGGGTTCCGGCGGTGGTGAGCTCAAGCGTTCCGGCGGTGACGTTGCCGATGGTGGCCGCGCCGCCCACGGTGAGCCCGCCCGTCACGCTGAGCGTGCCGGCGGAGCCCGTGGTGGTGGTGAGTGCCAGGTTGTTGGCAACCGTCAGGGTCTCGCCGGAGCCCATGTCCAGTGCGGCGATGCTACCGCCGGTGGCGGAGACGGACGCGCCGTCCAGTTCAATAGTGCCCTTGGCGTCCACGGTGCCCAGGCTCACGCCGTTTCCGGCAATCACCTTGCCCGCGACGGAAAGCGTGCCGGAGTTGGCAAGTGTGGAGCCTTCCAGCAGTTCCAGCGTGGCGTTGTTCGCCACGGAGAGATTGCTGCCGCCCACTGTGCTGCCGCTTGCAACCCTCAACGTGCCTGTGCCGCCCACGGAGGCGGTCTGCAGCGTGGTGCCGGCCAGAATATTGGCGGTGCCGCTCACGGTGATGCCGGAGGCGGAAACCGCCCCGTGTCCCGTGATGGAGGAAGCGTCATTCATGGTGAGGCTGCCCAGGTCCACGCCGGCAGCGGTTTCGAGAGCGCCGGAAAGGTTCGTCTTCTCCAGCCCGCTTGTCGTGACCAGCTTGAGCGTGCCGTCTGTGAGGGTGAGAGTGCCCACGCCGTTCAGGTTGAGGTTGGTGATGCGGGACTCGCCTCCCAGCTTGATGGACGTGGCGCCGGAAACGGTGTCAGACACCTTCACGGAGTCGAAGGTGTTCTCTCCGGTCAGGATCAGGTTACTGGCCGTCACGTTGCCGCCCATGGCGGTGGCGTTCTTCACGGTGAGGTTGCCGCTCGTGATGAACGTGCCCTCGTTGGAGAGGGCGTTCACGATGACGTCGCCGTTTTTGATGGTGAGCTTGCTTTCGGTTCCGGCAATGTAGACGTTCTTGAGTTCGCCCGCCACCTGGTCGAAGGTGGCCGAGCCGGAATCCGTGACGCTGATGCCGTTCGTGATGGTGAGGTTCTGGCCGCCGGTGAAGTTGTAGGCTGCACCGGAGACGTTGATGGTGGTCACGTTGATGGCCTCACCCACGGTGATGATGCCGCCGCCGCCGTTGGTGGTAAAGTAGGCGGCCGCGTTGTTGGTGAACTTGCCGGAGGCCTCCAGGCCATCGTCCTTGGCCCAGTTCTCGGTGGTGAGGTCCCAGGTTCCCGCTCCCTTGCCCGCGCCCCAGTAGTTGCCGCCGCTGGAGGTCTTGGCGAGCACCAGCTGGCCGTCCTTCACCTTCAGCTGCGTGTAGTCCGCCAGTGTGGTGCCCAGCTCGAGATAGGTGGCGGAATCCGCGTACTTGTTGCCGGAATCATCCGTCTTGTCAAAGGTGATGCCCGTGATGGAGTCTTCCTCGGTCAGGCCGGTGACCAGGACAATCTCCTGCCCCGGCGTGCCGGTGGCGGTAATGCTCACCTTGCCGCCGTCCATGATGAGGTAGGACCCCTCCGCCAGCACCAGGCCCCCCGCGCCCACGGAGAGCGTGGAGCCGCCGTTCAGGGTGATGGCCGCCGCCTGCAGGGATGAACCCGCAGCCGCCGTGAGCGTGGCGCCGCTGTCAACCGTGATGCCCATGATTTCCATGTCCGCAGCGCCGAGCGTGAGCGTGCCCTTGGACACCTCCACACTCATGATAGCGGATTCTCCGCCCAGGGCGAGTGTGAGCGCGCCTTCCCCGTTCTTGGTGAGCCAGGGGGTGTTCGTGATGGCTGTGATGGTGGCGGAAGCGTTTTTCACCGCGGAAATCTCGCTGAACGAATCCAAGGTCACGGTGGAAAGGTGGGTGTATTCCTTGGCATCCGTGAGGTTGAGCACGCTGCCGTCGCTGACCACGCCGCGCGCCGCGCCATCACCGCCGAAACCGCCGCTGAGCACGCCGCTGCCGAACTCCACGCCCGCACCCACGTTCACCGTGGTGGAGGCCACCGTGTTGTCCTGCGCGGTTCCGGCGGTTGCAATGTAGCCGGCGGCGTACACGCTGCCGTTGATGTGGGCCTCACCGCCCAGGTTCACCACCACGGCACCTACCGTTGAGGTGGAGGAGCCGGTGATCTTGTTGCCGCCGATGATGTCGCCGGAGTATGTGCCGCCGGTTATGCCCAGCGCGGAGCTGCCGCCAATCGTGGAGGTGCCGTTATTGTTGCGGTTGCCGCCGATGATGTCGCCGCTGAACTCAATGTCCCCGCCCATGATGGTAACGTTCGTGTCGCCGCTGATGTTCTGGGTGTGCCCCGCGGCATCGCTGAAGTGGCCGCCGATGATGGTTTTGACGAACGATGTGGTGCCGCCCTCGTACTTGCTGAGGTCGATGGTCACGTGGGTGCTGCCGTTGAGCGTGGCGGTGCCCACGGTGTTGTCCACGTGCGCAGATGCGCCAATCACCTGGTTCTTGGGCGCACTGGAGCCGCCGCCGCCGGCCGGCAGCGGGTTCACATCGCTCTGGGCCAGCGGCACGTACACGAAGATGTGCGTGTCGCCCGTCTGCGTGGTGGTGGCGTTGTGCGAATTGGTGGAGGAGCCGATGATGGCCGCCGTGACATCACCGCTGACGATGGAGATGTAGGAGTTGCCGTTGAACTGCGGGTTCTGGCCGTCCTTCAGGTTACCGCCGATGACGGTGCCCACCGTGGCGCCGTCCAGCTGGATATGGGTGTCGCCCTCCAGGTTGAGGGCACCGCCGCCGCCCCAGTTGTTGCAGTGGCTGCCGCCAACGATGGCCTTGTAGGTGCCCTCCTTGGCGTCAATCCACACGTTGGTCACGTAGGTGGTGCCCGTGTTGTTCACATCGCTGTTCTGCACGCCATAGATGAAGGCCTCCGCGTTGCCGGCGCCCGTGAGCTCCACCACCACATCGTTGCCGTCCTTGTAGGGGGAGCTGATGAGCGCGGTGGTTTCCGTTATCTCTCCGGAGAGCGCCTCCGGCCCGGTCAAGCCCCAGTTGGGATCCCACTCCACAGTGTGCGGCTTCACCGTGGTGAGCGTCACCGTGCCGTCCGCCTTGAAGATGGCGGTGTCCACCATGACACCCGCCAGGGAATCCTTGGTGAGGGAATCCCACCCGGTGTAGGTGGCGCCGTCGGCTATGTCCACCAGCTGGTACACCTGCGCGTCCCCCTGGGTGTCGTAGCTCATGTTGGAGATGTCCAGCACCACATCGGAATTGAAGGTGAGCGTGCCTGCAGTGAGGCTGATGGTGTCGCCCAGGGCCTTGTTGCCGCCGGCGAGCACCAGGGTGCCCTCGCCCGTCTTCTTGATGACACCCGTGCCGGCCAGCGTGCCGGATATCGTGGTGGTCAGCGTGGATCCGCCCACATCCAGCGTGGCCGTGCCGTCCGTAAAGTTCAGCTTGCCGCCCAGGTCCGCCGTGGTCTCGCCAGTGGCGTAGTAAGCCTGGAAGGTCGCGCCGTCGGAAAGGTTGACGGAAAGGGAATCGTGGCTCTGCGTGTGCTCGGTGTTGTGCGTGGTGCCTGCCGCCACTACGCCGCCGCTGGACACATTGATGTCAATGGCCTGCGCGCGGGCCTTGTTGCGGTTCAGGCCGTCGCGCAGCTCCAGGCGGCCGCCGTCCGCCACGTTGATGGCCACCTTGCCGTCCCAGCCGGAGAGCGCCACCTCGGAAATCAGCGTGCCGTACACGTTGATGGTGTTCTGCGCGTTCCAGTGCCCCAGGAACATGGAGGATGTCATGCGGTGGTCGTTGTCGTACGCCACGTTCGTGCCCACCACATGGAGCGTGGTGTCGGTTTCCACGTTCACCGTGGAGTTCTGGGCGCCGTTGTAGGAGAGGCCCAGCTGGTCCAGCTCGTGCTCCACGCCGCCGCCGTAGTTCACCACGCCGCCGGTCATCTGTACAGAGCCGTTGTCCGTGGGCAGGCCGAAGGACACGCGGCCGTTGGCTCCCTTAACGGTAACTGTTTCAATCGCCAGGGTGCCCTCGCCCTCCACGGGAAGGGCCGCCTCCGCATTGTCCGTGGCCAGCGTGGCCGTGGCGAAGCGGGAGCCCGCGTTGAGGTGGATGGTGCCCGTGCCGGTCAGCCTGTCCACGCTCAACGTGCCCGTGCCGTCCAGCGTCAGCGTGTAGGCGGCTTCCACGTTCAGGTTGGCAACAGTCAGCGTGGCAGAACCGCCAACCGTGTACGTGTAGTTGTCGCTCACGTTCACCGTGTTGGCCACGATTGCCTCGTTCACGGTCACGTTCTTGGCTACGGAACCGTCGCCGAAGTTGACGATTCCGTCAATGGAACTCGCGTAGGTGCTCGCGACCCCGCCCACCAGCCAGTTCTTGCTGGTGGTGTCCCAGGCGGCCGTGGTGCCGGTACCGTTCCAGTTGTACTCTTCAATCGGGGAGGCGGAACCCGTGGTCGTGATGACCAGGTAGGGCGCGTACTGAACGTTCTGGACAACGAAGTCTAATGATGTGTTGGTGCCGAGGAAAGCGCAGGTTGCAGCATTTGACGCATCGCCGTAGTTGCGGAGGGTGCCGGCCCCGGCTTTGAAAAGGTCGCCGTCATTGCCGGTCCTGAGCGTATATCCAACTGCCACGTTGGCATTGGATGCATCGTAGTAGGCAAAGTAGATGGCGGAGCCCGTCGCCACCGTGGCATCGGTGAACGTCCAGGTGAAGTCTCCGGCGGCGCTGGCAGCGTTTGTCGCCAGGGAAAGCACCTCGCCGGTGCTGCTTATCAGCGCCAGGCCGGTGCCGCCGGTTGCGGACGCACGGATATTGGAGGTGATGGATTGAAGGGTCACCGTGTTGCAACCCGCGATAGAGAGGCCCGTCGGCTCGCTGGTTGTTGTCAGGCGGGCACCGGTGAGCACGCAGGTGAACCCGTTGGCCCAGAAGTTGTTGACCGATGTGGCTACCGAATTCGTGGTGGTGAACGTGGCGTCTACCGGTTCAGCCGCGGTGGTCAGGTTTCCAACGGAGGTGATAGCCGCGAGTACCGCAGCCGCGAGCATCTTGGGGAGGTGCAATTTCATATTGGTGGATCAGTTTGGTGAGAGTACAGTTTGGGCGGGTGCACACGGTGCCCCCATTCCTTTTGTGGAAGTATACACCATTCCCTCTGCCCCTTTCAAGCGTAAAAGTGCGGGAAAATACGCGCACGCATGAACGCGCATGTGTCCCAAAGACTTAGGCGGGCGCAAAAAATTGGACACGAGGAAGGAACCGCAAAGGCATGCAACGGTGGCATCCGCCTGCGGCAAAATGCCGCAGGCGGGGCCGTTTGGCGCGGCGAGATGGCACCCACCTGCGGCAAAATGCCGCAGTTCGACAATGCCAAGTTTTCGCAAAAGTATTGATAACCCTATGTTTTATACAAGAATTTTCAAATTGGCACGGGATTTGCAACATAGGATGGTGTAAGGCTGCCGCACCGGCAGAAAGGAAAAAATCTAACCCAATAGAAACAACGATATGAGCAAAATACTCGGAATCGACCTCGGTACCACGAACTCCTGCATGGCCGTGATGGAAGGCGGGCAGGCGACTGTTCTCGAAAACAGCGAAGGCGCGCGTACCACTCCGTCCATCGTGGCATTCACCAAGACCGGCGAGCGCATCGTGGGCCAGGCCGCCAAGCGCCAGGCCGTCACCAACCCGCGCAACACCGTGTTCTCCGCCAAGCGCCTCATTGGCCGCAAGTACGCGGAGCTCACGGAGGACGACAAGAAGCTTCCCTACACCATCGTGGAGGCCGCCAACGGCGACGCTCACATCCAGGTGGAGGTGGGCGGCGAGACCAAGGTGTACTCCCCGCAGGAGATCAGCGCCATGGTGCTCTCCAAGCTGAAGGCCGATGCCGAGGCCAAGCTCGGCGAGACCATCACGGAGGCCGTCATCACCGTGCCCGCCTACTTCAACGACGCCCAGCGCAACGCCACCAAGGCCGCCGGTGAAATCGCCGGGCTCAAGGTGCGCCGCATCATCAACGAGCCCACCGCCGCCGCGTTGGCGTACGGCCTGGACAAGAAGAGCAACGAGCAGATCGCCGTGTACGACCTCGGCGGCGGCACCTTCGATATCTCCGTGCTGGAAATCGGCGACGGCGTGTTCGAGGTGAAGGCCTCCGACGGCGACACCCACCTGGGCGGCGACGACTGGGACAACGCCATCATCAACTGGATTCTCGACGAGTTCAAGGCCAAGGAGGGCATGGACATCTCCAAGCAGACCGACGCCCTGCAGCGTATCAAGGAGGAGGCGGAGAAGGCCAAGATCGCCCTCTCCTCCACCCAGAGCTACGATATCTCCCTGCCGTTCATCACCATGGACGCCACCGGGCCCAAGCACATCCAGATGACCATGACCCGCAGCAAGCTGGAGCAGCTCACGGAAGCCCTGCTGGAGCGCACCGCAGGCCCCGTCCGCAACTGCATCTCCGCCGCCGGGCTCAACACCGCCGACATCAACGAGCTCGTGCTCGTGGGCGGCATGACCCGCATGCCCGCCGTGCAGGAAATGGCCAAGCGCCTGGCCGGCAAGGAACCCCACAAGGGCGTGAACCCCGACGAGGTGGTGGCCGTGGGCGCCGCCATCCAGGGCGGCGTGCTCATGGGTGATGTGAACGATGTGCTCCTGCTGGACGTGACCCCGCTCACGCTCTCCATCGAGACCATGGGCAGCATCGCCACCCCCATGATCGACCGCAACACCACCATCCCGGTCAAGAAGAGCCAGGTGTTCTCCACCGCCGCGGACAACCAGCCCGCCGTGGACATCCGCATCTGCCAGGGCGAGCGAAAGATGTTCAACGACAACAAGCTGCTCGGCAACTTCAAACTGGACGGCATCCAGCCCGCACCGCGCGGCGTGCCCCAGATTGAGGTGACGTTCGACATCGATGCCAACGGCATCCTCAAGGTCACCGCACGCGACAAGAACACCGGCAAGGAGCAGAACATCTCCATCCAGGGCTCCTCCGGCCTCTCCAAAGAGGAAATCGAGCGCGCCAAGAAGGACGCCGAGGCCCACGCCGAGGAGGACCGCAAGAAGGCCGAGGACATCGAGGCCGTCAACAAGGCGGATTCCCTCGCCCACAACGTCGAGCGCCAGCTCAACGAGCTCGGCGACAAGGCCCCCGCCCAGGTCAAGCAGCCCATCGAGGACAAGGTGAAGGCCCTCAAGGCCGCCGCCGAGGCCAAGGATGTGGAGAAGTGCAAGAGCCTCACCGCGGAGCTGGAGAAGCTGCTCGGCGACCTCAACGCCGCTGCCCAGCAGGGTGCGCCCACCCCGGATGCCGGTGCCGCCCCCAACGACGGACCGCGCCAGGCCAAGGGCACCGTGGTCGATGCCGAAGTGGTGGACGACGACAAGTAACCTTATCATCAAATCACCAATATTAACCCAAACCTAGAAAGGAAAACAAAACAATGATTAAACCATTGGGACAGCGCGTGCTCGTGGAGCGCGTGGAAGCTGAAAGCAAGACCGCCGGCGGACTCTTCCTGCCGGACACCGCCAAGGAGAAGCCCCAGGAGGCTATCGTCCGTGCCATCGGCACAGGCGGCCGCGACAAGGACGGGAAGGAAATCCCCTTCAACGTGGCCGTGAACGACAAGGTGCTCATCACCAAGTACGGCGGCACGGAGGTTGTGCTCAACGGCACCACCTACGTCATCCTCAACGAGAGCGATATCCTCGCTGTCATCGACTAATCCATTCAACCCCCAACCATAGAATCAATCACCATTATGGCTAAACAACTCTCATTCGAAGAATCCGCCCGCCAGAGCCTGCTCGCCGGCGTCACCAAGATCGCCAAGGCTGTCAAGTGCACCCTCGGGCCCGCTGGGCGCAACGTCGTCATCGACAAGAAGTTCGGCTCCCCCAACATCACCAAGGACGGCGTCACCGTCGCCAAGGAGGTGGAGCTCGAAGATGCCTACGAGAACATGGGCGCACAGCTCGTCCGTGAGGTCTCCAGCAAGACCAACGACATCGCCGGCGACGGCACCACCACCGCCACCGTCCTCGCAGAGAGCATCTACCGCGAGGGCCTGCGCAACGTGACCGCCGGCGCCAACCCCATCTCCCTGCAGCGCGGCATCAACAAGGCCGCCGCCGCCGTGGTGGACGAGCTCAAGAAGATTTCCAAGACCGTGGACACCTCCAAGGAGATCGCACAGGTCGCCACCGTCTCCTCCAACTGGGACGCGGAAATCGGCAACATCATCGCGGAGGCCATGGACAAGGTCGGCAAGGACGGCACCATCACCGTGGAGGAGGCCAAGGGCATCGACACCAGCCTCGACGTGGTGGAGGGCATGCAGTTCGACAAGGGCTACCTCTCCCCGTACTTCGTCACCAACGCCGACACCATGGAGGCCGTGCTGGAGAACCCGTACATCCTCATCTTTGAGAAGAAGATTTCCAACCTGAAAGACTTCCTTCCCATCCTGGAGAAGGTGGCCAAGAGCGGAAAGCCCTTCCTCATCATTGCAGAGGACATCGAGGGCGAGGCCCTGGCAGCCCTGGTGGTGAACCGCCTGCGCGGCACCCTCAACGTGGCCGCCGTCAAGGCCCCCGGATTCGGCGACCGCCGCAAGGCCATGCTCCAGGATATCGCCATCCTCACCGGCGGTCAGTGCATCTCCGAGGACCTCGGCCTCAAGCTCGAAAACGTGGAGGTGGACCAGCTCGGCCTCGCCAAGCGCGTCGTCATCACCAAGGACACCACCGTCATCATCGAGGGCGCAGGCAAGTCCTCCGACATCTCCGCACGCGTTTCCCAGATCCGCAAGCAGATTGAGGACTCCACCTCCGACTACGACAAGGAGAAGCTCCAGGAGCGCCTCGCCAAGCTCGCAGGCGGCGTGGCCGTCATCAAGGTCGGCGCTGCCACGGAAACCGAGATGAAGGAGAAGAAGGACCGCGTGGACGACGCCCTGCACGCCACCCGCGCCGCGGTGGAGGAAGGTATCGTCCCCGGCGGCGGCGTGGCTCTCATCCGCGCCCAGAAGGCCATCAACAGCCTCAAGCTCACCGGCGACGAGGCCACCGGAGCCGCCATCGTCTTCCGCGCCGTGGAGGCTCCCCTCCGCCAGCTCGTCGAGAACGCCGGCCGCGAAGCCGCCCTCATCGTGGAGAAGGTCAAGGGCCTCAAGTCCCCCAGCATGGGATACAACGTCGTCACCGACGAATACGAGGATCTGCTCACCAGCGGCGTGGTCGACCCCACCAAGGTCACCCGTTCCGCCCTGCAGAACGCCGCCTCCATCGCCGGCCTCATGCTCACCACAGAATGCCTCATCTCCGAACTCCCGGAGAAGAAGGGCTGCTCCTGCGGCCACGGCGCCCCCGATCCCTCCATGGGTGGTATGGGCGGCATGGGCATGATGTAACCTAATCCCACCCAACTACCCCCCCACACCCCGGCGCGCTCCCCCAGAGCGCGCCGGGCTTGTTTTTGGCGTGGTGGGTGGAAACAGGGCGTACGAGAGGAGCAATCCATGGCGGTGTGGATTAGCGCCACCGCTCGCTCCTCTCCGTGGTCTGCTGCCTCTAACCACCCCATACCACGCACGCTTTCTCATCACGTTTTCCCATTTCTCCTTGCAGAATGGTGGCCGCTTGGTAAAATGAACCACATGGGCAGGCACTTTAACCACATCACATCTCTTGCGCTGCGGCCGGAGGTGGCGGCGGGCTACAAGTCTGCCAGCAAGAAGGTGGGCAAGATGACGGAGACGTGGCTGGGAGAGCAGGTGGTGTGTCCTTCATGCGGGCGGAGGTTGCGGCATTACGAGCCGAATCGGCCTGTGGCGGATTTCCTTTGCCCGGATTGCCGGTTGGATTTTGAGCTGAAGAGCAGGAAGGACAGCATTGCGGGTTCCGTACCGGATGGCGCGTACAGGACGATGATTGAGCGCATCACTTCCGAGGCCGCACCATCGTTTTTCTTCCTGCAGTACGATGCCGAGTACATGGTGCGGAACCTGTTCGTGACGCCCGCGCATTACTTCACCCCGGAAATCATCGAGAAACGTCCGCCGCTGAGACCCACGGCAGCTCGCGCGGGCTGGGTGGGATGCAACATCTTGACCAAGGCCATACCCGCCAGCGGGCGCATTTACTACGTCCGCGATGGTCAAGTGCGGCCCACGGAGGAAGTGTGCGAGCAGTACCACCACACCGCGTTTTTGTCGGGACGCAACCTTGAACAGCGCGGCTGGCTCATCGATGTCATGACCTGCGTGGAGCGTCTGCGGAAGCCCGAATTCACGCTGCAGGAAATGTACGCCTTTGAAAGCCACCTCGCCCAACTTCATCCCGACAACCACAACATCCGCCCGAAAATCCGCCAGCAGCTCCAATTCCTGCGGGATGCGGGCTATCTCACCTTCGCCTCGCGCGGATGCTACAAACTTACCCACTCCTAATCACCTATGAACATCACTACCTTTGAAGAATTGATGGCCGTGCTGAAAATCGTCGCGGAAAAGGGATACTCTATCCTACTTGATGACCGCGTGGCCGATTTGCGCGATAATCGCATTGAGAACGATTTCCATTTTCTGGATCCCGATACGTTCCGTGAGGGCGGGTACGATATCGAACAAGGGAAAAATGGTTGTGTGTTTTATATGAGGCCATCGAAAGAGGGAGAACTCCTGCACTGGATAGACATCATCTGGTATCAGCGGTTGCGTGTGGGTGATTTATCGCGTGGGGAGGTGGAGATTGAGCCGATGGAGTTAAATTGACGTTGGCTGCTGGAGTTTGACATCAGAAACGGATTTTTCGTTTCTGGTGCAAATTTGGCTTGACGGTGGCGGTTGGACGAATAAAATAGGGCTGCTGACAGGAACACAGCATACCATGCCATGCTGATTGATTTGACTTTCAAAAATTTCAAGCCGTACAGGGATGAAACGGAATTTTCCATGGTGGCGGACAAGTACAAGCGCCATTGGACTTCCCTGATGCGGATACCCGGGCAGCGGTCGGCGAAAGTGCTGCCGGTTGCCGCCATCTATGGGGCGAATGCATCGGGCAAGAGTGCATTTGTTTTTGCGCTGAAGGCGCTGCAGCATACCGTGCTGACGGGCAAGACGGAGATGATAGAGCCGTTTTTGCTGGATGCCAAGCACGTGCGCGAGGCGACGGAGTTTTGCATCCGCTTCATCGAGGCGGACCAGGTTTTCGAATACAGTCTGAGAGTGCAGGAGGGGAATGTGATTTACGAGGAGTTGCAGAACCAGACCAAGGCGAAACCGGTTTGCTTGTACAAGCGCGTTCCGGAGAAGGAATTCGTCTCGGATGTGCTGCCGAAGCTGCAGGAAGGCGAGCGGGTTTATGTGGAACAACTGGGGCGCACGCTGCCCAAGGCGGAGGTGCTCCTGACAACCCTGAATCGCCTGCGCCCGGAGGAATTTTATGGAAAGTTCGTTGCTCTCGCTTATACATGGTTTGCGTTGACTCTGTGTATCATTGGCGCGGACAGTCGGCGCGTGGCGTTGGGCTTGGATTTGCTTAACGGATTGGACAAATACGAGAAGGCACTCAACAACGCAGACACCGGGATTGAGAAACTGGAGTTCAAGTCGGTGGAGGTGGCCGCCGTGGCACCTCCCGATGTGGTGGAGGCATTCAAGAACGCACCCGAAAACATGATGATAAGCCCGGTGGATGGTTCGGTTATCCTGTTCAAGAATGAAAAGGGTGTCCAGGCACTGCGCTGCTTCTCGCTTCATCATGCGGGAGCGAAGAAGATTGTGGACTTCCCGCTCACGATGGAGAGCGACGGAACCCGCCGATACATGCACCTGCTTCCCATCATCCTGGATGTGGAACGCCCGCGCGTCTACGTGGTGGACGAGTTGGACAGATGCCTCCACCACCAGCTCTCCCTGTCGCTGATAGAGCGTTGCCGCGAACTCATCAGTTCGCAGGAGCAGATGCTGCAGCTGATATTCACCACGCATGACGCCTTGCTGATGGCAAAGGACAATTTGCGCAAGGATGAAGTCTGGGTGATGGAACGCGACAGCTCGCGCGCAACCCATCTGGTGTCGTTCAACGACTACGAGAACGTCCGCTCGGATTGCAACATCATGAAGAGCTATCTGGAAGGCCGCATGGGCGGGCTTCCCAAACTCTACCCCGTATCATGAAGCGGTTTCAAAGGACCCCGAAAAACCTGCCGTACCGGCGGAACGTGTTCATCCTCACCGAAGGCGAAGAGACGGAGGAGGCATACCTGCGTATTGTGGAGCGGCGGTTCAACCTGAAGGAGGCGGTTCAACTGGTGTTCCCCTGCCATGAATCGGCCATCCAGGCGCTGTTGGATGGTGCGAACAAAGTTGTGAAGCGCAAGGATTACCATGCCCGCTATGGTGATGAAATCTGGATTGTGCTGGACCGCGATGAGAAGGACCATTTCATCCCCCAGTTCAAAAAGCTGGGGAAGTGGGAGAAGGATTCTACCAACTTTCATGTGGCATTGTCCACGCCGCGCTTTGAGTATTGGCTGTTGCTTCATTTCATGGAACACCCCACCAAGGCGAATGCTCTGAGCGATAGCTTTGTCGAGAAACTGTTGCCGAGATTCAAGCATTTGCCTATCGGCACCCCGACGATTACACGGGAGAATATCCTGAAGGCCATCGAGCGCGCGAACCGCAGGGAGATACCCACATGCTCAACCCCGGATGTTTTGGGAACGGGCATGGGCGTTCTCCTGAAGTCCCTGCCGGGAATAGCGCAGCAGTAGGTTTTGCCGCTCGGCACAGCGGGAAAGGTGTAGCTCGCAGCTATCCAGCATTATTCCGCGGGTATATCGGAGCCGGACAGGAAACAAGATGTCGCCTTATGCGAAGAAGTCGTCTCCCACAAAGGGAAGGCCGTTGTTGTGGAAGAACTTGCGGAGGTAGGAGAGGAGCGGGCGGTAGTAGGGTGGATAGACGTTGCTGCCGCTGATTTTCAGAGGGCCTGACGCTTTGTCGAAATGGACGGTGAGCTGCCATTGCTCGCCATCCATGATGTCCAAATCCAGATATTCGCGTTTCCAGTCTGCGAGGAAGAATTTGAGGAAGAGGCGGCGTGCGACGGCCCGGAAGCTGCGGGTGGTGAAGGGGACGGTTTTGTCGATGGCGCCATTGATGCCCTCGACACCGTATTTGAGCCCGGCGCTGCCGGTGATGGGGGATGCAATCAGGCGGATGGATGCGGGCGTGAACCGGATGGCGTACGTGGGACCATCATAGCCGCCGACCTCGAATTCGATTCTGTTTGCGCCCTCCACGCAGGGGAGGTAGGAATCGAGGGTCCCCTTCTCCTTGTAGGTGGCCTTGGAGGGGCGGCCGAAATCCCGATTGCAGGCGTGGCAGTGGCGTGAGGGGTCCACCATTCCCCTGGGGCTGAGCTCTATGCAGCAGCCTCCGATGATGATGGCGGGGTTGGGTTTGCGAGCAACCTCAAACAATTCGGGGCCGGGGAGGCCGTATACGTATTTACCGGTATTCCTGCTGCCGCAGAAGGGGCACATGACTCTCTTGGGGGTGGTGTAGGGCATGGGTGTGATAGGGGTTGTTAGCCGTATTCTACACGGGCGCCCCCTCTTGGCAAGCGTTTTTTGGGGGGAATCGGGAATTGTGCGACTTGCGGTCCCGGGAAAGCCCGCACGTTTCCGCGAATAGCTTCAGCGCGGCACAGCTTATTTGGCGAGCCTGGCGCAGATGGCGCAGGCGGGGTTGCAGCCGCGTGCCGGGCAGAAGGTGCGGCCCCAGAGGACAAACTGGATGTGCACCCTGCCCCACGAATCCACGGGGAAGGCCTTTTTCAAATCCGCCTCCACCTTTTCCACGGTGCTGCCGCGAGAGAGCCCCCAGCGGCGCGCCAGGCGGAAGATGTGCGTGTCCACCGGGAAGGCTGGGTGGCCGAATGCCTGGTTCATCACCACGGAAGCGGTCTTATGCCCCACGCCGGGCAGTGCCTCCAGCTCCTCGAAGGATGCGGGCACGGCACCGCCGTGGCGCTCCAGCAGCAGGCGGGATGTTTCCACAATGCGGCGCGCCTTGGTTTCCGTGAGCCCGCAGGTGGCAATGTAGCGGCGCACCTTCTGCCAACCGAGGCTCACCATGGCGGCGGGATCCGGCGCGGCATCAAAGAGGGCGGGCGTCACCAGGTTCACGCGCGCATCCGTACACTGCGCGGAAAGCATCACCGCCACCAGCAGCGTGTAGGCGTCGCGGTGCTGCAAGGGCACCTGCGGATGCGGGAAGGCGCGGTCGAATTCCGCGGCCACCGCTGCGGCTCGCTCGGCGCGTGTCATGATGCCAGCATGGGCAGTTGCGCTTAGCGGCGCTCGGAGAGGCCGCTGAGCGGCCCGAGAGCGGCATCACCCTCCTGCTTGGTGGGGTTGCTCCAGGGCTTGTAGCCCTCACTGGAGCCGCGTGGTGCCACGACCGTGCGGCCATGGTTGCTGGCGGGCACGGAAGGCATGGAGGACGTGCAGGAAGCCAGCGCGATTGCGGCCGGCAGGACGAGGCAAAGGAGTTTTGCGGGATGCATCATGGATTGCGGTGCGGTTTGGGGTTTGAAAAAACCGCCTGCCGTGTTGCAGGCAGGCGGTTGGCTTATAGAAGAGTGTCCTTGCGCGCTGCGCGTGGCGTTAGCGACCGAGCGGCTTCAGGCGGAAGACCGTGTCACCCACGTGCGGGTGGTTCATGGTCTTGGGATTGGTGAGGTGCGGCACCACGCAGTCGGAGTACTCCGCCACCACCAGGCCGTCGTCTATGCTCATGATCTTCAGGTTGGCCACGGCCTCTCCGCCGCGCTTCACCACCAGGGACTTGTCGTCGCCGGCCACCAGGCCGCTGTCGTTGCCCACAACGAAGGTCACGTAGTTCCAGCGGCGGTCAACCGCCACCACGGGGAACTCGTCGTCGTTCTTGCTGTAGTCGCGGAAGAAGTCAGCGTTCACGCGGGTGGCGCGGACGAGCTCGTCCTTCTCACCTGCAAGCTTGACGGCGGCAGCCTTGTGGGCGGCAATGGCGTCCTTGAGGCGCTGGTCCAAATCCTTCTTGCGGGCCTGCTGGCGCGCCACGTACTCGCGGATGGACTCCAAGACCTCCGAGCAAGGCTGGTCCGGAGAGAAGTCCGGAATGCCGGAGGACTCCAGGTCCTTGAGGGATTCCTTGATGGAGGCCACAAGAGCCTCCACGCTGGCGTGCTGGGCGTCCACGCTGGCCTGCAGGTCCGCGAGCTCCTTCTTGTGGGTGTTCAGGAGGGTCTCGGCGTCATCGCGCTGGTTGTGGTGGTCGTTCATCACGTTCTGAGCGCTCTCTGTGGCCTTGATGGCGGCGGCGCGCTCGCTGGAGATGCGGGCGGCCTCAGCCTCCAGTTCCTGGTTCACCTTGCGCAGGCCCTGGGCATCTGCATCAGCCACCTGCTGGCCGCCACCGTGGGTGGCAATCAAGAGGTCCATCACCTTGTCCTGGTCGCAGGAGTAGTAGATAGCGGCACCACCTGCCAGCAGGACCACGAGCGTTAAGATTAACTGGTAAAGTTTCATATCGGTAAGGGAGAGAGGGGTTGATTACTTGTCGTCACGGATGGCATACACATGGTCGCCGGGGAGCACGCGGTCACCGGGGCGGATGGTGCTGTAGATGATATCGCAGCTGGAACGGTTGGATTCCACCAGGGTGACATCCAGTTCGCAAACCTTGCGGTCGCCGCGCATCACCACCAAGCGGGAGCCGATGACGATGCCCTTGTCAATGCCGGCATCCAGGATGACGTAGTCCCACTTGGGATCGGCGGAGAGCACCGCGCAGCGCAGCTCGGCGGGGGAGAGGCGAGCCAGGCGGTCTGCATTCAGGCGCTTGGCGGCGCGTGTGCCGGCGATGGTGCGCACGCTGGCCTTGCCGAGCGTGGCGGTAATCTGCAGCTCCTTGGCCTCCTCGGCCTCGGTCTGGTCGTTGTGGTTCTTGAGCTGTGCGATAGCCTCGCCCACGTCACGCAGGGAGTCATCGTCCGCATCTTCCAGAGCAAGCATCTCGCGGGTTTCGCGCTTGAGCTTGTTGAAGTCCTCCTGCAGCTTGTTGTACTCCTCCTTGGCCTGGTCGAGCTCCTCCTGCTTGCGCTGGATTTCTGCGGGCAGCGGAGCGTCCTGCTCTTCAATGGCGGTGCGCTCCTGGTCGAAGCGCTCGGTCTCCTGGTTGAAGAACGCGGTGCGGAGCACGGCGTACTGCTTGATGGCCTTGTCGAGGTCGATATCCCTGTTCTTGCGGATGGCGTTGTCGAACTGCGATTGCACGGCAGCGACCTCACCCGTGGCGGGGGTTGTCATGGCCTCGTGGTTTTTGTAGAAGAAGAAAGTGCCAGCGAGGAAGAGGACTGCTGCGCCTGTATTAATGTATTTCCACATGGTATAAGCTGTATTTGCGGCTGTTCACTAGACAATCTATACCACTCCGGGTGCTTTGGCAATCAAAAAATACGGTTCGGGGCATTTTTTTTGCAAATTTCCCCGCCCGCGGGCGCGCGGAGGGAAAAAAAGGAGCCGCCGCCCGTTGCCGGGTGGCGGCTCCGAATGTTTTTCCTGCGGGCGGAATCAGGCCTGCGGCTGCTCGCCGGCGGCTTCCGCCTCTGCGGCCTTCTTGTCGCGCAGCGCGGCGCGGATGGACATCTTCACGCGGCCCTTGTCATCGATGCCGATGCACTTGGCGGTGACGACATCGCCGACCTTGACAACGTCCTCGGTCTTCTGGGTGCGCCCCTCCGCGAGCTCGGAGATGTGGATGAGGCCGTCCTTGCCGGGCAGCACCTCCATGAAGGCGCCGAATTCCTTGGTGGAAACAATCTTGCCCTCGTAGGTCTCGCCCACCTCAATCTCCTTGAACATGCGGCCGATGAGGTCGAGCGCGCGCTGCACGCCCTCCTGGCGGTTGCCGTAGATGCGCACGGTGCCGTCCTCCTCGATGTTGATATCGGTTCCGGTCTCGGCCTGGAGGGCCTTGATGTTCTTGCCGCCGGGGCCGATGAGCTCGCCGATGCGGTCCTGCGGGATAACGGTGGACTCGATGCGCGGGGCGTAGGGGCTCATCTCCTGCGGGGCGGCGATGGCGGCGTTCATGGTGTCCAGCACCTCCAGGCGGCCCTTGCGGGCCAGGTGGATGGCGTCCTCCAGGATGTAGAGCGGAATGCCGGGCAGCTTGAGGTCCAGCTGGTATCCGGTCACGCCTTCCGTGGAGCCGCACAGCTTGAAGTCCATATCGCCGTAGAAGTCCTCGGAACCGATGATGTCCAGCAGCGTCTTGTAGCGCTTGGGCTCGCGGTCGCCCGCGTTCTCGAACTCCGTCACCAGGCCCACGGAAATGCCGGAGACCGGGCGCTTCAGCGGCACGCCGGCGGCCAGCAGGGACATGGTGCCGGCGCACACGGAGGCCATGGAGGTGGAACCGTTGGATTCCATGATTTCGGAGGAAACGCGGATAGCGTACGGGAACTCGTCCTCGCTGGGCACCACCGGGGCGATGGAGCGCTCTGCAAGGGCGCCGTGGCCGATTTCGCGGCGGTTCTGGCCGCCGAAACGGCCGGTCTCGCCCACGGTGAACGGCGGGAAGTTGTAGTGCAGGATGAAGCGCTTCTCGGAGACGGAGCCCGTGTAGTTGTCCAGGTACTGCTTCTCCTCAAGCGGGGCGAGCGTGGCCAGGCACAGGGACTTGGTTTCGCCGCGTGCGAAGAGGGAGGAGCCGTGCACCTGGCGCGGCAGCACGTTCACCTCCGCCAGCAGCGGGCGGAGCTGCTTGATGGCGCGGCCGTCCGCGCGCTTGTCGTGCTCCATGATGGAGATGCGGAACGCCTTCTTCTGAATGTACTCGAAGACCTGCTCCACATCGAAGTCGGTGGCTTCCGGGTGGGCCTCCTTGATGGCGGCCTCCACCTCGTCGCGCAGGGCGCCCACCTGCTTCTGGCGCTGAATCTTGTTGGGGGCATAGATGGCCTCCTCGATGCGGTCGCCGGCAATCTGGTAGCCGATTTCCAGCAGCTCGGGCTTGGCGAGCGTGAGCTCGTACTCGCGCTTCTCCTTGCCGCAGATGCCGCGCAGTTCCTCCTGTGCGGCGCAAATCTTGGCCACGTTCTCCTGGGCGCAGTGGAGGGCGGCAATGAAATCCTCCTCCGGCAGCTCCTTGGCGGAGCCCTCAATCATGATCACCTGGTCCTTGGAACCGGCGTACACCAGGTCCAGGTCGGATTCCAGGCGCTGGCTGTTGGTGGGGTTGATGACGAATTCACCGTTGATGCGGCCCACGCGCACGGCGCCCACGGGCTCGGCGAACGGAAGGTCGGAAATCACGCAGGCGGCGGAGGCGCCGTTGATGCTCAGGATGTCCGGCTCGTTCTCCGCATCCGCGGAGAGCAGCAGGGTGATCACCTGCGTGTCGTAGAAGTAGCCTTTCGGGAACATGGGGCGCAGCGGGCGGTCCGTCATGCGGCATGTCAGGATTTCCTTTTCGGTGGGACGTCCCTCGCGCTTGAAGTAGCCGCCGGGGAACAGACCCGCGGCCGCGGCCTTCTCCTTGTATTCCACCGACAGGGGGAAGAACGTCTGGCCTTCTTTGATCTTGGTTGCACTCACAACAGTGACCAGAACCATGGTGTCGCCACAGCGAACCGTTACAGCACCGTCTGCAAGCAGGCCGAGCTTTCCGGTTTCAATGGTGATGGGGTTGGCGCCAACGGCGCACGTTACGGAATGTATACTCATTTTGTTTTTCTTTCTTCTGTTGCCGGTTCCGGGCATCGTCTCGGCGGGGTGGAACCGGCATGGGCCCAGCCAGACACCGCCCGCAAGGGGCGGCAGCCCCGCGCGGCAAAACGCCGCACGCAGCCGCGGGAAGTTTATATGATATTTCAACGCTTGGCAAGCCCAAAAATGTACAATGTACAAAGTACAATGTACAAAGTGGAAAATTCGGCACGCGCACAGCGCGTGCAGTGGTGCGACGGCCGCGGGCGCGGCCTGAATTTCCGCACGCGCACTTTTCCTGATTTGTACTTTGTCCTTTGTACATCCTTTTTTCTTCCATGGGCGGCGCATATCGTGTAGGATGGAGGACATGGAAGACTGCGAAGACGAGCCGACGCTGCAGATGCGGGATTTCGTGAAGGAGGACCTGCCGCGGGAGAAGCTGCTGCAGTATGGGCGCGGCGCGCTCACGGACGAGGAGCTGATTGCCATATTCCTGCGCACGGGGCTGCACGGGTGCAACGTGCTGGAACTGGCGGGGCGGTTGAAGCGCGCGGCGGGGACGCTCTCCGAGCTGGGGCGCATGGAGGCCCGGCAAATCATGGACTGCTGCAAGGGCATAGGCTCCGCCAAGGCCGCCACGCTGGCGGCGGTTTTCGAGCTGGGACAGCGCGCCATCAAGGAGGAAATCCGCACGGAGGACATGATGAACCCCAGCGTGATCTACGCGTACCTGGCAAGCGACCTGCGCTACCGCCCGGAGGAAAACATGGTGGTGCTCCTGCTCAACGCGCAGCGCCACCTCATCCGCCGGTGCGATGTGGCGCGGGGCACGCTCACCCGCGTGCTCGCCCACCCGCGCAACATCTTCCGGGAGGCCATCATCTACAACGCCTGCTCCATCATCCTGGCGCACAACCACCCCAGCGGCGACCCCCACCCCAGCAAAATGGACATGGAGCTCACGGATAACGTGCGCAAATCCGGGGAAATCATCGGCATCCCGCTGAAGGACCACGTCATCTTGGGTGCGGAAGGCAGCGGCACCCTGCCGTACTACAGCTTCCGCTCCCACGGCCAGTTGCCATGAAGGACTACCACACGCACTGCCCCGCCCCGGACGGCGGCTATCTCTGCGCCGTGACGCGCGCGGACTGGGAGCGCGTGGCCGCGGCGGAGGGCATGGTGCCCTGTTTCGGCATCCACCCCTGGCACGCGCACGAGGTGGATGCGGCGGAGATTGCCTTTGAGCTGGACGACTGGCTCACGCGGCACCCGAAAGCCGGCGTGGGGGAAACCGGGCTGGATGCCGCGCCGGCGCACGCCGCCACGCTGGAGGCGCAGCGCGTGCTGCTGCAGGTGCACCTGGGCGCGGCGTTCCGGCATGAGCGGCTGGCGCAGCTGCACGGCGTGCACGCCTGGGCGGAGATTCTGGAACTGCTGCGGCAGCGGGAGCGCAACGGCACCCTGCCCCGCGTGCTGCTCCACGCCTGGAACGGCTCCCATGAAATGGCGCGGGAATTCATCCGCCTCGGCGCCGTCTTCTCCGTGGGGCTGCGCGAGCTCTCCTCACCCAAGGCGCAGGAACGCTACGCCAGAATCCCGGCAGACCGCCTCTTCCCGGAAACGGACGGCCACCCGGAGGACATGCCGAAAACGCTCGCGCTGCTGGCACTCGTGCGCGGGGATTTCGGAAAAGCCTGATGCCGCCCCGCATCCGCCGCCCGCGCGGGAATCAGGCCCCGGCGAATTTGTCCGTGGCATCTTGGAGGAAGCCTTGGGCCACCAGCAACTGTGCCTGGTGGCGGGGGATGCCGCGGGAGAGGAGGTAGAAGAGCTGCTCCGCATCCATGGGTGCGGAGGCGCTGCCGTGGGAGCAGCGCACGCGGTCCGCCAGGATTTCCAGGCCCGGCAGGGAATGCACGGTGGCGTCCTCGGAAAGCAGCATGTTGCGGTTGCTCTGGTAGGCATCCGTATCATGCGCACCGGGGGCCACGTAGATGTTGCCGGCAAAGACGGCGGTGGCGCGGCCGTCCAGCACGTTCTTGTAGAGCAGGTTGCTGGCGCATCCGCCGCAGGAGTGCAGCTGGCGGGTGTGCTGGTCCAGCATCTGGCTGCCCTCCAGCCTGTTGGCGGAGAAGAGGCGGATATCCGCGGCGTGGCCGCATGCCTCCGCGGTGGTTTCCTCGCGCGCCCATTCATGGTTGTGGTGTGTGGTGAGGTGGCGCACGCATGCGCCGCGGGCGGTGATATCCGTGATGTTCAGCACGCGCGAAGTGCCGCAGCCTTCCTCCTGCAGCTCCACGGAGAGCTGCGCGCCCTCCTCCGCCACGATTCGGCGCGCGCAGACCATGGCGGCGCGTTCACCGCGGCAGATGTGGCGCTCGATGATGCGCGCATGCACCCCTGCCCTGGCCACAATGTGCACGGCGGGCGTGAACACGCCGTCCGTCTCGCAGGTGATGGTGATGGGTTCCGCGTAGTCGTGCGTCAGGTACAGCCCCACGCCCTCCGCGGCATGGTGCAGCGCCAGCAGGGCGTCCGACCCGATGCTGCGGACACCGGATACATCCCACTTGCCGAGCGCGTCGTCCGCGCCCTCCACGGTGATGCTGCCGCGGCGCGCGCCGCCCTGCAGCAGCTGCGCCAGCGCGGCGGCGTGCCTGTGCGGCGCGCCGAAGCGCCAGTCCTCGCAGAGGCGGTCGGGGAGTTGCGGGGTGCTGTGGTCCGTGGTGTGCATGCTATCCGATGGAATCCTCCATTTCGAGGTCGATTAGGCGGCGGAGCTCCACGGAATACTCCATGGGGAACTCGTTGACGAGGTCGTTGATGAAGCCGTTGACGGCCAGGCTCATGGCCTGGGCGCGCGTAAGGCCGCGCTGCTGCATGTAGAAGAGCATCTCCTCGTCCACCTGGGAGACGGAGGCCTCATGCTGCACGGCGGAGGCGTTGCCGCGCACGGTGATGGCGGGATAGGTGTCCGTGCGGCTGGCGGCGTTGATGAGCAGGGCGTCGCACTCCGTGTTGTTGCGGCAGCCGGGCATGCCCTTCAGCACGTTCACCTCGCCGCGGTAGCTGGCGCGCCCCTGCCCCACGGAGATGGATTTGGCCACAATGTTGGAGGTTGTTTCCGGGGCGGCGTGGATCATGCGCGCGCCGGTGTCCTGGTCCTGCCCGTCGCGCGCCAGGGAGATGCTGACCACCTCGCCGCGCGCGCGGCGCCCCTGCAGCACCACGGCGGGGTACTTCATGGTGAGCTTGGAGCCCAGGTTGCAGTCGATCCAGCGGATTTCCGCGTTTTCCATGGCGAGGCCGCGCTGGATGACGAGGTTGTAGACGTTGGTGGCCCAGTTCTGGACGGTGACGTATTGTATCTTGGCGCCCTTGAGGGCCACCAGCTCCACCACGCCGGAGTGGAGGGTGGCGGAATCGAACTTGGGTGCGGTGCAGCCCTCCATGTACATGAGCTCCGCGCCCTCGTCAGCGATGATGAGGGTGCGCTCGAACTGGCCCATGCTTTCCGAGTTGATGCGGAAGTACGCCTGCAGGGGCTGCTTGAGCTTCACGCCCTTGGGCACGTAGATGAACGAGCCGCCGGAGAACGCCGCGTGGTTGAGCGCGGAAAACTTGTTGTCGCCCACGGGAATGACCTTGCCGAACCATGGGCGGAACACGTCCTCGTGCTCCTTCAAGCCCTCCGTGGAGTTGACGAAGATGACGCCCTGCTTGGAGAGCTCCTCGCGCATGTTGTTGTACGCGGTTTCGGAGTCGTACTGGGCGTCCACGCCTGCCAGGAAGGCGCGCTCCTGCTCCGGCACGCCCAGGCGCTCGAAGGTGCGCTTCACGTCGTCGGGCACATCATCCCAGCTCTTGCGTGGCGGCACGCCGTGGGAAAGGTAGTAGCGGATGTTCTCGAAATCCACATCGCGGATGCCCTCCGGCGCCCAGTGGTACGGCATGGGCAGCTCATGGAATTTCTTGAGGGCGTCCTTGCGGAACTGCCGCAGCCAGTCCGGCTCGCCCTTGGCATCGCAAATGTAGTCGATGGTGGCTTCCGTGAGGCCGTAGCCCGCATCATACTTGTGGTTCTCCGGGTAGGAGAACTCGCCGCGGGTGTCCGGCTGGAAGGGGATTTCTGGCATCATTCTTTCAGGAAATCAAACCCGTCCCGCTCAATGCGCTCCACCAGCTCGAACCCGCCCGTGCGCACAATGCGCCCCTGGTACAGCACGTGCACCACGTCCGGCCGTATGTAGTCCAGCAGCCGCTTGTAGTGCGTGATGACCATGAAGCTGCGGAACGGCGCCCGCATGGCGTTCACGCCGTCGGAGACGATGCGCAGCGCGTCCACGTCCAGCCCGCTGTCCGTCTCGTCCAAGATGGCGTAGCTGGGCTGCAGCATAAGCATCTGCAGGATGTCGTTGCGCTTCTTCTCGCCGCCGGAGAAGCCCTCGTTCACGGCGCGGGCGGTGAACTTGGCGTCCATGCCGAGCTGCTTCATTTTGGCGCGCAGCTCCTTGTAGAAGGCCACGGCGTCCACGGTCTCGCCCTGCGGCAGGCGCGCCTGAAGCGCTGCGCGCAGGAAGTTGGCGTTGGTGACGCCCGGCACTTCCACGGGGTACTGGAACGCCAGGAAAAGGCCCGCGCGGCTGCGCTCGTCCGGCGTCATGGAGAAGAGGTCCTGCCCGTCCAGCTCCGCGGTGCCGCCCGTGACCTCGTAGTCCGGATGGCCGCAAAGCACCTTGGAGAGTGTGGACTTGCCGGAACCGTTGGGGCCCATGACGGCATGCACCTCTCCCTTGGGGATTTCCAGGGAGACCCCCTTCAGGATATCCGCGCCGTCCTTCACGCGGGCGCACAGGTCTTTGACGATGAGGCTCATGACTTGGCGGGAATCATCCCGTGGAGGTAGGCATCCAGGCGCAGAACCTGCACGCCTTCGGGGATGTCGAACACATCCTCCGGCTTGATGCCCTCCTTGAGCTTCACGTCCATCACGCGCTGGCTGTCGTCATCCAGCACATGGGCGTGGCTTTCCAGGTTGGGGCAGTAGCGTGAGGCACCGTTGTCGAAATTAAGCTGGTTGATGACGCGCTTGGCCGCCAGTGCCTCCAGGCAGTTGTACACGGTTGCCAGGGAGATGCCGGGCAGGAGCTTGGCCGCGCGCTCGAAAATCATGGCGGCGTTCGGGTGGTCGTGGGATTGGAGCACGGTTTCCAGCACGGCGCGCCGCTGGCGCGTGTGGCGCAAACGCGCCTGTGCAATCAACTTGTCCGCAAGATTCTTTTCCGTCGTATGTTCTTTCTCTTTTGCCATATCGGTGCGGCGGGATTTTAGCGCGCCTTCTAGGAATTTCAAGACAAAAGCACGACAACGCGCGAGAAAAAAAGACCGCCCGGCGATACCGGGCGGCCTTGGAAGCTTTGCATTGCAGGCGCGCTTACGCCTTTTCCGTGACCTTGGCGTTCTTGGCCAGGAGGTCCAGCACCTTGGAGGTGACAACCGAGAGGCGGACGCCCGTCATGCGGTTCTCCCTGTAAAGCTTGCGGATGAAGGTTTTGAGGTTCTTCTCCCCGGCCTGGCGGGCCATGCCTGCCACGGCGTTGAGGAGCTCGTTCTCGGAGGCGTCGATATTCTCCTTGCGGGCAATCTCCTGCAGGGCGAAATAGACGCGCAGGTTGCGCTCCGTCTCCTGGCGGCACTCCGCCTTGTACTCGTCCGTCTTGGATTTCTCAATGGCATCGTACTCGCCCTTCTGGATGGCCTCGTAGACCTTGCGCTGCACGGTGTTCTCGTTCTCGCGCTCCACCAGGCTCTCCGGCAGCGGGAAGGTGAGCTTGTCCGCCAGCTGCTCGGAAATCTGGTCGGCCTTGGCCTCGTCTATCTCCTGCTGCTTGCGGGCGGCAAGGTTCTCTCGCACAATGCCGCGGATGTCGTCCATGGTCTTGCCGGGCAGGTTCTCGGCAAAGAGCTCCTCATTGATTTCCGGCACGCGCTTCTCACGCACCTCTTTCACGGTGCAGTGGAAGGTCACCTCCTTGGAGGCGAGCTCGGCAATGGGGAAATCCTCCTTCATGGTGAGGGTGATATCCTTGGAATCCCCGGCGGAAAGGCCCACAACGCCCTCTGCCAGGCCGGGCATGAAGGCATCCTCCTTCATGGCGAGCCAATGGCCCTCGCGGCCCTCCATGAAGCCCACGGGCTTGCCGCAGAATTCCGCGGTGGGCTTGCCCTCCACGGTGGTCTTGAAATCAATGACGGCCACGTCGTCCATGGCGGCGGCGCGCTCCACCGGCTCGTGCGTGGCGGAGCCCTCCGCGTACTTCTGCAGGGCATCCTGCACCTCGTCGTCCGTCACCTCCGCAGAGGGAACGGTGACCTCCAGGCCCATGTACTCCGGCAGCTCGAATCCGGGAACAATGGTGAGCTTGCTGGTGAACTTGTAGGAGCCGTCCTCCTGGAAACCGGCATCCGGCTCGCCGAAATCCAGCACCTTCAGCTCCGGGTTCTCCTTGAGCGCCTTGTCCTGGATATCAGACTTGAGACGGTACTCCACCTCTTCGCGCACGGGCTCCGCGTAGCGCTTGGCCACCACGCTCTTGGGGGCCTTGCCGGGGCGGAATCCGGGGATGTTGGCGTTCTTCATGTAGGTGGCCACAACGGAATCGCGGATGGTGTTGACCTCTTCCGCGGGGGCGGTGGCGGTGAGAGTGGACTCGCACTCGTTAATCTTGTCTATCTTGATATCCATGGTGAGAAAAGGCGGTAAATTTCGCGTGGGCGGATGATAGCCGACAGGCGGGCAAAAGGCAAGTGCAGACTTTCCCATGACAAAGAAAAGGCGTTGCGCGCGCCACGTCCTGCATCAGAAGATGAAGAAATCAATGGAGCGGAGGCGCAGGGAGCCGTAGAAGCGCTCATGGATGAGGCGCACGCGCTGTTTCTGATAGGCTTGCGCGGCTTGCTTGAGCTGCGGGGAGACGGTGGCGGGATCCCGCCCGGCCAGGAGGCCGCTTTGCTGCAGGTAGGCAATCACGGGGAACACCTGCGGCACCACGGCCTCTGCGGTGGCGGCATCCGTGACACCCTCGTACCGCTTGGCCATTTCCGTGAAGATGCCGACAAGTTCCTCGTTCTCCTGCGCGGTGTACGCTTTCAGCGGGGTGTCCGGCGGCAGCATGCGGAAGAGCACGGGCATGGGCAGCCAGCCGATGATTTCCTCGTACTTGTCCTGCGGCAGGTCGGCGTACTGGGCCATCACGCCCATGGAGGGCACATCGATGCCGAAGAGCTCCGCCCAGCGTTCCAACGCCTGGTTGGCGGCGTATTCGCGCAGGCCGCCCAGGTTGCCGTTGCCCATGATCTGCAACAGCTCCGTGAACGCGGCCGGGCAGCCGATGGAGCGGGCGTAGCCGGCGGCGGCAAAGTCGTTGGCGGCGGTAATGCGCCCGGCATCCGCCTTGCGCTGCAGCTGGCGGCGCAGCAGCACGCTCTTCACCGCGGTGGCCACCTCCAGGCGCTGCATGGGGGAGAGGGCTTTCACCTGCGCCTCCGTGGGCGGCAGCGGGAAACGCCCCTCCGCAATGGTGGCGTAGGGTTCCTCCCCCAGCACGGCGCGCATCCAGGCGGGCGCGGGCGTATCCGGCGCGGCGGCCAGGGGCAGCGCGGCCAGGATGGGAAGGATGAGGTGCCGTTTCATGGCGTTCAGGCAATTTCGCCCATGTAGAACTTCTTCTTGCCGCGGCGGATGATGATGACGCTGCCTTCCAGCGCGGCGGCGGCATCCACGGGGAAGGCGGGGTCCTTCACCACCTCTCCGTTGAGGGAGATGGCGCCGTTGCCGATGAATTCCCGCGCCTCGCGCTTGGAGGAGCAGATACCCGCGCCCACCAGCACATCCGCCAGCGGACCGGGGGTGATTTTGACATGCGGCACGTTTTTCATGCCGGCCTTGATGTCGCGCAGGCTCAGGCTCTTGAAATCGCCCGCGAAAAGCTTCTCGCTGATTTCCACGGCGTGGTCGAATTCCTCCGCCCCGTGCAGGTCCGTGATAATCTCGCGCGCCAGAGCCTTCTGGGCGATGCGCTGCTCCGGGTGCTCCGCGTGCTGCGCCTCTATCTCCGTGATCTGCTCCGGCGTGAGGAAGGTGAGCCGCTTCAGGTAGGAGATGACGCAGCTGTCCTCCGTGTTGATGAGGAACTGGTAGAGCTCGTACGGGCTGGTGCGCGCCTTGTCCAGCCACAGGGCGTTGCCCTCGCTCTTGCCGAATTTGTTGCCCTGGGAATCCGTGACCAGCGGCATGGTGAAGGCGTACACCTCGTCCCCGGTGGTCTTGCGGATGAGCTCGATTCCGGTGGTGATGTTGCCCCACTGGTCGCTCCCGGCCACCTGCAGGTCCACTCCGCGCGTCTCGTGCAGGTGCTTGAAATCAATGGCCTGGATGAGCATGTAGGAGAACTCCGCGTAGGAGATGCCGCTCTCCATCTGGCGGCGCACATGATCCTTGGTGAGCATGTAGCCCACGTTGATGTACTTGCCGTAGTTGCGGAAGAAATCGATGACGTTCAGGTCCTTGATCCAGTCGTGGTTGTTGACCACCTCGAAGCCGAACAGCCGCTCCACCTGGGCTTTCAGGCACTCGTAGTTGCGGATAACCTCCTCCTTCTGCTTCAGCTCGCGCTCCACGGTGCCGCGGGGGTCGCCTATGAGCCCGGTGGCCAGCCCCACCAGCAGGATGGGGTGGTGCCCGGCGCGCTGCAGGCGCCGCGTGATGAGGAAGCTGGAATAGTGCCCCAGGTGCAGGCTGTCCGCCGTGGGATCCGTGCCTATGTAGAACGTGAGCCCGCCCTTGTTGAGCTTCTCGATCAAATCCGGGCTGGAAATCTGGTTCACCAGCCCGCGCCACTCCAGTTCTTCGTATAAGGTCATAGCCATGCTTCTGTTCGGGGAAGCTGCATGATACCACGCGCCGCGCGCGGTGTCAAAGCGATTATCGTTTGACTAACGTGGGGCGTTGTGGCATGATGGGCGGCGTGAAAGCGGCGTTCAAGCTCCTGGCTGTGGCCATCTTGCTCACTGCACTCGCCGGGTGTGATGAATCCGATGAGGTGCAGGCGGAGCGCGCCGCCCAGTTCACCACTTCCACCAAGCCCGCACCCAACCCGCAGCTGGAGTCCATCGAATCCATGGTGCGCACGGATATCACCGCCCCCACCGGCCTCAACTCCACCCCCAAGTACGAGCTCTACAGCGCCTACAAGGGGGATGACATCAAGCAGGTGACCGGCGTCTCCGGGCGCAGCCTCATCCTCTGCTTCACCGCCCCCTGGTGCCCCCACTGCGCCAAGATGAAGCAATCCCTGCAGGAGCTGGCGCAGGCGGAGAAGGGAAACGTGCAGGTGGTGGAGGTGAACGCGGACGCCTACCCGGCGCTCGCCACGGACTACGGCATCACCAAGGTGCCCACCACCATCTTCTACACGGAGGGCGTGAAGCTGCGCACCATCGAGGGCGCCTACACCGCAGACAGCCTGGGGCGCTTCCTGCACGCCCTGCTCACCCAGGGTGACACCCCCGCCTCAGAACCCAGATAGCCTCCAACCACATTTCCACCATGAGATTCCTCACCGGATTGCAACCCAGCGGACAACTCCACATCGGCAACTACTTCGGCGCCATCAAACCCGCCGTGGAGCTGCAGGAGAAGGGAGAAGGATTCTACTTCATCGCCAACTACCACGCCATGACCACCATGGAGAGCGCACAGGCCCTGCGGGAGAACACGCGCGGCCTGGCCGTGGACCTGCTGGCCTGCGGGCTGGACCCGCAGAAGTGCACCTTCTTCGCCCAATCCGCCGTGCCGGAGGTGAACGAGCTGGCCTGGATCCTCTCCACCGTGTGCCCCATGGGCCTGCTGGAGCGCTGCCACTCCTACAAGGACAAGATGGCGCACGGCTTCGCCGCCTCGCACGCCCTCTTCGCATACCCCGCCCTCATGGCCGCGGATATCCTCCTCTACAACAGTGATGCCGTGCCCGTGGGCAAGGACCAGAAACAGCACCTGGAGGTCACACGGGACCTCGCCGCCAAGATGAACGACGCCTTCGGCCAGGACCTCTTCAAGCTCCCGGAACCCATCATCAGCGAGGTCACCGCCGTGGTGCCCGGGCTGGACGGGCAGAAGATGAGCAAGAGCTACGGCAACACCCTCCCCATCTTCGGGGATGAGAAGGCCACCCGCAAGCTCATCAACAAGAAGGTGGTCACAGATGCCACCCCGCTGGAGGACCCCAAGCCCACGGAAGGCTCCATCATCCTGGCCCTTTACAAGCTCTTTGCCACCCCGGAGCAGTACGCCGCCATGGTGGATGCCCACCACGTTGGCGGCGTGGGCTACGGCCAGTTCAAGAAAGACCTTTTCGAGGCCTACTGGGAATATTTCCGCGCCGCCCGCGAACGCCGCGAATGGATTCTCGCCCACCCGGAATACGTGGACGACGTCCTCACCCGCGGCGCAGCCCGCGCCCGAGAGGAAGCACAAGCCACCCTCGCCCGCATCCGCCAGGCCGTTGGCCTCACGTGGATTTGATTCCCACTGGCCATCCCCCTCACCGCAGCGGCGGGGGGAGGTGGGCCAAGATGTCTGCGGGGATTTCCGGCGGCTTTTGTTCCTGCGGAGCCTCTTTCTGGGCTTCCAGCTCGGCCAGGCGGGTGTCCTCCACCATGGCCTTGAACTTGTCTGCCTGGGAGTAGATGCCGTCGGGGTCGCGGAAGACCTCCGCGAGCCAATCACGCTTCTCCTCGATGGTGAGATGCTTCTTCTTACGCATGGCTCCCGGGGAGGAAATCGAACAGGTCCGCCACCTTGGCGCGGCCGCAGGGTGTGAGGGCGTAGCCCATGTGCATGGGATCGTTGCAGTAGACGAACCCGGATTTGCGCAGGCTGCACAGCAGTTTGGAGCATGTGGCGGGGGCCAGCCCGGTGAAGCGCGCTATGTCCCGGGCTTCCGGCAGGCCCGCCGCCACGGCCAGCAGCACGCGGCGGGCGGTGTGCGGCATATCGTCCTGCGCCAACCGCGCGAGCAGGCGGCATGCAAAGTCTATGGCTTTCATATGGGAAACGGCAGGGTGTGTTGTCATTCACCGCGGCCCAGGCTCTGGCGCCAGAGGCGGAAGAGGGGGTGCGACTCGTCGTTGGAATGCTCCTGCACGGCGTTGAAGTGGCTGGCCTGCGGCAGGGCGATGCGCTGGTACTCCTCCAGCAGGGATTGGCGCATGGTGGTGCTGTTGACCAGGGGGATGCACATCTTGCACGCCAGGCGCAGGGCAAAGGCCTCCACAAAGAGCGGGTCGAACAGGCTCGTGTCCTCCACATCCGCGATATAGCGCAGGGTTACATCCTGCGCCGGGCAGAAGATGCAGCGGCCGCGCAGGGTCCAGCCGGGGCTTCCCACCTCCAGCACGCGCAGGCAGTCCGTGGGGAGGGTGTGCGGCACGGCGTGCTCTGCGGAGCCGCCCTGCTCGCTGCTGTGCAGGGTAGCCTTCTTCACGGCGAAGGACCACCTGTTGACGCAAAGGACCTCCCTGCGCACGGGGTGGTAGTGGAGGTAGCACATGCGCTGCGGCAGGGTGGCGTTGGCATCGATGGAGATGATGGGAGACTCCCCCAGCTTGCTGAGGGCGATGTTGCAGATATCAAGCGCGCTGGGCGCCGGTGCTGTGGTGGTATCACTCATAACGGCGGCATCATTCCACGGCACTGCCGCGCCTGCAACTGCGGCGGCACCCCCCGCTGCACCAACCCGCAGCGGGTTGATGCCGCGGGGCCTCCTTTGCGGTTGGCAAACACGGAACGGGTGGAGTATGGTGCGGCTCATGGACAACGATGCCCGCCACACCGCCCGATGCTACTACGCCGGCTCCACCCGCAACCTGCAGGCGGATTTGGCAGCCCTGGGCGGGAACGCGGCGGGGGTGGTTGTCTGGACCCCGCAGCTGGTGGCCATGCTCAAGCCCGTGGCTGCGGGCCGCGCGGCGGAGTGGGAGGAGCTGGCCGAATCCCCCGCGGATGCAGACGCCTGGTATGTGCACCTGCTGGCGGGGGACCTGGAGCTGGCACGGCGCCTGGGTGCCGGGCTGGCGGCGCTCCCCCTGCTCTGCTTCCGGCGCGGCCTGCGCAACGCAACCCCGCACATCCACCGCTGGCAATCATTCGTGCACACCCAACCATAGAAAGGACAACAACACCATGGGATTCACCAAACCCAAATCCATCCCCACGAAAAACGCCATCCCCGTGGTGGCGGACACCGATACCGAAACAGCCCGCACGGCCTACGAGCAGAGCGGCAACCGCCGCCGCGGCCTGCTCTCCACCCTGCTGAGCAACAAACGCACCACCGACGCCCCGAGCGACGGCACCGCCAACAACACCCTGGGCTGATGGACTCCCTGCTCAACACCTACAACAGTCTCAAGGCCGCCCGCGCCCCGTGGGAGGGCTGGTGGGACACCCTGCGCCGCTATGTGCTGCCGGCCCGGCAGGACCAGGATTCGCCCGTGGCGGACGCCTCCTCCTTCCGCGGCCTGGGAGACACCACCGCGGTGGAGGCATGCCAGAAACTGGCCAGCGGGCACATGAGCTACATCACCCCCGGCCACGAAACCTGGTTCAAGTGGAGCTGCGCGGACCCCGATGCCGGGGACGAGGCGGAATCCTGGTACAACCGCTGCTCAGAAATTGCCCTGGCGGAACTGGCGCGCAGCAACTTCTACACGGAGCTGCACGAGTGTTTCCTGGACCGCGTGGGCCTGGGCACGGGAAGCCTGTTCTGCGGCAGCGCGCGCAGCGGCGGCCTGCATTTCCGCCACGTGGCCTGCGGACAGTTCGTGTGCGCGGAAGACGACGAGGGCGCGCTGGACACCTACATGCGCGAGTTCACGCTCACCCCGCACCAGGCGGAAACACAGTTCGGCCGCAAGGCCCTGGGGCCGCACGCGCGCGCCATGCTGGAAAGCGGGGCGGATCCGCACACCGGCAGCCTGCGCTTCCTGCACGTGGTGCGCCCGCGCCGCCAGCGCAACCGCAAGAGGCAGGACGCCCGCAACATGCCCTTCCAGAGCCTGTACTACAGCTTAGACGACCACACGGTGGTTGAGGAGGGCGGCTACCGGGAGATGCCCTACATGGTCACCCGTTTCCTGCGCTGGGGAGAGGGCGCGTACGGCCTGGCGCCCGCGCGCCTGGTGTACCCGGACATCCGCCAGGCGCAGTTCCTCAACCGCATTCTTGACATGCTGGGCGAGGTGGCCGCCTTCCCGCGCATCTTGGAGCTCGCCAACCAGAGCGGCGAGGTGGACCTGCGCGCCGGCGGCCGCACCCTCATCAACCCGGAGAGCGCCAGCCTGGGCTTCCCCCGCGAGTGGGCAACCTCCGGCCGCTACGATGTGGGAATGGACCGCCTGCGCCAGAAGCAGGACGCCATCAACCGCGCGTTCTTCGTGCCCATGCTGGAGCTCTGGAGCGAGCACCGCCAGCAGATGAGCGCGGCAGAGGTCTATGCGCGGGAGAACGAGCGCGTGATGCTCTTCTCCCCGTCGTTCACCCTGTTCGCGAGCGATTTCCGCCCGCTGATGGAACGCGTGTTCGCGCTGCTGTTCCGCATGGGGCGCTTCCCGCAGCCGCCCACCACCGTGCTGCGCAAAAACGCGCGCGGCGAGGCGGAGGTGCCGGAGCCGCAGGTGGTGTACCAGGGCCGCATTGCCATGGTGATGCGCCGCCTGCAGGCAGAGGGCATGCAGCGCACACTCCAGCGCCTGCAATCGCTCGCCGCGCTGGAACCCACCGTGACGGACCACGTGGACCTGGACCGCGCCTTCCGCCTGAGCGCACGCATGGACGGCGTGCCGGAAACCATCCTGCGCGCGGAAAGCAGCGTGAAGCGCCTGCGCCGCAAGCGCGAGGCGGATGCCGCCGCGCTCGCCCTCGCGCAACAACAAAACCAACCCAACCCGCAATCATGATATACCCCCGCAACCACGCAGCAGAACAGGCGCGCGCCAACCGCCGCCTCATCCTCGCCGTTTTCGGCACACCCCTGGGCGAGCAGGCCCTCGCGGTTTTGGAAGAGCGTTTCGAGACGGAACTGCCCGTCTTCCAGGGCAAGGCCGGTGCATACGACCCCCTGGACGCCATGAGGCGCGATGCCCACAGAGAAGTCTTCCTTGTCATCCGCCGCCAGATGGAACTGGCACGGCGGGAGGCATTGCAGAACCAAAACGACCATGAACAAGAACCAGACAACCGATGAGGGGGCCGCTCCCGCCGCCCCGCCCGCAGCCGAACCGGAAAACACCATCCCCTCCCTGCTGGGAGACGACGGCGCCTTCGCCCCGGAATGGTACAGCCGCTTCGACGATTTGCAGCCCTACGCCGCCACGCTCGCCAAATTCAGGCGCCCGGAGGCCCTGGCCAAGAGCTACGCCCACCTGGAAAAGCTCAAGGGATACCCGGAGGCGGACGACGACGCCCGCATGCAGGCCTTCCGCACAGCCGTGGGCCTGCCGGAAAACGCGGACGAATTCCGCATTGCCCGCCCGGAGGACACGCCCGATGAGATATGGGACGACAAGCTGGCCGACAGCCTGGCCCGCGTGGCGTTCGACCACGGCGTGCCGCCCCGCGCCATGGAGGCCCTGGTGGCCCGCTACGCGCAGGAGGGCCGCAGCTTCCTGGCAGACTACCACAAGCGCGAGGAAGCCGCCATTGAAGCCGCGGAGGCCGACCTGCAGCAGGAGTGGGGACACGACTACGAGCACAACATGCAAACCGTGGCCGGCTACCTGAACCACATGGCGGAAAGCACCGGGATTGACGTGCAGGAGCTGGTGGAGAACCCCGCACTGCGCGCCAACGCAGACTTTGCGCGCCTGCTGTTCGCCATGGCGCAGCAGGGCCAGGAAGCCCCCATACGCGAAGGCACCGCAACCGATGACCGCCGGGAGGCGCAGCGCATAGCCAGCGATCCCACCCACCCGCTGCACGAGGCCTACATGCACGCCAACCACCCGCGCCACCGTTTCGCCAACGAGCAGTACGACCGCCTGGCCTTCGGCCGCAGCCTGTAGCGAGCCGCAGCAGAAAGCACTTCACCTGCCGAGTGCAGGTTTTTGGTAGTGATGAGATGATAACAAGCCCCGGTTCCCATCCTTGCGGGAACCGGGGCGAAATCATGATACGCTTTGCGCGGGGTTAGCGGCGCCCGTGGTGACCGCCGCCACCGAATCCGCCACCGCGGTGACCGCCACCACCACCGCCGCCAAAGCTGGGCGAGGAGTTGGAACGGGAACCACTGCCTCCGCCAAAGGACGGGCTGGACGGCCGGCTGCCGCCACCGAAGGACGGGGAGGAAGGACGGCTGCCGCCGAAGGACGTGCGCGCACCGCCGCCGGGACCGTAGTTGCGGATATTGACGGAGGGCGTGCTAGTGGACTGAATGCGGCTGGGACGCTGCATGCCGTTGTTCATGCCGCCACGCTGCATATTGCCCTGCATGGGCTGGATATTGGGACGCATATTGCTGTTCCGCACGGGCTGCACACCGCGGTTGGAACCGCCCTGCACATTACCGGGCTGCATGCCGCGGTTGTGGCCGCCCTGCACATTGCCGGGCTGCATGCCATGGTTGGGGCCACCCTGCATGTGCTGCGGGGGGCGCCCGCTATCCGGCACGCCGCGGTGGCTGGGGGCCTTCACGTGCACCCCCTTGCCGGGGTGCGGACCATCATGCGGCGGGCGCACATGCGGCATGTGGCCGCGCGGGCACCGCGGCGGCGCCCAGCACTTGTGATGGTGGGACGGGCAATAGTGGATATACACATCGTGGTGGTGGCACCAGTGGGCGCAGCCCCAGTAGGGCAGGTAATAGGCCGTGGTGAGGGCTGCCAGAGTGAAGATGGCCACGCCCGCCGCCGTGTAGCCGTACACCGGGCGCCCGTAGCTGTAGCCGTATATCGGGTAGCCGGCGGCATCGTAGCTGGCGTTGGTCCATTCCGCGGACGCCGACACGCCCACGCCGCCGGGGCCCACGCCCACGGCCACGCCGCCGTATGCGGGATACGCCTCGTAGCAGGACGTCACAAACAGGGAGGAACAGGCCAAAACGGCCACCATGATTCCTTTTTTCAATTTCATTGCTCTTTTCTTTCTTTTCAGGGGAGGTGCCTTGCCGCACCCCGTCCTTTCATCGGTTCAGGCGCACGGCTTTTCGTTTTTTGTTTTAACCTTGTAACTATTTTCCGTCAGGGGTGGATTTCCCCCACGCAACACCCATATTACCGCGCGCGCGAACGCGTGTCCACCGGATTCTGCGTCCTCCCTGCCGTAACCGCAGCAGTTTTTTTTGGAAAATTCGGCTTGTTTCGCTTGACGCGGCGGCAAAGCCGTGTATAATAGGCGCTCCGAGAAATTAACAGCCAGTAAAATTTTATGTCCAGAATCTGCAATATCACGTTTGCCATGCCGCACAAGGGCCGCCGCATCCACCGCTCCGGTCTTGCCAAGAAGAAGGGTGGTATCGGTCGCCACGTGACCAAGACGGTCAACCGCACGGTCTACCCGAACCTGCAGGAGAAGCGCATCTGGGTGCCCGAGCTCAATGGCGGCAAGGGCGGCTACATCCGCATGAAGCTTTCCTGCAAGGCCCTGCGCACCATCTCCAAGAACGGCGCGCTCAACACCTTGAAGAAGGCCGGCATCCTCTACTGATTTTTTTTGAACGGTTCGGGTGCCTGTGGTGTCATACCCATCAACGGCAGGCGCCCCACCCTTCGGAAAACGTTTCGGGCGGCGGGTGCAAGATGCAAGAGGCCTGCTTCAACACGCATTAAAGATCATGACTCCGCAACATACAAAGATTGCTCTTCGTATCAACGATGAGAACCTGAACCACCACCTGTGGAACAACCGCGGTGTGTGGTGGTGCCATGTCACCGTCCACAAACCGGATGCCACAGCAGAACGCCTGCGCTTCTCCCTGAAGACGCGCGACATTGAGAAGGCGCGCCGCCTGCGCGACCGGATATTCGAGGATATCCAGCGCCACTTCGGCATTGCCGCCTGATAGGTTCAACAACACGAAACACAGTTTTCAGGCGCGCCGGCCAAATGGCCGGCGCGCTTTTTTGCGCAAACGCGCGAAAGGCGCAGAAATAAGGCTCGCCAGGGGCGGGGGAGTGTGGTAGAATGCCGCGCGTGAATTATCGTGTGTACACGGGCGGGCCGGTGGCTTGCAACGGCTACCTGCTGGAAACGGCGGGCGGCTTTGCGGCGGTGGATGCCCCGCTGGGCTTTGCGGCCTGGGCGCTGGCGCAGCTGCCGGAGGGCGGCCGCATCACAGACCTGCTGCTCACGCACCAGCACTTCGACCACGTGCAGGATGCGGCGCGCCTGCAGGCGGCCACGCAGTGCCGCATTCATGCCGTGTACCCGTACAGCAGCCTGCTCACGCTGGAGGAAACCGCGCGCAGCTGGGGAATCCCCGCGGTGGAGCCGTACCGCGTGGACGACGCCTTCGGGCGCGGTGGCGCAAGCGCGGACTGGGCGGGGGAGCACTGGCACGCCATGGCCATCCCCGGCCACTCGTCTGACGGCGCGGCGTACCACCTGCCGGAGCACGGCCTGCTGTTTGTGGGCGACATTGTGTTTGCGGGCTCGATAGGCCGCACGGATTTCCCGGAAGGCAGCCAGGCACGGCTGCTGGCGGGCATCCGCGAGCAGATACTGCCGCTGCCGCCGGAAACGGCAATACTCAGCGGGCACGGGCCCGCCACCACGCTGCAGGAGGAGCTGCTCAACAACCCCTACCTGTGCTGAACCACTTACCACTAGAAAGAGATACCAAGATGAGATTCGATGAACTGGGGCTTTCCGCCCCCATTCTGGAAGCCGTGAAGGACTGCGGCTACGAGACGCCCACCCCCATTCAGGAGCAGGCCATTCCCTATGTGCTGCAAGGCAAGGATGTGATTGGCGCATCCCAGACCGGCACCGGCAAATCCGCCGCGTTCGCCCTGCCCCTGCTCACCAAGATCACCCACACCGGCAGGCCGCAGGTGCTGGTGCTGGAACCCACGCGCGAGCTGGCGGACCAGCTGGCGGAGGCTTTCCGCACCTACGCCGCGCACACGGATATCACCGTGGGGCTGCTCTACGGCGGCGTGGGATACGGCCAGCAGACGGAGGAGCTGCAGAAGGGCTGTGACGTGGTGGTGGCCACCCCCGGCCGCCTGGTGGACCACTTCTACCGCGGCAACATGAAGTTCAAGGAGGTGAAAACCCTAGTGCTGGACGAGGTGGACCGCATGACGGACATGGGTTTCCTGCCCATTGTGCGCAAGATAGTGAACCTGTGCCCGTGGGAGGGGCGGCAGACGCTGTTCTTCTCCGCCACCATGCCGCAGATACTGCAGGGATTCGCCAAGTGGTGCCTCACAGACCCGCAGGAGATAGCCATTGCGCGGCGCGAGGTGGCCGCCACCATCTCCCACGCCTTCTACCCCGTGGGCCTGGACCAGCGCGACGAGCTGCTGCTCGCGCTCATCAAGGCCACCAAGTTCGAGAACCTCATGATTTTCACCCGCACCCGCAAGGAGGCGGACACCGTGGGCTCCATGCTCCGCCGCAACGGCTGGGAGAAGGAGGTGACCGTGATGCACTCCGACATCCCGCAGAAGGAGCGCATGGCCAGCCTCAAGGGCTTCAAGGAGGACAAGTACCGCATCCTGGTGGCCACGGATGTGGCCGCGCGCGGAATCGATATCAACGGCGTCACCCACGTCATCAACTACCGCGTGCCGGAGAACCCGGAGGACTACGTGCACCGCATCGGCCGCACCGGCCGCGCGGAAAACACCGGGGATGCCTTCACCCTGCTCACCGCGGATGAACTTGATTTCGCCAAGAGCGTGGAGTGCTTCATCAACCGCAAGGTGGAGCGCCGCAAGCTGGAGGGTTTCCCGTACATGTACACCGCCCTGCTGGACGACTCGCCCGTGCGCCCGCTGCGCAAGCCGCGCCCTGCCATGAAGCGCCGCCGCTGATTTGCCAATTCATCCCCTGCCCCGCCCGTGCGAGTCGTGAGCATAGACCCCGCCATCCGCAACACGGGCTACGCCGTGCTGGAGGGGGATTTCCGCACGCCGCGCGCGCTGGACTACGGCACGCTCTCCCTGCCGCAGAAACTGCCGCAGAGCGAGTGCCTGCTCGCCATCCACGAGCACGTGTGCAAGCTCATTGAGCAGTGGCAGCCGCAAGAGCTGGCCATAGAGGGCATCATCTACGTGCAGTCCCACCGCACCGCCATTGCCATGGGGTCCGCCCGCGCCGCCACCGTGCTGGCCGCCGCCAAGCACGGCCTGCCCATCATGGAATACCCGCCCACCTGCGTGAAACTGGCCACCGTGGGCCGCGGCGGCGCAGCCAAACAGCAGGTGGCCTTCATGATGCGCGCCATGCTCGGCCTGCAGGAGACCCCCGCCCCGGATGCCGCGGACGCCCTGGCCATAGGCTACTCCCACCTGGCGGCCACGGACCCGCTGCGCGCGCACCTCTTCAAGGGGCGCAAGTACATTTGACCCGCGCCAGCAGCGCGCGCCACTCCGCCTCCCTGGCCCGCACCGCGCGCATGTGCGCCGCCAGCACACGCACCTGGGAGCCCAGAAAGAAGGCACGGCTCTTCAACCCGCGTGCCGTGAGCAAACGCAGCTTCACCTGCCGCAGCATGCCGCCCCGCACATAGCGCTGCAGCGTGCTGCGCCCCACGCCCAGCACCGCCATGGCCTGCGCGGCATTCATCATGCGCGCGGGGCGCCGTTTCACTATCTCCCCGCGCTGCTTCACCAGCGCCAGCACGCAGCTGCGCCGCCAATAGTTGGTACAGGGACGCCCCGGCTCCGCCACCACGCGGAACGGCACCCGGTGCCGGTGCAGGTAGTTGCGCGCCGCGGCATCACTGCACCCCAGCACCCGCGCCGCCTGCCGCGTGCTCATGCCCCATCCCGGAACCTCCCGGTACGCTTCCCCGCTGCCGCGCATATACCCCTTCCGCGCACGCAGCACCACGGCCGGGTACACCACGCCCGGCATGTCATACAGCAGTGCTCCGCCCACTCCCACCAGTGTGCGCGCTGTACAGTCCTTGCCTACGGAGCCGGCCAACAGGCCCTCCGCCTGGGAGCTTCTTGCTGACATGTTAGGGTAGTTGCGCAGGAAATTCCTTAACTTTTCTTAAATATGTCAAGAGGGGCATATCCGAAAGCGGAATTTTCACAGCGCATGCGTCTTACTGCCAGCCGTTTGCATTTTTCGCAAGCTATGCAGGCAAGTCATTTCACGGCAGACCGGTTTGCGCGTGCAGATTGGGGTTGGGCACTTGGTTTCAAGGTCGTTTGACCAGCAGGGACGTAAGACACATTGCAAGACAAAGGGCGCATGGCTGCATGAAACGGAAGGGGAGCACATGAGCCACAATGGTTGGATTTTGATTTTACAAAGGGGATTGTGGGACGCGGTTCTGAAAAGTTGGGGTTGAACCGAGGAATTTGCGGTGGGAGTGAACGCAAGGCGCGTGACGGGCGTGGGGAGTCATGCGGATGGGAGACGTCATCCACCCCGCAGAGCGGGGTTGCCTCGGGCGCGCCTCTCGCGCCCTCGCCCTGCGGGCAGCCGCTGCGCGGCTGGCTATCCGGCCTTACGGCCGTCGGCCGTTTTCGGTATAGAGACATTTGAACCGTGGTTGCCCGCCGCCATGCGGC
>JAUNHW010000034.1 GCA_030523775.1 Akkermansia sp.
GGATTAGGATTAGGATTAGGAATGCGCTAGGCGCGCTCCGCGCGCGTGGCAAACAAGCGCTCGCGCGCAACACAACGCACCGTCATGACAAGCGCCCTGCGATTTGTTCGTTGGGGACAATCCCGCGCTTGCGTTTGCCCCGCCCTGTCTCGGCGTAGCAAGGGCGCGAAGCGCCACGCGGAGACGGACGCATGCGGGGCATTGTTATGAAACGCGCCCACAGGGCGCGCTAATTTACAAAATTGTAAATTGTAGATTGTAAATTAGTTACTGCGCCATGCGTCCGCGCCGCCTCAAATTCGTATGCCCGCAAAAATAGTTGGGACACATGCAGGTTAATTGACTGCCACGCGCATTTCAAAGGGCTCCAGGCGGCCGCGCTGCAGGCAGGAATCCGCCCAGGCCAGCACGGGAGCGGTGGCAGGCAGGGATTCCGCCGCGCGGGTATCCAGCGCGGCATGGGGACGTGGTTGGGAGAGGACGGTCTGCGGGATGGCGGCCAGCAGTTCCCGCGCCTGGTCTGCGGGCATGCGGAAAATGGCATCCGCGCGCGGCATGGCATCCGCATCCTTCACATCCAGCAAGCGCACGCCCACGCCGTAGGCGGCGGCAAGGTCTGCCAGCTCCGTCTGCACGGCTGCATCCACGGCGGGGATGACCACCAGCTCGCACTCGTGCGCCCAGCGGCCGCACGCCAGCGCACGGAAAAAGCCCGCGCGCGCAGATTCCGCGGAATCCGCCACCACGGTGCAAACCGCGCGGAAACGCGCGTGGCGCGGCGCGTCCGTGCTGTCCATCTCGTACGCGCCATCGGCTGCCCAGTGCCCGGCGGGCCACTGCACGGCCACCAGGTCCGGGTGCTCCCAGGAATCACCGTCCTCCGCCGGGTAGACGAAGACGCCCAGCCCGGTGGTATCGTACAGCCGCACCAGCAGGGCGAGCAGGCGGTGCTGCGGGGATCCACCCTCGCGCTCGGCATCCGCCCCGGAGCCGAAGATGGATTGCAGGGAGTCATCCCTGCCGCTGCGCAGATAGTACCCCTGCCCGTTCTCGATGCGCGCGAGGCAGGAATCGGGATCCAGAGCAATGAAGGAGAACTGGGAGCGCAGGGAGTGGTCCGAGTATTCACCGCCGAGCACGGCGCGCACGCGGGCGATGAGTTCCGTGCCCTTGATGGCATCCTGCGGGTGGGCGGGAAGCAGGCCGGGCAGTATTTCCAGAAGGCGTTCGCGGAGGGTCATGGCGGTTCATCAGGCGCGGGTGGCGGCACCCGCAAGTTTGAGGTTGGGATCCACCGGGGTTTCCAGCGGGGAGAATTGGCCGGCGCGCGCGCGCAGGAGCCCGGCGAAGGCAATCATGGCGGCGTTGTCTGTGGTGAGGCTGTTGGGCGGCAGCACGAGCTGCACGCGGCGGCGGGCGCAGGCATCCTGCATGGCGCGGCGCAGCTCCCCGTTGCAGGAGACGCCGCCGGAGACGGCCAGCACGCTGTGCCCGGTGCGGCGCAGCGCGCGCATGGCCTTGTGCACCAGCACCTCCACAATGGCGGCGCGCACGCCCGCGCAGAGGTCGCACAGCGTCTGCCGGTCCAAATCATGCGGGTTGCCGCTTGGCACCAGCTTGGGCAGGGTGTAGAGCACGGCGGTCTTGAGCCCGGAGAAGGAGAAATCCAGGTGCGGTTCATGCATCATGGGACGCGGCAGGGCAAAGCGCGCGGGGTCCCCCTGCTCCGCCAGCCTGTCTATTTCCGGGCCGCCGGGGTACGGCAGGTCCAGCATCTTGGCCACCTTGTCGAAGGCCTCGCCCGCGGCATCGTCGCGCGAGCGGCCCAGCAGCGTGTAGTCCCCGCAGCCGCGCACATCCACCAGCAGGGAATGCCCGCCGGACACCACGAGCGCCAGGTGCGGCACCAGGCCGCCGGGCTGCATCACAAAGGGGGAGAGCATGTGGCCCTCCAGGTGGTTGACGGCCACAAAGGGTTTGCGCGCCGCGAGCGCGAGTGCCTTGGTGGCGGTGTTGCCCACCAGCAGGGCGGCCACCAGGCCGGGCCCGGCGGTGCTGGCGAACGCATCCACCTGATGCAGGGTGCGGCCGGCCTTGTCCAGGGCTTCCTGCAGCACGGCGCGGATGTTGGCGGAGTGGTTGCGGGAGGCGAGCTCCGGGATGACGCCGCCGTACATGCGGTGCAGCGGGATTTGAGTGGCAATGACGGAGCTGAGCAGCTGCACGGTGCCGGAAGGGGTTTCCTCCAGCAGGGCGGCGGCTGTCTCATCACAGCTGGATTCCACTCCCAGTACCAGCATGGCGTTTCGCGGTGTGAGGGTTCAGGCGGATTTCCTGGAGCGGGGGCGCTGCCGCTTGATTTGCGGCTCGCCGCGGCCCTCCACCTGGTCCTTGGTGATGGTGACGCTCTCAATGGTGCGGTCACCGGGCACGGTGTACATCACATCCAGCATCAGGTTCTCGAAAATACCGCGCAGGGCGCGCGCGCCGGTGCCGCGCTCCACGGCCTGGTGGGCCATGGCGTGCAGGGCATCCGGCTCCACGATGAGCTTCACGCCGTTCATGGCCAGGAGCTTGGTGTACTGCTTCACCAGCGCGTTCTTGGGCTTGGTGAGCAGCTGCACCAGCTGCTCTTCCGTGAGCGTGGTGAGCGGGGCGAAAATGGGCAGGCGGCCCATCATCTCCGGTATCATGCCGAACTGGAAAAAGTCCTCCGGCATGGCCTTGGCCAGCACCTCCTCCTCGGTGTACTCCTTGGTGTTGCGGCCCTCCTCAATGGAGGCGAAGCCCATGGCGGAGGAGCCCAGGCGCTGGCGGATGATATCCTGGAGCCCCACGAAGGCGCCGCCGCAGATGAAGAGGATGTTCTCCGTGTTCACGCGGATGTACTGCTCGTTGGGGTGCTTGCGGCCCCCCTTGGGCGGGATGTTGCATTCCGTGCCCTCGATGATTTTCAGCAGGGCCTGCTGCACGCCCTCGCCAGAGACGTCGCGCGTGATGCTCACGTTCTGCGTCTTGCGGCCTATCTTGTCGATTTCATCCACGTACACGATACCGCGCTCGGCCTTGGCCACGTTCATATCCGCCGCCTGCAGCAGGCGCAGGATGATGTTCTCCACGTCCTCGCCCACGTATCCGGCCTCCGTGAGCGTGGTGGCATCCGCAATGCAGAACGGCACGTCCAAAATGCGCGCCAGGGTTTTGGCCAGCAGGGTTTTGCCGGAGCCGGTGGAGCCCGCCAGCAGGATGTTGCTCTTCTCAATCTCCGTGCCGTCCTCGTCCTCTTTCTGGCGGAGGCGCAGGTAGTGGTTGTACACGGCCACGCAGAGGGTGCGCTTGGCGAGCTCCTGGCCGATGACGTATTCATCCAGCTTGCGGTGGAGCTCCTGCGGGGTGGGCAGCTCGTCCAGCTTCCTGGTCTGCACCTCCAGCACCTCTCCCTGGTCCTGCACCGGCTGGGGCACAACCTCCGGGTGGGTGCCGCTCACGAGGGCCATCAGGCGTTCCGCGGCCACATCCCCCATCTTGGAGGTGAGCATGCGGTAGTCCAGACCCTCCACGCACTGGTAGCAGATGTGGATGTCGTCTATTTTGAGCATGGGGCGGCCCTCGTTACCGGGGTTGCCGCATAAGAAGCACTTGGCCATGGGGGGGGCGTGGGTTGCGCGGCGCAGCCGCTTACTTCATCTTCTTGAGGATTTTGTCCACCAGGCCGTATTTCAGGCTTTCCTCCGGGGTCATGTAGTTGTCGCGCTCCTGGTCATGCTTCACGGTGTCGAAATCCTTGCCGGTGTGCTCCGCCAGGATTCCGGTGAGGCGCTTGTCCAGGCTCATCATGAAGTTGATGGTGCGCTCCACATCCGCTGCGGTACCCTGGGCACCGCCGCGCACCTGGTGGATCATCACGTGGGAGTTGGGCAGGCAGAAGCGCTTGCCCTTGGTGCCCGCCGCCAGCAGCACGGATGCCATGGAGGCGGCTATGCCGATGCAGTAGGTGTTGATATCGCAGGAGACGAACTGCATGGTGTCGTAGATGGCCAGGCCCGCCGTCACGGAGCCGCCGGGCGAGTTGATGTACAGGTGGATGTCCTTCTTGGGGTCTGTCATCTGCAGGAACAACAGCTGCGCCACCACGGAGTTGGCTACCGTGTCGTCTATCTCCGTGCCGATGAATATCACACGGTCCAGCAGCAGGCGCGAATAGATGTCGTACGCGCGCTCGCCCTGATTCGTTTTCTCTATTACGGTGGGTATGTAGTAATTGTTCTGCGGTGTATCCATAGCGTGGTGGGGATTATAGCACACACCGGGCCCGCTTGAAAGGCGTATGACGCGCGCACAGACGCTGTTTTACGCGGGCACAGGGCGCGTGCGGCAGCGCCGGCCTTGATTTTTGGGAAATGGGGTGTATGATGGGGCGCGTCATGTTGGAAACCATCATATGGGGCGGATTGAGTGTCTCCGCCTGGATCACCATCGCCATAGTGCTGACGATGTTCGGGCTGCTGCTGTTCACGAAGCTGCATGCGGACATCGTGTTCCTAGGCGGGATGATGGCGCTGATGGTGACCGGGGTGCTGAAACCGGAGGAAGCGGTGAGCGGGTTCAGCTCCAGCTCGGTGGTGGTGGTGGGTGTGCTGTTCGTGGTGGTGGCGGGCCTGGTGCACACGGGGGTGCTGCAGTGGATTGTGCGCTATGTTCTGGGCAGCCCGGGCAAGTACTGGCGCGCGATTGTGCGGCTGATGCTGCCGGTGGCCCTGCTGAGCTCCATCTTGAGCAACACCACGGTGGTGGCGCTCTTCATCGATGTGGTGAAGATATGGAGCAAGAAGCTGAACGTCTCCCCCTCACGCCTGCTCATCCCGCTGAGCTACGCCTCCGGCATGGGCGGCATCTGCACGCTCATCGGCACGCCGCCCAACCTCATCATCTCCTCCTTCTACACCAAGGAGACCGGTGTAGAGCTGAGCATCTTCACGCCCACCCTGGTGGGCCTGTTCTGCCTGGCGGTGGGCATTCTCTCCGTCATTGCCCTGCAGAAGCTGCTGCCGGAGCGCAAGACCCCGGCGAAATCCTTTGCCAACATATCCGAGTACACGGTGGAGCTGCTGGTGCCCACGGACAACCCCATGGTGGGGCAAAGCGTGGAGGAATGCGGGCTGAACCGCATCAAGGGCGGCCACCTGCTGGAGATTGTGCGCTTCGACAAGACGGTCATCACCCCGGTGGAGGACGATGAATTCATCATGGGCGGGGACCGCCTGATTTTCACCGGGCGCATAGACGAGCTGCTGCAGCTGCGCGATTCCCACAAGCTGGTGAACGCCGTGCACCACGTGTACAGCGTGGAGGAGGTGGGGCGCAAACGCACCCTGCACACGGCGTACGTCACCTTCCGCTCCTCGCTCATCGGCGAGAAGATAGCGGAAACGCAATTCGAGAAGGAGAACGGCGTGACGCTGGTGGCCGTGGCGCGGCAGGGCGAGCGGTTGGAGGAGCTGCCGCGCGAGGTGGTGCTGGATGCGGGCGACACGCTGCTGCTGGAGAGCACGGGCAAGCCCCTGCCGCAGACCCCGGATATCCACTTCTACGATTCGGAAGCCACGCACCGCGTGAGCGGCAAGACCATCGTGTCCTCGCTCATCATGCTGGGCATGCTCCTGCTATCCGCGTTCAAGGTGCTGCCGCTGGTGAGCGCGTGCTTCCTGGCGGCGTTCGCCATGCTGCTCACCAAGTGCTGCACGGTGAAACAGGCGCGCAAGAGCATCAACTGGGAAGTGCTGATGGTGTTTGCGGGGTCCGTGTGCCTGGGTCTGGCCGTGGAGAACACGGGCATTGCGCAAATGCTGGCAGACAGCCTGCTGGGCGTTTGCGGCACCAACCCGTACGTGGTTCTCTTCGCCATCTGCATCGTGAGCACCTTCGTCACGGAATTCGTGAGCAACACCGCGGCGGGCGCCATGTTCTTCCCCATTGCGTACAATGCGGCGCTGGCCATTGATGCAAACCCGCTCACCTTCTGCGTGGCGCTCATGGTGGCGGTGTCATCCAGCTTCGCCACGCCCATCGGCTCCCCCACGCACATGATGGTGTACGGCCCCGGCGGCTACCGGTTCTCGGACTTCATGCGCATCGGCATCCCCATGAACTTCATCATCGTGGCGGCGGATGTGTTCATCACCGTGCTGGTGTTCCCCATACACGGATAACAAGCGGAGCTGCCGGCCCGCCCGGCGGCGCGGGGGTCACTCCCCGCGGCCGGTGATGGCGCGGGTGAAGGACTCCATGGCCGCGGCGAGCGCGGTGGAGTGGTAGTATTCCCTCACCTTGAGCTCGGAGTTCACCTTGATGACGGTGAAGAGGGCGTCATCGTACTGCGCGGGGGTGAAATCCTGCCGCTGTTCCAGGATTTTCTGCACCTCCTCCTGCTTGGCCATGATGAGCTGCACGGCGCGCTCCACGTTGGCGGCGAGGTCGTTCACGGCGGGGGCGGCGGCATCCGCCGCGGCCTTGTCCTTCACGCCCTGCAGGATGGCGGCAAGCTGGTTGAGGGCTGACACCACCTCGTCCTGCACGGCATAGTAGTCCTGCGGGGTGGTGGGGTTGTCCGGCAGCTCCGCGGGGGCGGGGCAGCAGAGGACGGCGGCGAGGCTGATGGTGATGGCGGTGTATTTCATGGTCAAATCTCTATCCAGGGGAGGCGGTTGGCGCGGGCGGCGCAGTGGAGCTGCGTGGCGGCAAGCCCCAGCTCCTGCAGCGTGCCTTGCATGGCGGCGGCGGCAATCTGCGGGGTGTTGCACTCCGGGCTGATATGGGCGAGCACCAGGTGGCGCAGCCCCGCGTGCCCCACGGTGCGTACGAATTCGCACGCCTGCACGTTGGAGAGGTGCCCGGTGGCGCAGGTGATGCGCTCTATAAGCCGCTTGGGACGCCCGGAATTCTGCAGCATCTCCTCATCGTAGTTGGATTCCAGGTACAGGGCGTCCGCGCCCGCCAGCAGCTCCGGCATCTCGCGCATGATGCGCCCGGTATCCGTCACGTAGCCCAGCTTCACCCCGCCGCTCTCGAAGAGGTAGCCCAGCGGGTCCGCGGCATCATGGCTCACGCTGAAGGGGGTGATGCGCAAATCCTCCAGCTCCACGGCGGCCCCGGGCTCCAGGTAGGTGCAGGCGGCGCCGGGAGCCGCCGCGCGCATATCATACGCCAGGTAGCGGCTGCAGTAGATGCGCGTGCCGTACTTCTTGCAGAACTGCCCCAGGCCGCAGGTGTGGTCCGTGTGCTCATGGGTGATGAAGATGCCGGACACCTGCTGCGGGGGAATGCCGCACTCCTCCAGCCCCTTGCGCAGGCGCAGGCAGCTGATGCCGGCATCCACCAGCACGCTCACGCGCCCGGTGGACACCACGGTAGCATTGCCCTGGCTGCTGCTGGCGAGAACGGAGAAGCGGAGCATGGCGCGCGGCGCGGTCAGATTTCCCCGCCCGTTGCGGGAGTGGGGGCCTGCTCACAGGGCGCGGATGCGGGCGGGGCCACGTCTGCGGGCGTGAGCTTGTCCAGCGGCTTGCCGTTGAGCTTGCCGGTCTGGGCGCGCAGGAAGGCGGTGATTTCCTTCACGGCACCCTCGGTGGGCTCCATGTCGTTCTCGGTCATGCACATGATGCGCACGGCATCTTCCAGGCTATCCACGGTTCCTGTGTGGAAGTAGGGCCAGGTGAGGGCCACGTTGCGCAGGTTGGGCACGCGGAAGAGGTCCTTGTGGGCGGGGTTCTTGGTGAAATCCATGCGGCCGAAGGCGCCCTCGCGGTACTCGGCGTTGGCCCTGGCAGCGGCGGGTTCCACGCCATCGGGGTGGCAGGCGGCGCAGGTGGCGTCCTCCGCGCGGCTGCTGTGGGAGCCGGGGATGCCCTTGGTGGCGAGCTCGCGCAGGTCTGCGTGGGTGTTGATGTTCTCAAAGCTGATGCCGCCCAGGGTGGGGCCGGCGTGGCAGGTGGCGCAGCCGTAGAGCACAAATTTCTTGAGCCCCTGCTTCTGCTCGCTGGAGAGTGCCTCCGTGTCGCCTTTCAGGTAGCGGTCGAAGTCTGAATCCGGCGTCACGAGGGTCTGCTCGTAGGCGGCTATGGCATCCGTGATGGTTTCCGCGGTGATTCCGGCATCCCCGTATGCCAGGGCGAAGAGCGCGGCCAGGCGGGGGTCGCGCCCCAGCTTGTCGGCAATGTCCTGCCAGTCTTCGGGGTACTGGTATCCCATCTCCACGGGGTTCAGGGGAGGCCCGCCGGCCTGTTCCTGCAGGTTGGCGGCGCGGCCGTCCCAGAACTGGCGGATGTTGCCGGCGGCATTGTAGACGGAGGGGGCGTTCACGCCGCCCTGCTGCGGCTTGCCGTCCGTTCCGGGCACGCCGTCGGATTTGGGCTTGTTGTCCGTGCCGCCCTTGGTGAGATCGTGGCAGGAGGCGCAGGAAACCTCATTGGAGGTGGAGAGGCGGGGATCGTTGAAGAGCAGCTGGCCGAGCAGCACGCGCGCCTGCTCCGCGCGGGTGGCGGGGGCGGACACCGGGGAGATGGGGATGAACATGCGGGCCGGGGCGCCCTCCGGCTTGTAGTGGTGGCGCAGGGCCGCCACATCCGTGGGCGTGAGCGCGGAGCCGAGGTGCACCGTGGAGTACGATGCCGGGGGCATGCGGCGCGTGGTGAGCACGCGGTCCATCTTCAGGTAGTCCACCACGCCGGAATGCAGCGTGTGGTCCGGCGTGAGCGTGAACGTGGCCTTGGCGGCATCCACGTGGCGCTGCATCAGCCCCAGGGAAAGCGCGTTCAGGAAGGAATTGGGCTTGGCATCCGCCGCATGGCAGGCGGCGCACTTGTACTCCAGCACAATCTTGGCCTGGTTGGCGGCCTCCACGGAATTAGCGGGCACGGGCGGCTGCTGGGAGTTCACCATGGCGTGGTGCAGGCCCATGGAGATGCAGGTGACAGCCGTGCCCAGCGCAGCCGTGCACAGCAGGGCGAAAAACAGTTTGGCGAAATGCGATTTCATTGTTCGGTCTCTTCTATATATCCTTGTACACGCAGGGAAAAAGCCCCCGTGTACCATGGCGCATTCTAACATGTTTCCCCCGCCCTGGCAAGCGGCTTGTACGCGCGCATGTGCGTTTTGGACTTGAATTCGGCGTTCCATCGGGTAGAATGCGGGGCATGAAGACCATACTAGTGACGGGCGGCAGCGGTTTCGTGGGGTCCAACCTGTGCCACAGGCTGATAGCGGACGGCGAGCGCGTCATCTGCCTGGACAACAACTACACGGGCTCCCTGGAGAACGTGCAGGACCTGATGGACAACCCGCGCTTCACCTTTGTGGAGCATGATGTGATAGAGCCGTACGACTGCGCGGAAAAGCTGGACCGCATCTACAACCTGGCGTGCCCGGCCTCCCCGCCCTTCTACCAGGGCAACCGCTCCATCTTCACCACCAAGACCTGCGTGCTGGGCATTCTCAACATGCTGGAGCTTGCCAAGAAGAATGGCGCGCGCATCCTGCAGAGCTCCACCTCAGAGGTCTACGGTGAACCCATGGTCCACCCGCAGGTGGAATCCTACCGCGGAAACGTCAACCCCATCGGCATCCGCGCGTGCTACGACGAGGGCAAGCGCTGCGCGGAAAGCCTCATGTTCGACTACCACCGCCACGAGGGCGTGGACATCCGCGTGATCCGCATCTTCAACACCTACGGCCCCATGATGAACCCGGAGGACGGCCGCGTGGTCTCCAACTTCATCTGCCAGGCCCTGCGCGGGGACGATATCACCATCTACGGCGAGGGGCAGCAGACGCGCTCCTTCCAGTATGTGGACGACCTCATCGAGGGCATGGTGCGCATGATGGAGAACGAGGTGGGCTTCGTGGGCCCGGTGAACCTGGGCAACCCCGGGGAGTTCACCATCCGCCAGCTGGCGGATCTGGTGCTGGAGAAGATACCCTCCACCAGCAAGCTGGTGCACCGCCCCCTGCCCTCCGACGACCCCACGCAGCGCCGCCCGGAAATCTCCCTGGCCGCGGAAAAGCTCGGCTGGAAACCCACCATCCCGCTCAGCGAGGGCCTGGACCGCACCATCGCCTACTTCCGCAAGAAAATCGGCAAGTGACCCGCGCCGCGAGTTTTCCGGAAATGGCTTGACACGCCAGCCCCTTGGCGCTTATGATGCGGGCGTTATGAAAACCGGAATCTTGTGCCTGCTCGCCCTTTCCGCCCTCACCGTGCAGGGTGCCGTGCGCACCTACATGGTGAAGGGAGTCACGGAGAGCAAGGGATGGTATGATGCCGACAAGGCCCCCGGGCAGGAAGCGGACCTCTGCTGGGCCGCCGCCGCCGCCAACGCCATTGCCTGGTGGCAGGACCGCAACGCGGACACCCACGGCCAAACCCAGGCCCCCAAGGGCACCGGGGTGTGGGAGATGATGCGCAAGGACATGCCCAACCGCCCCGGCTCCCCGCAGGGCGGCGTGAACTGGTGGTTCAGCCACAGCCTGCAACCCGGCCCCATGGGCGGGAGCGACAATTCCAAGGGCGGCTTCTACGCCTCCATCATGAACGGCAAGACCCTGCAGACGGAGCTGCTGCGCGCGCCGCTGTTCGGGAGCGACCTCACCCTTTCCGAGCGCATCAAAGAGCTTATCCAGGGCGGCAACGCCCTCTGCCTGGCCATTCAGCCCGTGCAGGGCCGCCAGATGCAGAACGGCTCCCACTGGATTTCCCTGTGGGGCATCGACTACGACGAGGACAAGAAGGTGGTGACCCGCGTGTACGTGACGGACCCGGACGATGCCGCTGGCCAGTGGCCGAGCATCCAGAAAGGCCTGCTGGTGGCGGACTGCACGTGGGCGGAGGATATCCAGGCCGGGTCCCGCACGTTTGCGTCCCTCATGTTCCGCACGCCCGAGGGCTGGTACAACGACAACACCTGCATCACCTCCATCGTCACCCTGAACGGCAACAGCGAATTCGCCGCAGACTCCGACAAGGAGCGCAACGCCAAGGCCGATGAGGAGCAGGACGCGCAGGAGGCCAAGTCCACCGCCAAGAAGGGAAAGAAGCTTGCCAAGCCCAAGCGCGACAAGAAGGCCGAGCGCGAGGAAAAGAAGCGGGAACGCGAGGAAAAGAGGGCCGCCAAGAAGAAAAAGAAGTGATTTCATCCCACACGCCATGAACAAGCTCTCCACAGCAGCCCTGGCCGTACTGGCCGCCGCCCTCCCCCTCCACGCCGCGGTGCGCACCTACATGGTGCGCGGCGTCACGGAGGCCAAGGGGTGGTACGATGGCGACAAGAGCGGGCCCAGCGACAGGCAGATGTGCTGGGCCGCCTCCGCCGCCAACATGATTGCCTGGTGGCAGGACCGCAATGCGGACACCCACGGCCAAACCCAGGCTCCCACCGGCAAGAACGTGTGGGAAACCATGAAAAAGGCCTTCGACAACACCGCCGGCTCCCCCATGGCCGCCACCAACTGGTGGTTCAGCAAGAACAAGGGACCGCGCCCCAATGGCGCCAAGGAGAACCTCGGCGGATACTACGACGGCATCATCGCCGGAAAGGATTTCAACGTGGTCCTGCACAACGGCCCCGGCTTCGGCTCCCAGCTCCCCCTCTCCGAGCGCCTGAAAGAGCTCATCCAGGCCGGAAACGGCGTCTGCGTGGGCATCCAGAAGCTCGTCAACGGCCGCCAGATGCAGAACGGCGCCCACATGATCTCCCTCTGGGGTATCGATTTCGACGAGGACAAGAAGGTGGTCACCCGCGTCTACCTCACCGATTCCGACGACGCCCTGGGATACTCCGCCAGCATGCAGAAGGGACTGTTCGTGGCGGACTGCACCTGGGCGGAGGACGTGAAGGGCCCCGGCGGACAGCCCTTCCCAACCCTCATCATGGACACAGAGTCCCCCTGGTTCGAGAACAACACCGTCATCACCTCCATCGTCACCTTCTCCGGCAACAACGATTTCCTGACCGACAAGGACAAGGAGGAAAACGCCAAGAATGACGCCGCCCAGGACGCCAAGGAAGCCAAGTCCATTGCCAAGAAACCCAAGAAG
>JAUNHW010000018.1 GCA_030523775.1 Akkermansia sp.
GGAGCCGCCTTCTTGACCGGAGCCTTCTTGGCAGGTGCCTTCGTCGCGGGTTTCTTTGTAGCCATAACTGTATGTTGTTTTTTAGCAGGTCAGGCTGAAGCGCGATGTTACGCACGCATGACCTTCTCGTGAAATATCACAGCGCCGACACCTTGACAAGAAAAAATTTCATTTTTCTTAATTTTTTTTCACGGCGAGAATTCCGCCATGGAATTTTCGTCGTGCGAAACGCGTTCCGATTTCCGTTTGTCACCACCCTACGCGTGTGCTAGAATGGGCGCGCATGAAGCAGGAAAGAAAGACCGGAGTGTTGATGCCGCTGTTCTCCTTGCGGCGCGATGGCGATGGAGGAATCGGCGATTTGATTGCGCTGGAGGAATGGATCGATTGGGCGGCGGAACACGGCGTGGGATTCCTGCAACTGCTGCCCGTGAACGCGCTCGGCGAGGACGATGCGCCGTCTCCCTACTCTGCCATCAGCTCCGTTGCGCTGGAGCCCCTGTACCTTTCGCTGGAGCGCATCCCGGGCATGCCGGAAACGTTTGACGCGTACCCTGCGGAGCTCCCGCCGCTGCAGCTTCCCGGCGGGCGCGACTACGTGGACTACGCCCGCGTGCGGGCCTACAAGCGCGCCCTCTTCCGCACCGCGTGGAAAAACTTTCTGCACGATGCCGCGCTGGAAAGTTTGCGCGCGGAATTCACCGCGTGGTGCGGCACGCAGGATTGGCTGGACGACTTCGCGTGTTTCCGCGTGGCGAGCATCGCCTTCGGTTCCGCCGCCTGGTGGACCTGGCCGGAGCAGGACCTCGCGGCCATCCGCTGCATGGCCGCGGAGAGTGATGAGGCGCGCATGCAGAAACAATACCAGCAGTGGCTGCAGTGGCTCTGCGCGCGGGAATGGAAGCTGGTGCGCGAGCATGCGGACAAGCGCGGCGTGATGCTCATGGGAGATGTGCCCATCGGCATCTCCGTGGCAAGCGCGGATGTCTTCTTCCAGCGCCACCTGTTCGATATGGATTGGAGCGGCGGCGCGCCCGCGGAGGGCAACTTCGCGGAGGATCCCTTCACAGGCAAGTGGGGGCAGAACTGGGGTATTCCGCTCTACCGCTGGGATGTGATGGAGCGCGAGGGTTTCGCCTGGTGGAACCGCCGCGTGCAGAAGCTCGCGGAAATCTTCCGCATGTACCGCATCGATCACGTGCTCGGCTTCTACCGCATCTACGCCTTCCCCTGGATGCCGGACCGCAATCCCGAATTTCTCAACCTCACGCCGGACGAGGCTGCCGCGCGCTGCGGCGGGCGCCGCCCGGGGTTCCGCCCGCGCCCGGATTGGGAGGCCGCAGACCGCAAGGCAAACCTCATGCAGGGAGACCACCTACTGCGCCGGCTGCTCAAGGCAGCCCCGCAGCAAATCGTCATCGGCGAGGATTTGGGATGCGTGCCGGACTACGTGCGCCCGGACCTCTCCTTCCTGCGCATCGCAGGCTTCAAGATTCCCCACTGGGAGATTGACGCGCGGCAGCGCATCATCAAGGGAGATTCCTACAACCCGTGCTCCTTTGCAACCTACGCCACGCATGATTTCCCGCCCCTCTGCAACGATTGGAACGATTGGTTCGCAAACGTGCAGGCTGCGCGCGACGCCGTGAAGGACACCTCCCTCCCGCCGGAGGAGCTGCGCCGCCGCATCCTCACCGGGCGGGACTGCGCGCGTGTGCTCTGCTGGCTCGGAGACTATGCCGGGCTCACCCCGGAACAAAGCATGGTGCCGTGGAGCGCGGAGATAAAGCATGCGCTCATCCGCGCGCTGCTGCAGTGCCGCTCGCTCTATGCGTGTCTCATGTGGACGGAGCTGTTCGACCACCCGGTGCGGCTCAACACGCCCGGCACGGAGGGCGGCGCCAACTGGCGCCCACGCATGCCGTTTACCGCGCGCCAGGCCGCGGGGCTTCCCCAGGCCGAGTGGTTGAAAGACCTCTCCGCCGCCGCAGGGAGAACCACCGCGCTATAGTAGTGGCCGTGCACGCTCACCCCCTGCAGCACCTGCGGTGCAGGCAGCGGTGGAAGAGCATGCGGTCCAGGCTGAGCTTGCCGGGGCCTGTGAGCATGAGCACCACGAAGCAGAGCAGGTAGAGCAGCACCAGCTCATCCATTGCCGCACTCGTGCCCGCGCGCTGCGTGAACGCTATCACGCAGAAGTTCACGGCCAATACCAGCGCCGCGGGGCGCGTGAGAAAGCCCAGCACCACCGCTATGCTGCAAACGAATTCCGCAAACACGCACAGCGCCAGCGAGAATGTGGAGCCGATGCCGATGGGGTTCATCCACCCCGCACCGCTTCCGTTGAACAGCGCCAGCAGCTTGGGATAGCCGTGCGCCAGCATCATGCCGCCCAGGCCGATACGAAACACCAGCAGGCCAATATGGCGCGCGCACTTGCATACGCAGGTGGGGCGCCCGGCCGCCGGACACATGGAGATGGGTTCTGATTGTTCCATGCGGGCTGTGACGCACCGTGCGCGGCGGGCGTTCGCAAACGGTTGGGCGCCGCCCCGCAGCCTACACCTTGATGCGGTTGGTGCGGCGGGAATTGGGGTCGGTGATGAGGGTCCAGGCCTTCTGCAACCCGGAGGACTCGAAGTAGTCCAGCTTGCGCAGCTCCTCCATCTTGGCGTTCACCTTGTTCTGCAGGTTGGCCCATTCCTCCAGCTGGGCATCCGTGCCCTTGGTGGGGATGGGCAGCAGGGTGAAGGTGCGGGAAAGCTTGTTGGCCACCTGCGCGGCGGTCTTCTCGTCCGTGATTGTGTCCAGCAGCTCCACGGCTTCGTTGAGCGCGGCGAATTCACGCTTGAAGTTGTATTCCCAGTCCACCTTCTTGTTGGCGTTGCGCTTTTCCAGGCGCGCCTGCTTCTTGGCCTCGCGCTTTTCCTCGCGCGTCATGCCGTCGTAGGCATCCGCCAGCACGGGCGCGGCCAGGTATGCGAGCGCGGCCGCCAGCAACACAGGATGGAACAATCCCTTCATGCCGCGTATGCTACCATCCCGGCGGCGGCGTGTCAATTGTTCAATGGCTCACATTTTCGCGCGGCGTGGCGCACGGTGCAGGTTGACCGGTGCCACCAGGCCGTGTGAAAGCGCTTCCGCGAACATGCGGGCGGCATCCGCGCTGTGTGAGGCGGCATCGTGCAGCGGGGCCTCCCTGCACGCCCCGGAGGCCCCCGGCGGCGCGGTGCGGTACATCTCCAGGCAGGTGAGCCCGGAGGGCTCCTGCTCCCCGCGCAGGTTGGTGCGGCGCAGCAGTGTGTCACGGTGGAACCAGCTGCGGGTGAGAATGCCGCGCAGGGCGTTGATGCCGCGCCACACGTCCGGCGTGCGCGGCACCACGCGCACAGCGTGGATACCCTCCCGCGCCAGGCTCTCCACGTAGGATTGGCCGTGGGGGTCGCGGTGGGCGGCATCGTGCGGCAGGAAGTGGGCGGCCACGGGGCCGTAGCGGTGCTCCCACTCGCGCATTTTTTCCGCGTAGTGTTCCAGCGGGAGCTGGTTGGCGGCGTAGTGGTTGAGCCAGTACACGCTGCCGCCCCAGCTCTGCACCAGCCAGATGGCGGTGTGGTCGCTGAGCCCCAAATCCCAGGCGGTGTAGAGGGGTTCCGCGGGGTTGTAGGAGAAATCCGCGCCAATGCGGCCCTGCTCGCGCAGCAGGGCGATGCGCGAGCCGTAGATGGAGCCGTCGTTCCCGGTGGCGAAGGCTTCATCCGGCGTGGATGGGTATTCCTGGCGCATGGCGGCGCCCATGGTGCGCTCCATGCGCGCGTACCACAGCTTCTGGCCGTGGGTGAGGCGCGTGCCCGCGCTGTCCAGCTTCTCGAAGTATGCCGCGGTGGCATCGCTCCAGCCGCCGTGCCCGCTGAGCGTGTATTCCGGGTTGTCGAACCAGCTGAAGAAGAAGAAGCGGAAATCCAGCGCGGAGAGCTCGTCCTTGGCCGCGTTCTCCATGGCTTGCAGCATCATTTCGTAGTTCACGCCGTAGCGCCCGCCCTCATGCGTGCTTTCCAATATGATGCGCCCGTTCGCCGGCACGGTGTTGATGGCGCCGGTGCGTATTTCACGCGCACGCCACGGCGCGTGCACGGAGACATGCGCCAGCTCGGAGACGTGCAGCAGCTGCAGCGTGCCGCCGCGCAGGGTGGTGCCCAGGCGGATGTCGCTCCCGTTGGCGAAGGCCATGCGCGTGCGTGCATCCCCCACGGGGTGCAGCTCTCCCTTCTTGACGGCGCCGGTGCGCTGCTTGATGAGCCCGCCCAAGTAGGCGAGCGCGCGTTCCCCCGCATCCGCCTCCGGCGGGGCGTAGTCCAGGTTTTCCCAGGCAAAGCGCACCTTGGCGAGCTTCTGCTCGGCGTCCGGCAGGCTTTTGTCGATGATGCCGGCGTGGAAGTTCGGTGTGAAGAGGCAGCTGTCCAGCATGAGCATGGCCACGTAGGTGGATATGCCCAGCTGGCGCGCCTTGAGCACGGCGTTGCGGTTCCACAGCCCGCGGTGCAGGCGCATCTGCGCGGCGTTGAGGGTGAAGCGCTGCATGCGCCCGGCCTTGTTCTCTATCCAGTACAGGTGCTGCATGCGCCACAGCGGGTCGTCCAGCCTGCCTTGGAGTTGTTCCGTGTCCATTATTGCGTGTCGTCCTCCTCTTCTTCTTTCTCCAGCCCGTGCTTGACGGCCCATTTCCTGGCGCGCTCCGCGGTGATTTCCTCCCTGGTGGGTTCCTTGTGGAGGGAGGGGATGTTCATGAAGTTGTAGTTGCCCATCATGCCGCCGAGCAGGCGTTCCATGATTTCCTCGTGCTTCAGGCTGTTTTCCGCCTCCTCCCTGGTGGGGATGCGGCCGCGCCGGCGGCGCGGCGACTTGCGGCGCGGGCGGTGCACCACCCGGTGCTCACCGTAGCGCCCGCTGGTGGTTTGCAGGGCGTCTATCAGGTCGTGCCGCAGGGAGACGTCTCCGTCTATCTCCTTGGCCAGCTCCACCAGGTCCGCCGCGTAGGGCGCGGGATCCTGCGAGAATTCCATGCCCATGAGCCCGCGCACAATGGCGGCTGCACAGCCCTGGCCGCGTGTCATTTCGCTTGGCACAAGGGATGACATGGAGGCGCAGAAGCGCGTGTCCACGCCAAGCCGCATCAGCAGCTCCCGGTTGGTGGGCGAGCCCATGCGCCCCGCCTCCAGCGATTCCACGGACTCCGCGCGCCCCAGCAGATCCAGCACCAGGTCCAGCAGCAGGCGGTCGTGCAGGACATCTTGGCGGTTGCTGCCGAATTCCCTGCGGCGCGCGGCGGAGAAGCCGTCCAGGGGTTGGTAGGCGTCGTCCGCCTGTTCAGCGGCGTAGGCCAGTTTGCCGTGCACGGTGGGAGCGCCCCTGTAGGTGTGGATGATGTAGGGCGTGCGTGCGCGCGGGTTGGCGGCCTCCAGCTCGCCCGGCATCAGGCGGTAGATGTTGTCCGGCTGGGCGGGGTTGCAGTACAGGGTGATGGGCTGCATGAGCTCCGGCAGCAGCGGCGCGTGCAGAGGTTTGAGCAGGTGCGCGCACATGGGGGAGGTGTCGCTCCCGTCGTAGTCCTCCAGGAAGCTCAGGGCATCGTCGAAGGGAGCTTCCGCCCGCCAGGTTCGGGTGATTCCCTCCGGCCTGTTGCCGTTGGCGCCGCCGTAGAGGCGGTGCTTCCACCAGATGCCGTGCTGGTCTGCGTATGCGCGGTTGCCGGCGGCGGCGCGCAACCTGGTGAGCGTTTGCAGGGCGGGCAGCACGCGGGCGTCCGCGCGCCACTCCTCCGGCAGCCCGGTGTTGCGCTCCACCGTGTAGTCCGCGTGCACGGGGCCGAGCTCGTGGAGCTTGTTGCGGCGCAGGAGCGGCTCCTGCACATCTGCGGGCTCCGCATGTAGCTGCAGGTGGTCCACCTGGTCCGGGTGCTCCGGATTGAGCGCGTACCCGCGCAGTTCCGGGAAATCCCGGAGCACGGCATCCAGCTGTTGCAGGTCTCGCTGCAGCTGCACCACATCCGGGTGCTCCAGCACGGCCTGCACGGAGTTTCCCCTATTGCCGGCGGGCTCCCCGGGGTGGTAGACGGCGTGTGCCAGCTCCCACTTGGTTTCCGGCAGCACGGTGTCCCACGCCTCTGCGGGATGCTCCAGCAGGTTGCGGTATTCCTGTGATGTGCTGCGGAAGGCGGCATCCCCGCCGAAACGGTGGCACCAGGCTTGTTCCAAACGCTGCCTCTCCGTGGGGTGGATGGATTCCCTCACCATCTCCAGCATGCGGTTCATCTGCGGGGAATCAAAGGGTTTGAGCGTGGCGTTCTCCACCATCTCGATGACGGGCAGCATCCCCTTCACCTTGGCTGCGGTGCGGCGGTTCGCCCAGCGGATGAGTTCCACTCCGCCCTTGCCGATGGCGGCGCGGAGCCGGCTGCCGCCCTCCGATTCGGGGCGCGTGCGGATGCTCTCGGGCTCGCAGAACGGGATGAGTGCCATCCATGTGCGCATGCTCTGCGGCAGCGGCATGCTATCCATGCGCGCCAGCATGTAGGCGGTGGAGTAGTTGGTGAGCGCGTCCGCCAGGGCGTTGTTCATGCGCGAGTTGTCTATCCTGCGGCGCGGTATGTGGTACTGCCCGAAGGGATCTTCCTTGGCGAGCGCCAGGATGCGGTCCCGCTCGTTGGGCAGCATCACGCGCTGCTCCACCAAGAAGTCCACCGCTTGTTGCGGCGTGACGAGGCGGGAGCCGAGCATGCGGCGCCAGTAGTTGCCGATGCGCGCTTGGGCCAGGGCCAGCGGTGTGGCCATGGACCAGCGGTCTATCTGCGTGTTGCCGTACGCATCCGTTCCTGCAGCGAGCGGCGAGATGCCGTCCGTTTCTCCTGCGCCGCGCAAGCGGTGGCGCACGCGCGCCACATCCAGCCCGGCGGGGTAGAGGGAGGCGCTTTCCATCCAGCGCCTGCCCAGCTCCTCCAGCGCCACGCTGCAAACCTGGTCGAACCCGGTGAAGCTCTTCTTGTCGTTCTTCACCAGCGCGGGCACATCACCAAGCGCATCCCGCACGCCGTGGAGCAGCAGGTGCACCGTGTCCTCCCCCGTGGGCAGGAAGTTCAGGCGCGCATTGGACACCAGGTCGTTCACCGCCTGGAAGGGTTTTTCATGCCAGCGGGTGAAGCGGCCGTCCGGGCGGCGGATGCGCCAGTACTGCACGCCGTCCTTCCCCGTGGCGGAGGAAAGGCCGTACCCGGTCATGTGCTCGTACAGGTTGTAGAATTCCTGGTTCTGCGGGTTGGGTTGGGAGTCTTCTGCAATGCCGCCCAGCAGGTCGCCCTGCCAGTCTTCCGGCAGGTGTTCGCCGAGCTCGCGGCGCAGCATGAGCGCGTACGCCTGCGGTACGGTGCAGCCGCGCGAGATGGCGGTCTGGAAGTCGTCCGTGTGCGGCAGCAGCAGGTAGAGGGTCTTGGCGCAGGAGCGCAACCCCAGGCCGATGCCGAGCATCTGGCGTTCCGGCTCCGGGGTGGCGTACCCGATGCTGCCGTGGCGGTAGTCCTCCGGTTGCATCCAGTGGTGGCGCACATGGTCGATGCCGCTCATCCACTTGGGTGCGTTATTCTGCTTGGCCCGCTGCTCGTACCGCTCTGCGAAATCGAAGACGAAGTCACGGAAGGCGCGGGCGGTGGTTCTTCCCTGCGCGCATTCCATCACGGTGTTGCAGAGGTCAGCCACCAGGGAGCGGCGTTCCTCCTCGGTGGCCTTGCGCGCTGCTTTGAGACTGGGGTATCTTTTCACCAGCCCGTCCAGCGAGTGGCTGTTGAGCAGGTAACGGTAGGAGAGGTCCACGATTTCCGCGGCGCGGTCCCGCATGAGCGCGGCGGTTTCCTCCGGTGCGTTGGGGGCGTACAGGCCGTTGCGGCGCATGCGCCGGGGCACGGCGTCCTCCTCTTGGGAGAGCTCGCGGAAGTAGAAGAGGTTGCGCAGGGAGTCCGCCTCCGCGGCATCCGCGGGCGCGGGCTCGCCGGGTTGCGCGAGCACCGCCTCCGGCTTGAAATGGGCGTTCTGCCACCAGTGGTCCATGAGCTGCAGCATTTCCGCCCGCATGCCGGGGCCGTAGAGTGTTTTGCCCGGGGCCACGTTCTCGTGCGCCTCCTGCATCTTGGCGGGGTCCGTGGTGTCCAGAGGTTCCGCCTTGGGGCGCACGGATGCGGTTTCCGAGGGCAGGTCCAGGAAGTCGCGCACCACGTCCTCCTTGCTGAATCCGCGGTAATAATCCGTGTTGAGCAGACGCATGGCGCGCATGATTTCCGGGAAGAAGCCAGGTGCGCTCCAGCGCGTGCTGGTGGAAAGATAGGTGTGCAGCAGGGAATCCCGCTCGCGCACGCTGGGTGCGTTTTCCAGCCGCGCCAACTGGGCATCGTTGAGCCCCCACTGCTCGCGCAGCACCAGGCCGTCCCCCAGCACCAGGCGCGGCGAGCGGAAGTGCCGCAGGGCCACGCGGCCGGATGCCAGCAGGATGTAGGGCAGGGTGGCGGCGGCCTCCCGCATGTTGGTCTCAATGTCCGCCAGGTTGTCGCCGAAGGCTTGCCAATCGATGTTGGATGCGGTGCCCTCCACGCGCGCGGCGAGTTCGTGCACGCCCAGATCCGCGGCTTGTGCGGCCTTGCCCGCCAGCAGAAGCTTGGCGCTCTCCGCGCTCACGTCTCCCAGCCCGCGCAGGCCCGCCCACAGGTAGCCGCTGCCGCCGCGTGCGCGCACAAAGCGGTCCAGCGTGCGGGAAAGCGCGTTTGCGCCCAGCTTGCCCATGCCCATGTAGATGCCCGCCTGCAGGGAGCCGCCAATGAGGCCCGCGGCGGTTTGCAGCTCCTGGCTGCCCTTGGGGTTGCGGCGGCGCGCCTCTGCAATGGATTCTCCCACGCCGGCTCCGGTGAGCAGGCCGAACCCGCAGCCGCCGCAGAAGGCGAGCCCCGCCTGCGGCAGCGCGGCGGCGGCATCCAGCGCCATCTGCCCGGCAAGCCCGCTGTCCGCGGGCGGTTCCACGGGGTAGAGCTCATCCTGCACCACGTGGCGCATTTCTTCCAGCACCTGCAAACGCTTGTCCAGATGCTCCGCGCCTTCGTGCAGGGATTCCAGCCCCAGCCCGCGCGCCAGCGAGTGCCCGGTGGCGGCGGCCACGTTTCCGGCTGCCTGCACGAGGCCGAATTCCATGTTCACGCCGGAGCGGATGAAGCTTTGCCACGCGCTGCGGGTGAGCCCGTGCGGCTTGTTGGGCGGCAGTTGGGCGGCAGCCAGGCGGTACACGCGGGCGCGCTCCGGTTGTTCCAGCGCGGAGAGCGAGCCGAGCGCGCGCACCAGTTCCGGGATGTCGCACCAGGTTTTCAACTGTTCTGGGCCTCCCTCTCCCGCAGCTTGCACGGCCTCCAGCGCTTTCACCACATCCGGCAGCATGGGGGAGAGACGCTCGCGCTCGCGTTCGCCCTCGCGCCGCCCCTCTTCGCGCAGCCCGGAAGTATCGGCGGTATCGGCATCCGTTTCGTCCGCGGGCTTGCCGTCCAGCCCGTTCAGGTAGCCCTCCCGGTAGGCGCGTTGCGCGGTTTCCTGCTGCCTGGCGGTTGCGCGGCGGTCGGATAGCGCCTCGAACACTTCGTGTTCATCGCTGCCCACATCCATGGCATCCGCCAGGTTGTCGCGTATGTTTCGCCAGGCGGTGCGCACCTTTTCACGGCAGATGCCTAGGTGGTCTGCCGCCCAGGAGCGGTTGACGGTGGTGAGCAGTTCGTACTCCTGCTGCTCCTGCGGGCGCGAGGTGTCGTCCGCTCCCGCACGGGTGCGGATGTCGTCCGGTATGGCAGCGGGGTCGCCGGTGAGGATGCGGTCCCAGTGCTGCACCTTCTCGCGGTCGATGCGCGGTTTGGCGCGTTCCATCTCCCGCACGGCGTTTTCATCTGGCAGCGGGGCGGCGGTGGTGGGAATGTATTCTTCCGCGGGAGTTTCCTGCGGCTGCTGCGGTGCGGTTTCCTGCAAGGCGGGTTGCCGTTCTTGCGTTCCGCCGGTGGTTTCCTTTGCGTTTGTTTCGTCAATCATGATGGTTCAAGAGTTCAAGCTTGGTGGCAGACCCATTTTCCGCCCTCGCTCCCGCGTTCCGCGAGCCAGGCGGAGAGGGCCTTTTCATTGCCGGCGGCCAGCAGGCTGTGCGCGTTTTGCTGCAGCTCCGCCAGGCGACGGCACGCGGGGGCGTCTCCCGGTGTGCCGAAGTTGCCCGCGCGGTACATGCTCCACAGGCGGCGGCTGAGCTGTTGGCGTTCCTCCGCGGGCAGGGATTGCGTCTCCTGCATCTGCCGCAGCAGCTCCCGCCGCTCTTCCATGGGGTGCGGCGCGGTGCAGATGTCCAGCCGCAGGGCGGCGGCGTTTTCCACCGGGGTTTCATCCATGCGGCGCATCCATTGGCAGCGCTGTTCCGGTGTCATGCGGCGTTGCGGTTGTGCGGCGGCGTTTGCCTGCTCATCGCTGATTACGCCGGCCTCATGCGCCTCCAGCACCCATTCCGGCAGGGGCTCGCGGTTGTTCAAGATGTCGTTCGACATCTGTTCCGCCGCTTCCGTTTCCTGCATGTCGCGGGTGTCGCGCGCGTCCTGCTCCAGGCTGCTGCGGTCCTCTGCGCGGCGTGGCAGGGCGGCGTTTGGCCCCTTCATCTCCGCGAGCGCGTGCATGGGCTCGCTCTGCAGGCGTTGGCGCCATTGGGAAAGTTCCGCGCCGCTCTGCGTGCGCTCTCGCGCCTCCTCCATTCCGCTATCCGGCACAAAGACGCCGCGACCGCGCTCCAGCCAGAGGGCTGCCTGCTCCGCATCGCCGTTCTGCACGGCATCATCCAGTTGTTGCTGCCATTGTTGGCGGGCGGTGGAGATGCGCTCCAACTCTGTATCACGCCGCTGTTCCAGGGAGGCCGCCGCCGTGTAGGCTGCGGCCAGGCTTCGTGCGGCCTCGCGGGATTCGTACGGCACTTCCCGCAGGGCATCCTGCACCAGGGGTGCGCATGCCGCGTTCCAGGCATAGTCCCAGTCTTTCACATTGCCGCGTTCGCGCAGCTCCTCGCCCGCTTCCGCCACTGCATCTTGCAGGCGGCCGTAGAAGCCGGCCAGGTCTCCGGCGGTGGACACCTGCTCGCGCGCCTGCTCCATTTCCGCCACGCCTTTTCCAGCGGCGGCAATGCCGCGCCCGAGCTGTTCAAAGCTGTCGCCCCACCAGCGGTTGATGCCGTATGTGGGCACCTGCACTCCTTTGGAGGGGTAGGGAACCATACCCCATTCCTTCATGTTGATTGCCATGGGAGCAAGCATGCCAGCGCGTGCGGCGGCTTGCAACGCGCTCGCGCTCCCCCGAAGCTCCGTTCCGCAGCGGCATGGTGCCGCGGGTCTGCAAAAAAACGTCCGCTACCGGGGCGTGCCGGGAGGGCAGGGGAATTTGGTGAAAGACGCCCCGCTTTCCCATATGCGGGCCAGGCGCAGCACCGCCTCGTCCAGCTCCGCGCGGCGTGATTGGATGTCGGCGGATGTCCACCAGGCCAGGTCGTCGGATTCGTCGGAGATGGCGCAGTTCTCATGCGGGGCTTGCATGAGGAAGCGGATGTCGTAGTGGAAGTGCGCGGGCTCGCCCTTGGCCGGGCGCGCGGGAATGGGGTGGATGTCCACATCCATGATTTCCGGGCAGAGTATGCGTATGCCCCCTATGCCGCTTTCCTCCGTGGCCTCCCGCAGGGCCACGCGCAGTACGTCCGCGTCACCGTCTGCATGGCCGCCCAGCTGCATCCAGCGTTTCAGGTTGCGGTGCAGGGTGAGCAGGGCCTTGTCTCCCGCAGGGTTGAGCAGCCAGGCGGACCCGGTGATATGCCCCTGCAGGCAGCTGCGGCAGAAGCAATCCGGGGTGGAGGCGACAAACGCCAGCACGCGTTGCGCCACCTCCCGCCGCTCCGGGTGCGCGGCGGCATACCGTTCAAGCATCCCGCTGAGGCTTTTCCTATGTGGCATGGCGGCGCTTACTCTTCCGTGAACTCCATGCCGAGCAGGCAGATGTCGTCATCCTGTTCAGTGGTGCCGGTGAACCGGTGCATGGCGGCCAGGGCGGTTTCCAGCACGGCCTGAATGTTCTGCGGCTTGCCTGCGGCCAGGGCATCCATGATGCGCGGGGCTCCCAGCTCGTCCCCGGCTGCGTTGTGCGCCTCCGTGATACCATCCGTGTAGAGCATGAGCTTCATGCCGGGCTCCAGGCGTATTTCGCTCTCGCGGAACATGGCGTTCTCAATGAGCCCCAGGGCGGGGGAGCGCGGGATGGGCGGCAGGTACGCCCGCCCATCCGGCTTCAGGATGATGGGGGCGGGGTGCCCCGCGCCGGAGAGTGTGAGGCGCTTCTTGTCCAAATCCAGGTACACGTAGCACGCGGTGGCGAACATGGTGATGTTCGCCTGCGTGAAGATGCGCGACATCTGGCGGTTGAGCGAGGAGAGCAGCAACCCCGGCGTGTCCGCCAGGTTGGACACCTGTTCCATGAGCCCGCGCAGCATGGAGGCGATGAGCGCGGCGCGCACGCCGTGCCCCATCACATCACAGATGATCATGCCCAGGCCGGAGCTGCCCACGGGGAACACCTCGAAACAGTCTCCCGCCACGCCGGTGGAGGGCATGTACACCTGGTGGAAGTGTGCGCGGCGCACGGTGCCGCCGGGCAGGGTCCAGCGGCGGTCCGGTATGCTCACGGGCTGCAGGGCCTGCTGCACCTCGCGCGCCAGGCCTATCTCCTTTTCCAGCGCGCGGTTGCGCTCGTCCAGCTGGGTGGCGATGCGGCGGTAGCGGTGCTGGGCCTCGATGAGTTCCGTGACATCCGACGAGATGCCCACGATGCCTTTCACGGAGCCGTCCGACGCGTACCAGGGGAATTTGGAGATGCGGGTCCAGGTGGAGTGGCCCTCCTTCCACGGCTCGTGGTGGATGCGGTTGGTGATGGGCTTGCCTGTGGCCATGATTTCCTGCTCCTCGCGGCGCGCCACGGAGCTCATTTCCGCATCGAAGAAATTCTCGTCGCGGCTGCCGATGATATCGGAGGGCGTGCGCACCTGCATCTTGCGCGCGGTGGCCTCGTTCGCCACCACAAAGCGGGATTCCCGGTTCTTGAAGTAGATGCTGTCCGGCAGGTAGTTGATGAGCGTGCGGAAGAGGTCGCGGTCCTCCATGGCGTGCATGTCTGCCATCTTGCGGCGGGTGATATCCACCCACACGCCCACCAGGCGCACGGGCTTGTGGTGCTCGTCCTGCTCCAGCAGGCCGTTCACGCGAATCCAGCGCCAGCCGCGGGAACGCAGGTTGAGCAGGCGCACCTCCACGCGCAGCGGCGCGGTGCCGGGGCTGCTCAGGAAACGCTGCACCGCGTTTTGGAAGAACTGGCGGTCCTCCGCGTGGATGGTGCGCTCCACCTCCGTGAAGATGTTGGGTGCCCACTCGCGCAGCGGCAGCCCCAGCATGCGCATGCACTGCTCCGTGTAGTAGATGCGGTCTTCCGCTATTTCCCAGCAGTACGCACCCTCCTCTGCCGCGCGCAGGGCCTTGCGCACCATCTCCCACTTGAACACGCCGTGCACGGTCTTTCCGTGCCCGGGTACACTGCCGCTTTCATTGCTCATTCCCTCCATTTAACCACGCCACCCGCCTTTTTTCAAGGGGTAAAATGAAAAAACGCGGGATGGGGTATGGCTAGTTTCCAAACGAGTCCGCGCTCTTGGTGTCGTACCGGTCGTTTTCCGTCTCCGGTCCCTTGGTATCGGGGCCGTCCGCTTCATAGCTGTTGATGATGGCACTCTTGGCGCTGCCGAGCTGTTTCATGGAAGAGTCGATGTTGGTGGTGAGCTCCTGGCTGAAGGCGATGAGTTGGGGGAGGGCTGTTTTGTATTGGGCAATGCGCTGCTGGCTGTTGGCAATGGTGTTGCGATCCATGGAGGAGAGGGTGATATCCTTCATGGGGCGCACCTCGATGTAGTGGCCGAAGATGTCGTGTGTATTGCGGTTGTAGTTCCTGCGGGCGGCTTCCAAATCGCGCTCGTAGCGTTTCCGCTCCCTTTCGCGGCGTTTGCGGAGGTTTGTGTCGATGCGCGCCATTTTGCGCCTCATGTTGCTGATTTCCTTGCGGGAACGCTCAATTTTGGCATCCACGGTGCGTTTGGTCTTGATGAGAAGTTCCACGTCAGCGCGCAGTTCCTCCGGTGTTTTCTGATCCTTGGATGCATCCGGGGTGTTCCCGTCCCGGGTGTCGGGGGAGGGCTTGTCCGTTGCGGCGGCATCTCCACCGGTGGCTTCCAGGGAATCTCCCTCCACTTCCAAAGAGTCGCCCTCCACATCTGCGGAATCGTCTTCCGCTTCCAGGGAATCGCCTTCCTCCTCAGATTCATCTGCCTCTTCATCGGTTTCCTCTTCCGGCTCCGGGGCTTCCTTCACCTGTTTTGCAAGGGAGTCTCCGAGTTGTTCCTCCAGCTCGCTTGCGGGAAGGTCGCGGGCGGTGGCGGCCGTCACGGGGCAAGCGGCGGCGGCCAGAATCAGAAGTGCAATTGCCGGGGTAAGTTTGGGTGTTGGTTCCATAGTGCGGCCATGATATACGGTTTTCGCGCTGAAGGAAAGAAAAAAAAGCCGCCCTGCACGGGGCAGGGCGGCTTGGAAAGCGGTGTTGCTCCCCCGCGGGTTAGCGGGAGTACAATTCCACGATGAGCTGCACGTTCACAATGGGGGCAATCTCCTCCACCGTGGGAATGCGGCTCACCTTGGCGGAGAGCTTGGTGGTGTCAATCTCCAGCCACTCCGGGGTGGTGGCGTTGGCCGCCAGCTCCACAAAGCGGTTCGCGAGTGCCTGGGAACGCGCCTTCGCGGCTATCGTCACCACATCGCCGGGCTTGCAGCTGTACGACGGGATGTTCACCTTCTTGCCGTTCACCGTCACGTGGCCGTGGGACACCATCTGGCGGGCCGCGGCGCGGGTGTTGGCAAAGTTCAGGCGGTAGATGATGTTGTCCAGGCGGGTCTCCAGCAGCTGCAGCAGAATGTCACCCGTCACCCCGCGGCGGCGGCTGGCTTCCTGGTAGTAGCGGCGGAACTGGCCTTCAAGCACGCCGTACATGAAGCGCAGCTTCTGCTTTTCGGCAAGCATCAAGCCGTAATCCGACTTCTTCTTGCGGCCTGCGCGGGCACCGTGCTGTCCCGGGGGGAAGGGGCGGCGGGCGAATGCCTTGCTGGCGCCGAAGAGCTCCACGCCGAAACGGCGGCTGATTTTAGCGGTAGGTCCTGTATATCGAGCCATAATATTTGTCTTTCTAAGTTAGGCGTTTCTATGCTTACGGACGGCGGGTCTTGGGAGGACGGCAGCCGTTGTGCGGGATGGGGGTCACATCGGAAATCATGGTGATTTCCAGCCCCATGGTCTGCACGGCACGCACGGCGGATTCACGGCCGGAGCCCGGCCCCTTCACGCGCACCTCCACTTCGCGGAGGCCGTGGCCCATGGCCTGGCGGCAGGCATCCTGGCACACCACCTGGCCGGCGTATGCGGTGCTCTTGCGGCTGCCCTTGAAGTTGAGCTTGCCGGCGGAGGACCAGCCGATGACGTTGCCCTTGAGGTCGGTCACGCTCACCACCGTGTTGTTGAAGGTGGAGGAGATGTGCACGATGCCCACCTGGACGTTCTTGCTGCCCTTGGCCTTGAGGATTTTCACCTTGTCCTCGTCGTCGGCAAGGCCGAGCTCGGCAAAGATGTCGCGGCGGCCCTCCGGCTTCTTCTGCTCGGTGGCCGGGGCCTCTGCGGCGGGGGCGGCGGTTTCTGCGGGAGCCTCCACGGGAGCGGCGGCTTCCTTCACTTCTTCCTTGATGGTTTCTTCAGCCATTTTCAGATATAGGTGTTAGGGGTTAATCAGACTTCTTGGCGCCCACGGTCTTCTTCCTGCCCTTGCGTGTGCGGGCATTGGTGCGTGTGCGCTGGCCGCGCACGGGCAGCCCCTTGCGGTGGCGGATGCCGCGCAGGCAGTTGATGCTGGTCAGGCGCTTGAGCGCCATCTGCTTCTCGCGGCGAAGGTCGCCCTCAATCAGGATGCCGTTGCTGGTGATGGCCTGCACGATCTTGGTCAGCTGAGCGTCCGTCAGCGTGCCCGTGCGAAGGTCCGGGTCTATGCCAGCCTGTTCCAGCACCTTGGTTGCCGTAGTGGCGCCGATGCCGTAGATGTAGCGCAGCGATGCCTCGATGCGCTTCTCATTGGGTATCTCGATACCGAATATACGAGCCATATTGGTGTTTGGTGGTTATTGTTTGCTTTCTCTTCCGCCCGTGCCGGGCGGGTTGACGCCGCACATGATACCCCCTTTTCCCCCTTTGGCAAGCAAAATTGCACAAATTTTACAACTTTGGATAAATTTGGGTTTTGTGGGCATTGATGACCCGCTCACGGCGGTGCGGGGGCTATGCCCGGGGGTAGGCATCGAACCGCGGGTAGTCCGGCACGTGGATGAGCTGTACGCCGTACATTTCTGCGATGGCGGGTGCCTGTGAGGCCGGGTAGTCCTCCCCGTAGTAGATGGTTTTCACGCCGTGGGCGCAGAGGGCCTGCATGCATGAGGTGCAGGGCATGGTGGTGCAGGCCACCACCTTGGCCTCGCCGCGCTTGAAGAGGCTGCAGAGGTTGATTTCCGCGTGGAGCATGTACTTTTGGCGCTCCTCGCGGTTGTCCCAGAAGCCCTCCGGGGCGGTGAATCCGGGGAAGAGGCCGTTGTAGGCGGTGCCGATGACGCGGTTGTCCTTGTCCAGGGCGGCGGCGCCCACCTTGCGGTAGGGGTCTTCGGAGCGCAGTGCGGCCACGTGTGCCAGGGCCATCACGTATTGCGGAATCTGGAGTCTGCTCATAACGGTTGGGAGGGGTGGTGTTCAGATGCGTGTGGAGAGGGCGTACCCGGCAAAGAGCAGGAGCACACCCATGACAAGCGATGCGAGGATGTAGGTGATGCCGAGCCCATACGCGCCCTGGCGGAAGAGGGAAAAGTTTTCCCCGGCGAAGGTGGAGAAGGTGGTGAAGCCGCCGCACACGCCCACGGTGAGCGCGGCGCGCAGGTCCGCGTGCAGGGCGAAACCGCGCTCAAAGAGCCCCGTGAGCAGCCCCAGCAGCAGGCAGCCCGCCAGGTTGACGGCGAGCGTGTGCCACGGGAACGCGGTGGTTTCCACCCAACCCTTCACCAGAAGCCCCGTGAGGTGGCGCAGGATGCCCCCCACAAAGCTGCCGAGTCCGATGAAGAGCGCGGTTTGCATAACATCACCGGCGAGTTACGCCATGCGGGCGTGGGCGTCCGCCTCCACGGCCTTCCAGAGGGAATCGATGCCGGCTTCCACGGCGGCCTTGGAGGCTGCCACGTCCGCGCCCTTCTCGCCGTGGGCGAAGAGGTAGTACTTGATCTTGGGTTCCGTGCCGCTGGGGCGCACCGCAAAGCTGCGGCCGTCCGCCAGATCGATGAAGAGCATCTTCTCCGCGGGCACGGGGTCGCCCTCGGCATCCACCATCTTGCCGGAGGAGAAATCGCGCAGGGCGGTCACCTTGGCACCGTCCATCTCCGTGGGCGGGTTGGAGATGTAGTCCTTGGTGAGCGCGGCAATCTTGGCGGCGCCGTCGGCGCCCTCCATCACAATGTTCTTGCCGAGCTCCTTGTAGTAGCCGAGCTCTGCGTAGATGTTGTTCAGGCACTCCAGCAGGCCGATTCCCTGGGTGGCGAGGTAGGCGTTCATCTCCGCCAGGCAGAGTGCGGCGCAGTTGGCGTCCTTGTCGCGCACGAAATCCTGGGCCAGGTAGCCGTAGCTCTCCTCTCCGCCGAAGACGAAGTACTTGCTGCACTCCAGGCGCAGGGCGCGGGTCTGCTCCTCGGTCATGGAGCGGTAGCCCTTGCGCTTCTCCGCGGGGATGGCGTCCTCGTACTTGCCGAGCTTGGCGGCAATCCACTTGAACCCGGTGAGCACGTTCACCGTGGCTATGCCGAAATGCTCCGCTATGGCATCCTGCAGCGGCGAGGTCACGTATGTTTTCACCATCACCGCGTGCTGGATGTTCTGCGGTGTCACCAGCCCCAGCTCGCGCATGCTCATGCAGCGGTACCACGCCAGCAGGCAGCCCGTCTGGTTGCCCGTGAGCAGCTGCATCTTGCCCGTGGCCTTGTCGCGCACGGCTATGCCCATGCGGTCGCAGTCCGGGTCCGTGGCTATCACCAGGTCTGCGTTCTCGCGGTCGGCCTGGGCAATGGCCATGTCCAGCGCAGGGGCGTTTTCCGGGTTGGGGCTGGCCACGGTGGGGAAGCGGCCGTCCTGCACGTCCTGCTCCGGCACGGTGGAGAGCTGGCAGCCGATGCTCTTGAGCATGGGAACGATGCAGCGCTTGCCGGTGCCGTGCAGGTTGGTGTACACCACCTTGGCGGAAGCCTTGGTGAACACGTCCGGGCGCAGCACAATGCCCTTGAGCCGCTTGATGTAGATGTCGTCCATCTCCGCGCCCAGCACGCGCAGCTTGCCGCGCTGCCCTGCGGGCAGGGGTTCGTAGGTGTCGCTGGTGAGCGCGTTCACCTCCGCAATCACGCCCTTGTCGTGCGGGGCCACCAGCTGGGCGCCGTCGTTGAAGTAGGCCTTGAACCCGTTGTCGTGCGCGGGATTGTGGGATGCAGTGAGCATCACGCCCGTGTCTGCGTTCAGCTCACGGATGGTGAAGGACACCTCCGGCACGGAGCAGGGGCCGTCGAACAGCGCGCAGTCGCAACCCAAATCCGTGCAGATGCGCGCGCAGAGCTCCGCGAAGTCGCGCGAGAAGTGGCGCGTGTCGTGCCCGATGACGATGAGCGGCTTGCGGCCGGGGGCATCCGCCTCCACGAAGCGGCGCACATAGGTGATGAGGCCGCGCATGGCGCGCCCCACGTTGAAGTAGTTCATGGAGGCCGTGCCCACGCAGGGGAACTCCGGGCGCCCGTTCACGCCGCCCTTGCCCTGTTCCGCGGGCACCACGATATTGCCCACCGTGCGGCCGCGCAGGCCGCCTGTGCCAAAGGCCAGGGTCTTGTAGAAACGGTTGTTGAGCTCGGTCCATTCGCCGGCCTGTACCAGCTCGGCAATGGCGGCGGGCACCACGGGGTCCGCCGTGCCCCCGGTGAGCAGCTTGATGTTCTCAAGGGACGATGCAAGCAGCTTGCCTTCCGCAACCGCCTGCTCCAGCGCAGGGAAAATCGTGTCTATCATACGCGCACCATCCTACCACCCGCACCCGGGCTCCGCAAGCCAAAAGCGCGCGCGTTGCGCGCGGGAATTCCCCAAATCGGCAATCGCCGATGGTAAATTGTCAATTACCCGCGGCTCTTGATATCCAGCAGGAGCTGGGCGTTGCTGGGGCACTTGCGCAGGAAGAAGAGCAGGCGCTCCATGGCCTCCGTGGGCTTGTAGTTGGCCAGGCCGCGGCGGATGAGGCGGATTTTCTCCAGCATCATCTCCGGCAGGATGAGCTCCTCGCGGCGGGTGCCGCTCTTCAGGATATCCACGGCGGGGTAGATGTACATTTCCGCAATGCGGCGGTTGAGCACCAGCTCCATGTTGCCCGTGCCCTTGAATTCCTGGAAGATGAGCTCGTCCATGCGGCTGTTGGTCTCAATGAGGGCGGTTGCCAGGATGGTGAGCGAGCCGGCGTTGCGGGTGTTGCGCGCAGCGGCGAAGAGGCGGCGCGGGGTCTCCAGCGCGCGGGCGTCTATACCGCCGCTCATGGTGCGGCCGCTGCCGCGCTCCGCGTTGTTGTAGGCGCGCGCCAGGCGGGTGATGGAATCCATGAGGATGAGCACGTGGCGGCCATTTTCCACCAGGCGCTTGGCGCGCTCTATGCACATTTCCGCAATGCGGCAGTGCTCGCGCACGCCGCTGTCGTTGCTGGAGGCAAAGATTTCCACCCCCGGCAGCGTGCGCTTGAATTCCGTCACCTCCTCCGGGCGTTCGTCCACCAGCAGGATCATCAGGTGGATGTCCTCCTCGTAGTTTTCCCGCACGCCCTCTGCAATGTGCATGAGCAGGGTGGTCTTGCCGGTGCGCGGCGGGGCCACGATAAGCCCGCGCTGGCCGCGCGCCACGGGCGCCACCAGGTCCAGCGTGCGCGTGGTGTAGCGTGAGGGCTGGGTCTCGAACGCCAGGCGGTGCGTGGGGTTCACGGCTTTCAGGTCCTCAAAGTGCGGGCAGGCCGCGGCTTCCTCCGGCGGCATGCCGTTCACGGCCTGCACGGAGATGAGCTGGTGCCCGCGCTCGTATTTCTGCGCCATGCCGGTCACCTCCACAAACGGGCGCAGGCTGTACTGGCTGATGATGTCGGCGGATACGTACACGGCATCGTTGGAGGGTGCCCACCCGGTGTCTTGCGTGCGGATGAAGCCGAATCCCTTGCCGGTGATTTCCAGGATTCCGGTAAGGGGTTCCGGGTCGCCCACGGGCACGTAGGCGCGCCCCTGCGGGGCGGGTTCGGATTGCTGGCCGCCCTTTTTCTGGCCGCCGTTCCTGTTGCCCTGGTGGCGGTGCTTGTTGCGGCGGAATTCCCCGCCGTTGGCGGCATCCCTGTTGTTGCCGTTGCCGCCGTTCCTGTTGCCCTGGTGGCGGTGCTTGTTGCGGCCGCCGCCCTGCTGCGCGGCTCCGCCGGCGTTCCTGGTGTGGACGCCCGTGCGGTGCTCCTGCTGCATGCCTTGTTCGTTCGGCTCGCTCATGGGTTGGTAATGGTATGGGGAAAGCGGGGTGGGGGATGCCCCCTCACCCGTGCGGTTCTGTTTCAGCCCGGCTCCCCGGTCAGGAGAGCTGGTCCAGGATGGCTTCGTCTATCTCGAAGTTCGTGAACACGTTCATCGTGTCGTCGTAGTCGTCCAGAAGCTCGTAGATGCGCATCACCTTGTGCGCCGTGTCCACATCGGATATCACGGTGGGGTTCTGCGCCACCATCACAAGCTTCATGCCGGTCACGTTCTTGCCGGCGGCGCTCAGCGCGGCGGATACCGCCTGCAGGTCCGTGGGGCCGCAGGTGAACACCCACTCGCCCTCGTTCTCGCCCTGCTCGAACTCGTCCGCCCCGCAATCCATGGCAAGCTCCATGGCCGTGTCCTCGTCCAGTGCCGCATCAATGATGCTCACCTCGCCCTTGCGGTCGAATTGGTAGGAGACGGAGCCCGGGGTGCCCATGTTGCCGCCGTTGCGCGAGAAGATGGTGCGGATTTCGGAGGAGCAGCGGTTGGTGTTGTCCGTGGCCACCTCCACAATGATGGCGGTGCCGGCGGGGCCGTAGCCCTCGTAGGTGACCTCCTGGATGGTGGCGCCCTGGAGCTCGCCCGTGCCCTTCTTCACGGCGCGGTCTATGTTTTCCTTGGGCATGGAGGCCGCCTTGGCGCCCTCAATGGCCGCGCGCAGGCGCGGGTTCGTGTCCACGTCACCGCCGCCGCTCTTGGCCGCCAGCGTGATTTCGTGGGAGTAGCGGGCGAATATCTTGCCCTTCTTCGCGTCGGCTGCTGCCTTCGTGAACTTGATTTTGGACCATTTGTTGTGACCGGACATAATCTTGGATTGAGTTGAGGAATGCGGGTGCGGCTAAGCGGTTTGCCGTGGGGCCCGGAACGGTGAATGCGGCGCGTGCGCCTGTGGCCCGGCGGGTTTCCGCCTGTGCCGTGGTGCTGCCCTTGCAGCGGTTCCGGGCTTTCAATGTGCATCGAGCTGACAGGATTCGAACCTGCGACCTCTTCGTCCCGAACGAAGCGCGCTACCAGCCTGCGCTACAGCTCGTTGTTAGCCGCGCCCATTTTACACACTTCTCTCCCCTTGGCAAGCACAATTTGCATCTATCCCGCAGAATGCCGCAAAAAAAACGTGCATTCTGCGGATTTCAAGCTTATATGGGTATAGGGAGCCATGAGAAACATGCGTACGCTACCAGGGAAATTCAAACAACATGCCGTTCTGCCGGGCAGTAGTGCAATTCAAAGTTGTTCTTGAATCCCACCTTGTCGGTATCGAAGTCGAACTCAGGCAATTTTTATGGGAAAAAGTTCAGGGCGGGGGAGAAAAAATCATTGGGGCGCGTGTGTTGATTCTCATTGATTCGCCCCCCCGTGGCGTGGTAGCATACCGCCATGTCCGCCGCTTCTTTCTGTTTCTGGCTTCGCAGGCATGTTTCCCTTGCCGGGGTGCTGGCTTTGGCGCTGCTGCCTTGTGCGGTGCGCCTTTGGTGGCTCAGCGCAGGGAAGGGGGAAGAGGGCGACCTGCTTGACTATTGCCGGGTGATGCAGCTGGTGCAGCCGGTGGTGGCGGTGCTTTTCAGCCTCTTCATGCTGCCGCCCTGGCGGATGAAGCGGCGCGGCCCCGTGGCCTGGCTGCGCCGCGCGGTGGCGTGTGCCGTGCTGGCCGCCGGAGCGGATATGAGCAATTCCAATTCATGTGCCTGCTGTACCGGCTACTGCGAGTGGGCGGTGCTCCTGATGCCCCTTGCTGCCATTGCGGCGGTGGTGTGTGCCGCCATTGCCGTGGGCGCGTTCTTCGCCCCCTGGAGCAAGGATTAGCGACAACGCCTTTCCCTTTGCCGGAATTTCTCCTGTTGAAATTTCCGAATTTCTCACAATGAGCTTGACATGCCCCATATAACGCTCGGAGAGGAGCCACCCTTGGCGGTGTGGATTCGGGGGGGCGGTTTGCCTACCAACCTCCCATGTTACCACCAAATATTGCACGCCAAACACGCCCTTTCCCAAATTTCATGGGAACACATGTGAAGATGCCCGCGCACGCATTCTCCGCTTGATTTGGCATGGAAAACTGGTAGAATTCACCGCAAGATATGTCCAGTTCGTTCGGTTCGGTGTTCAGGGTCAGCACGTGGGGGGAATCCCACGGTGCCGGCATAGGCGTGGTGGTGGACGGCTGCCCCGCGCGCGTGGCGCTCACCCGGGAGATGATCCAGAGGGAGCTGGACCTCCGCAAACCCGGCCAGAGCGATATCTCCACCCAGCGCAAGGAGCCCGACACCGTGGAAATCCTCAGCGGCGTGATGGACGGCAAGACCCTCGGCACGCCCATCTCCATGATGGTGCGCAACGTGGATGCCCGCCCGGCGGCGTACGATGAGATGGCGCACGCCTACCGCCCCTCCCATGCGGACTACTGCTATGATGCCAAGTACGGCATCCGCCCGCTGTCCGGTGGCGGCCGCGCCAGCGCGCGTGAGACCATAGGCCGCGTGGCCGCGGGTGCCGTGGCCAAGGCCGTGGTGCAGACCCTCTACCCCAAAATGGACGTGCTGGCCTGGGTGGAGAGCGTGCACGACCTGGTGTGCACCGTGCCGCCCCACCTGGTGGACCGCGCGGAAATCCAGGCCAACGACGCTCGCACGGCGGACCGCCACCTGGGCGTGCAGATGGCCATGGAGATACGCCGCGCCCGCAATGAGGGCGACTCCCTGGGCGGCGTGGTGGCTTGCACCGTGCGCAACTGCCCCGTGGGGCTGGGCGACCCCGTGTTCGACAAGCTGGAGGCCACGCTGGCGCACGCCATGATGAGCATCCCCGCCTGCAAGGGCTTTGAGGTGGGCAGCGGCTTCCGCGCCCCATCCATGACCGGCTCCGAGCACAACGACATCTACTACTACGACGGCAAGCGCGTGCGCACCCGCTCCAACAACAGCGGCGGCATCCAGGGCGGCATCTCCAACGGAGAGGACATCAACATGCGCCTGGCCTTCAAGCCCACCGCCACCATCCTGGCCGCCCAGAACACCATCAACGACAGCATGCAGGAAGTGCTGCTGCGCGGCCGCGGACGCCACGACCCCTGCGTGCTTCCCCGCGCCGTTCCCATTGTGGAAGCCATGGCGTGGATTGTGCTGTGCGACCACATCCTGCGCCAGCGCAGCTGCCGCCTGTGAGGCATTTTCCGGCCTCCTTGCAAAAAAACGCATTTTTGTACAAAAAAAAGCTTGCAAGGACGGGCGAACGGGAGTAATATCCGCCCGCACCCCGTTCAGGGGAGGCAATTCCGGCGTAGCTCAGCGGCAGAGCGGGTGACTGTTAATCACTAGGTCGTTGGTTCGATCCCAACCGCCGGAGCGCTAAAAAGCCCCATGCTCCAAGCATGGGGCTTTCCGTTTTATTTCACTCGTCATTGCACCCCAATCAGCTCTTCTTCGCAAATCCACCCTCAAACACTTTCAACAGCCGCCGCACCTCCGCGGTGAACGCCTGGCGCGCCGTGGGCATGGGTGCCGCCGTGGCGGGGTCCGCCCCGTAGCTCAGCAATTCGTAAACCACGCCCGCATGCCCGCGCTGCGCCGCCACCGCCAATGCCGGAACACCCGCCTTGTTGCAGGCAGAGGCATCCGCTCCGCAGTATTCCAGCAGACTGAATGCACCTTCCCGCAAACCGTATGCCGATGCATTCCACAGCGCCGCGTTCATGTAGGCGTGCTTCTGTTCACTGTCCTCCTCCCAGTCTTCAATGTGCGGCAGGCGGTCGATATCTGGGAAACGGCTGTAGATGGCATCCACGATTCTTTGCGCGGTTTCAAACTCTTGCGGGTTTTCTGCCCGCGGCAGCCATTCCTCGGCTTCATAGAGAGGGGTTTGTCCGTCATCATCGGGGTTGATATCGCTTGCCGTGACGAGAAAGGGCGATGCCCCGGCATCCAGCAAGCGTTCCACATAGTCGGTGCGTTGAAGGAATATGGCATCTACGAGAGGCAGATATTCCTCTACATCATATCCGCCGTTGGCATCCACACCCATCTCCAGCAGGCGGTACACCAGTTCATCCATTTCAAAGTTGACGGCAATCCCCAGCAGAGTCCAGCCTTCCGGCGACACAAGTTTGGGGTCGGCTCCGGCCGCCAGCAGGAGGTTGATTGTTTCCACATCCTCCCCTATCCCGGCACTGATGAGCGGGATGTTCCAATATCCGTCCCCGTTCGGATCGGCCCCGTGCTTGAGGAACATCGGCACGAAATGGGGATAATAGTCGCATGCGATATCCAGCGGCCATGTCCCTTCTCCTGTTCGGTCGTACATGGATTTGTTCAAGTCCAGCCCCGCTTGCAGCAGCCGCTCCAACAGGGCATCCTGTTTGGTCTCCATCAGCACCTTCAGCATGGCCGCGGGGCGGTTGATGGGACGCGGGTCCATGGCCCGGCATTCCTCATCTGTGGGGACGTGGATGCCGGCGGCCTCCACGTCCTGCACCAGACGTTGGAAGGCGGCCTCGTCAAAGTTGCGGCCGGGGGAGATGTCCAGAAGCTCGTCTATGCGTTCCTCCCGTACCAAGGGATAACGGTGTTCCTTCCTCCAGCGGTGGCTCATCTCCGCCTGTTCCGCAGGCGCGGCATCCTTGTACAAGAGCCGGGCGAGTTCCCGGTCCTCGTACTTCAGGGCATCCTCAAACGTCAATCCATGTGGGCGTATCTTTTTCATAGGGCGGGTTCATTCTACCCCATGAAACACACCCCTGCAAGCGCAATCGGCGCCTATTTCCTCTTTCGGCGCGCGAGGGCCGCAAGCGCCAGCAGGCTCAATGCGCCGGTGGCGGGTTCCGGAACGGCGGGTGCCTGCCAGGAGGTGATGTTGGAGCCCACCGCGTAGAACTGGTCCAGCACGGCCTCGTTGAGGGGGTATTGCTTCACGTTTCCGGTGAGGGAATCGGACTCGAAGGTGATGTACTGCGAGCTCGGGTCGCCCCCCTTGAGCGAGCAGGTGAGCGACACCAGCCCCAGGGGCTGTGCGCCCGCCACGTCATCGGGGTCGGTGATCCAAATCCTGGAGAGGATGCCCGTGTCCGGGTTCACCTCCGCGGCCCAGAGGGTGATGGCGTGGCCGTAGCGGGTGCCGCCGGGCAGGGTGCCGGCAATGCCCATGGCAATGCCGTATCCCTGGTCCAGCAGGTCGCACAGCACGGAGGTGTACACCCGCGGATCCGCCAAATTGTACTGAACCAGCCCCATGATGGCGCTGAGCTTGTACTGCGGCTCGCCCTCCAGCAGGTCCGCGTAGTACCCGCCCTGGTTCTTCCCGTACTCGGTGAGACTGGCGCGGATGGTGTTGTCGGAGAACTGGCCGTCGAAGTACCACTGCATGGCATCGGTGGGGTCGCCGCTGATGTTGTTGAAGGATTGCTTGAAGGTGGCCCACACGGCGGCCCCGGTGGGGGCTCCGGCGGTGGAGGTGAGCGCCTGGTTGCGGTCCTGCCACCAGGCAATGACGTTGGAAGCGGCGGCGGCCCAGCACATGTCCCTGTCGGTGGTGAAGGTCTTGTCGAAATCATACCACCCGCCCTGCTGGCTCACGCCCTTGGCCCAGTGCACCTGCGTTTCCGCCGCGCCCGCCCAGGCCAGCGCCCCGCACACCATCGCCAGTATCGTTGAAAAGGTCCTTTTCATATCCTCCCCACTATACCGCACCATGGGCATGCCATCAAGGAAAAAGCGCCTTGCATGGCCTATTTGAATTCCCTTTCCGCGGCCTGGAGCGCCAGGTGGATGACGTCGTCCATGTCGTAGTATCGGTACTCTGCCAGGCGGCCGCCGAAGATGTGGCGGGGCTCCCGCTGCGCCAGCTCGCGGTATTGGGCGTAGAGGGCGGAGTTGCGGGCGTCGTTCACGGGGTAGTACGGTTCGTCGCCGCGCTGCCATTCCTTGCTGAATTCGCGAGTGACGACGGTTTTTTGCTGGGTTCCGAACTCAAAGTGCTTGTGCTCGATGATGCGTGTCCAGGGCGTATCGCGGTCGGTGTAGTTGACGGCGGCGCGGCCCTGGAAATCCGGTTGGTTGAGCACCTCCGTCTCGAAGCGCAGGGAGCGGTATTCCAGCGTGCCCAGGCGGTAGCCGAAAAACGCATCGATGGGCCCGGTGTACACCACGCGCGGCACCAGCGCGTCCCACGCGGCGCGGTCCGCCAGGTAGTCCTGCCCCAGGCGCACCTCGATACCCTGCAGCATGCGCTGCACCATGGCGGTGTAGCCGCCCATGGGGATGCCCTGGTGGGGGTCGTTGTAGTAGTTGTCGTTGTACTCCAGGCGCACGGGGAGGCGCTTGATGATGAAGGGGGGCAGCTCCGTGCAGGGGCGCCCCCACTGCTTCTCCGTGTATCCCTTGATGAGTTTTTGGTAGATTTCCGTGCCCACCAGGCTGATGGCCTGTTCCTCCAGGTTCTGCGGCTCCTGCGGGGCGGCGGCGCGCTGCTGCGCGATGCGTGCGGCGGCCTCCTCTGCGGTGGTGACGCCCCACATCTGCCGGAAGGTGTGCATGTTGAAGGGCAGGGAGTACATCTCGCCGCGGTAGTTGGCCAGCGGGCGGTAGACGAAATCATTGAAGGTGGCGAAGCGGTGCACGTACTCCCACACCTCGTCCATATGGGTGTGGAAGATGTGCGGGCCGTAGCGGTGCACGTTGATGCCCTCCACGGGCTCCGTGTACACGTTCCCGGCGATGTGGCTGCGCTTGTCGATGACCAGCACGCGCCTGCCCGCGGCGGTGGCGCGCTCCGCAAACACCGCGCCGAACAACCCCGCGCCCACTATCAGGTAGTCATACTCCATCATTCGCTTGCGTTAGTACCACCCCATCCAATCCCTGAGCCAGGCGTCTATCTGCACGCTGTAGAACAGCCACACCCCCGCCGCCAGGATCAGCGCCGGGCCGAACGGCATCGGCCTGCCGAACCCCACGCGCGACACCACCGCGAGCGCCAGCCCGATGAAGCTGCCCGCCACCAGAGAGAACAGCACGCCCTCCCAGCCCAGCAGCGCGCCGATGCCCATGGCAATCCACGCATCCCCGCTGCCCATGGCCGCCTGCCGCGAGCGGTACCCGCCGCAGGTGCCGGAGAGGGATTCCACCGCCTCCAGCTCCATGCGCGTGCCGTCCGCCAGCACCGCCGCGTCCGCCGCAAACGAGATGTGGCCCGCTCCGCCGCGGCCGTCCTCCAGTGCCGCTCCGTGCAGCACCAGGGTGTTGGAGGGCTCGGCAAACACGCGGCTCCACAGCAGGGTTTCGCCATTGGCGAACTCCAGAACAATATCGTCTCCATCCGCCGCCTGGTGGAGCTTCCACCCCTGCGGCTGGTCAAACTCTTTGCGGTGCCTGCCAAAGGCGATGGTGCCGGCCCAGCCCACCAGGCGGAAGAACGCAAAGCCGGCCGCCGCGCCCACCAGGGAGAGCAGGATGCCATCCTCCGGCTCCAACGCATCCCCCGCAAACCACGGGGAGAGCAGCGACACCAGCACACCCGCAACGCCCGCCACCACCATGAGCACGGGCAGCACCACCATCTGCTCCCAATCCGTGCACAGCGTGGCCAGCATGGCCGCCACCCACGCGCACAGCAGGGCCTGGGTGATGATGTCGTCCACCGCGTAGTACCACGCCACCAGGCCGAAGAGCAGGGCGGTGGCCACCTCCACCAGCCAGTAGCGCACGGAGATGGGCGTGTTGCAGCACGCGCTGCGCCCGCGCAGCATCAGCCAGCTCAGGATGGGGATGTTCAGGTACCACGGGATGGGCTCCTTGCACGTGGGGCAGAACGAGCGCGCAGGCTCGTTCACGCTCAGCCCCCGCGGCAGGCGGTAGACCACCACGTTCAGGAACGAGCCGATACACGCGCCGAACATGGCGAAGAACACCGGAAACAGCCACGGTATCTCCGCCGCCACGTTCTGCGTGGCATTGTAGAGCATCTCCATCATCGCGCGTATTGTAGCATGTCAGGGGGTGCTTCTCAAGGCACAAAAACACACCTGCACCGCAGTACAGGTGTGCCTTGTAACAACCAAATGAAGAAAGGGGGTATTCAGGGGGCTCAGGCCTTGGCGGCGCGAGCCTTCTTGATGATGGAGGCCACGGTCACGGACGGGCGGGCGCCGTTGGAGATCCACTTGTCTGCCTTGTCCACATCCAGCTCGTAGTTCACACCCTCAGCCATGGGGTTGTAGGTGCCGAGCTGCTCGATGAAGGCGCCATCGCGGCGGTCGCGGCTGTCGACCACGACAATCTTGTAGAAGGGACGGCCCTTGGAACCCTGGCGGTTAAGACGAATTGCTACCATAATGTTAGAAGTTGATTTGCGGTTGTTCTGAGCGCTCCGGCGGGTATTGCCGCCAAAGCGGGACGCCAAGATACCACCCGCCCGCCACAATGTCAAGCAAAAGGATGAGATTTTTTTGTCCGCGGCGCAAAAAGCGCGTATCGGGCCCGCGCTCAGTCCTCCAGCACGCCTATGCAGGGCAGGTTGCGGTACTTGCCGTCTGCATCCATGCCGTAGCCCACCAGGTAGCCGGGGCCCGTGTGCAGGGCGGCAAAATCCGGCGCCAGGTCGCAGTTGCGGCGGCCCGCCTTGTCCACCGCCACGGCGCACTTCACCTCCGCCGCACCGGCATACGCCAGGTTGCGGCAGATTTCCCGCAGGGTGAGCCCGGTGTCCGCCAGGTCGTCCAGCACCAGCACGCGGCGCCCCTGCACCTGCGGCATGGGGGTGAGCCATTTCAGCGTGCCGCAGCTTTCACGCCCCGCGCCGTAGGAGGACACGCGCATGGTCTCCAGCCGGAAGTTGGCCGGCAGCAAGCGCAGCAAATCCGCCGCGAACCAGAGCCCGCCGTTGAGCACGGCGAGCACCAGCACCTCGTCCCGCGTGCCGAAAAGCGCCTGCACCTCCCGCGCCACGCGCTCCACGCCGCGGCGGATGTCCTCCGCGCTGAAAACCACCCTTACCTGTTTCTCCGCGTTCATGACAGCTTGCGGCGCGTTACCAGATACACCTTGTCGCCGTGGCGCAGTTTGGTATCCACCGCCACCATGGCCACGGCCCCCTTGGGTGCGGTGGGCACGGTGTGGGTGACTCCCTGCGCATCATCGCAGCGCACTTCCTGCACCTCCACGCGCACAATGCCGGTGGTGCAGCCGGTGATTTCAATCTTGTCTCCCGGGGAAAGGGGCTCCGCCTCCAGGCGTATTTCCGCCACCTTGGCCTTGGGGTACCAGCGCAGCACGCGCCCCAGGTGGCGGCGCTGCTCCAGGGCCAGGCTGTTGGAGCAGCCGCTCCACGTGTCCCATTCCTCCCCCAGGTAGTAGCCGCCGTGCCAGAACTTGCGGTTGAACACCTGCAGCAGGCGCTCCTCCCACGCGGCCACCTTCTCCGGGCTCCACGTGCCGGCGGTGCAGGATTCCACCGCCTCCCGGTACACCTGCGTGACGGTGGACACGTACGCCTCCGAGCGCCCGCGGCCCTCCAGCTTGAACACGGACACACCCGCCTCCACCAGTTGGTCCACCACGCGGATGGTGCAAATGTCCTTGGGCGACATGATGTACTGGTTGTCCACATCCATCTCGAACCCGGTCTCGGTGTCCGTGACGCGGTATTTGCGGCGGCAGAGCTGGAAGCACTGGCCGCGGTTGGCGCTGTGGTTGTAGGCGGCCAGGCTCATGCCGCACTTGCCAGAAATGCCGATGCAGAGGGCGCCGTGGGCAAAGACCTCGATGCGCACGGGGCGGCCGCCCGGCCCGCAGATGTTCTCCGCGCGTATGGTGCCGATAATGTGCCGTATCTGGGAGAGTTTCAATTCGCGCGCCAGCACCATCACATCCGCGTACTGCGCGAAAAAGCGCACGGCGGACACGTTGCACACGTTCGCCTGCACGGATACGTGCACCTCCAGCCCCAGTTTGCGCGCGTGGGTGATAACCGCCATGTCCGCCGCTATCACGGCATCCACGCCCGCCGCCTTGGCGCGCTCCAGCAGGCTCTCCATGCCCGCCAGCTCCTCATCGTACACAATAATGTTGCAGGTGAGGTACGCCTTGGCCCCGCACGCGTGGCACAGGCGCACCACCTTCGGCAGGTCGTCCTCCGTGAAGTTCACGGTGGAGCGGGCGCGCATGTTGTACATGCCCACGCCGAAGTACACGCTGTGCGCCCCGGCCCGCAGCGCCGCCGCCAGGGACTCGAACGACCCCGCCGGCGCCATGATTTCCAGCTCCTGCATCACACAGCCATTCTATGCGCCCACCCCGCCGCGGTCAAGGGATTTCATGGGCCTCCTGTCCATGCTTTGCGTTCGTTCCTTACTGTCCCACGTTTTTTTGCAATGGGTAGTCAAGCACAATTTTGAAGAAATGCAGGCTGCAACATGACGCCGGCATAGGAAAAATCCCTCATTGCCGCGCGGCAAGGTTTGACGTGTGTTTGGCATTACGCTGTCCTTGGATTTCGAACCTCTTAGCAGATGCGCTATACCCATTGCAAAATACGTATATCATCCGGCTGGTATGAATGAGGTTCTTATTTCCACGATGGTTGGAAACACATTAACCTGCATACGTTCCGGGATGCGGCATGCGTGTTGGCCATTCAGAAGTATTTTTCCGCCTACCATTTTGCATCGGCGGTTCATGTGGAGAATTTCAAGTTCTCGATGTCAGATCCCGCAATGAGTGAAGAATACCTGTTGCGTTGTATGAGTACGGAGAGCACGCGGCTGTACTCGTCTCTCGCCGCCTCAACCAGATATGACAGGCCCAAGCTGCTGAGCGATTTCGGCCCGGCTCAGAAGCTGCTGAATGTTTGTATACACGGAGCCCCCAATTGTGGGAAATGCTTCAAATGCGTGCGCACAATGCTGCAACTGGATCAAATAGGCAAGCTCGATGCGTTTGAAAGCGTGTTCGACACATCATGCTACCGCTCCACCAAAGCCAAGGAGAAAGGCGTGATAGAGTGGGAAATTATGAACGACAGCCCCTACAAGGGTGAATTCTTGCACTATGCCGCACAACCCGGCGTGAATCCCCATGCCGTGTACAATTATGATCGCCTGGCACATTTGCTCAAATATGCTCCCTACCGCAAGCTGGCGATGCGGCTCAAAAACAATCCCAGAATGGTGTTGCACCCCATAAAACGTTTTGTGAAGTGGACTTTCAGGATGGGTAAATAAAGGGGCGTTCAACCCTGCGCTGCCGCTCTTCTACCGGCTTGTGAAAAGCTGTTTCCGCCCAGCGGTGGGCTGAGTCTGTAAAAAGGCTGGATTCCCGGCGTGCCATTTGATACAATGGCGCAGCTTCGAATGAAGGTAGGCATAGTCACACTGGAGCGGTACTGGATGCTGAGGAACTACGGCACCCTGCTGCAGTGCCATGCCCTGCAGACGGTACTGCGGCGCTTTGTGCGCGATGCGACAACGTTGGCGGAGCTCTAAAAACGGCTCATCCCCCTTTAGCACACCCGCTTTCCGGGATGTTGAGGGGAAAGTGCAGGTGACAAGACCGCATTGTTCGACAAGGTACCGGCTATCGGTGCCGCAAATTTGAAAGCAGCTGCCGGATGTGGCGGAATCTGCCCGTAGTCACCTTGCCGTCCCGGTAGCTCTTGTAGAACAGGGAAATTCCCAGGAAGCGGTACACGCGCGTGTTAGGAATGTTGGTGAAAAACAGCCTGCGCCAGCCGGTGGCGGGCTTGAGGGTGGAAAGCGCGAAATCCCCCGGCAGCTCGTGCGGAAGCCCCAGTTCCAAGGCCAGGTTGTAATACGCACGCTGCACCGCTTCATGCTCGGCAACCGGGAAATAGTGTTTGGAGGAAGCGCAATGCTTCACCAGGCCGTGGACGAAAAGCGGCTTCCACTTCTCCCACAACCTGTTTTCCCGGTAGTATGCGCACAGGCGGCGCTCCACGTTGAGCATCGGCTCCAGATTGGCGTTCCCGCTCAATTGCCCTCCCATGAAGGAATTTGCATGCTGCCAGTAGTGGTAGAGCTTCCTTTGCAGGAAATAGATGTTCCTGCAGTGCACAGCCGCTTTCCAGAAAAACTCCGCATCTTCAAACCGGGCACCCTCCGGGAAGCGCACCCGGTGTGCTTCCACAAGCGATCGGCGCCACACGCGAGCCCAAAACAACGGATGCATGTTTGAAATGACTTCCTCTGTAACGGGCACCGCCCCGGAATATGGTTCCATACGGTATAACGGTTGATGCGGCTCCTGCGGGGGGACTTCAAACTCATCAGCTATGGCGTAAGCCACCGCATCAATTTCCGGGGCGAAACAGGCCATCACCATCCTATACAGGTCCGCGTCTATGTAGTCATCGGAATCCACCCCGGTAACGTATTCCCCGGTGGCTGCAACCAGTGCGGCGTTGCGCGCCGCGGACACGCCCGCATTTGCCTGGTTGATGACAACAATACGGGAATCGCGTTGGGCCATCTCCGCCAGGATTTGCCCGCTGCGGTCGGTGGAACCGTCGTTCACGCAAATAATCTCCAGATGCGGGTAGGTGCTGGCGCAAATGCTTTCTATGCAGCGCCGCAGGGTTTTCTCTGCATTGTATACCGGAACGATGACGCTGATGGTGGCGGGGCTTTGCATGGTTGCAACGATTGTACCGAATTTTCTTATACCGTGGAGCCGGCCGCCGTGTCAAACATAGATTGCGCTAGAAATCAGCTGGAATCAGCGTGGGCGGCGTAGAGGAGAATACCGGGTGGTGGATTTACAAGACGACGAACAATTGGAATAATACACAGGTTTCACGCCTATGCTCCCAGCGCTGATTTGTCAAGATGGCAGCTCTGCGCGGAATTGGCGGAACCTGGAGACCCAGGTGTGCTCCCGCATCACGAGTTCATAATTGCGTTCCACAATGCGGGTGTACTCTTCCGGGTGGTTGAGGTAGAAGTCTATCTTCTCCGAGAAGTCGGAACCGTCAGGCTTGAGCTCCACCATGGCATCTGCAGGGAAGAGCTCATCAAACACCGGTCCGGGCTTGTAGCCGATGATAAGGGTCTTGCTGGCCATGGCCTCGTAGAAACGGGCGGTCACATCCTGCACGTTGCCGGTGAAGCCCGGAGAATCTGTGGAGCGCGGCGCGCACACCATGAAGCGGCTTTCCGCCACGGCGCGGGCGGTGGATTCTATGGTGGGGAAGGTCACCTCGTCTGGCGTGCGGCGGTAGATATAGTTCTGAGGGGTGTCTGCAATACCGCGGGCCCGCATGTAATCCATAATCATACGGTGTATGGATTCCACACGCCGCCCCATTTGCAGAAACAGGCGGGTCTTGGGGAGAGGGCGGGCGTGGAACACGCGGTCATCCCAAGACTGGGGCAGGAAATGGCAGAAATCGAAGATGCGGGAGAAATGCTCGTATGACTGCCTGTAAGCAAGAAAGACTGCCATCAAGGGGATGTGTGAGAAGAGCCCCTGCCAATGTCCGTATTGTGGCTCCCATGTATCGAAGCAGTACAGGCAGACTCGCCCGCCCCGCTCTGCCACGCGCCGCAAGGCTGTGCGCTGATGCTCTAAATCATAGTTTGACATGACTATAAAGAGATACCAGTCACCCGGTGCCACTCGAAGCGTTGGATCCGGCAATACCTTGTGGAAGTGAGATGTGGTGAAATAATTCAATCGGGCCACCCATGGGTTGAAAGGCAACAGATCCACTCCGGGCTGGGAGGCAAAGGCATCTTCCATTCCCAGTGTGGATTCGTACCAGAAGGGGTGTTTTACCCTCGCCAAACGCTCTGTGAGGATGTGTATCATACCAGTATAGGGGAGGAAAAGAAGAGGAAGCTGTGGAACTCCGGGAGCAGCTTGGGTAGCATGCCCGCAAGCATAGTACACAAAACCGTGCAGCATGCGCGCATCCGCGCCGCGGCATCCGTTGCCAGGTAGGTGCAGTGGCCGTACAGCGTGGCCATGATGAGGCGCTGGTGTTGCCTGTCCGTTCGGCAGCGTTCTTTCACGCCATCCCTGTGGCACCACAGCAGCTCGATGAACTCATCACGGAACTTGGCGTAGCAATCCGCAGAAATAACTCCCGCCTGGAAATCCGCCTCAACATTGTCAACGCGCAGCGGCCGCCTTGCCTTGCCGTGTGCCCGGTACATCAAATCCGTGTCTGCCGCGCAGTGCAGGGTTTGGGAATCATATCCTCCCATTTCCCGGTACGGCGCGGATGGTGCAAAGAAGGCCTGGCGGCAGCAGGGGGGGAGCACGTACATCTGCTCGTTCTGCGGGCGGTACAATGGCCTTTCTCGGGCGGAACCCGCCACGTGGGCGCTGGCCGCCACACTCTCCGTCTCACCACGGCAGATCGGCAGCACGCATGCCGCCAGGTCCGCATCCGCGCGGTAAGTGTCCGCTGCGTTCACCACGGCCAGCACCTTCCCGCGTGCCAGGTTGATACCCTTGTTCATGGCACCGTAGATCCCGCGGTCCGGCTCGGAAACGTACCGCTCAATGTATTCGGCTGCCAGCTGCTTTGCCAACCACTTCGGCGTGACGTCCGCGGATGCTCCGTTCACCACATGCCCAATGGAAATGCTGCCCCTGGCCTTCTGCCGCACCACACTTTCCACCGTGGGCTTCAAATCAGCCAGCGCGTTCCAGCATACGGTGATGACCGCGTGCTGGCATGCCGAAAAAGGGAGTTCTCTTTCCGGTGCTTTGTTCCGGGGGGCGGAAAAGGGAGCAGTGTCACTTGCCATGATTCGTGTCATCAAGCATACAGTATTTGGAATACTGTATGCTTGCGCGAGCTGTAATGCGTTCATTTTAAATAGCTTGAAAGTATGACGCAAATAATTCGAGTCTACTTTTGCCCCTAACGGATGCCAGTTTGCCCCGTGGAAGAGAGGACGGTTAGGGAAAAAGGCTTGCTACAGTATTCCAAATACTGTATGCTGAACGAGCCGGTCGGGGCGCCAGCCTGGGTTTCTGGACAAGCGGTTGCCTGCGGGAAGGCGAATCGGCTTCTGCCTGCAAAAACGTCAAGGAATGAAGGTAGGCATAGTCACACTGGAGCGGTACTGGATGCTGAGGAATTACGGCACCCTGCTGCAGTGCTACGCCCTGCAGACGGTATTGCGGCGCATGGGGCACGAGCCCGTGCTGGTGCAGCGCTTGCATGCGCGGGAGGAAAGGCGCCGGTGGGATTTCATGTGGCTTACGCTTCATTTTTGCGCCCATCCGGTTTCGGCATGGGCAGAATGGCGCTCCCAATCGCGTTTCCGCCGTTTTATGAGGGAGCATATCACGGCCACGGAAACCTGCTACAGGGAGGAGGCTCTCGCCATGTCCCCCCCCGCGGCAGACGCATTCATATGCGGCAGCGACCAGGTGTGGAGCAAATGTGGGGAAACAGCTTTCCTCTCCTTTGCCCCGCGCGGCAGGCGGATTGCCTACGCGCCGAGCGCGCCCTGGGCGAATTGCGGTGACGCATGGAAGGCGCAGGCCATGGAATTCCTGCCGGGGTTCGCCGGGGTTTCCGTGCGCGAGGATGCGGGGGCGGAGCTGCTGGGCGGCCTGGGAATCAACGCCATGGTGGTGGCTGATCCCGTACTGCTCCTTGAGAGGGAGGATTATGCGGAATTGATGCCTCCCTCCAGGCATCGCAAGCCGTACATGCTGGTGTACACGCTCAATCTTCCCTCCCTGCAGGATATTTTCTGGGATGAGGTGAAACAGTATGCCGCAGGGCACCATCTTGACATGGTGGTGGTCGCACTCCAGGGAGCGGAGAAGCACTTTCCCGCAAGCATGCTCAGCACCCCCGCGCCGGGCGAACTGCTGCGCCTGTTTGCGGATGCCGCCTGCGTGGTCACCAACTCCTTCCACGGCTCAGCGTTCAGCCTGCTGTTCGGCAAACCCTTTGCCTCCATCGCGCAACGTGGGAGTACCGCCTCCCAGAACCCCCGTTTCCACACCCTGCTTGCGCACACGGGGCAGCAGCACCGCCTGCTGCAGGCGCCCGGCCGCCTGCCGGAGCTGCTGCAGCAGGCATGCTCTGAGGCCGCACCCGCCCTGCAAGCCTGGCGTGAGCAATCCCTGCAATACCTCCAGACTGCCCTGCAAGGCGCGCAATCCCGCATAGCGCAATGAAAGAACAACCATCCACGCCGCCCCGTCTGCCCGCCAATGCGCTCGGCTGCTTCGGCTGCGGCCCTCGAAACGGATGTTCCCGCGCTTTTCACAAGCCTGCCGTGCCAGGTGAAGGCATTGCGGCTGCGTTTCGGTTTCAAGCATGAAAACCTGCCGACGGCGGACATAGCCAGGTAGGTGCAGTGTCCGTACCGCGTGGCCATGATGAGGCGCAGGCGCTGCCGGTCCGTGCGGCAGCGTTCTTTCGATCGTGTGCTGGCATGCCTGAAAAGGAAGTTTTCTCTCCGGTGCTTTGTTCTGGGGGCAGAAAAGGACGCAGTGGCACTTGCCATAATTCGTGTCATCAGGCATACAGTATTTGGAATACTGTAGCAAGGCTTTTTCTTTAAACACGCCCTGCTACGCGGCAAATTGGCATCCATTGGAGGCAAACGCAGGGGCACAATATTTGCGTTATACTTGTAAGATGTTCAAAAATGGAGCATTACAACTCGCGCGCCCATACAGTATTCCAAATACTGTATGCTGAATGGGCTCGCTAGCACCGAAGGGCGGTTTCCCGAACAAGAGAAGCCATACGAAAGGCAAAAGGTTTTACCTTGCAGGAGCCAAACGGCATGAAGATAGGCATAGTCACACAGGAGCGGCACTGGATGCTGAGGAACTACGGCACCCTGCTGCAGGCGCCCGGCCGCCTGCCGGAGCTGCTGCAGCAGGCATGCTCTGAGGCCGCACCCGCCCTGCAAGCCTGGCGTGAGCAATCCCTGCAATACCTCCAGACTGCCCTGCAAGGCGCGCAATCCCGCATAGCGCAATGAAAGAACAACCACCCACGCCACCCCGTCTGCCCGCCAATGCGCTCGGCTGCTTTGCCTGCGGCCTCTGTGCGGGAGTATGCTCGGCCAAGGCCATCACCATGCAGATGGGTGAGGATGGGTTCCTGCGGCCGCATGTGGATGAAGCCTTGTGCAGGAAATGCCGCGCATGCGAACAGATGTGCAGGAAACTGTCGGCTCCGCTACCACTCGCCGGTGCGGCTCCCCGCGCATGCTATGCCGCATACGCCACAGACACCGCCCTGCGGCGCGCCTGCTCCAGCGGCGGGGTGGTCGCACTGCTGGCCAAACACACCGTGGAGCGGGGCGGCGTGGCGTTCGGCGTGGTGATGAACGGGCTGGACAAGGCGGAATTCGCCGCTATCGACAGCGTGCGCGATTTGCCGAAAATGCAGGGCAGCAAGTATCTTCAGGCGGATACCACACACTGCTTTGAAAAAGTGGCTGCGGCCCTCAAAACGGGTGTTCCCGTGCTTTTCACCGGCCTGCCGTGCCAGGTGAAGGCATTGCGGCTGCGTTTCGGGTTCAAGCATGAGAACCTGCTGACGGCGGACATTGCCTGCCACGGCGTGCCCAGCAAAAACGCCTATGATGCGTGGCTGCGGGAATTGGCTCACAAGCACGGCTCGGCGGTGCGCCAAGTGCATTTCCGGGATAAAACACAGGGATGGATAGCCTACCGTATGCGGGTGGAGTTCGAGGATGGCACCGATGAAGTCTTTGCGGAGAACCCGTTCCACCTCCTCTTTCTCAACAGGCTGTGCGTGAATGAAACCTGCTATGCCTGTCAAAAGGATGCCACAACCCACTCGTCCGACTTGACCGCAAGTGATTTGTGGGGCGTGCGGGATTTGAGCGGAGACGAAAAAATGCACGGCGTCAGCGGTGTGGCATGCCACACGGAGAAAGGAATGCAGGCGCTCGCGGCATTGGGCGCGGAACTGTACATGCGCCCCGTCTCGGTGGCGGATGTCGAGCGTGGCAACGGCGGCATGCGCATGGGCTCAATTCCCATCCCGTGGCAGCGGGCCCATCTCCTCCGAGACTTGAGGAAAATGCCCGTTTCCGCCGCTTATCACCGGTATTTCATACGCCCCAACACCCTGCGCCGTTCTGTGGCGCTGTTCGGGAAACACATACTGCTGCCCGACCTTGCGTACCGCGTGCTGCGGGGGGTGAAACGCCTTGTGTGCAGGGACGGGCAGGCTGGGTAGCCGCCGGCAAGGGTGTGGGGCGCGGGGCGTTGCCCTTCCCGCGCCCGGCATTGCTCCCGAACACTCCGTTTCGCCATAGGTACAGGCATTCCCATGCGCATTCACAGGCACTGTTTGGGGTTGACTCCATGGTTGCGCGTATGGTATACATGGGGCTGGCTGGAAGGAATCCAGAGCCTCGGCATATAGTGCACGGCCACACTCGGACAGTCATGAACAGCACACCCACCATATCCGTCATCATCCCCGCCTACAATGCAGAGAAAACCCTGCGGCGCTGCCTGGAAAGCATTTGCGCCAGCACGTATCCTCATTTGGAAATCATTTGCGTGAACGACGGCTCAACGGACGGCAGCGGGCAAATCCTGGCGGAGTTGGCGGCGCGGGATTCCCGCATCATTGTCATCAACCAGGCAAACGCGGGCGTGTCCGCGGCGCGCAACGCCGGCTTGGACGCCGCCACCGGGGAATACATTGCCGGGGTAGATTCCGATGACTACATAGATGCGGACCTGTACGAAAAGGCGGTGGCCTGCTTCACCCCGGAGGTGGATGCCGTGCGCTTCGGCATTGCGGAGGAATACGGTATGCCGCCGGTACCCAGCCGGAGAAAGATGTACCACCCGGAACCGTTTTCGGGCGTTGTTCCCGTATCGGAACAGGTGCTTGAGAAATTGCAGCTGCTGTTTTGGGCCTACTTGTGGCGCCGTTCCATCATTGAGGAACACCACGTGCGCTTTCCGGTGGGCGTGCGGTACGAGGACGCGGATTTTTTCATGGAAACGGCCATCCATTGCCGCAACATCTGTTTTTTGCACAAGGAAGGCTACCATAACTGGCAGCATGAGGATTCATTCATGGGGCAGCAGTTCTGCGGGGATGCCAACCTGAATTTCAGGCTGAATCTGGAGAGACGGGTATGCAAATACTATAGGGAGCACGGCCTGTGGGAGAAGTGGAAATCCCTTTTCATCCACGGCTTGGTGAAGCACTGCGCCTCCTCCAAGCACTATTTCCCGCCGGCGGAGCATGCGGCGGTGCAGCGGGCGTACTACAACCTGGCCTTGGAACTGGGGCTTCCGCGGGAGTTGCCGGGGGATTTCCCCCTGTCCACCCTCAAGCCCGCCAACGGCTGGCGCAAGCTGTTTTTCACCAACATTCCCAACACGCGCGTGTACCGCTTCCTGGGAATCCCCCTGTTCCACAGAAGCTACCAGGACGGCAAGGTGATGACGGGCAGGTTCGGCCTTTTCCGCAAGCTGCGTTCAAAGCTGCGCCGCCGGTAGGAGCACGGGTGGCTTTCAGTGCCGCGCCGCCCTCCGCTCAAGCTCCAGCTGGCGCAGAACGGCCTCCTGCGTGCCGGCTTTCTTTGTGAATTGCCGCCCCTTGCGGCCAGGCAGCACTTTCCCCGCCAGGCGGAGCAGGCGCATCTTGGCGCGCACGAGCGCGGCCAGGAAAGCCAGGCCCTTGCCGCTCTGCAGGCTCTGAACCTGCCCGTGCGCCCACCAGTCGCGCTCGCACTCCCCCCTGCCCGCATACAGCAGCCGGTGAAGCCTGGTCCCCAGTGCAACCCGGCGCGGGTCGCGCGGGCGGTTCAGCGCCGCTTCAATCCATTCTGCGGCCTTTGCGCGCGCCGCGTGCAGTCTTTCATCCACCGCATCCCAGGGTATGGCTTGTTGCGCCACGGCGGGATTGTACGGCGGCTGCTCCTGCAGGCGGTCTGCCAAGCCGCTCAGCGCCAGGAGCGAGTGCAGGCGCGCCAGCCCGCGCCCCTGCGGCGCCACGCATAAAAAGTCCTTGTGGAATATGTGGGCGAAACAAACGCCGTGGAATGAATCCGTCACGAAAAACGCGCAGTCGCGGATGTATTGCAGCCATTGTTCCGGCTCGGGTATCCTGCCGCGCGCCTCATCCCCGCCGGGTGTGGTCACCAGCCGGTGCGCGTCTTCCACGGTAAACACGCGCAGGCCCCTTTGCCGGGCCACGCTGTTTATCAATTCCCGGATTTCCTCAGTCTCGTCCAGGACATAGGCAAACAGGTAGGGCCCCTCGGGAGGGTCTGCCGCCCCATCTGCCAATTCGCGGTAAAAGGCGTCACCGTGCAGGAACACGGGGTCCGCCACCCATTCTCCCTCCACCCCGTAGTGCTCGCGCAGGACCTTGAGCCCGGAATCCTCCCTCACCGATACGGCGTCGAACGCCTGCAGGTACAGGCCCGCCTTGGCCAGGTTGTCCGCGGGGCGTTCCTCCCAATCAATGCCAAACGAGGATGCCACCGCTATCTTGCGCTTTTCCCCCCGCACGAAATCCATGAAATAGAAGAACCCCTGATAGCTTGTGTACGCCCAGCGCCACACCTGGTCGGATCCCACCACGAAGGTGTCCGCCACCTCGTTGAGCGCCTCCAGATCCGCATCGCTTTGCAGCGGCCGGGAGCACTTCACGCCGTACCGCTCCATGAACCGGTGGGATATGTTCCGCGGATCCAGGTACATGGGATTGCCCGCCAGCGGCGCCTGGTTGAGCAGCAGCACCTTCAGCCCGCGGTCCGTAAAGAAGCGGTACAGTGCGTAGGTCGTCAATATGGCCCCGTAGTTGCACCCGAACCAGAAGCCTATCAGGGCTATGTCGTAGTGTTCGTTTGATGCTGATTGCCCATTGATTGTCATGCGCGCGCATTATAGCAGCACCGGGGCCGGGAAGTCAAGGCAATTCATCCGCAGCTCCCGCATTCGGTTAAAAAAGGCTTGACAGGAAATGCGCGCCCGTGCTATAGAACGCCTCGTCCGCCGGCCGGGAGCATAAAGGGCTTTCCCTCTCTGGCAAGGGGCGGCAGCGTATCCTGAACGTCACAAATAGTTTATCATGATTGTTGCATACACTTCCGGCGGGCGTACCGGGAATGAGCTGTACATGTTCCTGTATCTTCTGGCCGCGGCTCTGGAGCACCATTGGAACATTAGGATGTGGAGTTTCTCTTCATGCCATGAGTTTGAGTTCTTCGGACCGGGGAAGGGCGTGTGCTCCTACCATCCGCGGCGAAACAAGATACTGTACGATTTTGATGTATTCCTGCGTAAATACCATCTTTTCCGTTTGTTCGGCTTTTTCAGCAGGCTCTTTCGCGTTCATCTCATTTATAATCAGAACTTGAGAAATGCAGAACTCACGGAACGGCTGCGCACCATTTCTCCGATGAGTCTCGTGTTGATGAATTGCTGGCCGTTCCTTGACTTTGACTTGCTGCGGAAGCATGCGGACGAGGTCCGCAAGGCCGTACGCCCCAAGAAGGAGTACTGGGAGCGCGCAGCGCAGATAATCGAGGAACAACGCCGCCATGGCGTCCCCGTTGTCGGGGTTCACATTCGTAGGACGGATTACGCCCGGTGGCGGGGCGGGGAATATTTCTTTGAGATTTCCGTGTATGAACGCTGCATGCGGAAAATTTCAGAACTGCTGCACGGAGAGGTGTCGTTTGTCATATGCTCGGATGAAGATATGACAAAACACCATTTTGATGTGCCGTGCCGCTCCCTCTACATCTCGCGCAATCCTTTCCTGGTCGATTTTTCGCTCCTGGCCCACTGCGACTACACCATCGGGCCTCCCTCCACGTTCAGGCTGACCGCGTCTTTCCTGGGCGCCACGCCCACCTTCCGCATCGTTTCCGCAGACTGCGTGCCAATGAGCATGGATGAATTCGTGATGCCGATGTACACCACATCGCGGCCCAACGCGTGAGCGCGCCGCTGAGGCCTGCAGGATTCTATGGGAGCCCGCGGTTGCCCATGCAGGGGAGGGCGCGGCGTTCTTTGTTGGGGGGGGCAGGTGTCAAATTTCAGGGCATTGCTGAATGCGGATGAAGTGGGCGTTTTTATGCAGATGCCATTTCTCCTGCATGTGGTACCAGCCGTATTTTTTCAACAGCCTCTCCCTGGTGCCGAACGGCGGTTGCTCCGCACGGTATTTCCCCGGTTCGGCGCTTTTCTGGCCTCCGTGAATGCGGAACCCGCTTATGACAACATTGGTGGAATAGAGTGGCGCGTGCTGCGCAAAGCTGCACCATAAACGGTAATCCCCCGCATACTTGAAGCGCGTGTCCAGGCCGCCGGCCGCCTCGTACAGCTTGCGGGTCCAGAATGATGACTCCTGCTGTATCCACTCCAGCCGCTGACCATCATACCATCCCCTTTTCAACAGGGGCCACGCATACAGGAGAATGTGGTTGTACGGCACATGCGGCATTCCCTCCGCATTGTACAAGGTGGGTATGCCGGTGCACCACTGCACCTTTCCTCCCTTCATGATTCGCTCCATGGTATAGGTGGCCCACGGCAGGTACATATCGTCTGAATTCAGCCAGGCGAATATGTCTCCCTCCGCCATGCGGAACCCCTTGGCTATGGCCTCGTACATGCCGCCGTCTTTCTCTGAAATCCAGCGCATGGGGTAGGTGCCCTCATACTTGCGGATGATATCCAGCGTGCCGTCCGTGGAGCAGCCGTCCACGATGATGTGCTCGAAATTCCGCCGCCGCTGCCCTTTGAGGGAAAGGATGCACTCTTCAAGGTACTCCGCAGAATTGTATGTGGGGGTGACAATGCTTATCATGGCTTTTGGGCACAGGTGACCGCGCTCAATCTAGCACACGGCGGCGGGGGTGTCAACCCTTAACCCAGCGGGCCCCGGGGCTCCTGCGTATCGGCATCCGCTCCGTAGACGACACCGGGCACCCGTCGCAGTTCGTTTTAGGTGGCCCGGCAGAAGCTCACTATGTAGGCGAGCCTCGATCGGCAACATCAGTCGCGGAATCCATATCACGGCTTCACCAAGGGGAGGCGAAGGAATAGGCTTGGCCCGGAAGGCCGCCTTGGGGGGTGATACTCAATGCGTCGCAATTCCCGGGCGCATGAATCTCGCATGGTACGGCGTTGCGTGGGCCGCGGTGGCGGCAAACTGCTGTGATGGTTGCCCGGGGCAAATGTCACCGGTGCGCCATTCCCCTGCATTTGGCCAGAAGGGAATGCCATATGGCCAAGGGTAGGAACAAGCGCTCCTTTGCCATGTGCTTTAGATAGAGACCGGGGGGGCGCTTCGTTGTTGCGCAGAGGTATTCACAGGCATGGAGAAGACGCGCCTTTAACGGAACCGGGAGACCGGGGGTAAACGCCACGGCATATGTCAGCAGTAGCAGGGGGCGGCGCGGATACAGGGAAAGCGGCAACGGCAGCGTGCGTATCATTTGCCGCAGATGCTTCTTCTCTTCAGAAATGTTGTCCCTCTTGCAATTCCGGCCCATGCCAAGAATGCAGCAGTGGCGTGCCACTACGGCGCATAACACTTCTGCAAGGCGGCGGTCCCGGCGGCAACGTTTGCAAATTTGCTCCCACGACCGCCAATGGATTTCAATGAACTCGTGCCGCTTTGTTTCCCAGCAGTCTGAAGAGAAGCCGCCCAAATAGAAATTGGCCACAAGGGTGCGGTCGCAGTGCGGCATGCCGTAACGGCGCATGAATGCATTCATCAACTCCAAATCCGCGGCGCTGTGGAATGCCCCTGAATCATACCCGCCCAGGTCCCGCGTGGCCGCAGCGTCAAAGAAATAGGCTTGATGGCAGCCGATGATGTCAATATATGCGCTGACGGTGTCCGGGTGCTTTTCTGCACTCCAGGCAGAGGTTTGGTTGATGTAATAGGCTGAACCCACGGCGCTCTTGGCCTTGCCCTCCAGGATGGGGGCCACGCAGCAGCTGATGTCCCCGTCTGTGTACGTGTCCCCCGCGTTCATGAACGTCAGCACCCGCCCGCGCGCCAGGTTGATGGCCTTGTTCATGGCATCGTATATCCCGCGGTCCGGTTCGGAAACGTACCGCTCAATGTTCCCCGCCGCAAATTGCTCCGCCAGCCACTCCGGCGTGCCGTCCGTGGAGGCTCCGTCCACCACCACATGTTCAATGCTGATGGTTCCCTTGGCCTTCTGCCGCAGCACGCTCTCCACCGTGGGCTTCAAATCCGCCAGCGCGTTCCAGCACACGGTGATGACCGTGAGCTGGAACTCTGGCTCCGGGGCTTCTCTCTTCACTGCTGTGTATGGGATAGCCATTTTTTCCATCTTCCATATACGTGCCACCCGTGCAGCATATCAGGGAACGGTAGGGAAGTCAAGGGTTGTGCTTCCTTGCCATTGAGCCTTGCCATTGGGGGCGCGCAAACAGGCACCCGCGCCGCTTATTTCAGGGTCATGCCCTCCAGGCCCATGGCCGCTCCCTTCTGCGTCAAGTGGTTGTTGTCCCGGTGCATCAGCTCGCCGTTCACCAGCGAGTAGAACACATCGGTGCGGAAAAAGTTGCCTTCGCGGTGGAACACGCGGCAGCATCCGGATTCCTGGAGCTTGTCCAAATGTGCGTTGAAAAGGGCGTTTTTATCCTGATAATCCTGCCGGGATCTGCAGAGGCCCGGCACGCATGCCTCGCTCATATGGTGCAAACGGCCGGCGCGGAGCACCCGGTGGGGGGAAGCTGCGGGAATCGTGGGCGAGTCCGTAAGAACCAGCACCCGCTTGCCGCATTCCTCCATGCGGCGGCAGAACCCTTGAAACTCGCGGGCGCGCCATTCGGCTATCTCCTCCGGGGTGTCCGGGCTGGCGGCCCCGCTCCACAAGGTGTGCGGATCCATCCGGCTCTGCCAGTACTGGGCTATCACAACCGTCTTGATGGAAGGCTGGAGCCGGAGCCAGTCCATGACAGCCAGCATCTTCGCCTTGTCGCAATAGTTGCCCGGACCAACTTTCGCGCCGCGCATGCCGCTGTCGCACCCCCAGAACGGCACCACGTAGCTGCCCAGGAAAACGCCGTGCCATCCGTTCCGGCTGGAAAGCGCGTCCATTCCCGCGGCCGCATCTAACGCGTGGCTGTCACCCATCACCACGAAATCCGGAGCCTCGGATCCATCCCCTATCCATTGCAGCAGCGGCTCCGGGGGTGCACTCTGGCTCCATTGGTTGGGAACAATGCCGGAGGCCCCTTCATAGAGCGCGGAATCCAGGGGCACGTTCTCCAGCGTGGCAAGAGACGTCTCGGGCATTGGTACGGCGTTGAGGCTGCCATTGCCGCTCAAGGCGCCCACCTCCCGGTGAAGCCCGCAGCACAGCAGGTAGAGGGCGGCGGGAACCCATAGTTTGAACCGGGGCTTCTCCAGGCACCGGAAAAACACCCACGCGCACAGCAGCACCAGGCAAAGCAGCGGCAGGGCGTGGATGGGCTGCAGGCTCTCCCGCAAGAGGTACTCCCCGCCGCATATCAGCGGCCAGTGCACCAGGTACAGGGCAAAGGATATTTCCCCAAGCCACAGCATGGCCCGGTTCTCCAGGAGCCTGCCGCCGGGGCAGGCGCGCCCGGCCCATATGGCGGCGCCGCCCAAAAGCGCGCCCACTCCGTTGTACAAAAAGGCTTGCTTCACGGGGCAGAACGCGAGCACCGCCAAAAGGACGCACGAAAGGACAAGGGTTGCGGATGCGCCTTTGCCCGGCCGGGCGGGCGGCATCAGGGCCAGCATGCCGCCAAATGCAAACTCCCACAGCCTGGCACTGGTCCAGTAGTAGCAACCGCCATGCATCAGCAGCCATGTTGAATTCAACTGCAGGTGTGCCGCCACCACGGAGGCCAGCCCAATGGCGCACAGCGTCGCCACCCGGGCCCGCCTCCCCAGGCGCGCGGCCCTCCACACCCAGAACAGCAGGCCGAACAATGCGTACGCCTGCAGCAGCACGCCCATGTACCACAGGTGCATGAGCGGGTAGTTCCGCGTGCTGGCGGAGAAATAGGACCCGCTGTTGGCATCCAGGTACCAGTTCCCCGTTGCCAGCAGGCACGCCTTCTCCAATTTGCCGGAGCTTGCTATGTCCGCTCCCGCGAACACCAGCACGCTGCCCAGAATCACCAGCAGGATGAGCCCCAGGTACGGCGGCAGCACCCGCGCCGCGCGCCTCTTGGCGTATTCCCGCAGGCTGAACCCCGAATTGTCCTGCAGCTGCCGCCCAATCAGGAAATACCCGGAGATGACAAAGAACACATCCACCCCCAGGAAGCCGTTCGGGCATATCCCCGGCAGCGCGTGGTAGAGCACCACTAGCATAATGGCGAGCCCGCGTAGGCCGGTGACGTGCTGTAACTGCTGTTTGGACATGCTCTCGTGTTTGGGGAAGCCTACAGTATTTTCAATACTGTAG
>JAUNHW010000019.1 GCA_030523775.1 Akkermansia sp.
GAAGCATTAGCGAAGACGGATAAATCGTAAATCCTGCTGTGCCGCGCGTTGCTTGACAGAAAGGCGGTTTTCTGCTCCCACCGGGCGGTCAAGTTTTCCTATAACATGCACGCGCTTTGCCTGTCAACCATTTTCCCGCGCACCCCGCAGCGCACCCCATGCCTCCAAACCCCGCCGCGACAGATGGCCCGCACGCAGGCAACCACAACCGACGAGCACTCAAAACGTACCGAGTTCCTACTGTCGAGTCGCGTAGTTACTGGAGCTTGCACCAGAACCAAAATCAGGAATTATTATGGAAGAGTCTAGAGATATCTTCATTAAATGCACGCAAAATCTTTTCCAAGTCGCGCTGGGCGCGCGTTGGAGTTCGAACATATATAGATTGATTAAATGACAAGTCTATGTAATTACCAGAGGAAAGATCGGAAATCAGCTGAGTTAATTCATTGGCAAATTGGGAATGTTCAGATTTGACTTTAGCAAGATAATCAGGCGTATCTGATATCTTAAAAATATGAGAGCATATAAAACAATCTAATTCTGTGGCTACAAGTTGTGTTGAATTTGTACTTGGAAATGGTTTCGGAGTTCTAAGATATCTAATTGCGCATGATTGCAATAGTACTAATATTTTATCATATTTTGACGCAAAGTAAGCACAACCGCGCATGATACATTTACGATAATGGGAAGAATCAATAACGGTTCTAGGCAAGGAAATGATGTTGGTGTCAAACTTTGCAACTTTACTATCTTTATAGTTTTTTATGTTGTAACAGCCTATTAAGAATCTGCAAAAAATAAATCCGTAATAAAAACATGCCTTTGAGATAAAATGATTTGCTCCAGCACCTAATCTCTTTCTTACATCGACGTAGAGCTTGGCATCATCAGGGGTGAAGTAATGGGGAGTAAATTTATCATTCGTAAGATACTTAATAAAAGAAGACACGATTACAATATTTGAGTGAAATAGCGAATGTCTAATCGAAGCGTAAAAATTGCACACAGTAGATAAATCATGAGAATCAAGATAAGCATTTAAGACATGTACTACAAAGTTTAAAGAAAGCTGCCAAGGCATTTTTTCATCATCATCTATTCGATGTGAATTAAATAATTCATGCTTGAGTGATGTTGAAATAGCTTTTGAATATTTGGGATGTTTGCTAAATTTTGCTATCGAGTAACGATAAACATCAGTGATTGATTTATGCATAAGGACAGGTACCGATCCTTTAAATTTATTCTGAATTAATGTTTTGACACGGCCGTCAAATATGCCCTTTTCGCCAATTAAAACAGTTTCTATTAAATGCTCAGGTATAGACAAACGCGCAGTATATTCGCCACGAAGTGCCCTATTTAGACGCGCAAAATCGCTCTTGTTATTGAGTTCTGACATATAGTTGATTATGCTCCGTACACAGCCCCTGCTACGTACAACTCTTATAAAATCAGAATGAGCTTCAATCCACCTTTGATTTCCAGAAGGGAAGCCAGTACGATATTGTTGATAAGCGCGAAAAAAGCTCTCTGGATTGGAATCAATTAATTCTTGAGCAATCGAAGGTGATATCATTTTTAAGGCAACAGAAAGAAATATTGTTTTCACAGAAAATCTTTCCTTCCATTCTTCGTCTTCCGAGTTGGAAAGATACATCCATTCTATACTACACCACTTGGAAAATATACGTTCCAAATCACGTGGTGTTGGAAACTCAATTTGGTGTGATCTCCAAAATTCACATGTTTTTGGATACATCTTTTCGTTTTCAGCCATCATACTGTCACGCATTTCCATGCGAGATTCATTAGAAATTTCTGGCAAGTTAAAAGTTATGTCGAAAATTTTGGATAGCTGTCCGCACACTGACTCTCGAGAATAATTAGAGCGCATCATCTTCTCGCAAAGCACGTCAATTGATATATTGCAAACGATCGTTAATCTTGAAATCTGCTTTAAGCGTTCTATGAGTGGCAGCAGTGCTTCGATTATTGCAATATCTGCACGTTCAATATCATCGAAAAATAATATTGCATGCCTTTTATTTTTATTATGTTCTAATTTATTAGATATTTGCAAAGCGTATTGAGATGTGTCATTGTTGCCATTATTAGCAATAATTTCTTCAACAGCTCGCACTATATCTGTATCTATTTTTAAAATGCTCTTTAGCAGCCATCCAATCATCGGAAGGCAATGTTTTTCCCTAATTATGTCCTTCTGTTCGATTATTTTTAATAACTCGAACTCAATTTGATGCCACGCCTCTTCGAAATTATGCGTTCGCCATAAATTAATATTTCCTATTGCATATTTTTCATTATAAAATTCCCCTTGGGAAGTCACCCTCTGGCTATCTTCTATTTTTTCGTAGTGTACGTCTCGCAGCCTATTTTCCAAGTAGTGACGCAAGTGAGTTTTTCCTGATCCCCAATCACCAAGTATAGCTATTGCTTTTCCTTCTTTAATTGTTATACTAGACTTCCTAATCCATGCATAAACTCCAGCGTACATGTAGCTTCTGCTTAAACGATCTTCTTCGTTTTTATCCGCTATGTGCTCCTTTTCAAATAAGTATTTTTCACATAAGCATACTGTGAAAACACAAACATAAAAAATGAATAATTTAAGCAGTGTATTATAATCTGCTATTACTAGGACACACATTACTAATGTAAGGGAGATGCCGCATAGCATAAATTTAATCCATCTCCATATTTTCCCTTGTTTCCCATCTAAAAGTGTTGCAATCGCCACTATTATACAGCATGCGCACCATCCCTCTAGCTTCGGCAAATCTTCATTGCTGAATATTTCTGGAATAATTGGCCATATTATAAAGTATAGGGCGGCTGTGAAAATCGCACATATAGTCAGTCTAAAACTTGCAAAATCAAATTGATATGCAAGCCATTTTTTAATTCCTTCTTTATCTGACTTCATTCTTCTATTATATAACTGCCTTGAATGTGATCAAGAACTTTTTTCATGTGTTACCTTTTGTAATACAATCGATTTCTCTGTTTTTCCTTGTCGCCATGCGGGGTGGCGGAGTTGTAATTTTTTTGAACTTTTTTCTTTTGCTGGTGGTTACACCTCGAATCCGCCTTCCAGGATGCACCTTTCTCAGAATGAATGCTACGCCGATGCCATACTTTTCACCTGCTGACTAAATCCATGAGGTGCTGGTAGGAGTCGACCACCTCGTAGTGTACGGAGTCGCTGCTGATGGCCTTGAAGTGTTCACGGGCGCAATGGATTTTGGCAGATTCGATTTCGCGGAGTTGCAGGGTGCTCATGCTGCCCTTGGTTTCCGCCACAAAGTAGATGTGCTTCACCATGCCTTCGTAGAATGAAATGGCCCAATCCGGGTTGTAATGCCCCACGGGGGTGTTGATGAAGAAACCCTTTGGGAGCTTGACATAGATGGCTACACTTTCGGAGGTGTCGAGGTGTTCGGCAAACCGGCGTTCGTTGTCGGAGTCGTACAGCAGATGGTCATAGAGATTCTTCTGGGTTTTGAAGGCATTGACACCCAACTTGCCGCGCAGAGTTGGTTCCGTGAACACGTTGCTCTCGTACCGCTCGTCCGTGGTGTGGTAGGTAATGTGCTGTATGATGACCGTGGCTTTTTCCTCGTTGATGATGTTGGCCGCTTTAATGATAAATTCCTCCGGGTTGATCTTGAATTGGTCAAACACCGTCTTTTCTATGCCGCCAAGAATCTCGGCGACATCGCCGCGCGTCAGCCCTGTTGCCTCGACAACCCTACCGACGAGATCAAAGCGCACCGCTTGTCCGGCATGCATCTCCACGTGCCTTTCGTCCGTGGAGCTGCGCTCGAACGCCAAGCCTTCCTGCAAGCTCTCGCGTGATTCAATCCGACGCATGGAGCCCTGCGATATAACGAAGCGCGGGCGGCTGACATTCAACTTGCGGTTCAGGGCATCCACGGCTTTGGAGATAAGCTCGCGGCTGTCGAAGTCCACCACGTATACGCTCTTTCCGTTGATACGCTTCCAGAGTTCCTTGAATTCGGGCATGCCGAGCTTGCTGCTGTCCACCTTGGCTTCCACGTTGTTGGCGCGCGCGTTCTCCGGCTGCATGCTACGGGTATCGTAGATGCTGTCAATGATAGCCAAGACGTCCTGCCTGTACGCCTCCACCGCCGCTGCCACCTGCACGGAACCATCTTTCTTGTCCTCGTAATACTTGTCGGTCAGGGCGCCGTTCTCGTCCACATATCCGTTGACGATGAGGCTGTGGGTAATCTTCCGTGCAGCCGCTTCGTCGATGACCAAGGGGTTGCCCTCGCCGTCTTTGACCGTCTTTCCCACGAACAGGGAATCGGAAACAACCGTGGGGCGGTCCGCCACAGCCTCGGCAAGTTCGGTCTGCAAACCGCGCGCAAAACTCTCGTAGCTCTCGCTGGCAATTACCGTGAGCACGTTCACGTTGTGCACCTCATCTGCAAGCGCGTTGCTGTCCATGCGCTCGCCGAGCTGATTCACGCAGAGGCGCAGGCCGCGGCCCACCTCCTGGCGTTTGCGCACCTCGCTGCTGCTCTGCTTGAGCGTGCATATCTGGAACACGTTGGGGTTGTCCCAGCCCTCGCGCAGGGCGGAGTGAGAGAAAATGAAGCGCACCGGGGATTTGCGAGGGTCGCGGTCCAGGAGCTTCTCCTTGTTTTTCATGATGAGGTCGTAGGCATCCACATCATCGCTAGCCTGGCCCCTTTGCCTGGCACGCTCGGTCAGGCCGTTGGTGAAGTGCCCCTGCCTGTCTTGAGAGAAATACCCTGCATGGGTTTTTCGGGCCTTGATTTGCGAGAGGTACTCCCGGTACTCCTCCGAGCCCAGCTCGAACTGTATGGTGTCCAGAACCTCCCGGTACTCCTCCTCGAACATGCGGGCATAGATGCCGAGCTCGTCCTCCGCATCGTAGTCGCGGTAGTTCTTCACCTCGTCGATGAAGAACAGGGAAAGCACCTTGATGCCGCGTGGGTAAAGCTCCTGCTCCCGCTCAATGTGGGAGAGGATGGTCTCGCGGATTTGCAGGCGACGCAGCTGTTCCTCGTTCACATTGCCGAGCACGTCACCGGCATAAAGCTTCTTGCCGTTCAGGAACTCCACCGAGCCGTCCCTGCCGTCGATGCGTTTCACGACATAGCCGTCCCGGTACTGCTCCATTTCCCCGGACTGCGGGAAGAGGTTGAAGCCCTCCGTAACCGTTGCTGTCTTTTTCCTCACTCCGGCACCGCCGCTGGTGTCGAACTGTATCGTGGCCGTGGGCGCGGCCTTGGACAGATTGATTCCCTGCAGGTACACATAGCCGTCCGTGGAGGAGGAGCCGGTTTCCGAGATGCCCTTCACGGCAATGCGCTTCACCAGGCGCTGGTTGTATGCGTCCTGCGCGTCCAGGCGGTACACCATGTTGTAGACGCTGTCCGCCCGGTGCGTGGCGGAGTACCGCAGCGTCAACATCGGTCGGAACTCCCGCAGGCGCTCGCGCGTCTGGCGCCCCTCCACGCTCTGCGGCTCGTCTATGATGAGAATGGGGTTCGTCTGCGCTATCACGTCTATTGGGCGCCGGCTCTGGAACTCGTCCAGTTTCATGTAGATGCGGCGCGCATCCTGCCCGCGCGCATTGAACGCCTGGGCGTTGATGATCATCACGTTGATGGTGTTGTTCTGCGCGAAACTCTGCACCTCCGTCAGATTTTTGGAATTGTAGATGAAGAAGTGGATTTTCCTTCCGTACTCCTCTGCAAAGTGCTCTGCCGTGATTTGGAAGGTCTTGTACACGCCCTCGCGGATGGCGATGCTCGGCACCACCACAATATACTTGCTCCAGCCATAGCGCGCATGCAGCTCGTACATGGTCTTGATGTACGTGTAGGTCTTGCCCACGCCCGTCTCCATCTCAACCGACAGGTTGTATTTCCCCTCCAAGCGCTCCGACGGCTTAATTTGGTTCGCCCGCTGCACCTTGTTGAGCTGTTCCAGAATAATGGTGTCCGTGAGCCCGGGCACAATAGGGTGGTTCGCATATCCCACCGCTTCCAGGGCGCGATCTGACGTTCCGGAAAACAGTTCCGTTCCGCTCCCGGGATCGATGCGGTAGCGCGAGCTGTGGCGCGGCTGCCCGGCAAACACGTCGCACACTGCCTTCGCGGCATCCGCCTGAAACTTCTGGTGCTTGAATCTCAGTTTCATGGTGCAATTCCCACCCCCGCATTAAATGACCTTCACCGTCGTGTCCGGCGATATCAGCTTGAACCGTTCCCCCACGTTGATTTTAGCAGGGCTGTCCGCAAACCCGGAATCCCGGAAAACGGCGCGTATCGGCTTGCGCTTGGCTATCGCCTCTACCACGCTTTCCGGAATGTTCTCGTTGAAACAGGCCACCAGGTCGCCATCGTTGTACGTGTGCACCGTGCACCCTTCTATCTCCTCGCATGTGTACGGCAGGGACAGCGGAAGCCCCCAATCCAAAATGCACCCGAAAAACAGGTCCAGCGCACTGCGGTCTCCCTTGATATTCTCCTTTTGCTCTCGCAGCTTCTCCTGTGTCGTCTCCCCCGGCGTATAGTAGATGTCCTCCATGTTGCTCTCGTCCACCTTGAACACGCGGAAACCTATGTCTAGGGTTTGCCCAGCCAACCCAGCCTCCTGCTTGATTGCCTCACCAGCCCGCCGAATGCGCTCCTTGCCTATGTCGCAGATGGTCCTGAAGCCTGATGCATATGCAACCGATGCTTCTGGACATGGTTCATTTAACTGAACCATAATAAAACGTCGATTGCCACCATCATTATGATTGGCCAGAAGTGTGGCGTGAGCTGCGGCGGCCGAACCAGAATAAAAATCAAGAACGATATCTTCTTGACTTTTCGTGCGAATAGTCGCACCTATGATAATTTCCTGTAGTAGAGAAACAGGCTTGGGATAATCGAAACAATCGCCCAATCCTAACTGTTCCAAATCTTCCTTTCCTTTTTTATTTAGATGTTTTAGAATTGAATAAAACTTCGTAAAATCGGTGTCTACCCTTCTGTACCGACCGACTACATGCCCGTCATTACGTTTAATCAAAACATACTTGCCATCCGCAATCCCCTCATTAATTTCTTTTAGCTTTTCATCGCCATGATAAACGGCTATTTCCTCATATAAACAAGTCCCGTATTTACCAAATTCCTTTCTCAGCCAATCCGTCTCTGTCCAATACTTAACTCCGTCAATATCCACAATTTCACCTCGAATATCTTTGGGTTTCCCCAAAGGTTGGAACGCATTGATGTTTTTTGCAAAGGCCAAAAGATAATCATGTCCAATAATGGCTTGTTTTGCCAGACCACCACCTTCTGCTCTTACTACAACAAAGCATGCCACCTTATTATGCTCGCCATACACTTCATTTGCTATGTTTATGGCATTCTGAATCTCGTGATCATCTATAGAAATAAAAATAACGCCATCCTCCTTAAGAAGCGAACGAGAAATCAGTAATCGTGAATACATATATGAACACCAATCTGAATGGAATCGCCCATTTGAGTCCGTGTTCTTGAAGAGTCTATCACCATCTTCGTCAAATACTTTTGTGGAATCATCGTATTCGTCAGTGCTGAGATGAAAATCATCTTTATATATGAGATCACTTCCCGTATTGTACGGCGGGTCGATGTAAATCATCTTGACCTTACCCATATAGTTTTCCTGAAGGAGCTTGAGGACCTCGAGGTTATCGCCTTCGATGTAGAGGTTCTGGGTGGTGTCCCAATCCTTGCTTTCGTCTGGGCAGGGGCGGAGGGTTTTGCGGATGGGGCGGTTGGCCTCTGCAATGGCGGCACGTTTGCCAACCCATGTGAATTCGTAGGCTTCATCGCCTTCCAGCACATCGGAGGAAAGGAGCTGGCGGAGCTTGTCAAAGTCCACAACCTTCTTGGGCTTTCCATCCACGAGTGTTTCTGTGACGGCCTGGGGGAAGATAGAGGCTATCTTGTCGATGTTGAGTTGGTCCCCGTCGGGGCTTTCCATGCGCATTTTTTCCATGATGAGCGGAGAGGTGATGAGATTAAAGGGAATCGAGTTGAGCTTGGAGCAAGCGTACCTGACGGTTGAGCTCCACCTGGCGGTTGAGCTGTTTTTCCCTGCGGATTTTGTTTTTGAGGGCGGTGATTTGTTTTACCAGGCGGCATTTTTCCCGAGCGCGCTGAACGCTTGCTTCCAGGGATTCGGCGGGGGATGGCGGTGTGAGGGCTTTTCCTGCAATCTGGCGCACCAGGTTCTCATAAATGGAATCCATGGTGAGGCCCTGAAGCCGGCAAGGCAGCTTCTCCCGCAGGCACCAGCCCGAGGAGTGAAAAGAGGCCAGCACCTTGGCATCTCCCTTGGGTGAGCATTCCTTGTAGCTGATGCGTGCTTGATAACGGCCGTTATGTTCCAGCAGGAAAAGGATGGAGTATGGAATCATGCTCTCCAGGACACGGATGACATCCTCGTTGAACTTTCTTTCCGTGAGTGAGATTTCTATGACCTGGATTTCATCCACTTGCTTTCCTGTGGAGACGCGCAGGGTGTCCGCGGAGAGCTTGTGGCTCCATACAATGCTTTTGATTTGCTCCACAATGCATCGCTTAAGCGTTGCGGAGAGGGGCAGCTTGCGGTATAGCGTCTGCTTGGGGATGCGCTTGTGAAGCTCTGTGCTGGCAGGGAAGTTGAGCATGGGCGCGAACGGGTTACCGGACAATAAGGAAACAAATGAGTTCAAAATCATCCAATCCCTTGATCTGTGTGCGGAGGGCGGTGGTGCCACCGGCTTGGAAAAGGCTGTTGATGTCGCTCTCGTCCTTGGTTGCAATGATGGATTCAATGGCGGCGGTGAGCAGTTTGGAGGGAGCCTTCATGTCGCGCCCATCATCGGTTTGCTTGTTGAACTTCCTACAGAGTGCAGTGAGTGGCGAGCTCTGGCCGCGGCACAACTGGCGCATGCTGTCTAAGAGCTGCTTTGGCTGCAGGTAGTTGCATTGCGTTTCCCCATCCTCCTTGATATAGACCATGTAGAAGGGGTGGATGAGGTTGCGCTTGTCTGCGTTGACGCTGTCGTTGATGTTGCGGAGGATGAAGATGCAGCCTTTGGGCAAATCCTGGGTCGCGGGAACCACGGCGTGCATGCCGTGCGGCATGCGGTCCACGTCCGGATGCTTCTCCAAGTACTCCAAGAGGTCCGTGCGGAATTCGTTGAGGCCCAGATCCATGATGGAGACACCGTCTACCATGTCCTCCAGGTCCACAATCTCCTCTTTCAGGCGCTCCAATTGCTGCTTGCGGTACTCCAAATCGCCCTGTTCCTCCTCGTTGATGGGGTCGTCGTCACCGGTGGCGGTCATGACGGATGCCTTCATGCGGTCCTGGACGGTTTTCTTGAGGTGGATATATTCATCCAAACTGATATCCGGCCAGAAGTTGATGAGCTTGATACACTTGTTCCTGCTGCCCAGGCGGTCCACGCGGCCGAAGCGCTGGATGATGCGCACGGGGTTCCAATGGATGTCAAAGTTGACAACGGTGTCGCAGTCTTGGAGGTTCTGCCCCTCAGAGATGCAATCCGTGGCAATCAAGATATCAATGTCGCCGGGGTTTCCCCGAAGCAACAGATCCCTCTCCTTTGAGACGGGGGAGAAACAGGTCAGGATGTCGTTGAGATTGGGGGAGAAGCCCTTTATGGTTGTCTCCCCGTCCCCGGTACCCGTCACCAGAGCGCAATCCAGTCCGAGAACATTTTTGCAATAGGGTGAAAGCTCCTTATAGATGTACTCTGCGGTATCGGCAAAGGCGGAAAAAATAAGCAGCTTGCGGTTCCCTTCATTGATGGGTTCCGCCTGTTTCCTACCAATTACCCTTTTCAACTCCTGGAGCTTGTTGTCATGTTCCGGCGTAATATCGGCCACCATGCGCACCAAACGCTGCAACACTTTTTCGTCTTGTTGGAGAAAATCCCTCCATGCGCGCCAGTCCATGTCCTCCAAGGCAACTTTGACCTTGCGGCCTACGGAGAACTCTTCCTCATCATCGGGGTCGAAGTCGAACACACGGCCATCCACGCTGGCTTGACCTCCGTGCCGCTCAAAATCATTGATGACCTCAATGGTGTCATGTATGTACTCCTTAATGTGCTCCACGGTGAGCCTGAAGGAGAAGACGGAACTCTCCAGGCGCTTGAGGAGGTTGGTGGCCATGAGACGTCGCGTGCCTTCCTCACGGCCCTGCTGGGTCAACCCCGTGGGCCTGTCTGAGTCTTCTGAGATATACTTCCCCTGCCGACTCGGAAGAATGGAGAGGGAGGGCACGTAAATGCGCAGGTTGAGTTGGTACAGTTCCTCGAAGATTTGATTGTAGGTGACGGCATCCGGCAGGTCGGTCAATCCCGGCTGGATGCTCTCCGGCTTCAGGCGCTCGGGGAATTGCCCTATCTTGTCGGCATCCGGGCTGTTGCGGATATGCTTGCGCGAGCGTGCGATGGTGATGGAATCCAGGACGGAAAAGAAATCGAAATCCAGCATGCCGAGCAAGGCTTGTGTTGTGCGTTGCTCTTTGGGCAAATCGCTCCATCTGTTGAATGCGGTCTGCGCCTGTTTGAAAATGCTTTCGATGTCATGGCTCGTTCCGAGCTTGTCGTTGATAAGCTCAGGATTACCTTCATACGCCAGGGCGATTTGGTGTTTGAGGTCGGTAAAGCGATTGTTGACGGGAGTCGCGGAAAGCATCAGCACCTTGGTCTTGACCCCAAGACGGATGGCGCGGTTCAACAGGCGCTCGTATCGGTTCTCCTTGCCTTGCGTTGCGGCGCTGGAGCTTGCGCCGTTGCGGAAATTGTGGCTCTCGTCGATAACAATCAAATCATAGTTGTGCCAGTTGAGCCTCGCAAGGTCGGTGCCGTTCGATTCTCCTCTATCTCGGCTCAGGTCGGAGTGGAAGAGGACCTTGTAACTCAAGCGATCTTCCACAATGGGGTTGTTGTCATAATTGTCCTTGTAGGTGTTCCAGTTGGCGGCGAGTTTTTTTGGGCAGAGGACGAGGACGTTCTTGTTGCGGTTCTCGTAATACTTGATGACGGCGAGGGCGGTAAAGGTTTTGCCCAGGCCCACGCTATCCGCCAGGATGCAGCCGTTGTATTTTTCCAGCTTGTTGATGATGCCCAGGGCCGCCTGTTTCTGGAATTCGTACAGCTTGCCCCAGATTTTGCTGTTCTTGAATCCGGTGGCCTCGTTGGGGAGAATATCCGTGATGTCGTCCAGAAATTCCGCAAAGATATTGTACAGGGCGATAAAGTAGATGAGTTCAGGCGAGTTCTCCTTGTAGGCGGTGCTGATGCACTCCAGCACTTCTTCGGTGACGTCCTGGATGCGGGAGTCGTCTCGCCAGAGTTCGTCAAAGCTCGCTAGCATGCTGCGTGTTTCCGGGACGCGCAGGATTGCGGTGATGAGATTGTTGCCGCGCTCGCAACCAAGGTCCACGGTGGTAAAGCCGTTGACCTGGTGATAGGTCACGGAATCCTCCTGTTGGTCCAGCACGATGAAGGGGGAGATGTTGTCACCGCTCACGTTTGTGCGGAAAGCAACCTTGCGGCGAATCCAGTCCGCACATTCGCGCGCCACGGCGCGCTGCGTCATCTCGTTTCGCAGCTTGATTTCAAATTCCGTGCCGTAGAGGCTGTGTTCCCTATCATGCTTTGGTATGTAGAATTCTCGTTTCTGCTTGCTTGCTTGAGTATCGCGGATGAACGTGGGGGATGTAAAAATAAATCTCAGCTCAGCTATGCCCTCCAGTTCTTTCCGCAACTCCTTATAGGCATACATGGAAAAGCGCGCCGCAGCAATAGACACACGGCACCCGCGCCTTACGGATGCCACCAGGTCGTCCTTCAGCGTGGTGGTGCGGTTGTCTATGATGCGCGTATCCATGCAAGCTATGCGAGATGCACTCTAGCACGCCGCACGCCTTTGTTCAAGATAAAACAACACACATTTCGGGAGTGGGTGTCATTACCACTGTGTGTCTGGCGGGTAGGGGATGGCGCGGGGGGAGGCGGAGTTGGAGGGGCAGGAGACTAGGGTGACGGTGACCTTGTGGGAGGGGAGGTTGAAGGCGGAGGCAATGAGGTTGTGGTAGGCCTTCATTTGGGGGAAGTGGTGTTCGCGCAGGGCGGTGTCTTCGTCCTGGGGGGTGGGGCCGCGGCGCTTGTCGGTCTTGAAGTCGATGATGCTTGCGGCGGCGACGGTGCCGCCCTGCATGGTGAGGACGAGGCGGTCTATGGTGCCGGAAACCCAGACTTCCTTTCCGTTGAGGGAGACGATGGCATCGATGTCCTGCTCGGCGTAGGCTTCCTGGTCTCCGTTGCGTTGGAAGAGTGCGGCGATGCCGGGATCCTGCAATGCGGCGCAGACGATGCCGGCCTCTGCGCTGTCTGCGGGGGAGAAGGGCAGGGGGGCGCCGTCTTCCAGCCATTCCACCTGCTCGAAGAGAGCGTGGACGGCGGTGCCGAAGTCGGCGGCGGTGCGTCCGGCGCCGTATTCCGAGGTGTCCCGCGAGGGGAAGTACACGGGGGCGTTCCCTGCCTGCGGCTCAGCGAGCTTGGAGGGCGACACCTTGCTGCGGCGCGGGGCGGGTGCGCCCAGCGGCTTGGGCGCGGCGGGCGCGGCGGGGTGCGGCTGCGCTTCCTTTGCCTTTTCTGCCTCCTTCATGGCCACGTCTGCCAGAAGCTCGTCGTACCACTCGCGCGAGCCGCGCTCGTAGACCACGCCGCCCTCCAGCATGGGGGAGAACTCCGGGGTGGAGGGGCCGTACTTGCCCGGCAGGAGGGAATGCGCCACGATGGCAGCCTCCGATTTCCCGTCGATGTAGGCGCACGTCACGTCCTTCCCGTCCTTTTTCTCGGTGCCCGATTTCGCGCAGTTGTACATGATGAGGTAGTTGGCGTATTTTGCGCGGGAGCATGCCACGTACAGCAGGTTGTATGCTTCACGCCGCTTGTGTTCCTTCTGCACTTCCAGCACGGGCAGCACGGCATCGCTGAAAGCCACGCGGTCCGGTATGGCCATCACGGCGTCGTCCGTCTGCATGTAGCGCAATTGTCCGACATCATCGATAGCCTTGTTGCGGGAGAAGGGTAGGATGACGGCATCGAACTCCAAGCCCTTGCTCTTGTGCATGGTCATCACCTGGACTGCGCGGGTGGTGGCGGCGGCGCGTGTGCTGCGTGCGCGCATGAAATCGATCCACCCGGCCATGGAGCCGCCGGTGGCATCGAATTCCACCGCGGCGGTCAGCCACTCGTCGAACGCGCGGTCGTCAGCCACCTCATGGAACAGGGGCATCACGCGGTCGCGCAGGAGCGCGGCGTATCCGGCGGCATCCAGCATCTCCAGCAGCTTGGCGTGCACGGCGGCATCGCCCTCCCCCTCCTGCCAGAAGGCGCCCATGGGCGAGAGCCTCACGATGCTGAGGCGGTAGGAGTCCGCGGGGTGGTGCAGCCAGAGGAAGAGCGACATGAGCATCTCCCCGATGGCGGAGGCGGCGGCCACATCCGTGGTGCCCACAAGCTGCACGGGCAGACCCGGGAGGGCCCGGTGGAGATAGTCCACGATGTCGGCGGCCTCCGCGTTGGTGCGCACGAGCACGGCCACGGTCATGTCCTTCTTGAGGGCCGCGCCGTCGGCGGTCAGGTCGTCGCGCAGGATTTGCACGATGGCGGCGGGGATGGCCTCTGCGCGGATCTCTTCCGCTTTTCCACCGGGCGGCAGGAAGCGGAGCTGCACATACCCGCGGGCCTCCCTGGTGGTGTCGTGCTTGCGGAAGTCCTGCAGGTTGTCGTCGTCAATGCCGGAGAAGATGGTGTTGACGAGCCCGTCCCCGCCGGTGCGCCTGCCGCCCATGATACTGCGGGCGGAGCGGTAGCTGAGGGAAAGGGAGGAGGGGACCAGGGCCTCCTGGTACGCCGCATCGGAGCCGCGGGCCTTCTCGTCTCCGTGGAGCACGGAGAACAGGCGGCCGATGGAGCCGCGGAAGCCGTAGATGCCCTGCTTGCGGTCGCCCACCACAAAGAGGCTGCGCTCGGATGTGTGGTAGGAACGGCCGCGGTGCAGGTGCTCGCCGGCCGCCTCGCTGTCCATCACCACCTCGTCCAGCAGCCCCTTTAGGCTCTCCCACTGCGGGGCGTTGGTGTCTTGGAACTCGTCCAGCAGCCAATGGCGGTACCGCTGGCCGAGTTCCTCCCTGGCGGAGCCCTCGAAAAGCCGCTGCGCCTCCTGCGTCATCTCCTCGAAGGTCATGCGGCCCGTGCTTTTCACGGCGCGGTTGTACACATCCTGATAAACGCTGAGCAGCCTGTACATGCCCTGGGTCTTCTTTTGGGCGTCGCGCAGCATGTCCTCCCTGACCAGGTCCATGATTTTGCGGATGCACGCCTTGAGCTGCAAGTGGTCCGGGCTGCTGAACGAGTCGTCGTTCAGATACTTTTCCAAGGTGGCCAGGCTTTTGAAATTGCGGTTGGCCATTTTCTCCATGAAGGAGTTGAGGGAGTTCTGAGCGGCCTTTCCCAAGGAGTCCCAGACGGCGTCCCTGCACTGCATGAATTCATTGAAGAGCACCGTCCATTCCTCCTCGGTGGGCGGGGGCGTCTTGGTGGCGTCCGGCAGCCCGAAGGCGGCGTAGTTGTACCAGTCGGCCATGTCGGGGTGCACCTCCAGCATGGAGTGGTTGTCACGTACATGCCTGGAGAGGGAATCCACAATGCTCTTGAGCTTGTTGCCGGTCACATCGCGGCAGAGCTCGATGAAGGCTAGGCGGCTTTCCTCATCCTTGTCGTACGAGTCCACCAGGGCCATGACGGCCTCTCGCTGGGCGAGCTCCTCCTCATCGTTCATGAGTGGCGAGACCTCCCCGAGCCCCAGCTCCATGAGGTGCTGTGAGACGAGCTTCTGGAAGAAGCTGTCCATGGTGGAAAGCTGGAGCGCGGCGAGCTGCTCCACCACCTTTTCCAGCAGGGAGCAGAAGTAGGCGGAATCCAGGGCGTGCCCGAAAAACTGCCGTATCTCCGGCAGCTCCTCGGCGCGGTCGTGCGCGGCCAGGGCCTTCAGCTGCGGCGTGATTCCCGCTGCCAGGGGGATGGTTTCCGCGGGGTCGTCCTCACCGGGTTCCTTGCCGAAAACGGTTTCCATGACGCGCGCGGCCAGGGGGTTGCGGAGCGTTCCTCCCCTGGAGTCGAACCTGGCGCCCTCCGCCAGTGCATCCAGGATGCGGTTGCGGAATTCGCCGGCGGCCTTGTTGGTGAAGGTGAGGGCGATGAGGGCATCCGGGCGCTCGCCCAGGCAGAGCAGGGCAATGTAGCGCGAGACCAGGCGGTAGGTCTTGCCCGTACCTGCGGATGCGGCAATGCAGTTGCTGACAATGGAGTATTGGTTCATGGGTGCGGGTCAGTAGTTGGGTTCATCATTCAAGCCGCAAAGGGAGCGGGGATCGGTATCCGGCGCGAGTGCGCCGAACTGCGCGTACACGGGGGCGGGCAGCCCCAGCTGCTCCGCGGAGTACAGGCAATCGCCGCGGCGGATGAGGGAGATGATGCGGCGCGCGCACTGCATGGCCTGTTCCATGGCGGTTTCCGACATGGCCTCATGCCCGGGGCCGGGGGCGGTGAGGATGTTGTAGGCCACATCCGCCATGCCCCTGGGAATGTTGAAGTAGCCGAGCTCCGGCAGGGAATACGGCAGGCCGCGCTCCGCGCAGAAGGATTTGAGCGCCTCCGCGTATATGGGGAGCTGCAGGTCTGCCCAGCGGTACAGCGTGATTCCCCCTTGGTCCTCCGCGATGCGGAACGCGTACTCGAAGGCCAGCTCCGGCATCAGCCCGCGGAACTTCCTGTCGTTTTCCGAATCCCCCATGGGAGCGTAATGGTAGGCGTTGGGCGGCACGTCGTTCGATTTGTAATCGATGATGCGCCATTCGGTCCGGCCCTCCCGCTCCCGGCAATCGATGCGGTCGATGCGCGCATCGAGCAGCACCTTCGCGCCGTTGTCCAGCGTGAAGGGGTGGCGCACCGGACACTCCAGCGCCATGTTGCGCCAGCCGCCCTCGGTGAGGTCGCGGTAATGGTGGTCTGCGAAGGCGGCCATGGCGGCCTGGAGCTGTTCCTTCTGCACGCGCATGATGATACGGGAGCTGCCGCCGTATTGCTTGAACACGTCATCCGTGATGCTGAAGATGTCGCGCTTCATGATATCGGTGACCGTATGCTCATCACCCTGGGGAAGGCAGGCGGCATCCTTGTATTTTGCCACAAACCTGTTGAGCACATCGTGCATGGCCAGGCCGAATGCGTTCGGCTGCAGCTCCGAGAGGTCGTCCGGGTAGGCGTTTCCGGGATTGAGGCCCAGCAGGTGGTTGAGCCAGAAGCGCAGCGGGCATGCCAGGAAACCGCGCAGGAACGAAGGGGAGAACGTCTCCCGCGCGGCGTAGCGGTTCACCACGGGAACGTTGTCACGGCGGATGATTTGGGAGACGTTGCCCATTTCCCCCACCGGCGGTGCGGCGGAGAGCAACAGGCTCCAGTGCCGGTACGGCGGCTTCTCGAACACGTCCTTGGATTCATGGAACAGGTACGCCGCCCGCGCCGCCAGCTCCTTCTTGTCATCCCCGCAGCGCAGCAGCAGGGTGGACGGCGCGGGCGGCGTTCCGTCCGCCCGCGTGCGGGCCAGGATAAAGTGCACGTTGCCGGGGCGGCTGTGCAGCAGCGCGGTAAGCAGGTAGGAATCACGCGCCGTGCGGCTTTCTGAAGACAGCAGCCCCACGGAGCAGCGCAGCTCGTCCGGCAGGAAAACATCCGTTCGCGGGCGCTCCGGCACGCAGTCGTTGTGCATGCCGCAGATAATCAGGTGCTCCCCGCGGCAGAAAGGCAGCTCACGCCAGCCCGCCAGGTCGCCGTTGGTCCTTTCCTTGGGAAGCAGGGGGCGCTGCTTGGCAACGGCATCCTCCAGCTCCCGGCGCAGCAGGCAGAGCTGCACCTGCGGCGGGCACTGCCGCCCCCGGCCGGTGAAATAGGCGGCCACGCGCGCGAGCGCGTCTGCCAGCAGGGAGCCGCCAAACGGCGCGCGGGAGAGGCGGAGCCTGTCGGCCAGCTCCTGCAAGGCCTCCGCCGCCTGCGGGGCGCCCTGCCAGCATTGCTGCAGCAAGCGGCAAGTATCCTGCGCGTACAGGTAGTGGGCGTGTTGCGTACCGCTCTCCCCGCAGGCGGCCGCAAGCTGCTTGAGCAGGTAGTTCGGGTGGGCGGGGTAGCGCTGGGCCATCACATCGTCCAAACACTTGTCGAAGCCGCTCAAATCCGCCTTGGGCCCGTTTTGCCCGGCGGCGAAGGCCTGCTGCATGGCGGCGTTGCGGAGCAGTTGCACCAGTGGGGCCAGCATGTTGGGCTCCTTGATGGCGGCGGTGAGGTCTGCGGCGTTGAAATCCGGGTAGCGGTACGGGATGCCCAGCGCATCCGCCAGCAGTTCCGGCAGCTGGCCCTCCGCCGAGGCGGCCAGGGAAAGCCCGGACGGGATGTTGAGCACCCACGGGTTCTCTTTCCGGCGCAGGAAGGCGGCGTGAATGGCGGGAGCCATGGCGCTGTCGCACGCGCCCACCACCACGCCGGCGGAGTCCTTGCCGCCCGCCAGCTCCACGGCCTTGGCTCCCATGGCATCGGCATCCGGCACCAAATGAATGTGCCGCAGTCCCTCACGGGTCGTCGGCTGCCCCTCTCCGTCCACATGCAGGGGAATGGCCTCCGTCAGCCAACGCGCGTGCCGCGCCCCGTCCGCGTCTTTCACCAAGGGCCGCCCGAAGGCGTCGAAATGGCCAAGCTCGCCGGCGGGTGCATTCACCAGCACCAGCACGCGGTGCTGCCCCCGGGCCATGCAGTGGCGCAGATACAGCTCATTGACCAGGGAAAGCTCCGGCACGCAGGCAAGGACGATGAGGCTCCCCTTCCGGCGCGCCCGCGGAGATTCCACGGCCATGGCGGTGATTTCTTCCGCGGTGGCAAGGCCCTGCGCCTTCAGGCGGGCGTCCACGGCGGCGAAAATGCGGCGCACGGCGGCCCAGCGCTCCTGCATGCGGCCCAGGAAGCGCTTCCAGGCATCATTGCGGCGCGCTACAAAATCCGGGTAATAGTCCTGAATCAGATTGCCGTAGCGGGCCGTGAGACATTCCTGCTCCATCTGGTCGCGGAGCTGCTGCAGCTGGCGCGCCATGTTGGCCGCCCACAACATCACGCTGCCCACGGGCGCCTTGGGAAACAGGTGGAACCAGTCCCCGCTCTCGTCCGCCTGCACCTCGGCTGCCACCTCCAGCAGAACCTGCAGCCAGGCCGCAGCCGTGTCCATGGGTGAGGCGGCGTTCGGAACATCCGGCAGCTCGATGATATGGCCGGGCACGGTCATGCGGGGCATCAGGACGGGCCGCCCCGCCGCCTGCGCCATGTGCTCCTTGAGCCTGCGCCCGCTTTCCGAGGTGGGCACCACAATGGTGGCCCTGCGGAACGCCTGCGGGTTCTCGTTCCCGATATCGCGCAGCCTTTCCGCCACCAGTTCAATGGCGGGCCTGTTCCAACCGATGGGGATGATTTCTGGCTCTAGGGTGTTCATGGCAGTATGCAGGGCAGGGACGCAAACGGGACTTGCGGATGAACCGCAAGCCCCGTTATTGCTGGGAATACGCACGATTGGACTCGAACCAACACGATGTTACTCACTAGAACCTGAAACTAGCGCGTCTACCAATTCCGCCACGTGCGCATTGGAATGTTGCGGGGGAATTAAAACACGGGCCCGCGGGAATGGCAAGCAAAATTTTAAATGCATGGCAAAAAAATGCGGCAAAGGCGGAAAAACATTTCCGAATGCGCTTGACACCCTCCCCGCCCGGCTGTACCATTACTTAAAATATTTGCGTAAATACGCAAAAATATTCAGTAGCGATGCAAATCAAACGCGACAGGTACCTGGAGAAGCTGGTGCGCGCGCAGGGCAACGGGATGGTGAAGATCATCACGGGAATCCGGCGCAGCGGCAAGTCGTACCTCCTGTTCAAGCTGTTTGCCAAATACCTGAAAGGGCAGGGGGTGGAGGGCAGCCGCATCCTGACGCTGGCGCTGGACGATCTGCGCAACAGGGAGTACCGCAATCCGGAGCGCCTGCTGGAGTATCTGGATGCGCGGATGCCCGCGCGGGGGAAGGCTTATGTGCTACTGGACGAGGTTCAGCTGGTGGAGGACTTTGCGGAGGTGCTGGGGAGCCTGCTGCACCGCGAGCAGGTGGAGGTGTACGTGACCGGCAGCAACTCCCGGTTTCTCTCACGCGATGTGGCGAGCGCCTTCCGCGGGCGCGGCCATGAAATCCACATCGGCCCCTTGTGCTTTGCAGAGTTCATGCAGGTGTACAAGGGGCAGCCGGAGCAGGGTATGCTGGAGTACATGACCTACGGCGGACTGCCGCAGGCGGTGCTGCTGGAGCGAACGGATGACAAGATGGAGTACCTGCGGGCCGTCTTTGCCGACACCTATCTGAACGACATCCGCGAGCGCTACGAAATCCGCTCGGATGGAGATTTGGAGGAGCTGATTGACATTGTGGCATCCGGCATAGGGGGGCTCACCAATCCCACCCGGCTGGGAAACAGTTTCCATTCCGTGAAGAAAAGCGCCATCTCCTCCAATACCGTCAGGCGCTACCTGGGACTGCTGGAGGATGCCTTCCTCATTGAGAAGGCCACGCGGTTCGACATCAAGGGCAAGCGTTACATTGACACGCCCAGCAAGTACTACTTCACGGATTTGGGCCTGCGCAACGCACGGCTCAATTTCCGGCAATTCGAGCCCACGCACCTGATGGAGAACCTGGTGTACAACGAGCTGCGCCTCCGCGGCGCCGCCGTGGACGTGGGGGTGTGCCAACTCAACACCAGAAGCGCGCAGGGCGTGAGCCGGCGTGTTCCGCTGGAGGTGGATTTCGTGTGCAACTGCGGCCACTCCCGCGTCTATATACAGTCCGCCTACCACCTTGCGGATGCCCAAAAGCGCGCCCAGGAGCTGCGCCCGCTCCTGCAAATCAAAGACGCCTTCGCCAAGGTGGTTGTCACCATGGACCGCGTGCCGCGCCACTATGACGAGCAGGGCATCCTGACGCTCAACCTCATTGACTTCCTGTTGGACGAGAGTTCCCTGCCGCTCGGTTGATTTGAATATTTTTGCGTAAATACGCAAAAATATTCAGTAGCAAGCAAACGCCAACCGCGCCGGCAAAGGCGCAAAAAGGCGGGCAGCCCCGTGGGGTGCCCGCCTGAAAGTTTTTTCCTACCCGCGGCTTTACCAGAAGATGGCGTAGAGGGCCAGGGTGAGCAGGACCACCACCACGCCGAAGACCTTGGCGCGTGCGGAGGTCTTCATCTCGATGATGCCCTTGTCCTCCAGGATGACGGCTTCTCCGCCCTTGGCGTGGTTCACGATGGTGAGGATGAGACCCACCACGCACACGGTGATGAAGGAGACGGCCATGCGGTCCAGGAAGGCCCAGTCCGGCAGGATGACCCACTTGAAGGCGGCGTAAGCCACGGCGCCGAGCAGGATGCCCAGCCAGCCGAAGATGCGCGGGCACTTGGGCACGAAGAAGCCGAAGAGGAAGACGGCCAGCACGCCCGGGCTAAGGAAGCCCTGAAATTCCTGGATGAAGGTGAAGATGCCGCCGAAGGCCGGGTTGTCCAGGAACGGGGCGATCACCGTGGCGATGAGCGCGCAGACCAGCACGCCGATCTTGCCCACGCGGACGAGCTGCGGGGATGTGGCGGGCTTGCCGCACACCTCCTTGGCCTTGCCGTAGATATCCATGGTGAACAGGGTGGAGGCGGAGTTGAGCATGGAGGCGAGCGAGCTCACCACCGCGCCGAACAGGGCCGCCAGCACGAACCACGCCCAGCCCGTGCCGGGCAGCAGGTTCTTCAACAGCGTGGCGAACGCGGAGTCGTAGTGGTACGCGGCCAGCGAGGAGGTGGTGATGTACTTCTGCTCGTCGGCGCGCTCGTTGGCGGTCACAATGGCATCAATGGCCAGCATCTTGCCGGCGGCTTCCGCGCGTTTCACGATATCGGTTGCGGGAGCGGCCGCCAGTTCCGCCTGGGCGGCGTCCTGCGCACGGGTGACGGTTTCAGCGGTTATCTCGCCCTGGAAGGCATCGCCGAATTCCGTGCTGTTGTGCAGGGCGGTGACTTCCTCCTGGGTGAGGCCGTCTGCCAGGCCGAGCTCCAGGTTGTGGTCCAGCCAGGCCACGGCTTCCGCGGAGGAATCCGGGCGGATGAGGCGGCTGGCGTTGAGGTTGTAGATGATGGCCTTGCCGGTGGCCTGGGCCTCGTCGCCGGCCTTGGCCACCACCTTGGCGGTGTTCTTGTCTGCCAGACTGGAGAGGTCTTCACGGTACAAGTTGTAGGCCAGGATGCCGGGAATGATGACCACGAAGGGGATGAGCAGCTTGAGGAACGCGGCGAAGACCACGCCCATCTGGCCCTCCTCCAGGCTCTTGGAGGCCAGGGTGCGCTGCATGATGTACTGGTTGAGGCCCCAGTAGAAGAAGTTCGGGATCCACAGGCCCAGCAGGTAGACCGTCCACGGCATCACGGGGTCGTTGGCCGGGCGCATCATGTGCAGCTTGCCGCCGATGCCGTTCACGGCGGCGCCGCCGTCACCATCGTTCAGGTGCCACATGCGGGAGAGGCCGTCCATCAGGCTGCTGCCGGTGGACTGCAGCTCATCCGCGGTGGTCTGTGCGGCCACCACGGCGGTATCGCTCACCTTCGCCAGCTCTGCGGACTGGTCCGGCAGGGCACCCAGCGCCGTCACGGCGAAATAGGCCACCACGCCGCCGCCCAGAATGAGCGCGGCGCCCCAGATGAGGTCCGTCCACGCGCAGGCCTTCAAGCCGCCGATGTACACGTACACCGTGGCGCATGCGGCAATGATGATGCAGCCCTGGGTGACGGAGAGGTCAAAGTACACGGAGACCACGTTGGCGCCGGCGTAGATGACGGTGGCGGTGGGCACGCCAACCAGGATGAGCAGGTTGACGATGGCCATGGTGACGCGGGAGATGCCGTTGTAGCGCTCCTCCAGGAACTGCGGGATGGTGAACACGCCGCGCTTGAGCAGCATGGGCAGGAAGGAGAAGGCCACGATGACCAGCACGATGGCGGCCAGCCACTCATACCCGGCAATGGCCAGGCCGAGCCAGTCTGCCGCCTGGCCGCTCATGCCCACGAACTGCTCCGTGGAGATGTTGGCGGCCAGCAGGGAGAAGCCCACGAGCCACCAGCTCAGGCCGCGGCCGGCCAGGAAGTAGTCTGCCGCGCCCTTTTCCTTCTTTTCCTCCGCCGTTTCATTGGGCGTGCCGGATTTCCAGATGCCGAGGCCGATGACACCGACCACCACAACGCAGAACACCACCATTTCCCACAGCGCGAGCGGGGAACTGGCGGCGGCTTCAGCGGCGGCCTCCTGGGCGGAGGCCCCGCACGTCAAGAGCGCAAGCGCGCCCATCATCGTTATGAGTTTTTTCATAATCGTGTTTGTCTTGGTTTAAGCTTGATAGAGGATGCGGGCTCCGGCGCCCGGGCGGGTGACGATGTAGGCGGTCTCGATGCCCAGGGCGTTGCGGTAGGCGTCCAGCATCTCGTGGGCCACCTGCTCCACGGCGTCGCTCTTCACGAGCGCCACAATGCAGCCGCCGAATCCGCCGCCCGTCATGCGCGCGCCGTACACCGCCGCCGCGGAGGGGATGGTGTCCGTGAGGCTCACCAGCGTGTCAACCTCTGCGCAGGAGACCTCGAAGTCGTCCCGCAGGGAGGCATGGGAGCCGCGCATGGCGCGCCCGGCGGCGTCCCAGTCGCCGGCGCTCACGGCGGCGGCGAACTCGTGCACGCGCAGGTTCTCTCCCACCACGTGGCGTGCGCGGCGGTAGCACAGGTCGCCGAGCTTGTCCTTGGCGGCGTCCAACTGTTCGAGCGTGGCCTCGCGCAGGGAGTGCACGCCCAGGATGGCGCAGGCGTCCTCGCAGTTCTTGCGGCGCGCGGCGTACCCGCCGTCCGCCAGGGAGTGCTTCACGGCGGAATCAATCACCAGCACGCTCACGGCGGGATCCGTCATGGGGATGAGCTTGTAGGAAAGGTCCTTGCAATCCAGCATGAGCGCGTGGTCCTTCTGGCCGTTGGCGGAGATGAACTGGTCCATGATGCCGCAGGGCACGTTCACGAATTCGTGCTCCGTGGCCTGGCCGATGAGCGCGCGGTCCGTGGGGGTCACCTCCGCGCCGCAGAGCGCGGCCAGCGCCGTGCAGGTGGCCACCTCGAACGCCGCGCTGCTGGAAAGGCCGCCGCCGCGCGGCACGTTGGAATCAATGAGCATGTCCACCGGCGGCACCTGGATGCCGCGCCGCCCCAGCATGCAGATGACGCCGCGCACGTAGTTGCTCCAGAACGGGTCGCCCGCCTTGTCGGCGTCCGCCGGGTCAATCTCCAGCATTTCGTCGCCAATGGAGCCCACCCAGCGGTGTTTTCCGGTGGGGGAGGGGGCCACCGCCACCACGTTGATCTTGTTCAAAGCCATCGGCAGCACAAAGCCCTCGTTGTAGTCCGTGTGCTCGCCTATCAGGTTCACACGCCCCGGGGATGCCGCTATCACCTGCGGCTTGTGCCCAAAGCACTTTTCAAAGTGCGGGGTGATTGTCTCCGCGCTGATTTCACGTTCGTCTAGGTCCATGATGCAGGCATGATACCAAAAACCCCCGCGCGCGTGAAGCAAAAACCTCCGCCCCGCGCGTTTTTTCTCCGCGAAACAGGTCAAACCGCCCGCAAAAAACTCCGGGATGCGCGTATCGTTCTCGCGCGCGCGCGAAAAAGGTTTCCGTTTGCGCTTGACAGGGTTGGGGTGCGGGTGTATATTTCGCGCGCCTGTCCGGGTGCAGATTTAGATTCAACCAGACAAAACAATGACAAAAGAAACCAAGAGTATATTGATAAAGGTGCTGATAACGCTGGCCATCTCCGCCGGCGTGTTTCTTGTTCCGTTCGAGGCGCTGGGCGTGCCTGTGAATTCGGTTCAGATCAGCGTGATCGCCCTGTTCGTGTTTGCGGCCCTCATGTGGATTCTGGAGCCCATTCCGATTTGGGCCACCTCCGTCATGGTGATTGCCATCTGTTTGCTTGCCCTCTCCAACAAGGCGTTCAACTTCCTGCGCCCCGTCAGCAGCTATGACAAGGACGCCGTGTGCGCCATCATCGAGGAGGTTGTGGGAACGGACGGCGCCGCAGCCCAGGCCTCCGTGAAGGATCCGCAGAAGGACGGCTCCATCAAGTGGATTTCCCCGCTGAAGAAGATTGAGAAGGACGTGAACGAGCGTCTCACCAAGAAGGGCAAGTTCAACGAGGAGGAGTTCTACACCTCCATGAACTACGTGATGCTCAACACCGCCAACAAGGCGGAGGCCGCAGCAGCCAAGGCCCTGGCGGAAGGCGCCGCGGATTCCCCCGCGCATGATGCCGCCACGGATGCCATGAACGCCGACACCCCCGCCGCCCTGGCCAAGAACATAGGCTACCAGCAGCAGCTCGCCATCGATTTGAAGGACGCTTCCAAGAAGCTCGTGGACAAGGACCTGCAGAAGCGCATCAAGACCCTGGCCACCCACAGCGTGAACGTGATGAACTCCAAGAACACCATGGCCACGTTTGCGGACCCCATCATCATCCTCTTCCTGGGCGGCTTCTTCCTGGCCGCCGCTGCCACCAAGTACGGGCTGGACCAGAACCTGGCGCGCGTGCTGGTGCGCCCGTTCGGCACCAACCCGAAGATGGTGATGCTGGGTCTCATGGCCGTGACGGCGCTCTTCTCCATGTTCATGAGCAACACCGCCACCGCGGCCATGATGATCGCCATTCTCACCCCGGTGCTCAAGCTCATTCCGGGGAGCGACAAGGGCCGCATCGCCATCGCCCTGTGCATTCCGCTGGGCGCCAACATCGGCGGCATGGGCACGCCCATCGGCACGCCGCCCAACGCCGTGGCCATCAAGACCCTGCAGAGCCTGGACCTCTCCGTGAGCTTCGGCAAGTGGATGGCCATCGGTATCCCGTACGTCATCCTGCTGCTGTTCTTTGCGTGGCTGGTGCTCATGTGGATGTTCCCCTTCAAGATCAAGGAGCTCAAGCTTGATATCGGCGGCGTGTTCCGCAAGGATTTCCACGCGCTCGTGGTGTACGCCACCTTCATTGTCACCATCTTCCTGTGGGTGACGGCGGATATCAAGATTCCCGGCGTGTTCGAGGGCTGGGGCGTGGATTCCAACACCATCGCCATCATCCCCATTGCCGTCTTCGCCGTCACCGGCGTCATCACCGCCAAGGACCTGAAGCTCCTGGAGTGGGACGTGCTCTGGCTGGTGGCCGGCGGCTTCGCCCTGGGCGTGGCGCTGGAGGAAACCCAGCTGGCCAAGGACCTCATCAACGCCATTCCGTTTGCCTCCTGGAGCTTCTTCGCCCTCATGGTGGGCGCCTGCTTCATCAGCATGTTCGCCGCCACCTTCATGAGCAACAGCGCCACCGCGGCCCTGCTCATGCCCATTCTGGGCACTGTGGCGGGCGGCATGATGCACGCCGGCAGCATGAGCGCGCCGGATGCCGCAGGCCTCATGGTGGCCGTGGCGTTCAGCACCTCCCTGGCCTTCGCTCTGCCCATCTCCACCCCGCCGAACGCCATTGCGTACGCCACGGGCGTGGTCCCGCAGTCGGCCATGGCCAAGTCTGGCGTGGTGCTCTGCCTCATCGGCTTCGCGCTGGCCATTGTGATGTCCTACATGCTCATCAACTTTGGCTTCTTCTCCTGATGAACCATCCTTGCCGCTGCCGCCACCGCGCGGCAGCGGCTTTTTTTTAACCAACCCCAATTCCAATAACAGATACCATGAACACATATTCCATCATTGCCCTCTCCGCCCTGCTGGCCGCCGGTGCCACCGCCGCGGAGGCCACCAAGCCCGCCGCCCCCAAGGACTGGACGGATTCCGTGAAGGACGCCCTCACCGTCTACCAGGACAAGGACACCTTCGTGCAGAAAGTCAAGTTCGCGTGGATGGAGCAGTTCCAGGTGGCGGATATCCAGCCCGCCGGCCCCAACGGTTCCCACCTCAAGCCCGGCGCCACACCCGTGAACCAGGAATTCCGCCGCTCCTGGGTGGGCTTGAACATTGATTTCGCCTCCGGCACCAAGTTCCACACCTGGGGCCGCATCGGCGGCCTCCCCTACCGCTGCACCTACGACGGAGGCAAGGTCAAGCACTACTCCTACACCAACCTCTTCGATATCTGGGTCTCCCAGGACATCAAGCCGGTGAAGGGGCTCACCGTGAAGGCCGGCAAGATCAAGCCGCTCATCACCACGGACTACGCCACCCCCTCCTCCGCCATCTACTGCGTGGAGCGCTCCATTGTGGGCAACCAGTACGGCCTGGATTCCAACTGGGGCGTGGATATCACCTACGCTCCCAACAAGCAGGACAAGTTCTACGTGCAGCTCTGCGCCAACGACCGCGCCGTGACCGACAAGGCCCCCGGCCACCGCGATGTGTACGGTGACGGCTGCGGCTTCAAGGGCGAATTCGGTTGGGAGGACAAGTGCTACGCCATTGCCGCCGCCTCACACAAGTTCGCCGTGACAGAGGATGGTTTCCAAGCCGTTTCCGCACAGTACGGGCATGATTTCAACAACGTGTACCACCACCCCCGCAAGAAGGGTGCAAACTGCTACGGCCTCAACACGCAGGACGTGGTTTCCCTGGGCTACGAGTACAAGCAGGGCAAGTTCCACCTGCTCACCAACCTGGTCTCCAGCTTTGAGACCAACAATGGTGACGGCGGCAACAACATCGGCATCCAGGTGCAGCCCATGTACAGCATCTGCCCCCATGCGGACCTCATCCTGCGCTATGCCGGCATGACCGGGCACAACTCCTGCAAGCTGGCCGCGGACCGCTACATCTGCACGCAGACCACCGCTCCCTCCTGGGTGGACAGCATCCACACCTTCTATGTGGGCGTGGACGTGTACGCCTCCGCCAAGGACAAGAACGCCGCCAAGCTCATGTTCGGCGCGGAGTTCGCCCATGCCCGCAAGGGCGGCCAGAGCTGCTACGACGGCTGGGAGTTCACCACGGCGTTACGGTGGAACTTCTAAGGGATTTACAATTGACAATTTGTAAAGAGAGCCGCGCCTAGCGGCGCGGGGAATTTTCAAGGCCCGTCTGGCATGCTGCCAGACGGGCCTTCCTTTGGGTGCAAAGCGTGGATTGGGGCGGCGGGGAAACGCGCGGCGCGGTCCTATACAATGCCCCGCGCGCTAACTGCCTAAATTCCAAATTCCAAATTCTAAATCCTCAATCCAAGCCCGTTATTCCTCCGTTTCCGGCGTTTCCTGCTCCTCTGCCGTGGGTTCCGGCTGGGGTTCGGCGGCGGGTGCGGGTTGCTGGGCTTGCGGCTGGGGGGCAGGGCGGCGGTGGCGGGCGGCCTCCTGCAGGAAGAGCTCTGCCACGCGGAAGGCGCGGCGTGAGGCTTCCTGGGCGGTGCGGTCGTCCATGAGCGCCAGTCCCTCCTCCGTCACCTCGCCCAGGTAGATTTTCCAGGCGCGGCGCACCAGTTCATCGGGGTCCACGCGTGGATTGGGCGTGTTCTGAGGCTGCTGGGCGTTGTCCTTGTTGCGGTTCCTGTTGCGGCGGCGCTTGCGGCGGCCGCCGTTGCCACCCTCGTTCCCGCCCACGGTTTCCGGGGCGGCGAAACCCGGGGCCACCACCACGGGATGGGCGTCCGGGTTGGGGATGTCGTCCTCGCGCGCGGGTTGCGCGGGCTTGTCTTGGGGCTTCTGGGGTTTCTCCCGGGGCTCCTCGGCGGGCTTGGCCTTGGCGGCGGGCTTCTTCTTGGCGGGCTTATCCTGCACCGGGGCGGGTTCAGCCGCGGGTTTCTCCTTCTTGGGGGCGGCAGCCTTCGCGGTTTTCGTGGTCTTGGCCTTGGCAACCTTGGCCTTGGGGGCGGCGGTTTCGCCGGCTTCCCCGGTGGCCTTGGAGGTTGTCTTGCGCGCGGCAGCCTTGCGGGGCTTGGCGGGCTTCTTCACGTCCTCTGCGGGCTGAATGTTGTCTTGTTCGTCCATATATGGGATTGTTTATTGTTGAACCGCGGCGTACGGGTCCACCTTGAACGACCACTCTGCCTTGTGGCTGGCGCCGTTTGTGGTTTTCCACGTGACGTGCACGGAGATGTTGGGCATGTAGATGCGCAGGGGCACCTGCCATGAGATGGTTTTGGCGTTGGCATCCACGTGAGCGGGCACGCGGCCGAAGCCGCTCACGCTCATGCGGAGGCTGTCCATATCCACTCCTGCCACGCCGCTCAGGTTGGCCTCCACCACCTTGAAGTTGCAGGGAACGGTGGAATCCGGCCGCGGCAGCACGGCGAAGGGGGGCGGGGGCGTGGTGGGCGGCAGCGTGCCGGGGTCCACCCCCAGCGATACGCTCGTGCCGGCCTCTGCCACGCGGAAATCCATGGCGCTGTCAAAGATGGTGGGGTCTGTGCCGAACACCATGTAGCGGTGGATTTGGAAAGGGTCTTCCGTATCCGTGACCTTGCCGGGCAGCACGGTGAATGCGGCCACGTAGCCGTAGCCGGGGATGCGTTCCAGCATGGGCGGGGTGAAGTAGCCGCCGGGGTAGCAGTACGTGTTCACGCTGCCGAAGAGCGTGGTGAGCTGCTTCTGGGAGAGGCCGAACTCCTGGTCGATGAGGGCGGTGTAGGCGGGGCTGTCCTGGGGCTCGCGCGCTTTCCAATCCTTGGGGTACAGGTGGCTCACGGAGTGGCTGCCGATGCTGGCGCCGTGCTTCATCATCTCGCGTATCATCTCCGGAGACATGCTCTGGCCGCGCCCGCTCAGGTAGTGCGTGTAGAGGAACAGGTGGAAGGGGTAGCCGTACTCCTTGAGGATGGGGTAGGCCTCTGTGTAGACGCTGCGCCAGCCGTCGTCCATGGTGATGAGCACGCACTTGGCAGGCAGCCTGCGCGCGCCGAACCGCCACTCCAGGAATTCCTGCATGCTGATGACGGTGAGGTCGCTCTTGCGGATGTACTCCATCTGGTTGCGGAAATCCTCCGTGCGCATGAGCATTTCGCTCACGGGGGCGGTTTTGCTGAAGTTGTGGTAGCCGAGCACGGCCACGCGGGTTTGGTCCCGCGGCACGGGCACGCCCTTGCCTGCTTGCGGCGGGGCCTGCGGCTTCTGCACCTGCACGGCGGGAATGGCCACCGGGCGCGGCGGCCCCGCGGGGTCCACCCCCACCGGGGCCGGGTCCACCCGCATGGGTTCCAGCTGCGCCTGCAGCATTCCCGCCACCAGCATGAATGCCGGCAGGAGTGCGCGCAACAGGGTGTGGCCAAGGTTGCTCATCTGCGGAAAGCCTACCAGCATTCACCCTTGATGGCAAGTTTATTCGATTTTGCCGCGCGCGGTCAGTTTTGCATTGAGATAGCCCGCCGTTTTATGCTAGAATACGCGCGCATGCCAGAGACAGATATCACTTGCAAACCCACGCGCGACACCTTCATCCGCTTCGGTGTCGTGCTGGCCGCGTTTTTCGGGTTCGGGCTGTATTTCTTCTATGACGGCTCGGTGGGCTACCGCCTGCAGAACGAGGTGTATTTCAGCCACGAGGCCTTCGCCGCCCTAGGGCAGCAGGTGGAGAAATCCGCCCCCGCCTCGTGGAAGGCCATGACCGCATCCTCCCCGCTGCTGCCGGCAGTGCAGCTGGAGGACGGCCCGGCGATTGTTTGGACCGGGGAGATGGTGTTCCCGCTGCCGAAGGACTGCGAGGCCACGCGCAGCTGCCCGCCGGAGGTGCAGGACTACCACGCCATGAGCAAGGGCTGGAACGATTGCTGGCTTGCCTACACGGGCCGCATGCGCTACCCTGCCACCCCCTGCGAGCACCCGCACGACGAGGGGGCCATACGCGAGCAATGGTACGCGGGCGGCGGCTGCATGGTGGTGAGCCTGCTCATCATCTGGCTCATGGTCCGCACGAAGAACCGCGTGCTGGCGCTGGAGGGCGACACCGTGACCGCCGCCGGGCGGCAGTTCCGCGTGGCGGATATCACGCAGCTGGATTTGCGCCAGTGGTGGGGCAAGGGCGTGAAGGGGGCCGCCTACGCCACCGTGAACGGCAGGAAAATCAAGATGGACGGCATGACCTACGGCGGATTCGGCGAGAAAGGCACGGCGGACGCCTTCATGAAGGCCCTGTTGGCACAGTACAAGGGCGAGATACTGGAATACGAGCGCGACGATGCCGGCAAGCAGTGACAGCGCGGCCGCGGCAGGCCGTATGGCGCGCGCGGGCCGCATGGTGGGCTCCGCGCTGGGTTCCCGCAGCCTCAACACCACGCTCCTGCTGGCCGTGATTGCCGTGGAGCTGGCCGTGCTGGGCGTGGGAATGGTGCGCCGCCTGGAGCTCGCCAACCAGGAGGCCATGCGCGTTTCCGAAGCCCAGATTGCCGCCATTGAGGCGCAATCCCTGCAGGATATGCAGAACACCGGTTCCGGCAGTATCGGCACCTCGCAGGCGGACGAGCCGGCGGCGGATGCCAACAAGGTGGGAAGCGATGCCGCGCCCCCCCTGCGCTCCATGGATGCGCAAATCCTGCTGGCCCGCAACGGCGCCCTGGATATCGACCGCAAGGATGATGCCGCACCCGCCGCAGCCGTGCCGGATGCCGCCGCCGCCGTGGTGGCCGGGCTCACCCGCGAGCAGCGCCGGGAGCTGGACCGCCTCATCCGCCAGGGTGTCTCCGCACTCACCGCCGGGGATATGCGCCTGTGCATCCTGAGCCTGGAGCAGGGGCGCGCCATTGCCCCGGAGCACCCCGCCCTGCTGTACTACTACGGGCTGGCGTACGACAAGCTGGACAACCGCGAGAAGGCGCGCGCGTTCTACACCCAGGTGTTCGAGATGCGCGACAAGGCCGGCAAGTACTTCCAGCGCGCGGCGCAGCGCCTCTCCTTCGGGTACGACAGCGCGGCGGCCATGCGCGGCAAGCTCTCCTTCGGCCCGTACCAGCTGCGCCACACCACGGATGACGACCTGGCGGAGCACGTGGATATCCTGCTGCCGGTGCTGCTGGCACCGGGGGAGGAAGTGCGGCCGGACGACATCTACATCACCATCCAGTTCTTCGATTTGGTGGACGGCCGCAAGATAGAGTTCTCCCGCATGGCATCCCCGCAGCTCAACTGGCAGAACGAGCAACCCACCTGGGCCGATTGGGAGGAGAACCTGCTCATCACCTACAGCGTGCCCCCGCTCACACCGGAGGAGGAGGATGCCTACGGCAGCCTCAAGTACTACGGTTTCACCGCCAAGCTCTACTACAAGGGAGAGCCGCTGGACTGCATCAGCACCCCGGCCTCCCTCATCCTGCAGGAGCAGCGCCTCAACAGCCGCAAGCGCCGCGGCGGCTACCAGGAGGGCCTGCTGCCGGATGACGGCCTGGTGCCCGGCGGCGCAGAGGAAGCCCTGCCGGTCTCCGATTACCTGAACGATCTCACCACCCCCTGACCATGCCCGCCATTTTTCCAGAACTGCCCCACACCCTGGGCATCTACACCCTCACCCGCCTGCTGGAATCCGGCAAGACGACCGACCTCTACCTGGCGCGCCAGAACCTGGTGAACCGGGAGGTCATCATTGAGGTGCTGCGCCCGGATTCCCCGCAGGAGGCGGTGAACGACTTCCTGGAGTCCGGCCGCCTGCGCGTGTCCGCCTCCGGGCTGCCGCACGTGGCGCAGGTGCTGGAATCCCTGCAGGAGGAGGGCGTGTGGTTCATGACCCACGAGAAGCCGCAGGGGTACTCCTACGTGGACATCCTGGCGGCCAAGCAGCGCATCTCCCCGCACCACGTCTGCCGCGTCATTGCCCAGGCGGCGGATATCTACACCTACTGCAAGCGGCGCGGGCTGGATTCCATCAACATCACCCCCGCCATGCTCTTCCTGAGCCCGGACGGCGGCACGGATTTCCTTTCCCCGGTGACCGCCGTGGGCCGCGGCACGGACATAGCCGCGCAGATGAACGCGCTTTCCCGCGTGCTGGCGCCGGCCCGCCCGCTGAACGTGTCCGGCTCCACGCGCTGCGCCAGCCTGCTGCGCTGGATGCAGAAGGACGCCGCGGCGGAGAGCTACGACTGGGCCAGCATAGGCACCACGGCCGGCACGGTGATCACCCAGCTCAACGAGAGCGAGCCGCCGCTGGAAATGCCGGAGCCCCCGCAGAGCGAGGCCGCCAAGCGCCGCCAGCGCCGCAACCTGCGCCGCAAAATCCTGTACTGGGCGCGCGTGGGCGGGCTGGCTGCGGCGCTGGCGGGCGGCATCGCCGCGCTCGGCGTGATGCTCACGCCCTCCGAGGTGGTGCGCGCCATCCCCGCGGAGCATGACGGGCTGGTGTTCTGCCGCCAGGGCGCCCAGAAGCTCGCCGTGCAGGGCGCATTCGTCACCATCGGCCAGTATGAGGAGTTCCTGAAACGGCTCAACAAGATGGAGCCCACGGAGCTGGACCGCATCCACATGGGCATTCCCGCAGAGTGCCGCACCCACGAGCCGCAGGACTGGGAGACCCAGCTGGCCGCCGCCAGGAACCGCAGCTCCTACCACGGCCGCTCGCTCAAGATGGACAGCCCCGTCACCGGCGTGAGCTACTGGGATGCGCTGGCCTACGCCCATGCCCAGGGCGCGGAAATTGCCTCCGCCGCCGCCCTGCAGCAGGTGCGCAGGAGCGGCGCTGCCGCGGATTTGCAGGAATGGAGCGCTTCCCAAACCCCGCGCGACCTGGATTTCCTCTACAAGCACCGCAGCCCGCTCATTTTGGACAGCGGCGCCTCCCCCCGCCTCATCCCCGTCAAGTCCGCCACCATGCGTTCCCACACGCTCGGCTTCCGAATCGCCACCCCGCAAGCATAACCCGCCATGAAGAAAATCGTTTCCCTCATCCTTTTGCTGGCAGCGGCCGTGCTGCTTCTGCCCGCCGCCGCGCAGGTGGAGGTACAGCTCACGCCCAACCGCACGGACTACGTGGCCGGGGAGGGCGTGGGGCTCAGCCTCACCATCTCCAACCACACGGATACCCCGCTCAAGCTCCAGGATGCCAACGGCCGCCCCTGGCTGAACATCATCCTCACCCAGCGCGGCATGAGCGGCCCGGTCATCCCCAAGGAGAAATCCGGCTTCCCGCCCGTCACCGTTGCTCCAGGCAGCCAGCGCACCGTTTCCGTGAACCTGCGCGACAAGTTTGCGCTGGACATGCCCGGCGCCTTCCGCGCCGTGGCCACCATCCTGCTGCCGGACGGTCGCACCACCTACACCTCCAACCGCGCACTGTTCAACATCACCACCGGGGGCTGCGTGCGCTCCTTCCCCATCCAATCCCGCGGGCGCAGGCTTGAAATGAGCGTGCGCCTGGTGCGCACCGCCAAGCAGGAGGGGCTTTTCGGCCAGGTGGTGGATATGGACACCAAGCGCGCCGTGGGTGCCTGCTACATGGGGCGCTACATGAATTTCATGCAGCCGCGCGTGCTCATGGACGGCTCCCAGAACCTGCACGTGCTCTGCCAGTCCACCCCGGATTTCTTCACCTACTCCGTGATGAACAACCGCGGGCAGCGCCTTTCCTATCAGGTGTACCGCCGCGCGCCCGGCGCACCCGTGGACCTGGTGAACACCGGCAAGGGCTTCCGCCCCGTCGGCCTCATCCCCTACGATCCCAAGGAGGAGGCCAAGAAGGCCAGGGAGAAGGTGCACACCACCTCCGAACGCCCCCTCTAACTGTCAAAATTGTCAATCGTCCCATGGAAATCAAACCTGAAACAGTCAAGAACGCAGCATACCCCATTGTTGCAACCGTGGTCGCCGCAACCATGCTGGTATCCTGCCAGAAGACAGCCGGCGTGGCCCCGGGCGGAGTGCCTGAATCTGTCCAGCATCTCGACGGCAAGACCGCCCCCCATACCGGAAACTGACGCGCCGCCCGTCTTCGCCAAGGCTACGCCGAGGCAAGCAGGCGCGCATACTCTACAAATCGTCAATCGTCAATTGTAAATTGTAAATCAAGATGTCCTGTCCCACCATCGCCATCGTCGGCCGCCCGAATGTCGGCAAATCCGCCATCTTCAACCGCATGGTGGGCCGCCGCATCGCCATTGTGCATGACCAGCCCGGTGTCACGCGCGACCGCCTTTGCGCCCCGGTGCGCATCACGGATTTCGAGGCGCTGGCGGTGGACACGGGCGGCATTGGCTCCACGCTGGACGACGGCTTTGCCGCGCAGGTGGCGCGGGAGGCGGATATAGCGCTCAACGCGGCGGACTACATCATGTTCGTGTGCGACTGCCGGGACCACCTGACGCCCATCGACAAGGCGATAGCCGCGCAGCTGCACAAGAGCAGCGTGCCGGTGCTGCTGGTGCTCAACAAGGCGGACACGGAGAAGCAGGAGCTCAATCTGGGCGAGTTCACGGAGCTGGGCTTTGCGGACTACGTGTTCACCTCTGCCGCGCACGGCCGCGGGTTCCACCAGCTCGCCTCCAGGCTCAACGCCGCACTCAAGAAGCTGGGCGCGGACACCAAGCAGGCGGAAGCCGCCGCAGACGCCGCGCCGGAGGAGGAGCCGGACCGGGAGGAGGTGCAGGGGGATTCCCCCATCCGCGTGGCTATCGTGGGCAAGCCCAATGCGGGCAAATCCTCGCTCGTGAACGCCATCCTCAACGACCGCCGCACCATCGTCTCCGAGGTGGCCGGCACCACGCGCGACGCCATCGACATCCCCTACTCGCACAACGGCAACGGCTACGTGCTCATCGACACTGCAGGCATGCGCCCGCGCAGCAAGCGGGACACCTCTGTGGAGGTGTTTTCCGCCATGCGCAGCGAGAAGGCCATCCGCCGCGCGGACATCTGCCTGCTCGTCATCGACATGGCGGCCGGCGTCACCCAGCAGGACCGCCGCATAGGCTCCATCATCGCCAAGGAGAGCAAGCCCTGCATCATCATCGTCAACAAGTTCGACCTCTACTGCCCGGAGGCCCCCATGAGCGCCCGCAAGGATGCGGTGAAAGAGCATATTTCAGAGAATTTGTTTTTCCTGGACTACGCGCCCGTGAGCATCGTCTCCGCCAAGCAGGGAACCGGGCTGGAGGGCATCTTCAAGGCCATTCAGCGAGTGAAGCTGGAGGCCCGCAACATGCCCGGCACAGGGGAGCTCAACCGCCTTCTCCAGCGCGCCATGGAGATGAACCCGCCCGGCCAGCACCGCGTGCTCAAGAAGCGCCTCAAGCTCTACTACGCCACCACCGCGCTCAACGAGAAGTACACCACCATTCCTGTGCCCACCTACGTGCTCTTCGTGAACGACAAGCGCCTGCTGCCGGAAAGCTACGCCCAGTACCTGCGCAATGCCATCCGCAAGCGCATCAAGGCTGCGGGCGTGCCCATCGTCCTCTCCCCGCGCTCCCGCGTGCGCAACGCGGATTGAGCGCAATCATAGGAACGCATAACTCCGGCGTGGTCCATTGAAGCGCGGGATGGCGCGGCATTTTTCCGGCGGCGGCACCCCCGCCTACAGCATTGGAAATGCTGTAGGCTTCTCTTTGCACCGCTATGTGCTGTTATTCATTGTTTTACGCAATATTCAGGGTTTAACATATGGGTGATTGCTAAAAACACCTGCCCTCCTAATTACCAGTATTCCTGCGAAATTTTTAAAAAAGGCTTGCATCAGCATTTCCAAACCTGTACAATACCCCCGTGCGTGAGTGTACCGTGCCCCGCGCTCAAGATTTCGTGAATCGCGAAAACCAAAAAACATACTAACCTAGCAAACGACATCATACCATGAAGTTGCGTATCAACACCAAACTCCGCGCGGCGCTCATCGCCGCCATCACGGCAGTGGCTTTCACCCTGCCGCAGACGCACGCCGCCGCCACCGTCGTGACGCTCGGCGAAATCGGCACCCAGGCATCCCACGATTTCGTGACGGATTCCTATGTGCTGAACGCTACCAACTCCGCCACCTGCAACCTGACTGACGGCAGCGTGCTGACCATGACCACCACCACCAAGTTCTGGGGCACCAAGAGCGACAGCACCCTGACCGGCACTTGGACCAACAGCGCTGCCTTGGATGACATGAACAGCACGCTGGGCAGCGGCTTTGTGGCCGATGACTTCAGCGCCGGTATAAACTACTGCTTCACGGCACCGGGCAACCAGAACTCCGTTGCCTTGCTCTCCGTGGATGGGAGCCTGTACACGGCGGACTCCTCCACCATCACCATGTATGTGACGGTTGCAGCCCGCGGCTATACGATGAACAATTTCTCCGTCACCGGGTTGACGGATGCCACCGTCTCCTATGCCACCAACGGAGGCGACGGCTTCTCCTCCTCCGCCGCCTTCTCCGACGGTGCAGCCGCCATCACTATGATCAAGATTGAGGGCACCCTGAACGGCAGCGACATCCGCATGACGTCCACGACGGCCCGCAACGGCTGGCAGACCATCTCCTACGTCATCAACGACGCGCCCGCTCCCGTGGAGGATCCCGTCTGGAACGGTACGGACCAGTCCCACGCATGGGACACCGTCACCGCCAACTGGAAGGACAGCACGGGCGAAACCACGTTCACCAGCGGCAAGAACGCCATTTTCAACAGCGAGGCCGCCTACAAGCAGGTAGGCATCGATGAGGCCGTCCAAGCCAACAAGGTGACCATTGACGGTGCAGCCTACACCTTCAACATCGGCGCCGATGGTTCTCTCACTGCCAACAAGCTGACTATCGCCGAGGGCGGCAGCCTGGTACTCGGCGGCACCGGCGTCATGGACGTCAGCAGTGCCATCTCTCTGGCAGAGGGTGCTGGCCTCACCGTGGGTGAGGACAACACACTGAAGGTCGTTGACGGCCTGCAGGCCCTGCTTTCCGGCACCGGAGTGGACAACAGAGGCACCGTGGAGGTTGCGAACAATGTGACCATTGGCGACAGCCTGACCTCCAAGATGGGCGGCACGCTGACGGTTGCGGACGGCAAGAAGCTCACCCTGGGCACCACCAAGGACAGCCATTCCATCGACCTGACCTCCCTGGAAGCGCTGGTTCTGGGGCAGGGCGCCAACATCGACACCAAGGCGCTCAAGGTGGACATCAACAACCTGACGGCGAACGGCTCCACGCTCAAGATGCTGGACACCAAGGCCAAGGACACCGACGGTGTTGTGCTGCACGGCACCACCACCCTTGAGGGCGACTTGACCATCACGGGCGACTGGAAGTACAAGATCAACATCGAGAAGCTGGCCGGCACGGGCAGCCTGGAACTCACGGGCGGCCAAGAAGAGCACCGCGCCGTTATCGGTGATGTGGATATCGACTCCCTCACCGTGACCAACAAGATGAACAACGTTGACCTCACGGGCACGGTCGCCCTCAGCGGCGTGCTCGGTGTGAACGGCACTACGAACGTGACCGGGCAGAACGCCATGACCATTGGCGGCCTGACCGGCTCCGCCGCGCTGAACGTGGCCAACGGCATCACCTTCAACGTGGCCGAGGGCGGGAACTACTCCTACACGGGCACGCTCACCGTGGGCGGCCAGATCGTGAAGCAGGGCGCCGGCTCCCAGACCATCGGCGGCTACGCCATGCACCGCACTGTCACCGCCCGGGAGGGCGAGCTCGTGCTCAGCGGCGACTTTGCCATCGATGCCATCACGGACGGCGATATCGACAGCGGCTTTGTGAACGCCAGCGGCGCGGTGGCCGACAACGGCTTCGCCTACAAGTCCGGCAACATGATTGTGTACGTTGAGGACGGCGGCACCGTGAACACGGAGGGCGCCACCTTCACCCTCGGCGGCGACGAAGTCACCGTTGCCGAGGACGGCAAGTACGCGCTTGAGTACACGGTTGACAAGACCACCCTGTGGGTGAACGAGGGCACCGAGTCGTTCGCCGCCTACAAGGAGGACGCCGGCGACACCCTGACCACGGTGGGCCTGGCAGCCGGCACCACCATCAACATGGATTCCGACGGTGCCTCCATCGCCCTTGCGATGCAGGGCAGCGCCACCGTGAACGCCACGGAGGCCGCCACCATCAGCTCCATCTCCGGCTGGGAAAACCACACCCTGAACGTCGACGGCACGAGCGAGGTCACCCTCGCCAACCTGACGACCCTGACGGGCTCCTCGGCTCTGGAGGTCAAGGGCGGCACCCTGAACACCAAGAAGTTCGTGCTGAACAGCGCCGATGCCTCCCTGAAGGTGAACGATGGCACCACGATGAACGTGACCGGCGACCTCACCCCGACCCACGGCTCTGTGGAGGTTGCGGGCGAGGTGAACATCAGCGGCTCCCTGGATCTCAGCAACGGCGGCCAGGCCGACGTGCAGCTCAAGATCGACAGCACGGGCGTGGTGACCGCCGGCAGCATGTGGATGGCCCAGGCCGCCCGCGTCGCGCTGGAGGAGAACGGCACGTTCAACATTGCCAACATGCAAATCGTGGGCAAGGACGGGGGCCGCATCTCCACCACCACCAACAATGTGCTCTACGGCTCCAACAACGGTGCATTTGTTATCGAGAACGCCACCATCACCGCCACAGGCAATGTCACCATCGGCAACACGCTTTCGGGTGTTGACGTGGTGGTGGACGATGGCCACACCGTGACGCTCAACGCCGCCGCCGGTTCCGTGACCGTGCGCGATGGCGGCACCATCAACATGGGCACTTCCGGCTCCGCCACCGACCTCATGGTTGAGGACAGCGGCATCGTCGGCTCCGGCGTGGAGACCTCTCAGGCCAAGATTGCCGACGGCGCCACCGCCACGTTTGCCGAGGGACTCGATGATTCCAACGTATACTTCTACGAGGACGAATCCGGGGAAACCCAGGTGCAGGTGACCAACAACACCGGCGCGGCTGCCGCCTACGACGGCATTGCCAATACCGAGATGAAGGTGACCGCCGGCGAAATGATCGCCTTCACAGACGAGGATGTCGTGGTGGCCAACAGCCTTGTTGTCAACAGCGTTTCCAACCTCAGCACAGGCGCGCTCACGATTAACACCATCGATACGGACGCGTTGGCCAGCATCGAAACCTACGGTGGCCAGGTGACCTTGATGAATGTCGCTTCCGAACCTATCGTGCTCAATGATCTCACCATCACCGCCGACAGCATCGTGGCCCTGTACCAGGGTGCCACCGTCGCTCCTGAACAGGAAGCCTCGGTGACCATCGCAGCTGAAGGCGTCCTGACCGCCGGCGGCGGTACGCTGCTCGCCAACCTGGAGATGGCTGACGGCTCCGCCATGGTGCTCTTTGGCGAAACCGTGACGCTGGGCAGCGCGCTCACCATGGGTCAGAATATCCTGCTGGACTCCACGACCATGCAGGCCCTGGACGCCCTGGAGATCGGCGATACCCACTGGCTGGTGCAGGCAGCGGAGGGCACCCAGCTCTCCTATGTCGGCGATGCCGAGTGGTACGGCCAGATGTTCAGCCGCAGCTCCCTCGATGGGGATTACAACCTGATCGGCGACTTCACCATCGCGTTCGAGGAGGGCAACGGCTTCGGCCTGACCAAGTTCAGCAACGTGCCGGAACCCACCACGGGCACGCTGAGCTTGCTTGCGCTCATGGCGCTGGCCGCACGCCGCCGCAAGCACTGATGATGTACAAAGTACAATGTACAATGTACAAATCATAAGCTAGGTGCCTTCGGCACAAGATTACCAAGGCCCGTCTGGCATGCTGCCAGACGGGCCTTTTTCTGTCATTGGTGGCAGCGGACCCATGAGAGCAGCCACCCCACCGCGGCGCTTGGCTTCTCAAATTGCTTTTTGGCTGAATTCCGCAGAATTTGAGCCTTGGGGGCTGAAAATTCGGGGGATTTGAAAATTTTTGCTTGCTTTTCATGGGGTTGGGGGTATCATGCGCGCATGCAGGGGTGTACCCGTGTACACCCGTAAGCCTTTCGTTCACACGAAATCCAAAAGCAATAACAACAACAATACCAGGTAGACATGAAATTACATCTCAATGCTACTCTCCGCGCGGCCCTCATCGCCGCCATCACTGCGGTCGGCATGGCCATGCCGCAGACGTTCGCAGAGTCCAAGGCTCTGACCGTGAACCCGACCGAGAAGACGGGCGGCAACGTCAACATGTCCTGGACCGGTGGTGACACCACCCTCAACTCCTGGCTGCTCACCTTCGACCTGAAGGTGACGAACAGTGGTGCCGCAAACTTCTTCGCCATCAGCACCAACAACAGCGTGTCTAGCGCCGGCTGGGATTTGGGCATAAACGGCACGAACCTCCTCCTGGGCTACAACGGCACCGGCTCCCCGGTCGTCACGCTGACCGATGCGTACACGCTGAACACGGCTCAGGCCGTGACCTTCCAGTTTGTGCGCGACGTGGACGAGGATGGCGCTTCCCTCGGCACCGGCACCTTCACCGTCACTGCCAACGGCCAGACCGGCACCTACAAGGTAGACAGCCTGACGGACACCGCGCTGGTTTCCGGCTCCAAGGCCCACATCTGGTGCAACGGCAACCCCGGCAAGCAGCAGATGACCAACATCACCCTCACGCAGCTGGACGACAACAAGGTCGTTGTTCCCACCAGCGTGTGGACTGGCACTGACGGCAACAACACTTGGGAGGCTGGCAACTTTGACCCGGAGTTCGCAGCTAACGGCAACGTCAAGTTCACAGCCGACGGTTTCGATACCGTGGTGGTGAACAGCGCGGTTTCTGCCGGCAAGATGTCTGTGGAAGGTGCTGCCTACACCTTTGAAATCGAAGACGGCGGTTCCCTGGCCGCGGCCAAGGCCAACATTGCGGACGGCGCGAGCCTGACCGTTGTGGGCGGGGGCACGGCCACCATCACCTCCCTCTCCGGCGCGGGCGACCTGACCGTGGGTGAGGGCGGCACCGCCACGGTGAACGGCCAGACCCTTTACACCGGCACCATGGGTGTGCAGGACGGCGGCACGCTGAACCTGGGTTCCGCCATTGTCCTGAGCGAACTCACGGTTGCGGACGGCACGGTGACCACCCAGCACGCGAGCGGCAGCGGCGTTGTCACCAACACGCTGAGCATCGGCGAGGGCGGCACCTTCAAGGTGATTGGCAGCCACGACGCCTTCGGCTACAACGCCGGCGCCACCAAGGAAATTGTCATGGAAGGTACGGAAGACGCCCATGCCACGCTGGCGCTGGAGCAGAACTCCACCAACAGCGTGACGATGACCACCAACATCGCGATGCACGGCTACTCCGACATCACCGTGAAGGAAGGCGGCAAGGGCTTCAACACCTACGGCTGCAACATCACCGTTGACGGCGTGGAGAACAGCATCGCGGTCATCGACCTGCGCAACGCCGTGTCCATCAACGTTGGCAAGGGCGAGCTCTCCGTGGGCAAGTTCACGCGCAACGGCACCAACACGGGAGCCGTGACGAAGACCGGCGCGGGCATCATGACCATCGAGGAAGCCTCCACGCTTCCCGGTGCGCTGAACATCAACGAAGGCACGGTTGCCATCAAGGCCGACACCACCATCGCGGGCCTCAACATTGCCACCACGGGTTCGCTGACGGTTGCCGGCGGCACCACCTCGGTGAGCGGCAGCACGAACGTCATTGGTAACGTCATCGACCTGGAGGCGGGCACGCTGTCCCTCGCGGGCGCGTATGATATCAATTCCCTCTCCTCCTCCTCCGAGCCCCGCTACATCGGCGGCGACGGCATCGGCGAGGGCAGCGGCTTCAAGGAGGCCAGCGGCGTGGTGCAGGTGGTGAACATCACCGCCGGCGCCACCCTCACGCAGGTGGAAGGCGTCACCTTCACCTACGGTGCGGATTCCGGCACCCTCAACGAGCAGGGCGCGTTTGAGCTGAGCGGCGCGGTGGACTACACCACGCTGTACGTGAACAACGCCGAGCCCGTGAGCTACACGTCCGCCTGGGACCTGGCCCAGGGCCAGGGAGAGGAAATCTCCTCCGTGGTGCTGGCCAACGGCACCACCATTGATGCGGACATGGAGGACGCGTCCATCGCCCTGTCCCTCACCGGCGCCACCGGCACGGTGAACGCAACGGAGGCCACCACCATCAGCAGCGTCTCCGGCTGGAGCGGCAACAAGCTCATCATCACCGGCGGGGCTAACGTCAGCCTCACGCCCGGCCGCGACATCGTCATCGGCGCGGGCTCGTCCCTGGAGGTGGGCACCGCCGTGGCCGCCCAGAAGATCCAGCTCAACGGCGACGGGGCCAACCTCACGGTGGCCGCGGAAGGCGAGCTGAGCCTCTCCAACAACCTGACCCTGACCAACGGCGTGGCCGATGTCTACGGCACGCTGAACGTGGGCCACGAGGTTGACCTGAGCAACGGCAGCAAGGCCACCGGCACGCTGCACATCCACGACGGCGGCGAAGTCACCGCCAAAGACGGCATGTGGATGGCCCCCAGCGCCGCGGGCGTGCTGCTGGATGAAAACGCCACCTTCGCCATCACCGGCAAGGGCGTGATATTCACTGGTAAGGAGGGAGGCAACGGCTCCATCAAGGCTTCCGGCGCCGAGGTGAACTACACCGCCAACAACGCGAGCGCCGCCATCAGCAACGTCACCATGACCGCCACCGCCGACATCACCATCGGCAACACGCTGACCAACGTTGACGTCTACACCGGCGAGCACGCCGTGTCCCTCAACGCGGCGGCCGACAGCGTGACCGTCGGCACCGACGGCTCCATCAGCTTCGGCACCTCGGGCTCCGCCTCCAGCATCACCGTTGAGGACGGCGGCGCCATCGGCAGCTACACCAAGACCAACGAGGGCGAGACCACCATCACCAGCGTGGGCACCGCCATCCTGGCCGACACCATCAACCTGCAGACCGGCAAGATCACCATGACCGGCGCATACAACATCGACTCCCTGTACGGCGATGTTGAAATCACCGGCTATGAGGGCGGCACGGTTGACGGCAACGGCTTCGCCCATGAAACCGGCACCGTCCAGGTGGTGGACATCACCGAGGGCGCAGAGCTGGACAGCGATTCCGCCACGTTCCTGCGCGGCGGCAGCGAGCTGACGCTGACCGACGGCGCCACCACGGTGGATGGCACCAACTACGCCGGCTTCTACATCAACTCCGGCGAGGAAACGCTCACGCAGGCCAAGAGCGAAGAGTCCGCGCACGGCCCCCTCTCCTTCATCTATGTGAAGGATGGCGGCACCCTGCAGGTGGACGATGATATGGACGGCGAGCTGGTTTACGGCGAAGGCACCGGCATCGTGAACATCCAGGAGGATAAGACCGTGACCGGCGCCATGGAGGGTGTTACCCTCGCCGGTAAGGGCACCTACGACCTGGGCAGCACGGCCTCCCTGGGCACCGGCACCACGCTGGGTCAGGACTGGATGGGCGTTGTGAGCCTCTCCAACCTGACGAAGGCGGACGGCAACTCCGCCTGGATCAGTGGCTTGGCCCAAGGCGACTCCTGGGTTGAGTTCTCCAACTTCACGGGATACGACCGCGCATGGGCCAGCTCCTTTGTGCCGGCTGTCACCGCCAACATCATCCTGAAGGACGATGGTGAGCATGCCGCGTGGAACCTGACCGCCTACGCCTCCTCCACCTACACGATGGTTATCTCCGGCGATGTGAAGGGCGACGGCACGTTCAAGACATCCGGCGGCACCGCCGCCCAGTCTCAGGCCATCGAGTTCCGCGGCGACATCTCCGAATGGGAAGGTGCCTTTGAGGCGAATGCCAACGGTATGCGCCGGGTGGTGTTCACCGGCAAGGCCTCGACCGTGAACGCCAGCATCACCAAGGCGGGCGCGGGTGCGCTCAACCTGGTTGTGGGCAACGGCTCGGATCCGTTCGATGCGGTGTTCCACGAGGAAGTCAGCGTCACCTCCGTTGACGTGAAGGCCAACGCCTCCGCAACGTTCTTGGAACAGCTGACCACCTCGACTGTCACCAACGCCGGCTCTGTGGTGTTCAATACCCTGGAAGGCCTCTCCCAGACCATCACCAACTCCGGCGATGTCACGTTCAACGCTGACTTTGAGGTCTCCGGCTTCCATGTGACTGCCGGCGAGACCGGCTTCTACGGCATTGACGGGCAGTTCTCCGTCGATGGCAACGGCTACGCCGGCAGCTCTGCCAGCTACATCACCATCGTGAATGGTGGCAGTGTCGAGGCCGATGGCATCGAGGTGACCCAAGAAGGAACCGTGTATACCATAAACAACAGCGGCAGAGCGCTGGCGGATGACGCCGACGTTCAGTACGACACCTTCTACGTGAACACCGATACGGTGGACATCTCCGCCATTGCCGCCGATGAGCACTACAGCCAGCTGCTGAACATCCATGTGCAGGACGGTGGCACGCTGAATGTTGACCAGAGCACCGATGCTGCTATCCATGCGGGTGACGGCGCCACGGTTGCGGGCGACAAGGCTCAGGAGTTGGTGAAGATTGCCATGGGTGAGACTGTTACATATGCCGATGGACTCAAGGCGGCGGTCGATGACAGCGCCGAGTTCTCCGGCAATGTGCAGGTGACCAATGCCGCTGATGAATCCTCCTTCAGCGTGACGAACCAGAACATGGTGGTGCAGGCTGATGCCCTCACCTTCGGGGAGGGCGCGACCGACACGTTCGAGATTAGTTGCGCGGTCGATGTCGACACCATCACCAACCGGAGCGGGCAGGACCTTGTCCTGAATACGCTGGTGGCATCCGAGCTGGACGGCGTGTCCGCCCTTTCCGGCGATATCGCGCTGGTTTCCACCCAGGACGAGCTGACCATCAACAACCTTGTGATAGAGGCTGAGCAGTGCGTTAAGGCTCTCAAGGGCACGAGCGGTGCAGAGATTACCGTGACCGTCACGGATACGCTGGTCTCTAACGAGGGCACGCTGCTCGCCAACCTGGTGATGGAGGATGACTCCGCCTACCTGGCCGGCG
>JAUNHW010000035.1 GCA_030523775.1 Akkermansia sp.
CGCCGGCCAGGTAGGCGGAGTCATCCTCCATCACCAGGTTGGCGAGCAGCGTGCCGCCGTTGCCGGCCGCCAGCGTTTCCGTCACGGTCACGGTCACCTCCGGGGTCTGACCGCCCGCGATCTCGATTGCCTGAACGCACTGCTCAGCCTGAATCACGAGGTTGTTGATGGTCAGGTCTCCCTGGGTGGAAACCAGTGTGATGTCGCCGGAAAGGGCGGACACGGATTCCAGCTCGGATGCCACCAGCTGCTCCAAGATGAGCCCTTGGCCGCTCTGGTTGGTGATGCTGTCGACATCGACCCCGCAGACGATCTGAAGCGTGTCGTCCAGGCCTTCCCCAAGGGTGAGAGCATCCGCCTGCACGGTCATCTTATCGTTCGTCACGCTGAACGAGCTGTCGGCGCCATCGTTGGTCGCCGTCACCTCACCGGTGAACTGGGCGCTGCCGGCTGCCGCCTGGATACCGTCTTCATACGCAACGGTCTCGCCTGCGACAATCTTCACCGCATCCTGCGCATGGTCACCAGATACCGTGGCGCCGTCGCCTGCATGGATGTCGGCCTCCGTCTCGGTGTCCACGATCAGCTTGCCGCCGGCCATCACATCGATGGCGGCATTTCCGTGCCCCGCTGTCTCAATGGCAGAGGTGGAGACCTCACCGCCCACGTGGAACGTAGTGTGGTCGACAACTGCCTGCACGGTGATGATCTTGCCATCAGTCAGCTCCTGGTCGGTCAGCGTGCCCCATGTGAGGCCGGTGCCGGTGGAGGTGCCGCCGTCAACAACCTGCACGTAGGAAGCGGATGTGCCCGTGAAGTAGTTGGCCCCCTCGGTCTCTTGGTCGTCCAAGCCGAAGTGAGTTCCCTCCGTGCCCTGGGTTTCCGTAAAGTAATCGGTACCCAGCGTGAGACCGGTCAGAGAAACGGAGCCGCTGTTGCTGATGACGGAGCTGATTGTGCTGCCCGCGGTCAGCATGAGGCTGGCGCCTGTTCCCACGACTATGTTGCCGGAGGCATCCAACCTGTCGCCCAAATCGACCGCGCCGCTCACCAGCAGGGTACCGGTCACGCTAACCGTACCAGCGTACGCGTCGGTGGCACCGATGCCCAAATCCTCGTTGGCAATGATGTCGCCTTCGCCGCTCAGGGCGGCCATGCTGGCATTCTGGTTGAAGGTGGCGGTCTTGCCATCTGCCACGATAACGTTGGTCACATTGGTCACGGTGTTGGCAAACGTGGTGTTCTCGTTGATGTTCAGGTCAAGGTAGCCACCCGTACGGGTGACGGCCGCGCCAACCGTGCCGTCTGCATGGGAGAATATCAGGTTCGTGTTGTGCCAACCGTCTTGGTCATTGCCGGCACGACTGCCGCTGACCTTGATTTCGCCAGACCAGCCGGAAAGGTCACCACGGAACTCGTAGTGCTGGGTGATGGTGTTCTTGGTCAGAGCCCACGTGCCTTCACCGGAAATGTTACCGGAGAAGATGTAGGTGGAGGTCATGCGGGAATAGCCGTTGTTGATGGTCAAGGCGGCAGTTGTGCCGGCATCTGTCAGGATGATGTTGCCCGTGAACTCTGCGTTGGTACCTTCAGCCAGGTTCTTGAAGAAATTGGAAACGCCGTTCAGTTCCACGGTGCGACCCTGCAGGTTGCCGTCAAGGTTGATGTCGTTGATTCCACCTGTGAGGCGCACAGCGCCGCTGAAGTTATCGGCGTTCACGCTGCCGAGGGTCTGCACCCCGTTGGCCAGGGCGTAGGTGCCGGTGCCCGTGAGCTTGACGGTCTGGGTGCCGCCCGCGGCGGTGACCACCACGTTATCGGCAATCTCCACGGTGCCCTTGGAGGAGGCTGCCACCACAGACATGCTCATGCCCATGTCGGCCTTCAGGGTGCCATTCTCCGTCACCACGATACCGCCGGTGAGCTCCGCCTTCTTGTGTTCATCAATCCAGCCGTAGGTGTCCGTGCCGCCATTAATAAAATAGGTGGTGGTGTCCTGCGTGCCCGGGAGCGCGTACTTGCCATCCGTCACGGTCACGGTAGAGCCGCGGAAGGTGAAGGTGGCATCGGTGGCGGTCACGTCGGCGTCACCTTCATAGACGACGACGTTGCCCGTAGCGGTGGAGTAGCCGTTGTTGTCATGCTCGCCGTCCGTGTAGATGGTCTGGCCGCCCGTGGGAGCGATGTCGGCAATCTCGTAGCTGCCGTACAGGGTCATGGTGCCCTCGTTGGCGGCGATGGTGTGGGTGAGCACGTTGTTGGTGCCGCTCAGCACCAGCGTGCCCGCGCCAACCTTGGTGATGGTGCCGTCGCCGGTGATGCTGCCGTTGATGGTGATCGTGCCGCCTTCGGAACCCTCCACGAGCTCGCGCGTGTCATTCTCACCCTCCCACACGTACTTGGCGGTGTTGAAGGTGGTGGCACCGCCTGCAAGCGCAATGTCCTTGGAAATCGTCACGCTGTCGGCGGAGATGCCGAGCTCGCCGGCCCCAAGGTGGACGTTGATGGGCTTCCGGCTGTCAATGCCGTTCTCGCCGAGCACCAGCGTGCCGCCGTCCAGCAGGTTCAGGTTGATGGTCTCGGTCTTGGCGTCCTTGTGCTGGTTCTGGGAGAGACCCTTCACCGCCATGAGGCCGCCCTTCTCGATGTTGAAGGTGACCGTGCTGTCGCCCACGTACGCGGTGGCGTTGTCGGCATAGAGCTTGCCGGCGATGTTGGCGGTGGAAACACCGTTCCATTCACCCATCACCAGGGCCGTCTCGGAGTAGCTGTTTGCCTTATCCTCGCCCTTCACATGCAGGGTGGCGTTCGCCTTCACGTTCAGGATGGATTCGCCGGTGCCGCCCGCGTCGCCGAATTCCACGCGGTTGGTGGTCACGCGCACTTCATCCGTGCCGTTGCCGATGTTCACCGTGCCAACCGAATCGTACATGGCGCCGGAGATGTGGGTGTCGCCCTCAAGGGTGACGGTTCCACCGGTGACCGCGAGCCCGAGCGAGCGGTTGGTGCCGCCCTTGCCGTCGCCACCGCCGGTGACGTTCAGGGCATTGGTGATGGTGTGCGTGCCGCCCGTCACCTGCAGCGTGGTCACGCCGAGCGTGCCCGCGCCGCTCACCTGCAGGGTCTGCGTGCCGGTCAGCGTGATGGTGCCGTCCAAGTTCACCGTGGAGCCTTCCTCAATGGCAAGCGCGCCGGTAAGGGAGCCCAGGCTGACGGTGCCTTCGCCCGCCACCGTGGCCTTCTTGTCGGCTGCCACGTTGAGCGCATCGGCGGTCAGAGAGGAACCGCTCTGGACGGTGAACGTGTAGTCGTCTTTCACATTCACCGTGGCGGCCTTGATAGCACCGCTCACGGTTACATTCTTGGCAAATTCGCCCGCGTTGAAATTGGCGGTCGTGCCATAACCGGAGACGTACTGGGCAGGCTGCCCGTCGTTCAGCCAGGACTGGGAGGTGGTGTCCCAAGTGGCGGTGGGTGCCGTGCCGTTCCACACAAGGGTGGTAACGGGGGTGTAGTACTTGCCCAAATCCGCCGCGGTGACCTGGGAGCCGAGCAGATAGCCGGCCTTGGTGATGTCGAAGGATCCCACCGCGTTGTCAGCCACTTGGCGGTAGGTGTTGGCCCCGTTGTTGAACGCGGTGAGCCCGCCGGTGCTGCCGTAGCTGACCGTGGAAACGGTGGTGTTGCTGAAGGAGAGGTTCGTGTTGACGTTCAGGGTGAACGCTGCGGTGTCAAAGTTTCCGTCCACGTAGCCGGTGAGGGAAACGATACCGCCGCTGTTGTTGCGGGAGAGAACGAAGGTGATGTCCTTGGCGCTGGAGAGGTCGATGTCAGCCGTCTTACCGGCCTGGTTCCAACCGCCGTGGGTGACGGTGCCGGTGCCGGTGCTGCCCATCACCAGGGAACTGGCGACAATGTAGCCTTCCGCGCCCTTCTGGGTGAGGGCCAGGGTATCCAGGGAATAGGTCCCTTCCGTGAGCGAGGCGGCATCCACCGTGTAGATGAAGTTCCAGTAGTTGTTCCACTGGTAGTTCTGCTGCTGCTTGGCGTTGTAGATGGCATCCCCCGTGTTGCCGACATGGGCCACGCCGGCGGCTTCGTCATAGCCGTCCCACTGCGTGATGTCAGTCATGGTGATGGCTGCCTGTGTGGTTCCCGCAACAGCTGCGAAGGTGGCAAGGAGTGCGGCAGAGAGCATTTTGGGCAAATGCAGTTTCATAATCGTGTATTTTTTGTTTTTTGGTTTTTCGTAGTAAGACGAAAGGCTTCTGGGCGCACCTACGCCCGAGTACGGGGGAGATTTTACGGCAGGTGCGGACGATTGGCAAGCTGAATTTTCGAAAAAATTGAAAAAAGTGGGCTTTGGGAGCAAATTTGGCGGGATTTAGGGGAAATTTGAGGGGGAAGGTCCTGCCACCCCGCCGTGCGTCCGCCTTCGCTACGCTCCCGTCTTCGCGTCTCGCTGCGCTCGCTTGCTTCCGTCTTCGCTGAAGCTACGCCGAGACCCGTCTACGCCCTGCGGGCTTCGCCGAGGCAAGCAGGCCGCCGTGGCAGGCCGGCGTGACTAGGCGGGGTTTGCGGCTGGGAGGTTTGAACCGTGGTGATCCACGGGTTGAAACCCGTAGCCCTGCAGGGGCGTGTACCGGGCCTTCGGCACGCTCCTGCAGCTTACCAAAGCAAGGGCCCGCGCGGCCAAGCCGCGCGGGCCCCGGTTGGGAAATGATGGGAAGGGAGCGCGGGAGCACTCAGGGAGTATCGATCATGTCCTTGACGATATGCAGGGATTCGCGCATGACGGGGTCGATATCCGAGGGGAAGTCGGGTGTTTCCACGAGCTCGTCCTCGGGGTCGTCTGCCATGTCCATGAACTTGTCCTTGTCCTCCTTGGTGGCGAGGGGCAACTTCTCCGCCTCCACATCGTCCAGGTTGAGGCGGTAGATGACGAGGTCCTTCTCGTCCTGCCTGGCCATTTTCTCATAGCGCACCTTTCGCTCGGCATCGATGGCCTTCTTGCGCTCCAGGAGGGAGTTGTTCTCATCCTGGCGCTTCTTCTTGTTGAGGGAGATGGAGTTCTCCTCGTAGCGCTTGTCAGCGCGGTCGGCGTCCTCCTGGTAGTACTGGAGGTCCTTGTCTCTCTTCATGCGCTCCGTGCTCTTCTTGAGCAGGGAGGGGAGAATGCGCGCGATGCGGTCGCCCTTGACGTAGCCACCGGCGGAGGGGATTTCATCATAGGGGAGGACGTAGTCCTGCTCGCCCTCGCCGATGCGGAAGCCCTGCGTGACGGAGGGGATGACGATATCACTGGCCACACCCTTGAGCTGGGTGGAGGCGCCGCCGATGCGGTAGAATTTCTGGGTGGTGACCTTGATGAGGCCGCAGCCCTCCTGGCGCGAGAAGTAGGGCATGAAGGCGGCGAGCTCGCGCGGGAGCTGCACGGTGCCCTTGCCGAAGGTGGTCTTGTCGCCCACGATGAGGGCGCGGCCGTAGTCTGCCATGGCCCCGGCGAAAATCTCCGATGCGGAGGCGCTGAGCTTGTTGATGAGCACCACCACCTGGCCGTTGAACATGGGCTTGCCGCTCACGGTGATCCGCTCCACCTGGCCGCGGGAATCCTTGACCTGCACCACGGGGCCGGCACCGGTGAAGAGGCCGACCATCTTGCGGACCTCCTCCAGCGAGCCGCCGCCGTTGAAGCGGAGATCCACCACCAGGCCCTGCACGCCCTCTGCAATCATGCGGCCGAGGATGCGCTTCACGTCTGCGGCGCAGTGCACCTCATTGGCGTCCAGGTCCATGTAGAAGGAGGGGAGGGTGAGGATGCCCAGCTTGTAGGTGGCGGGTGCGCCCGCGGCGTCCTTGGCCTTCATCTCCACAATCTTGCCGCTGGCCATCTCCTCCGACATGGGGACGACATCTCGCGTGATGGTGACCACGCGGGACTCTCCGGTGTCTGCATCCTGCACGCGCAGGGAGACAGGGTGGCCCGCCTTGCCGCGCACGTGGTCCACCACCTTGTCGATGCTCAGGAACATGATGTCCGTCCAGTTCTCACCGTCCTCGGAGACGGCGACGATGTGGTCGCCGAGCTTGAGCTGGCCGCTCTTGGCGGCTGGGCCGCCCTTCACGATGCCCTCAATGGTGGTGGAGCCGTCGTCATCCGCCTTGAGACGGGCGCCGATACCCACGATGGAGGCCTTGAGCATATCCTTGAAGCGCTGTTCCTCGCGCGCGCCCATGTAGTCGCTGTGGGGGTCGTACACGCGGGAGACGGCGTTGAGGAGGAAAGAGACCATGTCCTCGCGGTCGGTCTCCACAAAATCGGAGCGCATGCGCTTGAGGCGTGCGAGCATTTTCTCGTGCACGCCCATCTCCTTGGCGTTGGGGTCCGGCTTGCCCTTGGCGGCGGCAAGCTTGGCCATGTTCTCACGGCGGCTCACCTCTGAAAGGAGCATGTCCTCCACCTGGTCGCGCCACACCTGGTCCAGCTCGGCTGCGTTCTTGGCGCGGGGGAGCTTGCGGCGGGTGCGGGGGATGGAGCGGTCGGAATCGAAGGCGGGGAGCTTGCCGTTCATGCTGCGAATCATCTGCTCCGCCTGGGAGATGCGCGCCAGTGCCTTCTCTTGGAATACGCTGTAGAGGGCCTCCGCCAGCTTGGTGGTCTCACCCGTGACCAGGTAGTCCCCGAAGGTGCTGCCGTACTGCTCGTAGAGGGCATCCACGTCCTCCTGCGAGAGGAAGAGGTGCTGCGGGTCCTGCATCTGGATGTAGTTCAGGAAAAACTTGGTGTACATGTCCTGCGTGAACGGGGCATGTGTCACGTGCGAGCCCTGGATGAGGCGGGCGAAGAGCTGGCCAATCTGGTCATAGTCCGGCGCGGCCTGCACGGCCGGCACCAGTGAGCCGGCGACAAAGGCGGCCGCAGCTCCCCACATGCGCGCGCGGCGCAGGAATCCGGTTATCTGTGTTTTCATCATCTGTATATAAAGGTGTGACGGCGGGCACATGCCGGTGCGGCATATCCACCCGCCAGCGCGGTACAGCCCATACTATGCACGCAAACCCGCCGTTGCGCCACACTGGAATTCAGGCATGACACAATCGGCGGGCACACGGCACGCCTGCCGGCGGCGGAGAGACGCGCGCCCGGCAGTGGTACAGGCAGCCGGGGCTTAGGCCTTTCTGGCGCGGCGGGGACGGTGGGCACGCACCATGCGGCAGCCAATGCTCTCTGCAAGCTTGCGCATACCCTCCTCCAGCACGGCCACGCGCTCGCGGGCGGCTTTCAGGGAAGTCTCCAGCCTCTTGGCGCGGAGCTTAGCCTTGCGGGCCTCCGCCTTGGCGGCGCGCACATCGGTCTTGGCGGCAGCCTTGGTGACGGCAGCCTTGCGGCGCCCGCGGGGCTGCGGCTGGAAGCGGGCGGCAATGGCGTCTTCCGCCTGCTTCTTCCAAAGGGAAACCAGGGTGGGAGCAATGTTCTTCTCCTTGGCAATCTTCTGGATGGTGGTCTTCTTCGAGAGAACGCTGCGGATAATTTGAGTCTTCTCCGCAGGTGTATAGATGGTATGAGTTCTAGCCATAATGTAATAGCGGTTTCGCTGAACCTATTATGAAGTGCGGAAGTTGCGTTTGCAAGCCTTTTTTCAAAAAAATACACAAAAAGATGCAAAAACGGCATGCGTTCCAATGATTTTGGTGTGCGCACCATCCAAATTCATGCACGCGCGAATCGCGGGGCGCGCGGCACCTTGGCGGATGCGCACCCAAATGATTTTTTGGGGGAGAATGTATTTGAATTGGGTGACAGGACCTGCATGGAACCACATATCTCCCGAAGGCCTCGGCGTAACTTCAGCGAAGACGGGTGCACCTCCATCGCGCGCTTTGCCTCGCGCCCGCATCATTCAAATTCATACGTCAGCAATATCTTTGGGGCGCGCGCCTTGCGCCGGCTATTTCACCAAACCTGCAATGAATCCTTGACATGGCTTGGGCGGCATGGTACATTGCCCCGTAGGCGAAAAGCCTGCATCAACCAGCACATCGAACCGTCATGTTTCAAAGACACAGCACGCAAGCCCTGGCCGCAGGGTTGGGAATAGCCGCAGCCGCGCTCCTTTCCGGCTGCGGGGGAGACGACAGCTCCAAGGAGGCCGCACCCGCCGCAGAACAGGCGGAGCCGCAGCCCGCGCCACAGGCAGAGCCACAACCCGCCCCGGAACCCGCCGCGCAGCCAGAGGCGGAACCGCAACCCGCGCCGCAGGCCCAGCCCCAGCCCGCCCCCGCCCCGCAGGAAGAGGAAACCGCGGAAGAGGTACCCGCCGCAGAGGCCACGCCGGTGCCTGCCATCCCCGCAGACATCTCCATTCCGCCGTTGCCGGCAGATGCGACCGATGCCGTGAAACAGCTGCACAAGGCGGCAACGGACGGCGACATGGCGGCACTCAACAACCTGGGCGTGCTCTACGCACACGGCACGGGTGTGGCACCGGATGCGCAGAAGGCGTTCTCCTGCTACTACCTGGCGGCAGAGGGCGGCGATGCGGAAGCGCAGTTCAACCTGGCGCGCTGCTACGTGACCGGCCAGGGCATTACCCCGAATGTGCAAGAATTCTTCAAGTGGTGCAACAAGGCGGCACTCAACAACCAGGTGAACGCCCAGTACATGCTGGGCATCTGCTACCGGGACGGACGCGGCGTGGAGGCCAACTCCATAGACGCGCGCCGCTGGCTGCAGCGTGCCACCGCGCAGGGAAGCGAGGGAGCCGCGCGCGCGCTTTTCGCCATTGAACACCCCGGGGAAACCTTCCCCGCCGATGTGAAAAAACAAGCGGAGCCGGCCACCGCAGAGACCGCCGCGCAGCAAACCACCGCCACCACCAGCCTGGCAGCCAATTCCAAGAAACCGGAGCCCGCACCCGCCGTGGCGGAACAGCCCGCCAAACCGGAACCCGCACCCGTGGCGGA
>JAUNHW010000036.1 GCA_030523775.1 Akkermansia sp.
CGCCAAAACCCGCATGGCGCCTGCGTTCGCGGGCCGCAAAAAATTTCGGCATCACCTGCGGATGCGGCGCGCGGGAGATTGAACTGCCCTGTCTAAGTCCCGCCGCAACTCCGGTACAAAAAACCGGCGGGCGTCTCACGACGCCCGTCGGCAAACCAACACAAAAACAAAAATGAAACTCTGTTTCTCAGAAGCCCGCACTCACGGGCTTCACAGGTGTAGACAACGGTGGCCAGGGAAACGTTCAATGTTTTTTGGTGCTGCTTGGCAAAAACCTGTGAACCCGCATGGCGCCTGCGTTTGCGGGGCTCTCCGGGATTGGAGGGTCACGCCCGCGCCCCGCGGGGCTTCCGTCTCCTCTGCCATACGCCGGGACCGGCGGGACAACGAAAAACCGGCGGGCGTCTCACGACGTCCGCCGGCCAAACAAACAAAAAACAAACTACATGAAAAAAACTGTATCTACCGATTCGCCCCACCCGGGGCATATGGGGGAGACAACAGGGAAAGGGAAAGCGTTCAAAATTTCTTGAACTTTTTTTCAGGGCGTCCGTCAGGCGTTCAAATCACGGCCGAAAACCAGGGAGGAGCGGCCGCTTTCCTGCAGGGCGCGGAGTCGCTCGGCGGGCAGGATTTCACGCGGGAGGGAGGAGTAGTGGAGGCGGTCGCGGAAGTAGTCCACGGCGCTTTGAGAAACAGCAAAGATGCGGGTGAAGCCGAGGTCGCGGGCCTTGTTCTCCACAAAGCGGCAGAGGGCGCGGCCGTAGCCGTGGCCCTCGTAGTGCTTCTTGATGAAGAGGCAGCCGAGCTCCGCGCAGGCATCCTGCGGGTAAGGGTAGATGGCCACGCAGCCGACAATGGTGTCGTCCAGCGTGTAGACGTAGTAGGAGTGGAGGTTGCGGCGCACGTCCTCGTAGGTGCGGTGCAGGAGCTTGGAATCCGCCATGCTGCGGGCAATCATGGAAAGGAGCTCCGGGATGTCGTCCTCCTGCAGCTGGCGTATCTCCTTGTAGGAATCGTTGTGCACCATGGTGCCCACGCCTTCCTCGGAGAAGATTTCATCCAGCATGACGCCGCGGTTGAGGCCGTCCAGCAGGTGAACGCGGGGGATGCCACGGCGGCAGAGGGCTGCGGCTTGCAGGAGCTCCGGCAGGTTGGTGCAATCGCTGCAGGAGGCCACCTCGTGCTCCGGGATGGCGAAGATGGGCTGTCCCTCCCTGTGGGGAACCTGTCCCTCCTGCAGGGTGATGTACTTGGCGGCCTCCAGGGCGAGGGCGAGCTCCACGACGGGTTCCGCGAAGCGCCCGGCGGTGCCGGAAGCGGCGATGGCCACCTGGCGGCGCTCCAAGATCTCGCGCACGCGGGCGATGGCGGGTTCCCCGTCGGTAAGGGGCATCTCCACGGTGGCGGCGTGCATCTCGCACGCGCCGGCCATGTGGGCCAGCAGCGCGGTGTCGCTCCCCTCCGCCACCAGCACCAGGCGCACGCCTATCTCATGCAGGGCGTCTGCATCCAGCAGGGCGTCCACCAGCTCATCGGCGCCCAGCAGGGAGGCATCGATGTGCACCAGAAAAATGCGGCCGCGGAAGTACGGCACATATTCCAATACGGAGCGGACGTTCATGCGGCGGAGAGAGGCGGGGTGGACGCTGCGGGGCGTGCGGGAATCAGGCCTGTTCGTCCTCGGGCGGGGCGGCATCGAAGAGGGAGCCGGAATCCACGGAGCCGACGGTGGCACCTTCCGGAGCCTCGTTGGCGCCCACGGGGGCTTCCATCACGAAATCGCGCGCGCCTTGCGGGCGCTTGAGACTGCGCAGGGAAATCTTCTTCTTAGGCAGCACCACGGGCTTCTCCTTGTAGGGGAGCGGGGCGGTCATGGCGCCGCTGGCGGATTCATCCCCGTTGAACTGTGGGCCGGCGTTTGGCATGGTCTCCGTGAGCCCGGGTTCACCTGCGGGAAGCCCGGCCTGGCGCTGCTGCTGTGCGGCCTGCTGCTCGCGGATGCGGCCCATGTGCTCGCGCAGGGCGGAAAGGAGGTCGCCGTTGCCGAGGATGTCGGTCACGTCGGAATCCTCCTCCTCGGCGTGGCTGCTGGGCAGGGAAGCCAGGAAGTCCTCGAAGGCGGAAAGGTTGGTGGTGCTGCGGAAGAGACCGTTGAGAATCTCGGAATCGATGTTGTGCATCAGGGTCTCGAAAATCTCGTAAGCCTCGCGCTTGTACTCCACCAAGGGGTCGCGCTGGCCCTGGGCGCGCAGGCGCACGCCCTCTCGCAGGGCGTCCATGTCCGTGAGGTGGCGCTGCCAGAGCTTGTCGATGGCCTGGAGCACAATGTTGCGCTCCATCTGGTCCACGCGGTCGGGGCGCTCGCCCTCGATCTTCTTGAGGTACATCTCCTTCACCTTGGCGATGATGATATCGGCCACCTCGTTGATTTCCTTGCCCTGCAGGGCCTCCTCCTTCTCGCTCCAGCCCATGGGGAAGGTGGAGTTGATCCACTGCAGGAGGTCCGTGTAGCGGATGGTGCCGGTGTCGTCCTCGGAGAGGTAGACGGAGCACTTGTAGCGGGTGCCCTCGTCCAGGGCGTCCCAGAGCATCTGGCGGGGGTCCTCGCAGAGGAGTGCCTCGTTGCGCATGGCGTAGACGATGGTGCGCTGCTGGTTCATGACGTTGTCATAGTCCAGCACGTGCTTGCGCCACATATAGTTGCGCTGCTCCACGCGTTTCTGGGCGCCCTCGATAACCTTGTTCATGAGGCGGTTCTCCACGGCCTCGCCCTCCTGCATGCCGAAGCGGTCCATCATCTTGGTCATGCGTTCGGAGCCGCCGAAATTGCGCATGAGGTCGTCCTCGAAGGAGAGGAAGAACTGGGAGGAGCCGGGGTCGCCCTGGCGGGAGCAGCGGCCGCGCAGCTGGCGGTCGATGCGGCGGCTCTCGTAACGTTCCGTGCCGAGCACGAAGAGGCCGCCGACCTCCGGCACTCCCTGGCCGAGCTTGATATCTGTACCGCGGCCGGCCATGTTGGTGGAGACGGTGACGGCGCCCATCTGCCCGGCGCGTGCGATGATTTCTGCCTCTCGCTGGTGGTTCTTGGCGTTGAGCACCTCATGCGGAATCTTGACGTAGCGCAGCATGCGGGAAAGCGTTTCGGAGGCGTCCACGCTGGCGGTGCCGATGAGCACGGGCTGTCCCTTCTTGTGCAGCTCCTGGATCTTGGCCACCACGGCGTTGTACTTCTCTCGACGGCTGCGGAAGATGAGGTCGTTGAGATCCTCGCGGATGCAGGGGCGGTTGGTGGGAATGGGCAGCACGTCGAGCTTGTAGATGTCGTGGAACTCTGCGGCCTCTGTCTCGGCGGTGCCGGTCATGCCGCCCAGGCGCTGGTAGAGGCGGAAGTAGTTCTGGATGGTGATGGTGGCGTAGGTCATGTTCTCGGCCTCCACCTCCACGCCCTCCTTGGCCTCCACAGCCTGGTGCAGGCCGTCGCTCCAGCGGCGGCCGGGCATCTCGCGGCCGGTGTTCTGGTCGATGATGACCACCTTGCCCTCCTTGACCACGTACTCCACGTCCTTCTCGTAGATGGTGTAGGCCTTGAGGAGCTGGCTGGTGGTGTGCAGGCGCACGCCGGTCTCGTCCAGGCGCTTCATGAGGGCGGTCTTGCGAGCCTCCTTCTCGCGCTCGGAAAGGGTTTCGTCCTCATCGATGTTGACGAATTCGGTTCCGATGTCCGGGAGGACGAAATGCTCCGGATGCCCGGGGCTGATGAGCTCGCGGCCCATCTCCATGAGGTCGGCGTCGTGCGTCTTCTCCTCCACGGCGAAGTAGAGCTCCTCCTTGAGCTTGAAGAGCTCGAGCTTGCGGGGGTCTTGGTAGAGGAGCAGCTCGTACTTCTCCACCATGCGGCGGTACTCGGGGTCCTGCTGGGTGCGCATGAAGGCGCGGTTGCGGGGCTGGCCGAGCTTGACCTTGAAGAGGCAGCGCCCGGCCTTCTCGGTATCGCCTGCCTTGGCGTATTCCTCCGCCTGGACCATGAGATTGTTGCAGAGCTCCACCTGCTTGCGGACCACCTGCTCGATGAGGGGTTTGAGGGTGTCGTACTGCTGCTCGTGCTCCAGCACGGCGGGGCCGGAAATGATGAGCGGGGTGCGCGCCTCGTCGATGAGGATGGAGTCCACCTCGTCGATGATGGCGAAGTAGTGACCGCGCTGCACCTGTGTCTCCTTGGAGTTGGCCATGCCGTTGTCGCGCAGGTAGTCGAAACCGAATTCGGCGTTGGTGCCGTAGGTGATGTCGCAGTTGTACTGCTGGCGGCGCAGCTCGCTGGGCATCATGCTCTGGATGCAGCCCACGGTGAGGCCCAGGTAGGAGAAGAGCGCGCCCATCCACATGGAGTCGCGCCTGGCCAGGTAGTCGTTCACCGTCACCACGTGCACGCCCAGCCCGGTGAGCGCGTTCAGGTACACGGGCAGGGTGGCCACCAGGGTCTTGCCCTCGCCCGTGGCCATCTCTGCAATGAAACCGCGGTGCAGCGCAATGCCGCCCAGCAGCTGCACATCGAAGTGCACCATGTCCCAGGTGATGGGCGTGCCGCACACGTCCACGGTCTGGCCCAGCATGTTGCGCGCGCCGCACTTCACCACGGCGAAAGCCTCCGGGAGGATGGACTCCAGATACTTGGCGCGCATCTTGGTGAACTTGGGCTCAATATCCTGCCAGGCCTTCTTGCCTTCCTCGATGGATTCGGCGGTCGGCTCCACGTGCGGGAGCTTGGGGAACTCCTGTGCGAGGCTCTGGAAACGCGTGTTGAGGGTATCCGCGCACTGCTGGAGCTGCTCTGCGGAAGCGGTGAGCAAGTGGTTGCGGGTGGGCAGCTCCAGCGGGGTGAAGCGGTGCAGGTGCTCCTGCCACTCGCGCGTCTTGGCCACCAGGAACTCGCGGTCCTTCTCGCCCCACGATTCCTCGATGGCGAGAATTTTCTTGACGACGGGCCGGAGCTTGCGCACCTCGCGCTGGTTTTTGGAGCCCACGATTTTATTGAGAATCCACTTGATCATGTTTCAGAAGGTTGACGGTGACAGGCGCGCACGCGGTATGCTGCGCGGGTGCGAAATGATACCACAGGGCGCGCTAAATGACAAGCGTGGCGGAGAAGATGACAGGAATTGGGGGCATGGCGGTGAGGATGGGTTTCGCGGGCGTGCAAATTTGAATGATGCAGACGTGGATGCGCAAAGCGCGTGACGATGTAGTAGAGATATGCGTTCTGGAGCAGGTTCAACCACCCCGCCATTCGTCCGCCTTCGCTACGCTTCCGTCTTCGCGTCTCGCTGCGATCGCTTGCTACGCCGTGACAGGACGGCGTGACTCGGCGGGGTTCTCGGCTGGGAGATTTGGATGGGGGACAATCCCCACGTTGACACGTGGGGCGAATTTTTGGAAGCACCCCCCATTCGGCGGGGTGCAAAGGGAGCGCGCGCGTTGCGCGCGATGCAACCATGCGCTCGCGCGCAACACGGCGCGCCGTCATGAAAAGCGCCCGCGATTTGTTCGTTGGGGGCAATCCCGCGCTAGCGGGGCCTTGTACAGAAACGCGCCCGAAGGGCGCGCTAATTCCCCAAATTGTAAATCGTAAATTGTAGATTGTAAATTATTACGTCCGCAAAAACCTTTGGGTCCCACTGCGGCCTCACTTTTTCTTGCCGCTCCTCTTGGCTGGTTCACGCAGGCTGAGGCCGGTGATTTTGCGCATGGTCCAAGCCTTGAGGAAGGTCTTCTGCAGGTTTTCCGCGCTCTTGTAGGGGGCGATAAGGGTATCCACAGCCTCGTCCTTGGACTTGCCGTCGCGCAGGGCCTGCATGTAGGCGCGCATGGCCTCCACGCCGCGGGAGCCGTCCTGGTGCACAAAGAAGGAGACGAGCATGGTTGAGAGCAGGTAGCTGTTCTGGCCCTGCCCCATGCACTGGTACATGTCCTGCTGTGGCATGCGGAGGAATTTTTCGAGGTCGAAACTGAAGCGCAGGCCGCCCTCCTCCGAGAATTTCTGCACCTCGCGGAGGATGACGGCGAAGCAGCGGTCGAAATCCAGGTCCTCGCCCACGTAGGGCACGTAGCCCACGTACTCCGCCCATCCCTCGTCCGCCCAGGTGCTGAGACGGTTGAGGGCGAAGTTCTGGTGGGTGAGCTCGTGCACGAGCGTGTGGGTCTTGATGTCGTCCTTCACAATCTTGCCGTTCTCGTCCATGCCGAGGGCATCGAAAGGCACCAGCACATAGTCATCGTGGATTTGCGATTCCTCCAGCGGCTCGGGATCTGCAACGGGAGCGTTGCCTGCACCTGCAGTGGGGATGTAGGGAGCGGCCTTGGCAGGCGGCGCGGGGGCCGGGGAAGGCGCGGGCTGCGGCGTGTTGCCGGGCTTCAGGAAATCCGGCAGCTTGTCTGCGGGCACGCGGAGCACGGAGTTTCCGTTCTCATCCTGTGTAACGCCCAGCTGGCGCAGGTACTCCTCCGGGTCCATGCCGGCGGGCACGGTAATCACCTTGTTGCCGGCGGGGTCTGCGGAGTCACCTCCTGTGGCGGGTATTCCGGGGATGCCGCCGGGCAGGTTCACGGGCATGGCGGACTGCATGATGAACATGCCGTCCGAGCCCTGGGAGCCGCCGCGCGAGAGGTATTCGCGGCGCGTGCGGCAGAGGTAGACCTTGTATTTCTTTTGTGAGCGGTCCTGCTTGGCGCGCTCCACGGGCAGCACCTTGGCAATGGCCTTGTTGGCGGCAAAGGCGCACTCGAAAAGGCGGCCGATGGTCTTGCGGCTCTCCGGGCCTATGGGCACGGGGGAGTGGAAACAGTAGTTGTTGCTCTCGTAGATGTATTCCTTGTCGCCCTCTTGGTGCGGGCGCTCCGCGAGCTCCGTGTTTTCCGGCACGGGGACCTTCTTGGGCCAGCAGTCCGGCGACTTCACGCGGATGTTCTTCACGCCGGCGTCGCGCAGCTCCTTGCGCTTGTCGCGCGCGGCCTTCTGCACGTTGCGCTCCTTCTCCTCCGCGTCATCAGCCTTGGCCTTGGGTTTGGCCTTGTCCTTCGCCTTGGCATCTGTTTTTTTGGCGGCCTTGGCGATGGTGGCCACGGCTGGCGCGGTATCCGCCGGGAGGGCCCGGGAGCTTGTTCCAAGGAAGGAGAGCAGCAGCGCTGCGGCGAGGAGACGTTTCATGGGGATTGAATCAGCGGGTTAGGCCATCTTGCTTGGCCTGGTTCCAGTAGGCGTATTCCGAGCGGTTGAAATCCACGTATTCCGGGGAGAGGTCCGTGGTGTACACCACGTATTCCTCCTTCCCCATGTTCAGGTTGATGAGCACCTCGAATTCGCGCGCCTGCACGCGGGTGCGCAGGTCGTCGCTCTTGGTGGTGGTCTGCATGCCGCCGCGGCAGGCGGGCAGGCCCGCGATGTCGATATCCACCATCTCCTCCCTCACGCGGGTGCCGGAGTACCCCACGGCGTGGATGATGCGGCCCCAGTTGGGATCCCCGCCGTTCCAGGAGGATTTGACGAGCGAGGACTTGGCCACGCCCTCCGCCACGCGCCTGGCCTCCTGCGGGGTGGGAGCGCCCTTCACGCGCACGGTCACGAACTTGGTGACGCGCTCGCCGTCCTGCACAATATGCTTCGCCTGCTCCATCATCACATGGTGGAGGGCGGCGGTGAACTTCTTCCAGCCGGGGCGGCCGGGCGCCAGCTTCACGCCGGAGGCACCGTTCGCCATCACCAGGCAGGTATCGTTCGTGCTCATGTCGCCATCAATGGTGATGCGGTTGAAGGAATGCTCCACGCCCTCGTGCACGGTGGCGTCCAGGTGCTCGCGGGCCACGGCGGCATCCGTGGTGATGAGACAAATCATGGTGGCCATGCACGGGGAAATCATGCCTGCGCCCTTGCAGCAGGAACCAATGCGCACCGGCTTGCCGTTCACGGTGATTTCCACCGCCACCTCCTTCTCGCGGGTGTCGCTGGTGATGATGGCGGAGGCCACATCATGCCCCTTCCTGGCGGAAAGGTGCGCGCAGAGCTCCGGCAGGCGCGGCTCAATGCGCACCATGGGCATGGGCAGGCCGATGACGCCCGTGGAGCACACCGCCACCTCGCGCGGCTGCAGACCCAGCTGCCTGGCCACAATGGCGCACTCCTTGCGCGCCACCGCCACGCCGGGGGCACCCGTGCAGGCGTTCGCGTTGCCGCTGTTGGCCACCACCGCACGGATATCGCCGTGCCGCAGGTGGCTCTGGCTCACGCGCACGCAAGCCGCGCGCACGCGGTTGGTGGTAAAGGTGCCGGCGGATGTCGTCGGCAGCTCAGAATACACCAGCGCCAAATCCAGGCGCGTGGCTGTGGGCTTCTTGATCCCGCAGCTGATGGCGTTTGCCACAAACCCCTTCGCGGCCGTAACGCCGCCCTTCACTCGCTTCATCTCCTGTTCTGCCATAATGATGCGTTCCCTCGGGAACAACCCGCATTCTAGTGCAGCCGCACGCGGGTTTCAAGGAAAAAAGGAGGAATAGGGGGATTATCCGCCGCCGCTCCTTCGGTGCTTTGGCGTGACAAGGGATTAGGATTAGGATTAGGATTA
>JAUNHW010000037.1 GCA_030523775.1 Akkermansia sp.
GCACGGCAGGGGCGCAGCCAGGTGTTGGCCACGCCCGCCCAGAGCGCGGGCAGGCAGGAGTACAGCGCCATGAGCGGCAGGAAGGCTATTGCCAGGAACACGGGCATGGGGATGTCCCACACAATGCCCACGTTATGGATCCACCAGAAGCTCACGCAGTACCAGCCCATGCCGTACAGCCAGCCCTGCCGGAACCCGCGACAGAAGCCCGCACCTCCGCACCAGAGCACGCACAGCAGCGGCACCAGCCCCACCCATACCAGGCTCCCGAAATCATACGGCGGGTACGCCAGCGCCATGAACGCGCCACCCAGCAGGCTCCACAGCCAGTCCCAGCGCATGCGCCGCACGGCTTTGGCGGGAACGGCTTCCGCTGCCTCGCTCATAAGCCCGGAAAGTCTACCGCGGGTATGCTCAAATGCCCCAGCTCCTGGGTGTCCTCCTTGCCTTCGGGCAGGTTGAGCACCTCCACGCGCCACAGGGGTTCGTCCATGTTGAACTTGTGCAGCAGGTAGCTGTCCTTGTCCTGGATGCCCGTCTCAATCAGGAAGGTGGCCTCCTTGCCCGCCGCCTGGATGTTGGCCTGGTAGGTCTCGATGAATTCGCCGTCGCGGTAGGGGATGCGGCAGATATCGCTGATCTGGTGCCCCGCGGGGTCCTTGAACACAATGTGCAGATAGCCGCTGCCGGAACAGTTGCCCAGCTTCACCTGCAGGGTGGGGTACAGGATGGCGCGCAGTTCCAGGCGCTCGTCCCCCTTGGAGGAGTTCCACTGCGCCTTGGCCTCCGTCACCTCCACGCCCTCGCCTTTCCACGGCAGGCTCGCATCGTTCTGGCGCCAGGGATACCCCGGCACATGGAAAGCAAACCAGACAACAGCCACCAGGGCCAGGAGCAGCACCGCAAACCCGGCGCCCCTGCCCACGTGGTTCTGGAAATCTATCTTCCTTTGTTGTGTGCGTGAGACGTACGGCGTCTCCTCTGTATCAGGCTCTGCCATGCCTTTATTGTGCCGCCAAAATGCCTTGCTGGCAATAAAAAAGATTGCATTCCCGCAAAAAAGGCGGTAGAAATGTGCGCCTTAACTCAACATCACTTTACATATGGCTGATATCAACGACAAGAACGAGAAGAACGTCCCCGGCAAATTCTATGTGGACTGCAATTGCATCGATTGCGACCTCTGCCGCGAGACCGCGCCCGATTTCTTTGTGCGCGACGACGACGAGGGTGTCTCCTACGTCTGCAAGCAACCCGCCACCGATGCAGAGGTCTCCCTCTGCCAGGAGGCCCTGGAAGGCTGCCCCGTGCAGGCGATTGGCGACGACGGCGAGTAAGCCGCGCCCCAACCCGTTTCATGCAACCCGGCGGCTGTACCGCCGGGTTGTTTCTTTCCACCACGCATGCCTGCGCCGCGAAAGAGGAAGGGAAGCGCGCCGGCTGCCGCAGCGCCCCCGCCCCGCAAGGGAATGCCCCGTTTCCACATGGTGCGGGGGGAGGACGGGTTCATGCGCGCGGAGCGCAGCCGGACATTCGACCAGGGCGCGCGCGACCAGGCGCTGGCGGATTTCCGCGGGGTGTGCACGCAGCTCAAGGAAACGGCCAACGTGCGCAGCGTCCAATCCCTCCTGGGCGAGGTGCTGGACACCATGCACCTGGAGGAGGAAACCATACGCCCTGAAATCCTGGCCCCCATTTGGGAAAAGGCCGTGGGGGCATCCCTGGCGTCCTTCACGGAGCTCCAATCCGTTGCCAAGCACACCGCGCGCGTTTGGGTGAACCATCCCGCCGTGCGGTACGAGCTCAACCGCCTGAAGCCGAAGCTCATTGCCGCCCTCAACGCAGAGCTGGGCGACGACTGCGTGAAAACGCTCAAAATTGTCCAGTGAGCGTTTGGCCCATTGAATGCCGCCCCATGCGGAAAGCCCCCGCACAATGGGATTGCACACGGGGGAGCCGTGTAGTAGAATGGGAGACGGAATGATGAAGGAACCCGTTGTCAAGAAGGTGGAATCCATCAGCGTGGCGCGCTTTTACGAGCAGTACCGCAGCACGCTGGAGCTGCAGCTGCTCAACAGCCCGCTCGGCATGACCCGCCCCATCCTGCAACCCACGGTGAACCGCCCGGGGCTGGCGCTGGCGGGCTATTTCGGGTATTTCGCGCATGAGCGCGTGCAGGTGTTCGGCGCGGCGGAGGTGGCGTACATGGAACAGTTGGAGGGAGAGGAGCGCAACGCCCGCCTGGAGCTCCTGCTCAAGAAAGATATCCCCTGCATTGTCTTTTCCCACGGCGGCAAGGTGCCGCAGGATTTGCTGGACATGGCGGACGAGCACCGCGTATCCGTGTTCAGCTCCAACCTGGTGACGGTGAACCTGGTGAACCGCGCCACGCTTATCCTGGAGAACGAGTTTGCGGACAGCACCACCGTGCACGGCTGCATGGTGGATGTGCGCGGCGTGGGCGTGCTGCTCACCGGGGAAAGCGGCATCGGCAAGAGCGAAATCTCGCTCGGCCTGGTGGAGCGCGGTTCCTCACTGGTGGCGGACGACCTGGTGCGCATCCGCAACAGCAGCGGAGAGCTCATTGCCACCTCCCCCAAGCTCAGCCGCGGGTTCATCGAAATCCGTGGGCTCGGCATCATCAACGTCACCAACCTTTTCGGCCTGAAAGCCTTCCGCGACAACAAGCGCGTGGACCTCGTCATCAACCTCTTCAACGGCGAGCTCACCGAGCTGGAGCGCCTGGGCCTGGACCACCAGACCACCACCATCCTGGGCGTGGAGGTGGAGCACCTGAACCTCCCCGTGGCACCGGGGCGTGATATGTCTCGCCTGGTGGAGGTGGCCGCCCTGGGCCGCTACCTGCGCGGCAGCGGGTACGATATGGCGGAGGAATTCAACCGCCGCCTGCACCGTGAAATCCAGCGCAATTCGCAACCCCCGCAACAACCATGACCCCACTCGATGATATTGCAACCCTGCTGGACACCACGCTGCGCGTGGCGGAAATCCATGATGCCCCCGTGGCGCTCAACGGCCTGCAGGTGGAGAACAACGGCTGCGTCACCAAGGTGGCGCTTGCCGTGGACGGCTCACAGCGCACCATTGAAGACGCCATTGCCGCCGGGGCGGACCTGCTCATCCTGCACCACGGCATCTTCTGGAGCGGGCTGCGGCCGCTCACGGGCTGGTGGAAAGCCAAGGTGCAAACGGCCCTGAACGCCAACCTGGCCATCTATGCCGCCCACCTGCCGCTGGATTTGCACCCGGAGCTCGGCAACAACGCCGGAATCGCCCGCGGGCTCGGCCTTGCGGACATCACGCCGGAAATAGACTACCACGGCACCACCATCGGCCTGGCAGGCACCTACCACGGCACCGTGGGCCAGCTGCGGGATGCCTACGCCGCGCTCACCGGGGCGCAGGTTACGGGTGTCATCCACAACCCCTCCGCCCCCGCCGGGCGTGTGGTGGTGTGCAGCGGCGGCGCCGGGGAGGAAATCTACCAGGTGCAGGAGAAGGGCTACTCCACCTACCTCACCGGGGAGGAGAACCACTGGGTCTCCAACGCCGCGCGGGACATGGGCGTGAACATGCTTTTCGCCGGGCACTACGCCACGGAAACCTTCGGCGTGAAATCGCTGGGCGCGCTGCTGCAGGAGAAATTCGGCCTGCCCACCGTGTTCATCGACAACCCAACCGGCATGTAGCGCATGGAGATGGAGGTGCAGGGTGGCGGCGGCATGCGGCTCGACCAGTATCTGGCCGGGCAGTTGCCGGAGCTCTCCCGCGCGCGCATCCAGGCCCTGCTCAAGAGCGGGGATATCTTGGTGAACGGCTGCACCGCCAAGCCCAAGACTCCTGTGGAGCCGGGCATGCGCATCCAAGTCTCCATCCCCGAACCTGCCGCAGCAGAGGCCCTGCCGCAGGATATCCCCATCTCCGTGCTCTATGAGGACGGGGATGTCATTGTCATCGACAAGGAGAGCGGCATGGTGGTGCACCCCGCCGCCGGAAACCCGGACGGTACGCTGGTGAACGCCGTGCTCTTCCATTGCGGTGACCTCTCCGGCATCGGCGGCGTGGAGCGCCCTGGCATCGTCCACCGGTTGGACAAGGACACCAGCGGCTGTATCGTGGTGGCCAAGAACGATGCCGCGCATCTCTCGCTCACCACCCAGTTCGCCCGCCGCATCACCTCCAAGGTCTACCTGGCCGTGGTGCAGGGTAGGCCAAGGGAGGACGAGGGCACCGTCTTCACCAATATCGGCCGCCACCCCGTGAACCGCATGAAAATGTGCGTGGTGAACCCCGGCAGCGGCAAGCCCGCCATCACGGATTGGCGCGTGCTGCGCTATGATCCCTCCACGGATTCCTCCCTGGTGATGTGCACCCTGCACACCGGGCGCACCCACCAGATCCGCGTGCACATGCTGCATTTGGGGCATCCGCTGGTGGGGGACCCCATCTACGCGCACCCGCAGCGCCAGAAGGCCAAGCCGGGGCGGCTCATGCTGCACGCCTGGCAGCTTGCCTTCAACCACCCGCAAACGGGGAGCCGCATTGCCGTTGCCGCCCCCATCCCGCCTGAATACCAGCCCTGGCTCATCGGCCTGGAGCTGCCGCAGCCGGATATGGCTGCGCCCGCCTGCACCGCAGACTTCCAGGACCTGCCGGACGAGGATGAAGACGATGCCGGGTGACACCCCCCGCTGTCCGGCTTTAGCCTTGCATGCGCGCGCGAATGCTGGTATGGTGCCGTGCATGGCAACGGACAAGAAAATCACGATGAAAACAAACAAGGGCGACATCCGGCTGACGGTGTTCGCCTCCAAGACGCCCATGACGGCGGCCAGCTTCCTGAACCTGGCGTCCAAGGGCTTCTACAACGGGCTCACCTTCCACCGCGTGATTGCGGATTTCATGATACAGGGCGGTGACCCCGAGGGCACCGGCTGCGGCGGCCCCGGCTACCAGTTCGACGACGAATGCCGCCCGGACCTTAAGTTCACCAAGCCCGGCCTGCTGGCCATGGCCAACGCAGGGCGCACCTGGACGGGGCAGGGCACCAACGGCTCCCAGTTCTTCATCACCCACGTGCCCACGGATTGGCTCAACGGCAAGCACACCATCTTCGGCGAGGTGCTCTCCGCGGAGGACCAGGACGTGGTCAACAGCATCCGCCAGGGCGACACCATCGACTCTATCGAGATTCACGACGATTGCGCGGACCTCTTCGAGGAGCAGCGGCAGAATATCGACCGCTGGAACGCCAAGTTGCGCAAGTAAGGATACGGCGGCATGGAATTCGCCGTCCAGGACCTGCATATCGAATTCGGGCCGCGCGTCCTGTTCGACAAGCTCTCCTTTGTGGTGGAGCGCGGGGAGCGCATTGCCTTCGCCGGGCAGAACGGCGCGGGCAAATCCACCCTCATGAAATGCATTGTGGGGGAAATGGAGCCGGACCACGGCCGCGTGCTGCTGCCCAAGTACACCCGCGTGGGATACCTGCCGCAGGAGGGCATCCACATTTCCGGCACCCCCCTGCTGGGTGAGGTGCTGGGCTCCGTGGGCAACATCGTGGAGCTGCAGCGGGAGGTGGAACAGCTTTCCGCGGAACTCCAGGCCCTCCCCGCGGATTCCCCGGAATACCGCGACCTGCTGGAGGAAATCGGCCGCCTGGAGCTCGTGTTGCAGGACCGCGATGCCGCCACGCTGCGCCCGCGCGCGGAGCGCATCCTGCGCGGCCTGGGCTTTGCAGATGCCGATTTCGAGCGTGATTGCGGGGAGTTCTCCGGTGGCTGGCAGATGCGCATTGCGCTCGCCAAGCTGCTGCTGCAGGAGCCGGAGGTGCTGCTGCTGGACGAACCCACCAACCACCTGGATATCCAGAGCCAGCGCTGGCTGGAGCAGAGCCTGCGCTCCTACCGCGGCGCCATCTGCATCATCAGCCATGATGTGGCCCTGCTGGACGGGCTCGTGTCGCGCACCATCGCCTTCCACCACGGGCGCGCAGAGGAGTATGCCGGCAATTTCTCCTTCTACCTGAAGGAGAGCAAGGCCAGGAAGGAGGCCCTGCTGCGCCAGGCCAAGGCCCAGCAGAGGGAAATCGCCAAGACGCAACAGTTTATCGACCGTTTCCGCTACAAGGCCACCAAGGCCACCCAGGTGCAGAGCCGCATCAAGCAGCTGGAGAAGGTGGAGCTCATTGAGGTGGAGGACGACGATGCCGTGATGAGCTTCCACTTCCCCCCTCCGCCGCCGGGCGGCCACACCGTGGTCAAGCTGGAACACGCAAGCAAGGCGTACGGCCCCATCCGCCTGCTGGAGAACTACGATATCACCATCGGCAAGGGAGACCGTATCGCCGTGGTGGGTGTCAACGGTTCCGGCAAGTCCACCTTCACACGCCTCATCTCCGGCACGGAGTCTCCCGACAGCGGGGAATTCTCGCTCGGCAGCCATACGGAAATCGCCTTCTTCTCCCAGACCCACGCGGATGTGCTGGACAACAACCAGACCGTGCTGGAATGCGTGGAATCCGCCGCCAGCCGGGAGACGCGCCCGCTGGTGAGAAACATCTTGGGCTGCTTCCTTTTCCGCGGGGACGATGTGTTCAAGAAGATAGGCGTGTTGAGCGGCGGGGAACGCTCCCGCGTGGCATTGGTGTGCATGCTGTTGCGCCCCGCCAATTTCCTCATTATGGACGAGCCCACCAACCATCTGGATTTCCAGAGCCAGGACGTGTTGCAGCGCGCTCTGGCGGAATACCCGGGCTCGTACTGCATCGTCTCCCACAACCGCCAGTTCCTGGATCCCATTGTCAACAAGGTGCTGGAATTCCGCCTGGGGCATGCGCCGCGCCTGTTCTACGGCAATGTGAGCCAGTATCTGGAAACGGTGGAGGCTGAGGAACGGAGGGAGAAGGCAGCATCCTCCGGTTCGCCCGTTTCACCTGCTTCCGGGGTGCCGGCGGAGGGTAACCGCAAGGATGCCCGCCGAGCCCGCGCACAAGCCCGCGAGCTGCGCAACAAGGTCATCAAGCCCTTGGAGCGGGAGCTGGAGCGGGTGGAGACGGAGATTGCCGCCGCAGACAAGCGCAAGGCGGAGATTTCCGCGGAGTTGGAGAAGCCGGAGAACATGGCGGACAATCAGCGGCTTATGGCGCTTACGCAGGAATATCAAGAGCTGGAGCGCGGCACGGAAAGCCTTTTCACGCGCTGGGAGGACCTTTCCGTGGAAATTGAGCGCAAGTCCGCTGAATTGGCGGAGGAATTCGGCGCCGAGTGATTTTTTTGCGAAAGCGTGTCATAGTCCCGCAAATCCTGTTTACAGGGGGCGTTTGTGTAGTAGAATACCTTTGCGTTTGCCGATAACTTGACAAAACGCGTAAAGGGTGGATTATGCCCTGCCATTTCCAGTCATTGTCATGTCCAAGACCACAAAGAAACCAGCCAAGAAGCCTGCAGTCAAGAAAGCTGCAAAGCCCGCTCCCAAGAAACCCGTCAAACCTGCGCCCAAGAAGGCGGCCAAGCCCG
>JAUNHW010000020.1 GCA_030523775.1 Akkermansia sp.
CCGTGCGCCCCTGCCGCAAGTGGCCGGGCTGCCGCAGGCGGAGCGGCGCGAGGCCTGGGGAGACTGGGCAGCGCGCGACACGCTTTGCACACTGCGCTGCGCGCTGGGGCTGGGAGCCCTCTGGGTGTGCATTGAATGGCTGCGCGCCAGCGGCACGCTCGGCTTCAGCTGGTGCAGCCTGGGCACCGCGCTGTACGATGGGCTCTCCATGGTGCAGTGGGCGGAATACGTGGGCACCAGCGCGCTGGCGTTCATCCCGGTGTTCACGGTGGTGGTGCTGTGGTGCGCCCTGCGGCGCACGGTGCTCCATTTCAAGGGCTGCGCCGTGGGTTGCCGCCCGTGGGATTTCTACGGCACGGTGGCGGTGCTCTTCATCCTGTTTGCCGGCGGGCTGTTCATGTCTCGCCAATACTCTCCCGGGGTGATGATGAAACGCCCGGAGGTGCTGCAGCTGCCCGTGGTGGCCGTGCAGATCAACCTGGACCAGAACGAACGCATGGAAGGCGGCAGCCTGCAGCCCCATCTCTACGGCGTCTACCTGCGCGCCACAAAATCCGCCTTCGACCACATCCAGGAGGACACCATGCGCCGCGCCGTGGAGAACCCGGACTACGCCTTCACCCAGCAGCTGCCCGTGTGGGTGGTGTGGCCGGAAAGCGCCATGGGATGCCCCTTCCTGCGGGATGCGGACACCCGCAGGTTCATCCCCGACCGCTTCACGCAAAACACATTTCTGGGGCCGGAGGGCCTGCCGAAGGTGCGCGAGCTGGTGCGCGGCATGGGCGGGCAGGATTTCGTGCTCTTCACCGGGGTGGACGAGCTCCTGTACCGGGCGGCGGGGAACGGCACCTACACCCCCGCCGGCATGCTCAACTCCATGGCGGTGATGGCAGGCGGCCAAGAGACCGCGCTCACCGCCTCCAAGCAGCATCTCATGCCCTTCGGGGAATACATCCCCTGGGTGGAATCCATCGAGTGGCTCGGCCAGGCCTTCTCCGCCATCACCGGCACCCAGGTGGGCGACCACATCCTGCCCGGCGAGGGCGACTCCCCGCTCCGCGTGCCCGTGCCGGGAACGGATGAAACGGTGGATGCCATCCCCGCCATCTGCTATGAGGACACCGTATCCCCGCAAGTGGCCAAATTCGTGCGCCCGGGGCCGCAGGTGATTGTGAACGGCAGCAATGACGCCTGGTTCCGCGAATCCGCCTGCGGCGAGCAGCAGGCCCGCGCAGCAGCCTTCCGCTGCATTGAGCTGCGCCGCCCCATGGTGCGCGCCGCCAACCGCGGGCTCACCTGCACCATTGCCCCCAACGGCGCGTTCATCCACGCCCTGCGGAAGGCGGACGGCAGCCCCCACCTGGATGGCTACAGCTACGCCGTGCTGCCGGTGGACCGGGAGGCCCCGGTAACGCTCTACGCCGCCTGGGGAGACTGGGCGGTGCTGCTGTGCCTGCTCCTGGCAACGGGTGCCTGCGCCCCCGTTTTTTGCCGTTTTTCACGCCATGGCGATGAAAAAGCTTGACAGGAGCGCCGCGCGCGGGTAACATGCGCGCGTACGAGTTCCGGTCGGTTGAGATTGGAGCGGGTGTGAACCCGCTCTTTTTTTATCGGGCCGAGCAGGATTACACTTAACAACAGATAAATCACCACCATGGCAACAACAGACATCACCGCCCTCATCGATTACTACGTGCGAGAGAAAGACCTCACCCGCGAGCGCGTCATCCAGGCTCTCGAGGCTTCCTTCCTCACAGCCTATTCCAAGATGGTGCCCGGGGCGGACCGCATCCAGAACATCCACGCCGTCATCAACACCCAGAAGGGTACGGTGAAAATCAAGGCGGACATGACCGTGGTGGCAGACGAGGAGCTCACCGACAACTTCAACGAGGTGAAGCTGAGCACCGCCAAGCTCATCGGCTCCAAGACGGGGGCGGACTACCAGCCGGGGGACATCATCTCCGTGAACATCACCCCCAGGGACTTCGGCCGCATTGCCGTGCAAACCGCCCGCCAGACCATGCAGCAGCGCATCCGCAAGGCGGAGCAGGAAATGCTCGCAGACGTGTTCCGCGACCGCGCCGGCGAGCTGGTGACCGGCACCGTGCGCCGCTACGACAAGGGCGACGTGATTGTGGAGGTGGACAAGTACGAGGGCCTGGTGCCGCAGCGCCAGCGCATCCCCGGAGAGGACTACAACAGCGGGGACAAGATGCGCTTCTACATTGTGGAAGTGCGCGACGGCGTGCGCGGCAACGAGCTCATCCTCTCCCGCAGCCACCCCAACCTGGTGCGCCGCCTGTTCGAGAACGAGGTGAGCGAAATCGGCGAAGGCCTGGTGAAAATCGTGAACATTGTGCGAGACGCCGGCTACCGCACCAAGCTGGTGGTGCACAGCGACGACCCGAACGTGGACCCCATCGGCGCCTGCGTGGGCATGCGCGGCACCCGCGTGAAAAACGTGGTGAACGAGCTGAGCAAGGAGAAGGTGGACATTTTGGAGTACACGGAAGACAAGGCCGCCATGGTCACGGACTCCCTGGCACCCATCGAGCCCCTGAGCGTGAAGGTGGACAACGAGGCCCACGTGGTCACCGTGGTGGTGGCGGACGACAAGGCGGCCGCCAAGGCCAAGGGCCGCAAGGGCCAGAACGTGCGCCTCACCGCACGCCTCATCTCCACCCCGGAGGAAAAGTGGGATGTGCGCGTGGAAGCGCACGACGAGCAGGAAAGCACCCGCAGCAGCGCCCGTGAGGGAGCGGCGGAGCTGGTGCAGGTGCTCGGTATCACGGATGAGCTCGCCGCATCCATGGTGGCATGCGGCTTCACCACGCTGCAAGGCATTGCCGAGTACGTGGAACCGGGCGACCTGGTGGATGCCCTGGGCATCAGCCAGGAAGAGGCTGAAGCCATTGTGGAGAAAGCCAAGGCCAACTGCTAACACCAACAACATTTCTTCAAACACATGCCGGAAAAAGATCCCAAGAAAACAGAGGTGCTGGACCTGCTGGGCGGCAAGAAGCGCAAGAAGCCCGCACCCGCTGCGGAGCCCGCTGTGGAAAAGCCCGCCGCCAAGAAACCGGCGGCCCCCAAGAAGGCCGCGCTGGACCTGCTCTCCCGCAAGCCCAAGCCGGCCCCCGCACCCGCGGAAGAGGTGAAAACCGCCCCGGAACCCGTGGCCGCGCCCGCGCCTGCCCCTGCCCCGGAACCCGCCGCCGCGGCGGCGGACGAGGGGGCCACGCTAAATATCAAGGCCCCCATCTCCGTGGCGGACCTGGCCGCGCACATGGGGCTCAAGCCGTTCAAGCTGATTGCAGAGCTGCTGCCCATGGGCGTGTTCGCCAACCCCTCCACCACGCTGGACAGCGACCAGGTGGCCGCACTGTGCGAGAAGCACGGCATCACCTACGAGCGCCAGAAGCGTGAAAAGGGCGCCGGCGTGAAGGCCCCCGTGGAGGAAATCAAGGAGCCGGAGGCCGTGGCCGTGGAAGAGGAGCCGGAGGAGGTGCTCAAGATCCGCACTCCCATCATCACCGTCATGGGCCATGTGGACCACGGCAAGACCTCCCTGCTGGACTACATCCGCCGCACCAAGGTGGTGGCAGGGGAAGCCGGCGGCATCACCCAGCACATCGGCGCATACTCCGTGGAGCACGCCGGGCACACCCTCACCTTCATCGACACCCCCGGCCACGCCATCTTCACCGAAATGCGCGCCCGCGGCGCGGACGTGACGGACATTGTGGTGCTGGTGGTGGCAGCCAACGACGGCATCATGCCGCAGACCATGGTAGCCATCATGCACGCCAAGGCCGCGCAGAAAACCATCATCGTGGCCGTGAACAAGTGCGACCTGCCCGCAGCGGACCCCATGCGCGTGCGCACCCAGCTGATGGAAGAGGGGCTGGTACCCACGGATTTCGGCGGCGACATCGAGTGCGTGGACGTATCCGCAGCCAAGGGCACGGGCATAGACGACCTGCTGGACCTGCTGTGCCTGCAGGCGGAGGTGCTGGAGCTCAAGGCCAACCCCAAGGCCAACTGCCGCGCCTCCATCATCGAGGCCCGCATGGAACAGGGCAAGGGCAGCTCCGCAACCGTTATTGTGCAGAGCGGCACGCTCAAGGTGGGCATGCCCTTCATCTGCGGCCCCTACGCCGGCAAGGTGAAAACCATGCTGGACGACCAGGGCCGGAAAATCAAGAAGGCCACCCCCGGCATGCCCGCGGAAGTCTCCGGATTCATCGAAACCCCGAACGTGGGCGACGAGATGGTGGAGATGGACAACGAGCGCAGCGCGCGCAAGCTCTCAGAGGAGCGCATGGAGGAGCTGCGCCAGCAGCGTCTCACCGCCCCGCGCCGCTCCCGCATGGAGGACCTGCTCGCCATGATGGGCGATTCCAACCAGAAGGCCGTGCTCAAGCTCTACCTGAAGGGAGATGTGCAGGGTTCCGTGGAAGCCATCAAGAAAGCCATCATGGATATCGAGAGCGAGAAGGTGGAGTGCCAGTTCATCGGCGCGGCCGCAGGCCCCATCTCGGAAAGCGACGTGCTGCTCGCCTCCTCCTCGGATGCCGTTATCCTGGGCTTCAACGTGAAGGTGGAAACCAACGCCGTGAAAGCCGTGAAGCGAGAGGGCGTGCAGGTCAAGATCTTCTCCATCGTCTACGAGCTCATCGACCAGGTGAAGGACGCCATGCTCGGCCTGCTGGAGCCGGAAACCCGAGAAACTGTTTTGGGCCATGCCGAAATCAAGCAGGTGTTCAAATTGAACAAAGGCAAGGCTGCGGGGTCTTATGTATCGGACGGCAAGATGCTGCGCACCGCAGAGGCACGCGTGCTGCGTGACGGACAGGTGGTGTTCGACGGCAAGATGTCCACCCTCCGCCGCTTCCAGGACGAAGTGGAGGAGGTGAAGAGCGGCCTCGAATGCGGCATCCGACTCGCAGAGTACAACGACTACGAGGAGGGCGACGTCATCGAGTGCTACACTCTCGAAAAAATCAAGCAGACCCTCTAAGCAACACCACACGCCATGCCCTCACGCCGACTCGAAAAGGTAAACGAAGTGATGAAGCGGGAAATCGGCACCTTCGTGCAGAAGGAGTTCGAATGGCCCGGCACCATTGTCTCCATCCTGGACGTGGAGGTGACCGAGGACCTGCGCGAGGGCCGCGTGTGGGTGGGCGTGGTGGGCCGCATGCACCCGGACCAGGTGCTGGACAAGCTCAACCGCAAGCGCGGCGACATACAGCACGCCGTGAGCAGGCGCGTGGTGCTGCGCAACACGCCGCGGCTCACGTTCAAGCATGACAACTCCGCCCAGCGCGGCGTGGCCATGGTGAACCTACTGGACGACATTGAGCGCAACCTGCCCAAGGCGCCGCCCCTGCCGGAAGGGGAGCACGACCCGGAAATCTAACCCCCGCGCCGGACATGGCAAGCAAACTGACGATAAAGCGCAACGGCGGATGCCTACCCACGTTGAGCTTGCTGGTCATTCTCCTGTTAGGCGGCGTGTTCGGGTGGCTCACACTGGTGGGGCTGCCTGGCTCCGTGCTGCGCAGCCTGGAGGAGCAAGCCGCGGCTGCGGGCGTGCCTGTCAAGATTGGCGCGGTCAAGCTCTCGCCGGGCAGCGGATTCGCCCTCAAGGCAGAGGATGTTTCCCTTCGCGTGCCGCAGCAGGATGCCGCGGACGCCACCCTGGAAGCCCGCAAAATCAAGGTGCGGTTCTCCCTGGCGCAATTGGTGGATGGGCATTGCATACCATCCAGCGTCTACATGCGGGATGCGGAGATGCATATCCCGCTTTCCCGCGCGCAGGGGGAGGAGATAGTGGCGGACGACATTGACGTGCAGGGCACCTATTCCCCGTCGGAAGGCAAGCTGGACATCCTTTTCCGAACCGCGTTGCAAGGCATAGCCCTGGATTTGCGCGCCAGTTTGCCGCAGAGCATGCTGGAGGGCAGCGGTGAAGACCGGAAGGAAGACGATGCCGCGGCGCCGGGAACGGATCTGCCGGGCATGCTGGCGGAAGCGCGCCCGCACCTGGAGCGCGCGTACCGTGAGATTGCGGCGCAGCACTGGGAGAGCGCGCCCACACTGCGGGTGGCGGTGGACCTCATGGAGCCGGAATCTCCGCGCGCGTTCCTGCAAGCCGGCATCCCCTCCTATGAGTACGGCGGCTACCATTTCCGCCATATGGCGGTGGATGCCAACTATCATGAGAATGTGCTGCTCGTGAATTCCCTGCGCTTCCAAACGGTGGAGCCCGACACCATGGTGGATTTCCGCGGCGGATACGACTTGGCGGACCGCCGCCTGGATTTCACCCTGGAGAGCAACGCCCCCCTGCTCTACATCCTGCGCTCCTATCTGGGCGATGAAGCGCCCGCCGCACTGCAGGCGTTCCGGCACGCAGAGGATGCCACCCCGCGGATTGCGCTGGAAGGACAGGTGGACTTCACAGAAGACTATTCGCTCAACCACATCAGCACGCGCGGCAGCATCGAGCAGAGCGAATGCGCGTTCAACGATTCCACCATCAACCGCGCCTTCCTCTCCTTCTTCGTGGCGAACGGCAATTTCAACATCAACGAGCTCAGCCTTGACTTCCCGGACGGCAAGCTGCGCCTTTCCGCTCAATCCACCAACGGCAAGGGCCACGCGGAGGCAGATGTCTCCCTACCCGCAGACAGCCTCCTGAAACTCGCGGGCAACCTGGCCGGCAGCCCCGTTGCCCTGCCGGAGGAACTGGCGGCAGAAGGCCGGTTCCACTTGGCGCTGCAGGCGGATATGAGTACCGCTCCGTTCATACCCGGCAAAACCCAGCTGCAAGAGCTGATACCCACTTTCCACGCCCTGCGCCTGCAGGTGGAGCCGGAACGGCTCGTGTATGCCGGCACCGCGCTCACGCAGCCAAGCCTGAAGCTCGGCGTGGACGGCGCGGATTATTTCGCCGGCGGGCAGGACACCCTGCACGCCGGATCCATCAACCTCTCCCTTGGCGCCGCCGGGGTGGCGCATGATATGCTGACCGTGGACGCTCCCCAGGCATCTGTGGAGCTCCAGGGCGTCTCCCTCAACCTCAAGGAGCCTCTGGATTCCCGCGCGGAACGCCTGGCCGCCAAGGTGGAAGTGCAACAAGCCGTTTCCGACCGCGGCACGCTTTCCGGCATCCGCCTGGATTTGAGCGCCACAGATGTGGAGCGCGACTGGAAAAAGGTTTTGCAGGGCGGCAACCTCTCCCTGCATATGGCATCCATCAAGACGCCGGATGACTTTGAAGCCAGGGAATTCGCCACGATCATCAACACAACGGACGAGCGGCACGCCGCAGGAACGCTCGCCTTCAACGCCGATGGCAAGGAATTCTGCTCCTCCCTGGAGGTGGAGCTGGAGACGGACAACAGCATTCACGCACGCGTGAACGACACCACCCTGCCGCTGGCTGCCCTGGCCCCCCTGCTCAACATATCTGACGAAGAACTGAAAGAAATACGCATACCGCGCCTGGTGGAGCTGAACGGCGACGGCCACTATGATTTCAGCACAGGCAAACTGAGCGGATGCCGGGTGCACGTCCACATCCCGGAACTGGTGCGCACACCCTACACCGTGCCGGCCTTCCGCGGCATGGAAATCCCCGTTGAAATCACCCTGGACGCCACCCTGAACAGCAACGATGCCGCAGAGATTTGCTACACCGGCCACGCACTCGTCTCCCACCAGACCGGCGCCATGGACCTGCAGCTGGACGGCAACCTGGCCAGCGGCGTGCATGTCACCGGCCACAGCGACATGCTGGTGAGCACCATCGACTCCCTGATTGACGATGTGGACGCCCACAGCATCATGCGCGATTTCCGCTTCCACAACGCCAGCAAGACCCTGGTGAACAACATCGATACCCGCGTGGACTACTCCAACGGCACCCGCGTGGTCTCCCACTGTGATGCCCGCCTGCTCAACATCCAATACATGCAGGGCGGCACGGTGGAGGCGCAGGACCAGGACGGCAAGCCCAACGGCCGCGAAAGCATGCGCACAGACCTGCCAGACAAGGACCCCATCAGCTCCATCAACCTGGCATCCTGCGCGGTGGATGTGGACCTGCGGCTGGATGCCAAGGCTCCGGACGGCTCCGCCGTGCCGGACCGCCAGGTGGTCACCCTCTCCGGCATCACCCTGGAGCATGACAACAAGCCGTGGCTGCAGCGCCGCGGCATCAAGGGCGGCGCGGCCAAATCCACCTTCACCTGCAAGAGCATCCTCTTCAACCTGGACGACAATTACATGGTGCTGGAGAACGGCAGCGGCAAGGTCTACCCCGCCTACACCTTCGGCACCTTCTTCGCGCCGCTGGAGCTGTTCATGAAGGACATCACCATGCCCCAGCCCGTGCAGGTTGACGCGCAGCGGTGCGTATTCCCCATTGCCAAGAGAAGCAAGGAGCCCATGGTGGCCACCATCCGCCTGGCGGCGGACAAGCCGTGCTCCTACCACTTCCTGGGAACGGACATCCCGCTGGACGACTTCTCCGGATTCATCCACATCACAGACGATTTCGTGAACCTGGACCGCATGAACGCCAAGTGCTGGGGCGGCATCATCAACGTTTCCACCAAGCTGGGCATCTCCGGCAAATCCACCTCCATCGACGGCATGGCAGAGCTGAAATGCATGGACCTCCAGCAGATTGCGGCCTCCTACAACTCAAAGCTCTCCCCTGCCCTGTGCAACGGCAGCGTGCGCTTCCGCTCCCCATCCCCGGAGCTCCGCCCCCTGCAGGCATACGGAGAGCTCGATATCGCCAACGGCGACCTGATGCAGCTGGGCATCTTCAACCCCATCAGCGACCTTATTTCCGATATCCCGGGGCACCTCTACCGCCTGCAAGACAGCATCACCGGGCGGGACCCGGACATGAAACCGGGCTTTGCCCGCCGCACCATCTCGTCCATCTTCAACGCGCCCGGCAAAGTCATCGGCAAGGTGGGGAGAACGGCTGACCGCATGCCCCTGGTCAACCATTTCATCACCTACGACATCCAGGACGCCCACGCGCGCTTCACCATCAAGAACGGGCACTTGTACACCCGCAACATGAAGGCCAAGGGCACCAACCTGAACGTGGGGCTCAACCTGGACATCAACCTGGACAACATGGCCATTTCCGGTGATTTGTGGCCCAAGATCACCAGCGTGCCCAGCGCCATGCTCGCCCCCGTCGCCTTCCTGTCCAAATTCGTCATCGACATCAAGATATACGGCACCGTGCAGGATTTGAAATGGAAGTTCGGTCTGGCGGACAAGAAAACACCCGCCGCCGGGAGTGATGATGTGAAACCGGACACCAGCATCACACCCGAACAGCAGAAAGAGAACGAGCTGCCGGAAAGCAAGCGCAAACAACGTTCCTGAACCATGCCCCTCCCCTTCCCCATCAGCCTGGCATTGGCCGCGCCATCTATCGCCGCGTGCATCGGCTGGGTGGCGCTGGCCCTGCACGTGGCGGGCATCCTGCTGGCGCTGCACTCCCTGCTGCGCACACGCTCGCCGCAGGGAACCATGGCGTGGATACTGGGGCTGGTCACCTTCCCCTACATTGCCATCCCCCTGTACCTGGCGCTCGGCGTGGCGCGCATCCGCCGCCACACGGAACAGGAAATGGCAGATTGCGGCGCAGAGCGCCTGCAACCCATGCTGGCACCACACAGGGTGGAGGGCGGCATCATCAGCCGCACGCTGGAACGCTGCAGCGGGTACCCGCTCTGCAGCGGCAACAGCATCAGCCTGCTGCGGGACGGCGAGGACACCTACCCGGTACTGGAGCAAGCCGTACGCGAGGCGCGCAGCTTCATCATGGTGGAGTTCTTCATCATCCGTAACGACCGCGTGGGCTCCGCCCTGCGCAAGCTGCTGGAAGCGCGGGCACGGGACGGGCTTGCCGTCTATGTCATCTACGATGAGCTCGGCTCCCACAAGCTGCCGAACGGATACCTGCGGCGGCTGCGCCGGGCGGGGGTGAAAGTGGCCTCCTTCAACGGGCGCCGCTTCTGGTGGAGCTCCTTCCTGCGCATCAACTACCGCAACCACCGCAAACTGGTGGTCATTGACGGCGAGCTCGCCTACCTGGGCAGCCTGAACGTGGGGCAGGAATACTCACGCCGCAACTCCTGGAGAGACACCTTCCTGAGCCTCCGCGGCCCCGCCGTGGTGGAAACCATGCAGAGTTTCCTGCGCGATTGGTACCGCGCCACCGGGGAAAACATCAGCCCGGGGCTTCCCGTGCATGCGGAGCCGGCGGGCACGGAGTGCTGCCAGCTCATCCCCTCCGGGCCGGACGACGGCGGCACAAGCTATTGGCACCTGGCTGTGCAGGAGCTCGCCGCGCACGCAAGAAAGCGGCTGTGGCTGGCCACGCCGTACTTCACACCCACGGAAGCCGTGTACGCCGCCCTGCAGGGAGCCGCGCTGCGCGGGGTGGATGTGCGCATTCTGGTGCCGCAGAAGAGCGACAACCGTATGGCAAACCTGGCCCTGCTCACCTATCAGCGCGGGCTGATTTCGCGCGGCGTGAAAATGCTGGGCTATACGCCCGGCGTGCTGCATGAAAAGGTGGCGGTCATGGATGACATGACCAGCACCGTGGGCAGCGCCAACCTGGATGAGCGCTCCCTGCGGCTCAACTTTGAGCTCACGCTGTTCATGGAGGGGCGCGAAATGAACGAACGCGTGGCAGCCATGCTGGAGGAGGACATGCGCCACTCCACCCCGCTGGCGGCGGATGCCTGGGAACGCGCAGGCTGGCCCGTGCGCCTGGGTGCGCGCATCTGCCGCCTGCTCTCCCCCGTGCTGTAACGCACATGTGGCCCAATGATTTTTGCGGGCGCACAAATTTAATTTACAATCTACAATTTACAACTTGTGAAATTTGCGCGCGCTTCGCGCGCGTTCCATACAATACCCCGCATGCGCGGGGCAAACGCAAGCGTGGGAATGCAGCCCACGTATATATCGCAGGCTACTTTTCATGACGGTGCGTTGTGTTGCGCGCGAGCGCTTGGTTGCCTCACGCGCTAAGCGCGTGCTAACTCACTCCTAATCCTAATCTTAATTAATTGCCTCAATGCCTTGTAAAATCAAAACGCAACCATTGGGACACATGTGGCTGTAACGCTTTTCCTACCAGATTAGGCTGTACAAAAAGGCGGGGTTGTGCTTCAATGCGCGGCCGTGAGCACGGGTGACGGCAGAGACGGCAAGATTCGCTCCGTCCTATTCAAGGGAGAGCTCGGCGGCAAGCTGGCCGGGCTCAGCCTGCCGCGCCAGATTGTCACCATTGCCCTGTGGCCGCTGCTGGAGCAAATCATGGGCTTCATCTGCTCCTGCAACACGGTCATCCTCTCCAACAACCTGGGCACCACGCAGGAGCAGACCACGCAGATTGCCTCCGGCATAGGCGTAACCTCATACGTGATGTGGCTGGGTTTCCTGATGCAGGGCTCCGTGGCCATGGGCGCCACGGCCATTGTGAGCCGCATGACCGGCGCGCGCAAGTTCGGGGAGGCCAACTTTGCCGCCAACCAGGCGGCCTCCATGGGGCTGCTGGCGGGCATTGTCTCCGCGTTCCTCATGTTCTTTACCACGGACTACCTGGTCATCAACTTCCTGAACCTCGCGGGGTACGCGCAGGAAGTGGCGCTGCGCTTCATGCACATCGGCTGCTGGGTGGCCATCTTCTCCGGTGTCATCTTTGCTGTGAACGCGGCCCTGCGCGGCGCGGGCGACACGCGCACGCCGTTCCTCTTCATGCTGTCAATGAACGGCTTGCAGGTGCTTCTCAGCCTGGTGCTCATCAAATGCTTCGGCATGAACATAGAGGGGCTGGCGTGGGGCATGATGCTGGCAATGGCGATCACGGCGGCGTTCCTGGTGGGGCTGCTGGTGCGGCGCACGCTGCGCATCAAGCGCAGCATGGGTGCGTGCACGGACCTGGATGCGTACGCCCGCTCCGTGAGCAGCACCTTCGTGCCGCCCATCTTCCTGCGGCTTCACTCCCTGTTCCCGCGCTGGAGCATGATCTACCGCATCGTCTGCATCGGCTTCCCGCAAGCGGTGGAGGTGTGCGGCGTGTGGCTGGTGCAAATCTACGTGATGCGCATCATCTCCTCCCTGGGGGATGCCAGCGTGGGCGCGCACAACATCGCCATCCGCATCGAATCCCTGAGCTTCCTGCCCGGCTTTGCCATCGGCATTGCCAGCGCCACCCTGGTGGGGCAGTACCTGGGCGCGCGCAACCCGCGCAAGGCCGTGGCCACCGTGTGGAAATGCACCTGGTACGCCCTGCTGTTCATGGGGCTCATGGGCGTGGTGTTCTACGCGTTCCCGGAGCTGTTCATCTACCCGTTCGCGGCGAACTCGCAGGCGCTGGTGGACACCGCGCGCCCGGTGGTGCAGCTCTTCCTGGTGGCGGAGCCGGTGTACGCCACCATGATGCTGTTCAAGACAAGCCTGCGCGGCGCGGGAGACACGCGGCGCGTGATGTACGTAACCTACGGCTGCATGGGCATCTTCCGTTTCGGCGTGCTCTTCCTCTGGCACGCCTACTGGCCGGAAACCATCTCCCTGGTGGGCATCTGGAGCCTGTTTGTGCTGGACATGGCGGTGGAATCCGCCATTCTCTACCGCCTCTTCACCGGCATGAAGTGGGCGCGCCGCAAGGTGTAAAAAGGCCGCCCGGCCCCACACGGAGCCGGGCGGAAACAATTGAGCATGCCCGAACGGCCTTAGGGCACCGCCACCCAAATGGGGGAATCCTCGTTGTACTCCAGGTACTCACCGGAGCTCTCCTTGATGTACTGCGAGGGGATTGTCTGCTTGATGACCTCCTTGTTGGGAGCGGAGAAATTGGTGCGGAAGAGATCCGGCTTGGCGGGTTTCTCCTTGCCGTTGGTGATATCCTGGATGCAGAGGAAGAAGCCGAAGGCGCCGCCGGTGTCGCTGATGAGGATTTCGATGGGATAGCTCTTGCCCTCCTCCACCTTGAAGGGGGTGCCGCAGGTGAGGCCGCCGACCTCACGGTTGTAGGTGGGAAGCTCCTTGTACTCGAAGTACTCGTAGCCGGGGTGGTTTTTCTGCTTGCCTTCACGGATGGCCTGTTTGTACTGCTTGCCCTCCGGGGAATCGTTGCCCTGAATCTTGCCTTCCGGGAAGCCGGAGGGGATGCGGTAGCCGGATTCCAGCACCAGCTGGTTGTTGAAGCGCACGAGCATGGTCTCATCACACACGGACATGAAGCGGAAGGTGCCGCTCTTGGGTGCCTTCACCTTGCCGCGGTAAACGGCGCACCAGTCTGCGGGCTGGCACTTGTCCGCACAGTTGAAGGCCTCCGGCGCGTACTCCGATTTCACCTGCGGGGCGTAGAAGTTGGAGATGTAGAGCTTGGTGGGAGACTGGTAGTATTTGGCAAGCGCGCCGGGGTTCCAGTTGTTCTTCATGAAATCATAGATGATTTCCATGCACTTCATCTGGGCGGGCCCGGAGATACCGGTGGGCGAACCCTGGCGGGTTTGCTTGAAATCGTAGAACGTGCCCACCAGGGCGGAGCCGCCGCCCTTGCCGTCGCCCAATCCGTTGCCGCCGCTGCCCAGGCCGTTGCCCAAGCCGCCAGTGCCCAGGCCCACGCCCAGCTCCAACCCGGTGCCGTCGGAGGTGTCATCGATGGGCACATCCACCTGCGCCATCTGCACGGGGGCTGCCCCCACCGCCACGATGACGGAGGGCGCCACATCATGAGACGGGGAGGACGGCTTGGAGGTGAGGTCCTGCGTGGTGGGTTCCGGCGTGGGAGGGGCATCCTCCGCCGGCGGCGTGTAGGTCATGAACTCCGGGTCGGACGGACCGGCGATGAGAATGACCGTGAAATACAGGATGAACCCGCCGAGAAACATGAACAGCAAACCCGCGAGCGTGGAGGAAACCTTGTTGCGCGTGGCCGCCTTCTTCAGCTCGGCCTCCGCCTCTTCCGTCATCTGGATATGAAGTGCCATATGATACGATGTTTGTTCAGATTGTTTCTATCATACGCCGCACCGCCTGGCGAGGCAAATTCACGCGCGAAGTGTTACAAAAGGGTTACAAGGGCCGGGACTAGGCCTTTTTGGGGCGCCAGACAAGCAGGGTGAGGCCGTAGGCGCCAAGCCCGGCAAGCACGCAGGTGACCGCGCAGCCCAGCAGCAGCTCCGCCGCCAGCAGGGGCAGCTCTATGCCCTGCAGTGCGGGCAGCACGGCATCCCAGCCATCCACGAGAAGGACGGCGGCATCGTGTATCGTCTCCCAGGTGGTGCGGGAACCGATTCCCATTGCGTTCAGGATGCTGGAACCCACCCACCATTGCAGCGGCCAGGCGAACACCTGGTACCCCGGGAAGGAAACCCAGCATGCCGCCACGGAAACCGGTATGTTGCCGCGCCGCCACAGGCTGCAGAGCGCGGCAAAGATGGTTTGCAGGGGCACGGGGGCAATGGCCCAGGCCACGCCCCAGCCGAGCCCCACGGCCACGCTGCGGCGCTCCCAGAGCCACAGGTGCTCATCAAACAGGCGCAGGGGGAGGATGGCGCGCAGGAAACGGTTGGCGGCGCGCTGCTCCCGCAGGTAGGCATCCGCCTTGCGCACCAGGGCGTTGTATGAGAATTGCATGGCGGGCTAATCCTGCGCTGCGGGGATAAGGGATTCCACCAGCTGCACGCTGCGGGCGGTGGCGCCGGAATGCACGCGCAGGGCGGCAAAGGCGTTCTCCACCTGGCGCATGGTGCCGGGGCTGCGCACCAGCAGGTGGGAGATGTTGAGCGCCAGCTGCTCTTCCATGCAGCGGCAGATGCCGCCGTGGGATTCCAGCAGGCGCACCAGGTCCGCAAAGTTGGTCATATCCGGCCCGGTGATGACGGGGATGCGCGCGGCTATGGCCTCCACGGGGTTCTGCCCGCCGGCGGCCAGGAAGCTCTTGCCGATGACCACCACATCCGCCAGCGCGGTCCAGTCGCGGAGCTCGCCCGTGGTGTCCGCCACGTAGCAGGCGTTCTCCGGCACCTTGTCCGGCAGCTCCCGCTGCGTGCGCAGGATGGGGCGGAATCCGGCGTCCGTAAGGTCGCGCACCACCTCATCGCGCCGCTCCGCGTGGCGGGGGACAATGAGCGGGAAGGCGCCGGCCTCCCGCGCGGCGTTGGCGATGAGACGCTCCTCCCCGGCGTGTGTGGAGGCCGCCAGCACCACGGGGCGTCCCCGGCGCAGGTAGTCCAGCAGCATGCGGAATTCATCCCGCGGGGCGGTGGGGGCATCGCCCAGCACATCAAACTTGATGCTTCCGGTAACGTGGATGATGAAGGGGTTGATGCCGATGCTGGAGAAGCGATGGGCATCCACATCATTCTGCGCGCCCAGGGCGTTCAGGCGCGAGAAGAGAATGCGGGTGACGGGCCGGATGGCGGCGTAGCGCGCCTCGCTGCGGGGGGAGAGGCGCGCGTTGAGCATGAGCAGCGGAATGCCGCGGCGGTGGCAGGATTCCGCAAAGTTGGGCCACAGCTCCGCCTCGATGAGCACCACCGCGCGCGGCGCAAAGCGTTTCAGGCAGCGACCTGGCAGCAGCGGCAGGTCCAGCGGGGCGTAGAGCACGCGCACGTTCGGAATGCCGGCCTGGCGCGCCACGGCGTGGCCGGTGGCGGTGGAGGTGGCCAGCACCACGGGGCCGTTGTGGCCCTTGTTCCACTCGCGGATGAATTTGAGGGCGATAAAGACCTCCCCCACGCTGACGGCGTGGATGTAGATGCCGCCCTTGGGTTCTGCGGAGGCCTTGGTGCGGTAGATGCCGAAACGCTCCGCCAGCCCGGTGCCGAATCCGCCGCGGCGGTGCATCTTCACCAGGTAGCCCGGCAGGGACACCAGCAGGAACACCGGGTAGAGCAGGTTGTACACCAGCAGCAGGAGAATGCGGAAGACGGCGGTCATGGCTCGGCTTGGTAGAATAGTATCACGTTTTTGCCGTAATGGCGAGTGTCAACCAGCCGCCAGCCGGGAAATTCGCGCGTGCGGGTGTCGCCCACGCCGTAGCCCTCCTGCGCCTCCGCTATAAAGTAGCCGCCCTCCGCCAGCAGCTCCGCCAGGCGGTCCGTCATCAGCTCCGCTATCATGTCGCGGTCGCCCGGCGCCTTGCAGTACGGCGGGTCTGCAAAGATGATGTCGTACTTCCCGGTATCCCTCCGCACAAACTGCAGGCAGTCCGCCTGCACCACGCCGCCGCCGCGCAGGCGGGAGCGCTCCAGGTTGCGGCGCGCGGCATCGCAGGAGGCGCGTGCGGTGTCCACCATGCGCGCGCTCGCGGCGCCGCGGCTCAGCGCCTCTATGCCCACGGAGCCGGACCCGCAGAAGAGATCCAGCACGCGCGCGCCGGGGATGATGCCGGTGAGGATGTTGAACAGGGCTTCGCGCACGCGGTCCTGTGTGGGGCGCACCTCCCCCGCCGGCACGAGGATGGGCATTCCCTTGGCGTCTCCGGCAATGATTCTCACGGTGGGCAAAAAAAGGCGGGAGGCCGCGCAAGCACGGGCTCCCGCCGGATGGGGAAAACGGTAGGCGTTACTTCTGCCCGGGCTTGCTGGTGGCGGCGCTCGGCGTCACCACCGGGAAGCGCATCAGGTAGCCGTGGTTGGCGATGGGCTGGCCGGAAACGGCGGAAAGCTCCACCAGGCTGTAGTAGATGTAGTAGAACTTGCCGTCCGTGGTCTTGGTGAAACGCACCACCTCCTTGATGGTGGAGAGGGCATCCTTGTTCTCATACACCCATTCCTTGCCGGTCTGGGCACCGAATGCGAATTGGCCACCCATCTCAAACTGTTTGCCCTTCAGCTCGCCGTTGTTGGAGGTCCAGACATCGGCCTTGCTGTCGTAGGTGAGGGCGCCGATGGTGATGGGCATCATGGCGTTGCCGTTCACGCGGGTGGCGGAGAGCACGCGGAACTTGCCGTTGCCCAGCGGGTCGAAGCCCAGGGCCACGTCTGCCACGGGCACCACCTGCTTCTTGTTCCAGGCGGCCACATACTTGTCGTAGTCGGCCTTGCTGGGCCACAGGTCCGCATTGTACTCCATGAGCACGGAGGGATCAGCCTTCTCGGCAATGGCCTTCTGCTTCTCCACGGGGAGCTTGGCAAAACGCTCTGCCACGGCCTTCTGAGCTGCGGCAAAGGACTCGTCGTGGACGATACGCACAACGGCGCCCTGCTTCACTGTGGAGCCGTCGTACGGGAGATATTCCTGAATAGCCCCGGGAGTGTCCTGCGCCACAACGGTGCCGCTGAGAACGGTGGAGGCTGCCAGCATTGCAAGAAGAATATGAGACGTCTTCATAACTGGTGGAAATGTAGCATGCTTTTTTTTACTTGGCAAGCCTGAAAGTGGGTGATATTGTCATTCCCTGATGGGCATGACAAAGAATTCTCACATCAAATGGCTGGTTGCGGCAGCCGTCTGCGCGGCCCTGGCGGCTTGCGAGAGTGCCACGCCGCAAACGCGCATCCAGGCCAACCCGGTGCTGTTCAACGCCCTGCCGGAAGCGCAGCGCGCGCTGGTGCAGCAGGGGCAGGTGTGCCGCGGCATGAGCCGTGAGGGCGTGCTGCTGGCCTGGGGCGAGCCGGATTCGCGGGCCAACGGGCAAACGCCCGCAGGCGCCGCCTGGGAGCGCTGGGAATACACCGGGTTCGAGCCTGTCACCACCGTGCACACGGGCATGGGCGGCTGGTACGGCCCGTACTGCTGGCACCCGTACGGAGGCGCGGGGATGGACACCGCCTACATACCGCGCTGCAGGGCGGCGGTGGAGTTCGTGAACGGTGCCGTGGACAAGTGGATGCACTACGGAAGATAACCGCACCCTTATGAAAAACATCGGAACCACCGCGGAGGGCGGAAGCATCCTCCTGTACAAGCTGGCCACCCCGGAACTGGAGGTGGAAATCACCAACTACGGCGCACGCGTGCTGCGTTACGTGTACGCGGGCACAGACTGCCTGTACGGCCCCAAGGACAGCGCGCAGCTGCTGGCGGACACCTGCTACTGCGGCAGCATCTGCGGCCGTGTGGCAAACCGCATTGCCGGCGGCAAATTCACGCTGGACGGCCGGGAGTACACCCTGGCCACCAACAACGGCCCCAACCACCTGCACGGCGGCAACGTGGGATTCAGCGACCGCCTGTGGAACGTGGAGGAGGCCGCGGAAACACGCCTGGTGCTCACGCTGGAATCACCGGACGGAGAGGAAGGCTACCCCGGCACCGTGCACGTGCGCGCCACCTACACCGTGGAGGGGCGCAGCCTGCGCCTGGAACTGGAGGCCGCCACAGATGCGCCCACCCTGCTGAACCTCACCAACCACGCATACTGGAACCTGGGCGGCACGGGCACGGTGGATACCCACTGCCTGAAGGTGCACGCGCAGGAGTACACGCCCATGGTGTCCAACATTCCCACCGGGGCGGTGGCCCCCGTGGCAGGCACGCTGTACGACCTGACCACCCCCGCCTGCCTGGGCGAGCGCAACGCACCCGGCGCCGTGGCGGGCGGGTACGATGACAACTACGTGCTGCCGCCCGGCGGCGGCGTGCGGGAGGCAGCGCTGCTCACCAACGGGCGGCGCACGCTGCGCGTGCTCACGGATGCACCGGGGCTGCAGGTGTACACGGGGGACTACCTGCCGCTGCCGCGCGGCGGCGTGGCGCTGGAAGCCCAGAACTACCCGGATTCCCCGCACCACCCGCATTTCCCAAGCATTGTGCTGCGCCCCGGCGAAACCTACCGCCGCACCATCATCTGGGAAATAGACTAGCCGCCCCGCACATTCACCCGCGCCCATCCCGGCTGGCGCAGTCCAGGGGAACGGCTTCCTCAAAGCCGAAAAGCGGTGAGAGGATGCGGCCCGGCGTATCGCGCAGGGCCGCATTGTAGTCTGCCGCCAGGCGGTTGAAGATGCGGGCTTGCCGCCCCTGGTGGAAAAGGGTGATGTTCACCTGCGTGCCGAGAAACTGCAGGTGCTCTGTGGACGGCTGCGCGCACAATGCCTCCATGGTGGGTTCCAGGCGGCGCAGCACGCGGTGCAGCTCGCGCTCGGTTATAGCGGCGCGCATGGCGGCCGTGTTGCTGCGCCCCGCCGCGGCGCTCGCCAGCGCCAGGTTGGAATCCTGCGCCAGGCGCCGCATGCTGCGGGGCAGCATATCACCCTGCGGCAGCGCCACGGAAACGGCGGCGGCAAACTCCTCCACGCACGCGTTGCGCTGGCGCGTGGCCCTCAGCCAATGCTCCCAGGCCACCGCCACCCGCCCGCGCAAGAAGCGCAACCGGTTGTACACGCCCACCACCCACGCTGCCACCAGCACCAGCAGGCCCATGGAAACAAGGTAACTCATACCCGCCCATCATACCCGCCCTGCAAGTGTTAGACAGTCCATTCTCCAACCGTTCCGCCCATACACCATCGGGCGTGTGCGGGACAAGCGCAAGAGCGGGTTTGCAGCCAACGTGCAAATTGCAGGGCGCTTTTCATGACGTCTCGCTGTGTTGCGCGCGAGCGCTTGGTTGCCTCGCGCGCGTAGCGCGCCTCAATTCACAAATTGTAAATCGTCAATTGTCAATTGTAAATTGCGATCACAGTTCGCCCCGCGCCTTCAAATCCGCATTGATGGCCTCCATAATGTCCTGTTCCGGGCGGAAATTGGCATCATGGTGGGAGGAGCGGATGAGCGGGCCGCTGGCCACGTGGAGGAAGCCCTTGGAGAGCGCCAGCTCGCGCAATTCCTCAAAGACCTCCGGGCGGATGTACTCCATCACCGGCAGGTGGCGGGGAGAAGGCCGCAGGTACTGGCCCATGGTGAGCACGGTGACGCCGTGCGCGCGCAGGTCGTCCATGGTGCGGGCGATTTCATCCCGCGTCTCGCCGAGGCCGAGCATGATGCCGCTCTTGGTGACCACCATGCCGGGAGCCAGCTCCGCCGCGCGCTGCAGCACGCGGAGCGACTGGCGGTACTTGGCGCGGAAACGCACGATGGGCGACAGGCGCTCCACGGTTTCCAAATTGTGGTTGAAGATGTGCGGGCGGGCGTCCATCACGGCGGCCAGGGCGTCCTCGTTGCCGTTGAAGTCGGAGGTGAGCACCTCGATTACCGTGGAGGGGCTGGCCTTGCGGATGGCGCGGATGGAAGCCGCTATGTGCGCTGCGGCACCGTCCTTGAGGTCGTCTCGCGTGACCATGGTGATGACGGTGTGGTTGAGCTTCATGTGGGCCACGGCCTCGGCCACCTTGCGTGGCTCCTCCGGGTCCAGGGGCTTGGGCTTGGCGGTGCGGGTGGCGCAGAAGCCGCAGGCGCGTGTGCAGACATCTCCGCAGAGCATGAAGGTGGCGGTTCCGTGGCTCCAGCACTCGCCGCGGTTGGGGCACATGGCCTCCTGGCACACGGTCACCAGCTCGTTGTCCTTAATGAGGTGGGAAACCTCTGCGAATGCCCTGCCCTTGGGCAGCTTCACCTTCAGCCACGCGGGCTTGCGCGTCATCTCCTCGCCCATATCAATAATCGCGGTTGAGCAGGTAGTCGTTGATGGCCAGCAGGGCCTCCCGCCGCTTGGGGGAGAACACCTCCAGCGCGGCGCGGGCGGATGCCGTGAGGTCGCGCGCCTCCCGCCGCGCCTGGTCCATGCCCACCAGCGCGGGATATGTGGCCTTGTGCACGGCGGCATCCTTGCCGATGCTCTTGCCCAGCACCTCCGGGGAGGAGGTGATGTCCAGTATGTCGTCGATAATCTGGAAGGCGAGCCCCAGGTCGCGCCCGTAGGCGGTGAGGGCATCCAGCTGCTCCGGCGTGCAGCCTGCCACCATACCGCCCAAGCGTGTGGAGGCCATGATGAGCGCGGAGGTCTTGCCGTTGTGGATGGCGCGCAGCTCATCCACGGAAAGCTCGCGGCCCTCGCCCTCCAAATCCAGCACCTGCCCGCCCACCAGGTTCAGGCTGCCCGTGCGGTACGCAAACTCCGCCACGTAGTCCCCCACGGTGTAGCGCTCGTTGGACGGCACGCGCGCCAGGATGGCAAAGGCTTCCGTGAGCAGCGCGTCTCCCGCCAGCACGGCCACGCCCTCGCCGAACACCTTGTGGTTGGTGGGGCGCCCGCGGCGCATGTCGTCGTTGTCCATGCACGGCAGGTCATCATGGATGAGCGTGTAGGTGTGCAGGGTCTCCAGCGCGCAGGCGGCGTTCAGGGCGTCGTCCTCGTCACCGCCGCAGGCCTTGGCGGATTCGATGCACAGCAGGGGGCGGATGCGTTTGCCGCCGGCGAATATGCTGTAGCGCATGGCCTTGTGGAGCGTGGCGGGCTGCACGTCCTCCGCGGGCAGCAGCTCGTTGAGCCGCGCTTCCACGCGCGCGGCGGTTTCCTTGGCGAGTTCGGCGATGGGGGTCATATCACTTTCCTTTCACGAGAAGCTCTGCAATCTGCACGGCGTTCAGGGCGGCGCCCTTGCGCACCTGGTCGCCCACCACCCAAAGGCTCAGGGCGTTGTCGATGGCGCTGTCCATGCGGATGCGGCCCACCAGGCAGTCGTCGCCGTTGGTGGAATCCAGCGGGGTGGGCCACACGTTGGCGGCGGGGTCGTCCACCAGGCGCACGCCGGGGCGGCCGGCATAGCAGGCCTGCGCGCCGGCCACGTCCACCGGCTTCTCAAACTGCGCCACGCAGGAGATGGAGTGGCTGCGGTACACCGGCACGCGCACGCAGGTGCAGGATACCTTAAGCTCCGGCAGGGAGAGGATCTTGCGGCCCTCGTTGAGCATCTTGAGCTCTTCCTTGGTGTAGCCGTTGTCCGCAAACTTGTCGATTTGCGGCAGCACGTTGAAAGCAATCTGGCGCGGGTAGGTGGAGATTTCCACCGGGCAGCCGTTCACAATGGCGCGCACCTGGTTCTCCAGCTCCGCGATTCCGTGCTGGCCGCTGCCGGAAACCGCCTGGTAGCTGCTGGCAATGATGGTTTTCAGCCCGTAGCGCACATGCAGAGGGTAGAGCGCCATCAGGGTCACGATGGTGGTGCAGTTGGGGTTGGCAATGATGTTGCGCGGGTGGTTGAACGCGGCCTCGCCGTTGATTTCCGGCACCACCAGCGGCACGTCCGCATCCTGGCGGAACGCAGAGGAGTTGTCCACCACCACGGCCCCCGCCGCGGCTGCTATGGGCGCGTACTCGCGGGAAATGTCGCCCCCGGCGGAAAAGAGCGCCAGGTCCACATCCTTGAAAGAATCCGGCGTCAGCTCCTCCACGGTGAGCATCTCACCGCGGAAGGCCACCTGTTTCCCGGCGGAACGGCGGGAGGCCAGCAGCTTCAGGGAAGCCAGCGGGAAATCCCGGCTTTCCAGGCAGGACAATATCTCCACGCCCACCGCTCCGGTGGCGCCCACTATTGCAACTCTCGGGTTGTTCATCATGCTTCTGTTTGCTTTCCCATGCGGCCACATGCGCCGCATGCGCGTGCCAGTATACACAAGGCCGAGCCGTTTTCAAGAGAAATATGGCAACAGGGGTACGACGGGATTTACTAGGGACTATGTACTATGTACTATTTGAAATTCGGCGCCCTGCGGGCGCGGAGTGACAACAAAGATACGGTCGCACCCTGCAAAAGGCCCGTTCGGCGCATGCCGAACGGGCCTTGGTAATCTTCGCGGCGACCTGCCTCGGCCGTAGCCTTGGCGAAGACGGGTGCCGCCTAACTTCAAATAGTACCTAGTACATCAGAAGCTGAACCTGTATCCTGCGGTTCCGTTCACTTCGGTGTAACCGCCGCGGAAGTCGCCGGAGACATCCAGGAAGATGGAGCCGCCGGTTTCACCCACGGGGATGGTGAGGCCTGCACCGACCTCAATGCCGAAGGCGCCCATCTCCGCGCTCTTGACGGAGCGCTTGGCGCTCACGCCGATGAGGGAGGAGCTGGTGGAGCAGTCGCGGTCACCGGCATCGAACTTGGCGAGCACGCGGCCCTCGAAGAGGGTGGCGCGGTTGTACACGCTGGTGCCCACAATGCTCTGCAGGCGTGCGCCCAGGCCGAAGGTGAGGGCATCCATATCCGCATCGCCCACGTTGAGGATGGCATCACCGGTGCCTTCCTCCGTGTAGCCGCCCAGGCTGCTGTGGCGGTAGTTCACGTTGAACACGGGCTGCAGGCAGGTGGAGGCATCCTCGGTGAGGGCCTTGGTGTAGCCCACCTCGTACAGGAAGCCGAAGGCGCTGCCGTCTGCACCATCCTTGGCGGTGTAGCCGCCGGCGCCGTAGTTCACGGTACGGTCGATCTTGCTGTTGGCGTAGCCCAGGGTGGCCACGAAGGTGTGGGCCCAGGAGCGGTAGCCGTAGCGGGCGAACAGGCTCACGTAGTTGCGGTCCATGTCACCCTTCGCCTCGTCCGCGGAATGTGCGGTGAAGTCGCCGTGCATCATGGTGAATGCGGCGCCCACGGTCAGGCGGTTGGTGAGGTCCAGATCGCAGCCGAGCGTGCCGCCCCAGCTGGAGAGCGTGTACCCGGCGAGCGTGCCGTCGGCATTGAGCTTGCGGTAGTCGCCTTCCGCGTTCACCCAGGCGTTCACGTAGGGCAGGCCCTCATGCTCGGTGCAATCCGCCAGGCCCATGGTGGTGGTGCGGTTGCGGATGGCGCGCAGCTGGCGCTGCACATCGTTGTTGAAGGCGGCACCCAGTGCGGCGGCGGAGGCTCCGGCCACGGCGGCTGCCGCGCGGTCCGGGTCGGCCACGGCACCGGTTTCCAGCGCGGTCATCACCGCGGCCAGGTCACCGGTGGGGTTGGTGATCTGCGGGTTGAGCTCCAGCAGGGCGTCATCCAGCATGCCGGAACCGGCGCTGCCGTTCTCCGTGGTGGGCTGCACCACATCCGCGGTGTAGAAGTCGCGGCGGCGGTCCACGAGCACGCGTCCGCCCTCCAGGCGGGCGTTCTCATAGTACTTGTTGTACAGGTAGCCGCTGAGCCGCACGTCATCCGTGTAGGAATCATCCGCGCCGATGTAGGCGAGCAGCAGGTCACGCTTCTTGCCGCCATCGTTCACGGCCATGGCTATGTTGCCCTTGTCGGCGTCATCCTCGTTGATGAGGACGGTGGTGCGGTCCATGTTCATGCTCGGGGCGTCCAGCAGGTCCGGCACGTTGTCGCTGTCCAGCGTGAGCGCGCTGTCCATGGCGGACATACCCGTGACGAGCATGCCGCCAACAAGCCAGGAGGTGTTGTCCAGCACCAGCGTGGAGCCGATGTTGCTGGAGTCCGGGGAGTTGAGGACCACGGTCATGCCGATGCCCTCGATGGCGTCCATGTGCGCCTGCGCAGCCGTGTAGGCGAGCCTGGCGATGCCGAGGCCGCCCACGGTGAGCCCTTCTCCGGCGTTCAGGGTCTGCTCCGCATCCTCATGCAGGATCACGAGGGCATTCCCGTACTTGCCGCGGTAGGCACCGCCCTGCCCCTCCACAATCAGCGTGCCCTTGAGCATGGAGCCGGCATCGCCGCTCAGGGAATCCACCGTGAAGGAGTCGTCCAGACCCTCATGCACATGCACATCCAGCGTGGCCCCGGTGAGGTTCACGGCGCCCACGCGCAGGTCCCTGTAGTCCACGGGGTCCATCTCGTCCAGCTCGTCCAGGCCCACCTTCACGGTGATGTTCTCTGCGGCCAGGCCCACGTTGCTGTGGGTCTCCTCGTTGGTGATGAGGTTCACGGTGTCGTCCGCGGTACCGGTGAAGGAGAGGGTGCGGCCGTCCAGCCCGGTGATGTTGCGCACGCGCAGGCCGGGCTCATGGCCCGCACCCGTCACGTCAATCACGCGGGAGTGGTCCACCACCAGGTGCTCCACGCCGTTGAACGTGTTGGCACCGGCGGCAATCTGGTCGCCGCTCATCACGGTGTAGCCCCATTCGGTCACGTCCTTGTCGGTGTACCAAGTGACATCCTGTCCGCCGATGGTGAGCGTGATGTTGCTGCCGTCCGTCTCCAGGCCCGCGCCCTCGTGGATGAGGCCGCTCTGTACCAGCAGGGCCAGCGTGTTGCCGCCCAGCATGAAGTTGGAGGTGCTCAGCGTCTGGCCGTCCGCATGGATGAGCGTGTAGGTAGCGGCCTCGCCCGTGCGGTTGGTGGGCGCCAGCGAGCCGCCGTCGCCCATGGTGTCCGTCAAGTCGAGCGTGATCACCGGGAATGCGCCGTTGGCGGCGATGGTGTCCACGTTCACGGCACCCAGCTCACCGGCACCCTCCGCGCCGTATGCGTAGTGGATGGTGTTGACCTTGAGGTTGCCGAAGGCGTTGCCGTTCTCCGCGAGGTTGAGGGTACCCGCGGTCACGTTGCCGCCCTGTGCGGCGGTCTCCGCAAGCGTGAGGGCGTGCATGCCGACGTCCAGCGTGCCGTGGTTCTCCAGGCCGTGGAGTGTGGTGTCGGAGTCGATGGCGAGCGTGCCGGCGGAAACGCCGTTCACGTTGGAAATCACCAGCGTGCTGCCCTCAAGCGCGTGGATGGCGTGGAGGCTGCCGGAAGCCACGTTGAGCGTGCCGCACACCGCAATGAGGGAGCCTTCGCTGTCCTGAATCTTGGCCACACGCAGCGTGGCGTCCTCCGCCACCTCCATGACGCCGTTGTCAAACGCCAGGGTGCCGGGCATTTCCGCCGTGCCGATGACGAGTTCGCCCTCGTCCACGAAAAAGCCCGCCGCATCCACGGTGACATTCTCGCCGACCTCCAGGATGAGCGTGCCGGCGCCGGACTTGCTCAGCGTGGCGCCCTCCTTCACCTCGAAGCGGGTGGCGCTCAGCTTGCTGCCCGCCTCGTCGGCCACGAACTCGTAGTCCGCGGATTCCTTGAGCGTCACCATCTTGGCAACGGTTTCCCCGGCGGAGAGATTCACCACCTTGGTTTCCGCAGCGGCGCCGAAGGTGGCGGTGTCGCCGTTGGCGAAGTAGGTCCCCTGCCCGGTGCTCGGCTGGTACCAGTCCTTCACCTCCGGGTCAATGGCCTCAGGCTCGTACGCCACCCAGCGGTGCTCGGTTTCCGTGCCGTCCCACACAAGCTGGCGGGAGGAGGATTCCGAGTACACGATGGACAGCAAGCCGTCACGGTAGTTGAACGTGTAGTCGCCCTCCAGGTCCAGCAGGTTGGTGAAGTAGGTGCTGGCATCCACGGTGGGGCTTGTGGCACCGTCGAACATAATCGTGTTCACGTTGCTGAACAGCGTCACGGATTCGCCCTCCGTGGAGAGGCCCTTCAGCGTCTCGAACAGGTCGCCGGAAAGCGTCAGGCCCTTGTAGAGCGTCAGGCCGCCGCCGTTGAGCGTCGTTGCCACAGGCGTGCCCATGTTGTAGTCCAGCTTCAGGGTCGCGCCGCGGTTGAGCGTCAGGTCGGCGTCAAGCGTGGTGTCGTTGGCCAGCGTCAGCGTGGTGCCGTCGCTGATGTTCAGCGTCTGCTTGGCGGTGCCGTTGTTCTGGGCCACCTTGAGCGAGCCGCCGGGGCCGATTTCCAGGTTGCCCGCAACCTCCAGGGAGTCCTGCACGTTGTTCAGGGTCACGGTGGACGGCAAGCCGTTCTTTACGGCGAGCGTGGCATCCACCAGCTTGTTGTCCACGGTGAAGCCCGTGCCGCCGTTCACGCGCAGCGTGGTGCCCGTCACGGTGATGTTGTCGTTGTGGATGGTCACGTCCTGGTCGCCACCGGTCTCGTTGGCAATGGTGCCGTCCATGTAGCCGTATTCGGTACCGCCCATGAAGGCGGCGGCGATGGAGGCTCCGGCACCCAGCTTGATGTTGTCCGGAAGGATGGTGTCGGTCACGGTCAGCGTCTTGCCGGCATCCACCTTGAGGGAGCCGACGGTGGCGTTCACCCGTGCCACGGTGCTGTCGGACTTCAGGGTGGCGTTCGTTTCCACGACCAAGGCGAGGTTGGAGCCGGTGACGGTGCCGTTGATGGTCTTGTCGCTGCCGGTGAGTTTCAGCGTCGTGTTGGCGTTGGTGGCCACGATGAAGTTGCCGGTCCAGGCATCGGTGTTGCCGTTCAGCTCGAAGACGCTGGTGGCGGTGCCGCTCTTCACGCCCAGGTCGCCGTCGCCCTTGAGGTCGCCATTCAGCCACAGGTGCGAATCCTTTGTACTGGAGGTACCGCCGTAGCCCCAGCTGTCGCCCGCGCCCTTGCGGAGCTCCAGGTCATATTTCACCTCGGCATTGCCCAATGCGCCGCTCGCGTTCTGCAGCGCCACCGTGGAGTTGGCGGTACCCCAGTCGCTGTCAAGCTGCGTCAGCTCAACATCCCGGAGGGAGACCGTGCCGGTCCACTGGGAGGCGTGGTAGACCACTCCGGGAGTGTCCTTGCCCGCGTCCACCGCCAGCTCGCCCGCGCCTGTGAGCATCAGGTTCTTGGATGAGCCGTCCGTGGCCACGGTGTAGCCGCTCTCAATCTGCAGGAGGGCGGCGCCGGCAGGCATGTTCACCATGCCCAGGGAGATGCCTTCATGGTCAACCACCAGCGTGGTGTTGCTGTTCAGCACGAAGGAGGATGCCGCTGTCCACTTCGCGTTGTTCATCGCGGTGCTGGCGTTCTCGGTGCCGCTGTTCACGTAGAACTTGGTGTAGTCCACATCACCGTCGAAGGTCACCTTGCCGTTGGTGCCCATCTGGCCTATGGACTTGCCGTTGTAGGTGAGCGTGGCGCCCGCACCGTTGGCCGTGCCCTCGTCGATGACGGAGACAATCTTCTGGGCCTGCTTGAAGCCGTTGACATTGCCGGCGGTGCCGCCCCCCACGTAGGTGGCGGTGCCGTCAATGGTGGTGCAATTGCCCACATCGAAACTGCCCGTGAAGGTCACCGTGCCGGTGGCGGTGTTGTCCACGGTGCCGTTCAAGACGAGCTTGAGGCCGGAGGAGGCGATGGTGGAGGTGCCGCTGGTGGCCAGGTTGACTCCGCTGCCCAGCAAGGAGGCCGTAAGCGTGCCGCCATCAATTTTCAGCGTGCTGTCCGAGCCGGCGAGCGTGCCGGTGGTCAGCTTGCCGCTCACGGTGGCATCGCCCTGCAGCGTCACGCCGGCGGTGTTCAGGGTGCCGGTTCCCGCCACGGTGGCATTATCGCCCAGGGTCAGGCCCGCCACGGTGGAGTTGTTGCTCACCGCCAGCGTGTTCGCCGAGCCTATCGTCAGGTTGGCTCCGGTGCCGCTGATGGTGCCGGCAGTCAGGTTGCCGAAGGTGTAGGACTGGCCGCTGGTGAGGTTCAGCGTCGTGACCGCGGTGACATTGCCGCCCGCCGCAGTGCCCTTCTGGATGGTGAGCGTGTCCGCTTGCACCAGCTTGCCGGTGTTCGTGAAGCCGTCGGTCACGGTCAGGGTTCCCGAGGTTCTGATGATGCCGTCCGCGCCGACTTGCACATCCTTCACGCTGTCGCCGTTGGCTAGGGTGATGGTGCCGCCGTTCTTGGCGATCAGCTTCAGATTCTCGCCGCTCAGGTCCATGTTGAACGTGGCCTTGTGGCCGTCCGCCTCCACAAACTGGTTCACCGTGAGGGTGTGGCTGTCGGGCGCGAAGATGTAGTCCGCGCCGGAGACGGTGATGCTGTCGGCTGTGATGTCGGTGCCCAGGGTGACGGTGCCGTTGGTGGCGCCGCTGAAGTAGGCGTTGTAGCCGCTGGAGAACTTGGCGGCTGTATCGTCGTCATCCTTCCACATGGTCTCGTTGGTGTAGTCCCATGTGCCGTCCCCGCCCTGCCAGTAGCGGTTGTTGTCCGCCAGCTTGGTGACGATGACGTTGCCGTCCTTGTAGCCGAGCTTGAACTTCCTGTCCTTCAGGCTGGTGTGGTCGAAGATGGAGTTCAGGTCCACTTCCTCTGTGAACTCCTCGCCCGCGAGCGTGAGCGCGCTCACGCCCGTGAACAGGTTCGTGCTCTCCAGGGACGTCAAGCCGCTCAGGGTGCTCCACAGGTCGTCGGAGATGGTCACGCCGCTCTCAATCGCAAGCGCGTGGCTGCCCAGGGCAACGGGGCCGTCCGCATCCAGCGTGGAGCCGCCCGCCATGGTGAGCGCGCTGCTCACCTTCGCGCCGCTGCCGAGGTCCGCCGTGCCGGTCACGGTGATGGTAACGGCCTTGCCCGTGTCCTCGCCAACCAGACGGCCGGCGGCCAGCGTCAGGTTGCCCACCGTCAGCTCGCGAGTGTCCGTGCCGGAGTCCGCAGGCGTGGAGATGTAGATGTCGCCGCCCTCGGCGTTCAGCTCGGCGTACTTCTCGTTGGTGGAGATGTCGCGCATGGTACCCGTGCCGGCGTTCACCACCTGGCTGGTGGCGTCAATCACGTGGCCCATGTCAAAGTTCGCAGTGGTGTCAAGTGTAATGCGCGCACCCGTGATGCCGTACTCCGCAAAACTGGGGTCGTACAACGGCAGGTATTCGTCGGAGGTCACCTTGATGGTGGCCTCCGTGCCGCCCTCCACCGTGGCGAAGCTCACCTCGTTGAGCACCAGGGAGGACCCCTCCTTGAGCTCCACCGTGGCGTTCATAATGGTGGTGAATGAGGTGTCGTGCAGCAGCTCCACCTTCACGCCTTCATCAATGACGAGGTGGCTGTCGAACGCCACGCCCAGGCCGTCCACCATGATGGTATGGTCCTTGCCGGTGATGGTCAGCGTGCTGGCCGCCATCGCGTCTGCATCGCCTGCCACAACGGTGCCGATGGTGGCGTCCGCCGTCAGATTGATGGCGGAGGAGCCCTCCGCCGTGTAGATGACTGCCGCGCAGTTGCCGTCGATCTCCAGCGCGGAGCTGTCGGCCATGGTCAGGATGAAGCCGGCCAGGTGCTCGCCGCCCAGCATGGAGGTCTTGAGCGTGGTGCTGTCGTTGGTCAGCTCGAGGTCGTCGGCGTTCACCATGATGTGCGCCAGCGTGCCGGAGTGCTCCGCGGCGTAGTCCATGATGGCCTGCACGGCGGGCTGACTGTCGTTCGCCACGTTGAGCTGGTAGGTGCTCCAGTCCGCGCCGCTCATGCTGATGTCGCCGTTCGGGTTCACATTCTCGAGCGTGTAGTGGGTCTCGCCGTGGACAATGTCGGTGATTCCGGTGAGCTCAGCGTGCTCCGTGTCGTAGACATGCATCACGCCGCCCTGGCTGAAGCCGTTGCCGGTGTCGCTGTCCTCCACGTCCACAAGGTCGCCGTCCACGGCGAAGTCGTCCGCCAGCGTGAGCACACCGCCGTCAACGGTGCCGCTGGTGAGCGTGCTGTGGAGGATAACGTTGCCGCTGTTGGTGACGGTCTGCAGGGTGCCGAGGGCACCGCCGTTCACCAGGTCGAGCACGGCACCGTCGGCCACGGTGATGGGGCCGCTGCCCAGCGCTCCCGCGGCGGTGGCCTTGAGCGTGCCCTCGTTCACGGAGATATCCAGCGCCGTGACAGCCGTGCCGGTGCCGGCGGCTGCGGTTACGGTCATGGTGGTGTCCGTTCCGGTCTTCACGATGGAGCCGGAACCCGCCAGCTGGCCCACGGTGGTGTCGGCCTGGAAGGTGGCGGACTTCCCTGCCTCGACGGTGAGCTTGGAGACGTTCACCGCCTTGGAGAAGGTGGCGGCGTTGTTGACCACCAGCTCGAACGCGCCGGTGCCGTTGTTCACCAGGGAGACGTTCACATTGGTGGCGTTCTCAGAGAAGGTGACCCTGCGCATGCCGGGGGCGTTCACCGCGATGGAGCCGGTCCAGTTGGTGATGTCGCCCTTGTATTCCACGGCCTGGGACTGCCCGGCGCTGCCGCCGGCCATCAGGAACGTGCCGTCGCCCTGCCAGTCGCCCGTGAGCACCATGGTGTAGGTGGAGGAGGCGAACGCGCTGAGCTCCCACGCGGCGTTGGTGCCGTCGCTCGTCAGGATGATGTTGGCGGAAATCTCGGGAACATAGCTGCTGGCCCACGCGCGGTCGTAGCCCTTGAAGTGGACGAACTCCACCCAGGAGTTCTCGTTGGCGAGGGTGTCGATCCAGGCATTGTTGCCGTCCTGCCTCGTGGTGTCGGCCACGCGCACGGTGCCGGTCCAGGCCTCGGCCAGCTCTGCGGTCAGGGTGCCGTTGGTGACGGCGAGCGTGCCGCCACCCGTGACAACCGGCTTGGCGGTGCCCACCGTGGCAGTGGTGACGGACAGCACCGAATCGTCGCCGATGGAGATGGTGCCGGGGCCGTTCAGCACACCCGCGGACAGCGTGCCCGCGCCGGTGAGCGTGAGCGTCTTGTCCTTGGTGGTGACGGTAAGGGTGTCAAACGACACATCCTTGGAAAGCTCCACATCCGCGGAGGCATCCGCGCGCACCACCAGGGTTCCCAGGTCTGCCGCCTGGTCTGCCGCCAGCTTGGTGTTGTCGGCCAGGTCCACGGTGGCAAGCTCGCCGCCGCCCTTGGTCACGGCGTTGGCCAGGCTCTCCGTGGAGCCGTCCTCATTCACGTAGAACGTGGTCAGGGACTTCGCATCCTCCAGCGCCACATCACCGTTCTCGTCCATGGTGACATCCGTTCCCTTGAACTTCACCTGCACGCCCTCACGGGAGAGGGTGGTGCCTTCGCCCACGGCCACCACATCCACGTTGCCGCCCATGGTGGCAAAGCCGTTGCCCGCCACCTGGCCGTCCGAGTATTCCTTGACGGTGATGCCGTCCATGTTGGAAATGTCCAGCACGGCGGCGGTGACATCAAGCGTGCCCTTCTGAAGGTTGATGGTGTGGGTGAGGGCGTTGTTGTCGCCGGCGAGCACCAGTGTGCCGTCGCCGGTCTTGATGATGGTGCCGTCGCCCGTGATGTTGCCGCTCACGGTGATGGTAGCACCAGCCTCGCCCGCCTCAATCACCTTGGTGTCGGCATCACCGGTCCAGGTGTACATGGCGGTGTTGAAGGTCAGGTCTCCGCCCACGGTGAAGCTGCGCCCCACCACGGTGCTGCCGGCGTATGTGCCGATTTCGCCGTTGGCGAAGGAGATGGTCCACGCGCCGGGTTCTTCCGTAATACCCGTGTCGCCCAGAATGAGCTTGCCGCCGTCCATGGTGAAGGTGTGGGCGCGCGTGCTGGTCGCGCTCGTGGTGGCAATGCCCTTCACGGCCATGGTGCCGCCCGCGATGTTGACGGTGGAGCTGGCGTCGTTGCTCATGAACGCGATGGCGTTCTCGGCGTAAAGCTTGCCGCTGATGGTGGAGGTCACCACCTGGTTCCACTCCGCCAGCTGCAGGGAGGTCTTCTTCTGCGGGTTCGCCTGGTCGGAGCGCACATTCTCCGCGCCCTGGATGACGACCTTGCCCTTCTCGCCGATGGTGAATGTTCCCGTGCTGCCGTTGGTGTCGCCGAGCTCCAGGCGCGTGGTCACCAGGGTGGCATTCTCGGAGCCCGTGCCCACGTTGATGGCGTTTTCCTGGCTGCCGTTGCCGGTGTACACGGCGCCGGTGACGGTGGTGACACCGCCCAGAATGTTGATGGAGCCGCCCGTGCCGCCGTTGATGCACAGGCCGTTCTGGTTGTTGCCCATGGTGCCGTCACCGCCTCCGGTGACGTTCAGGTTGGAGGAAATGTTGATGGCGCCGCCCTTGCTGCGCATGGTGGCAACCTCCAGCGTGCCGGCGCCCGTCACCTCGAACGAGGTGCCGGATGCCACCTCGACGGGCGTTGAGCTCACCGCCACGCGCGCGCCTTCGCCGATGCTCAGCGTGCCCGCGTTGGTGAGGGTGTTCACGGAGAGCAGCGCGTTTTCACCGCTCACCGAGAACGTCTTGCCAGAGGCAATGGCCAGCGAGCCCGCGGTGGCGGAAAGGGAATTGCCCAGCGCCAGCGCGCCTGTGCCCACCAGCTGCTCGGTGATGTCCAGCGCGCCTTCGCCTGTCACGGTCAGTGTGCAGCCGTCCGCTATGGTGAGCGACCTGCCGGAAAGCGTTTGCCCTCCCTCCACATTGAAGGTGTAGCCGTCGGCGTTCACGCTGATGAAGCGTGCGGTGGGGGAGTTCGTGATAGACACCTCCTTGTGTCCGGCGGCGCCGAAGATGGCATCGGATCCGTCCGAGAAGTTCTGCCCGGAGGACTCGCCGTCATTCCACACGGCAGCGCTCCATGCGTGCTCCCCAGAGGTTCCCTCCCAGGTGTACTCCCCAATCTCAGGCAAGCTCGCCACCACGTTGTAGCCGATGTTCTGCAGGCCCACGAACGTGCCGGATTGCAGGGTCTCGGTCAGTTCCAGCTTGAGCGTGTATTCGGAAACGTCGCTCAGGTCGATGGTGTCGCCGCTCAGGGTCACGGCAAACTTCGTGTCGCCCTGGCCGTGTCCGCCGCCGGATCCGTTGAAGAGAAGCCCCGTGTACGTGGCGGTCTGACCTCCCGCCGTAATGGTGGCGGTGAAGGTTACGTCACCCGTCCAGGTGGCGCCGCTGCCCTGCCACGCGCCGCTCGCGTTGAACAGGCCCACGGAAAGGGTCATGCCCGTGATGCTCTGCACCGATTCTGCTCCGGTGTAGCTCATCTCCATTGTCCACGGGTGGTCGTTGCCCACGTTGGTGTTCGGCGTCAGGAAATCGGCCACGGGACCGGCCGCGCCTCCCGTCTGCAAACCGACCGTGTTGCTCGTGCCCGTCTCGTACAGGGCGGTGATGCTTGAGCTCGGCGGGTTGAGCACGTCGGTATTGCCGAACGCGTTCGCTGTGCCCACGCTCAGTGCGGCCGACTGCGCGCAGTTGCTGAACGTGGTCGTCATCGTTGTGTCAACGGTGGCCGCGTACGCCAGCGGCAGGGTGAAGCCAAACGCGGTGATGGCGGCGATGAGAGCCGCGCGAAGTCCCTTGGGGAGGTGTAATTTCATATCGTATGTTTTGTTGATTTATTGTGGAGATGTCTGCGGGTGGGCACAGTACTCCCCGCCATATACAAAGGAATTGTACCACTTTCCCCGCCCCCCGCAAGCTAAAAACACGGCGCGTCAAGAAAATGTACAAAGGACAAAGTACAATGTACAAAGTGGGAAATTCGCGCACGCGGTGCGTGCGAAGCAACCAGCCGCGTCCGCGGGCTATTTGCGGGGGTGGTTGTCCCGGAAGCTGTCGATGCGTGAAAGGAGGTGCTCGTGGAGGATCCGGTAGGCCTCTGCGGGATTGAATGAGATGGAGGGCAGTAGGATGGGCGCGGTGTCGGATACGAAATCGGGGTCGGCGAGTTTGCCCTGCATGTTGAGGGAAAATTCCTTGAGCGTGGGGATGTACCCGGCGGATGCCTCCATGTAGCGGCAGAAGCAGGGCAGGATTCTCTCAGCATCGGTGTGGGCGCTGGTGAGAGCGTAGAAAAGGTCGAAAAGGTCGCGCCCCTTCTTGCGTTGGTACAGGGCACGCAGCTTGGAGCCCAGCAGCTCGTCCAGCTCATAGGTGGTAATCCTGCACTCTGCGCTGAACCAGGGATTGTTCATGGAGAACGGCAGTCTGCAACACGGCAGCACATGGAAATGCTCGCGGCAGTTGATTTCCACCTTGAGCTTCAGCGGCTCCACGGGGGGGATTTCCGAGGCGAAGCGGAAGATCAGCTTATTGCTCATGGGCGTGCTCTTGGTTTTGGGCTCGCCGAGAAACGCGAGCGCATCCCGCAGGTGGTCCATGATTTCCTTGATGGGACCGGGTGCCAATTGCACCAGGTCGATATCCTCGGAATAGCGCGGTTGCGGCGAGAGATAGAGTTTGTGCAGCGCGGTGCCGCCGCGGAACGCGAGGGCTTCCGCAAGAAAGGGGTCGGAGAAGATGGAGACGAGGGCACGGCACACCACCAGGTCTTGTTCCACCATGGCGGGAGAGCTCCACGGATGCTCCGGCCACCATGCCTTGATGTATTCTGCGCTAATCATCGGAATCGGGGGACATGTTGCGGTTGATGATGATTTTCCATGTGCTGTCCACGGGACAATGGTCTGCGGGCAGCTGGGGAACGAGCCTGGTTTTGCGGAACGGCATGGCGGAGGAATGGAGGAAGCGGAGGATGTGATGGGCGGCGGTGGGGTCATCCAAGAGCCGCTCCACAATGTAACCCAAACGCTGCAGGCAGGACGCGGGCACGAAATCAGCAAGAACGGGCGGCAGATGAGAAAAGTCGCACGCATCCAGCAGCTCCCCCAAAACAGAAACCACGTGGGAGAGCCCGCCGGAGGCCTTGACGTACTGCACCAGGGAACAGGCGGTGAATTCCGGGCTGCTCACCACCATGGAGCCGTACTGCGTTTTCACGGTGCGCACCAGTTCCGCGGGCACGCCGTTGCCCATCTCCAGTTTTGAGATGAAATCGATTCTGGTGAGGCGCTTCACCGTGCTGCGCGGCAGCGGATGAGATGTCATGACCGTGAAGTTCATGGGGCGCTGGTGTGCTGCGCCGTAGTGGGCGGCGGCATTCAACAGCGCCACGCAGTACGGCTTGCCCAGGTATTGCATCAGCCTGCCGATGTATTCCGCCGGCGGCAGCATGCCCACCGCCTGGTACTCCGGCGGCAGTATCACATAGAATCCCTGCCACGCTATAGCCGCCAAACGGCTCCGGCACGCCCTGTACAGCCCGGCGTTCAGCGTGTCGCGCCCCATCTCCGGGAAGGCGGCACATAGCTCGCGGCGCGTGAAACTTATCCGCCCGTGCCGCGCTAGGTCGATAATCCAGCTCCTGACTGTTCCCGATGACATTCCTGTGGCATTATTGTACACATTTCGCATAATTGTGCAACAAAAATGTCAAATCGCAAATGTTGACCCACCCACGCTCATTTCTCCTCCCCCAAACCGCGCCTTGCTCCCACAGGAAGGCCCATCTGGCAGCATGCCAGATGGGCCTTGATAATCTTCGCGGCGAAGCCGCCTAACTTATGATTTGTACATTGTACATTGTACTTTGTACATCATCACTTGCGGCGGCGGCGTGCGGCGAGAGCCGCAAGCGCAAGCAAGCTCAGCGTGCCCGTGGTCGGTTCCGGCGTGTTGCTGAACTTCTTCAGGCCGAAGCCGTCGGTCTCGTCGAACACGATGTTGAAGTCGCCCTCCAGCTCGTAGCCGCTACCGTAGGCGGTGCGGGAGAACATGCTGCCGTACCAGGCATCCTCGCCGTACGCACCCTCGTACTCCATCGGGACGCCGTTTGCGGCGCCGATCAGCCAGAAGGTGTCACCCACCGCCATGTCGTCCAGGGCGCGCAGCGTGGCCTCGTCCATCTGGATGCCGGTGTTCATGGTGAGGGCGCTGCCGATAGACAGGGCCTTCTGCACGCCGCCGGCCAGGTAGGCGGAGTCATCCTCCATCACCAGGTTGGCGAGCAGCGTGCC
>JAUNHW010000021.1 GCA_030523775.1 Akkermansia sp.
GCACGGGCGCGGGCTCCACATCCAGCTCCGCACCGTTCAGGTAAATCTTGAACGCTGTCTGCGCCACGGCGTTCTTGCCGCGCGTGGTGCTTCCCTGCTTCACGGTGCCGCTGCCAAAGCATCCCGTTGCGGAGTAGGTGATGGCGTTGGCAGCCGCACCGGCCTCCGCAGCGGTGAGCGTGATGGTGCCCTCCGTCTCACCCGCAGCGGGCGTGATGTCGGAGAACCCGCCCGCAATGGCGGTCACAAGCTCGGCCACGGTGTAGTCGCCGTGCCCGCCGCTCATGCCGCTCCAATCGGAGAACATGTCGCCCGTCGCGCTGATGGCGTCGTTCACGCCGTACACCTTGGCGGTGAAAGCTAGGCCTTGCTCATCCGCGTCAACAGACACATCCACGGGGCAATCTTCATCTTCCAGAATGTGGTTGTACACATCCCGCGAGGTTCGCCCGTTTGCGCCGCCGGTAAGCGTCGGGCCTGATACAGGGGCATGCTCACTCACGGCTTCAAGCGTAATCGAGTTGCCCTCCCCGCCATACTCAATCGCGGCGATGTTAATCTTCGGCGAGCCGGACTCGATGGATTCATCCGTACAGAACACGCCGCAAGGCTCCAGAATGTCGTTCCAAGCCCCCGCGTCCGTGTAGTCCTCTGGATTGTTTACAATCGTGCCGTTGACCATGAACGAGCCTGCGCCAGCCGCCAATTGCAGCCACCCTGTAGCCCGCGTGCCGGGGGCAGCCTCCCATTCCTTGCTCCACTCGCCAATCGTCAGCGTACCCGCCGCCGTGGCATCGGGGATGGAGACCCAACCCTCCGCATACTTGTGCGGGGCCTCCAGCTCCACGGATTGCCCGTTGGAGTCGGCCAGCGTGCCGCCCGTGGCAAGGGCTCCCGGCGTGAGCACGCATTGCGCCGCCACCGCCGCAGAGGTCCCGTGGCCGATGGTGAGATTTCGGTTCACATAGCCCCCGAACGGCTGGCCGCCGGGGGCCTCAGTAGGGAGGACAGTGTATGTTCCGTCTGTTTCTACCGTCACCACCCTGGTGGGGGCGCAAAAAGTCGCCTGCCCTTCTTGGTCTAGAGAGACGAGGATGACGGGTAAGCCGTTGAGTTCTGCGGATACGGTGACCGGGGCAGTGCATGTGATGCAGTACCACACGGCGGGAGTCGTTTTTTCTATTTGCATATTGATTGATACTGGTTTGGTGCAGTGCGTGCGCTGTTTCATTTGCGCAGGGCGCATCCCAGTAAAGTTAAACATGGTTGTGCAGACAAAGCGAACAAGACGCCCGCTGCGCTATGCCTCCCCCGGGCCGATGAAACGGGTGCGTTATGCAACCTATTGGCAATAGCGTGAATACAATTATTGGTCGGTTGGCGTCCTGAAGAAGCCGTCCTCTAGGCCGCGGGGGAGGGCAAAAAAAGAGCGGCTGTTTCCAGCCGCTCCGTATGCTCGATGGGGGACTCGAACCCCCACGGATCGCTCCATTAGATCCTTAGTCTAACGCGTCTACCAGTTCCGCCAACCGAGCATGGTTGATTGCACTTGGTGCGCAGGAAATATACACACGGAGCCGCCGCCGTGCAAGCCTTTTTTCACAAAAAATGCGGCATGCGGTCAGGAGGCCGCGTGGGTGGCGGTAACGGCGGCATCCACGCTGCCGCGCGCCAGGGAGATGGTGAGCGTGTCTCCGGCGGCCAGTGCGGCGGCATCCCGCGCAATAGCGCCGTCTGCGGTCTGCACCAGGGCGAACCCGCGCTGCAGGGCGGCTTGCGGGCTGGCTGCCTCCAGGCGCGCGGCCAGGGTGTCCAGTTTGGCGCGTGCGGTGTTCAGGCGTGCGGCGTACGTGGTGCAGAGCAGTTTTTTGGCGGCATCCAGGCGGGCGCGCGCCGCCTCTGCGTGGCGGTGCAGGGCGCGGGTGGAAATGCGTGCGGCATACTGCCCCAGGGTGGCGTTTGCGGTGATCAGGCGGTGGTGCATGGCGGTGGAGATGCCGTCTGCCAGCACATCCAGCCGCTGGTGGAAGGGAGCCAGCAGCTCCAGGGGGCGTGAGAGCTTGCCCTGTTCCGCGGCGCGCAGGCGCAGGCGCGCCATCTGCAGGGATTGCTGCAGGCGGCGGCGTATGCCGGCGGCGGTGTCGTCCAGCCAGGCGGCCAGCTCCGCGGCATCCGGCGTGGTGAGCTCAATGGCGGCGGTGGGCGTGGGGGCGCGCAGGTCCGCCACAAAGTCTGCAATGGTGAAATCCGTTTCATGCCCCACGGCGGAGACCACGGGAATGGGGCATGCGGCAATGGCGCGCGCCAGGCATTCCTCGTTGAAGCACCACAGGTCCTCCATGGAGCCGCCGCCGCGCGCCAGCACAATGTAGTCCACGCGCGGCAGGCCGTACTGCTCCGGCTGCCCCAGCATCTGCAGCGCGCGCGCCAGGCCCAGCTCCGCACCCTTGCCCTGCACCTGCACGGGGAAGAGGTACGCCTGCATCCACGGCGCGCGGGCCTCCAGGCGGTGCCGCATGTCCTGAATCACCGCGCCCGCGGGGGAGGTGACCAGGGCCACGCTCTGCGGGAATTGGGGCAGGGGGCGCTTGCGCTCTTCCGCGAAAAGCCCCTCCGCGGCCAGTTTCTGCTTCAGGGCCTCGAACTGCTGCTGCAGGGAGCCCACGCCGCGCTCCTGCACGCGCTCCACCAGGAACTGCAGGGAGCCGCGCCCCTCCCACACCGTGGGACGGCCGTAGAGCTCCACCTGCATGCCCTCCCGCAGCGGGGTGCGCATGCCGCGGGAGCGGAAGGCGTACAGCACGCACTGCAGCTGGGCGGTGGCATCCTTGAGCGTGAAATACAGGTGCCCGCTGGCGGCCATTTTGCAGGAGCCTATCTCCCCCACCACGCACTGCGCGCCCACATCCCGCTCCACGGCATGCTTCAGGCGGGTTACAAGCTCTGTTACGCTCAGCGGCATGGCGGATGCGGGCAGATGGGTGGCGGGGAGGATCGGGAAATCACTTGCGGTGCGTGGCCAGCGCGGCGTTGGGGTCCGCCCAGGCGGGATCATACCCCTTGGCGTAGGAGAAGAGGTCGCGGTGGATGTACTCGTAGTACTGCTCGCGTTGCTCAGCATCCAGCCTGTACCAGATGGCCACGTTGAGGGCGCGTGCCACCTTCTGCATCATCTTGAGGGTGAGCTGGCGTCCCTGGCGGGCCTTCTGTACCTGCTTGTGGGTGAGCTGCTCGGTGGAGACATCCACCAGGTCGTGGTTCTCCAGATTCCAGAGGCGCATGATGTCATCCATGCGCTGGGTGCCGTGGTTGAGTTCGTTTTCCGGGTTCATGGGCAATCAAAGTCCTGGTATGTGGCGCACGTAGAAGCCGCGGCTGCGGCGCGGGCGAGTGCTCCAGCGCGGCCCGCGCGCGTACTCGGTGGTGGTGTCCAGCCGCATGCCGTTCACCATCAGGAACACGTGGCCGCGCTTGGCGTATACGGTAAGGTGCTTGCCGAATCCGGGGCGCCCCCAGCGCAGGAAATCCCCGGAGGTGGGATGGGCGTTGGCGGGCAGCAGCCCGGCCTCCCGCAAGGCGAAAGCCACCGTGCCGGAGCAGTCGTACGCGGAATCTTGGTGGCGCCGGTGGCCGCCGCCGCTGCGGTACGGCTTGCCCACTATCTTGTTGCCGGCAATGAGCACGCGCTTCACGCGGGCGGGCAGGTTGCGCGGCACGCTCACCTTGCCGTTGCGCTGCAGCACGGGCGTGTACCCCTTGTGGTACACGTAGCGCGGCGTGTAGGCCGCCGCCGCCACATTCTGCTGCTGGCAGGAGCAGAGCGCCAGCAGCAGCGGCAGCAGCAGTAAAAGCCAGGTGGTGGTGCGGGAGGTTCGCCTCATGGGTACGCGTGCAGCATAGCACAGTTGCCCCCGCGGGTCAATGACGTGATATCACTGCCATCCCGTATGGATTGGCAGGGAGTGCGATGCCTCTCCGCGCAAGTGCCCGTGCCTACTTCTTGTCTGTGGCTTTTCCCGTGTCCTGGCCATCGGTGAGCCAGGAGATGGTGAAGGTGGTGAAGTTGATCTTGCCGTCGCGCTCAAAGAGCACGCCCACCACGCCGGGCTTCACCGGGCAAACGGCGGAATAGGCGTAGCCGCCGGGGCCCAGTGCCTTCTCCACGGGCCAGGTCTTGCCGTCGTCGTAGCTCATCTTGGCCACGCCGTTGTTGCGGCCGCCGGCGCTGGGGCCGGTGAAGATGATGCGGCTCTTGCCGCCGAGTTTCTCGTCATCGGAGAAGGAGTAGCGCGTAAGGCCGTTCTGGCAGCCGGGGCAGGGGAGCTCGCTGTGGGTGTTGATGGGGCCCCAGGTCTCGCCGCCGTCCTCGGAGTAGGCGTATTTGCGCTGGCTGCCGCCGCTGGAGTGGCGGGAGACAATCAGGATGCCGCCCTCCTCCGTCTCCGCCACGGACACCTCGTTCACTCCGCCGCCGGTGGCGGATTTCTGGCCGATGTGCCAGGTCTTGCCGTGGTCGTCCGAGTACGCTGCGGCGAGGGTCCAGTTGTTGAAGGGCCCCTCGTTGAGCGGCACGATGAGGCGGCCCTTGTGCGGCCCGCGGGTGAGCTGGCAGCCGGGGTTGGGACCGCTGCAGGTGATGTCCACATCGTCGTGCTTGGTGTCGGCGGTCACGTCCTTGGGCTTGCTCCAGCTCTTGCCGTTCTTGGAGAAGCAGACGAAGTTGTGGATGGTCTTGGGGTCGGTGCAGCCCTTGGGCACGTTGCCGCGCTCCTTCACGCCCTTGGGGTACTTCTGGAAGAAGAGCACGATGTTCTTGGTGGCCTTGTCGTAGATGAGGCAGGGGTTGTTGTACGTGTCCTCTCCGGAGGCCGCGGCCACCACCATTTTCGACCACTTCTTGCCATCCTTGCTGGTGCTGACGACGATGTCGTTCATGCCCTGGTCGGTGGCGGCTTTGCGACCCTCCGCGGCGGCGATGAGGGTTCCTCCGGCGTTGATGATGGAGGGGATGCGGATGCTGGGGTAGTTGTTGCCCTGCTTGGGAGCGAAGACCACCACGGATTCCTCCACGGGCGTCTTGTCCGCTGCGGGGGCGAGGGATGAACCGACCGCGAGCGCGGCCACAATGGTGCAGACGAGAGTTTTCATGGGAGGATTATTCTTTGGCTTTGGGAAGGAAGAAGAAGAAGGCGCCGCAGATAACCATGAGGACACCGGCCACGCTCAGCGGGATGCCCAGGTCCACGTTGTTGTCCTTGAGCACGCCGCCCAGGGTGGAGATGACCGCGCCCGCGGCCACGGAGGTGAGGTTGAGCAGGCCGTAGCCCGTGGCGGAGAAGCGCTCGTCAATCTGCGAGCGCAGCACCGGCATGAGCGTGGCGTCCAGCGAGCCCTGCGCCACGCCCTGCATGGAAACCAGCGCCAGCGTGGCGCCCAGCCCCAGCGCAATCGGCACGCCCAGCGCCGGCAGCATGGCGATGATCACGCAGGGCCCGGCCAGGCAGAAGCAGATGCCCGGCACGTAAGCCCGGGCGTTCTTGTTGCGCAGGTACCAGCGGTCCGCCACCACGGCGGCCAGCAGCACGGCAATGTACTTGGCAATGTTGATCCAGAAGGTGGCCTGCGGCCCGGCCTTCGCCTCGGAGATGCCGAACATGTCCTGCAGCAGGCGCGGGTACCAGCCCATCAGGAACCAGTTGGCGAAGCCCGCGCACGCGTACATCACCAGCAGCATGGCCATCGCGCGTCCCGTGAACAGGCTCTTCAACACCTGGCCGATGGTGAAGTCGTTGGCGGCCTTGTCCTCCGCCGCGGCTTCCACGGCGGCCTCCTCCTCGGCGGGTTCCTCCTCATTCTCTGCGGCGGGCACGGTGGCCTTTGAGGGGTCGTGCAGGAAGAAGATGACGATGATGGCGTATGCCACGCCGATGAAGCCGAAGGTTTCAAAGGTGAGGCGCCAGCCGAGGTTGTATGGTGCGCCCGCCATGAGCGCGCCGCAGCCGGCCAGCATCTGTCCGGCGTAGATGCCGCTCATGTGGATGCCCGTGGCCATGGAGCGCGTGCTGCCGCGGTGGTAGTCGGAGATGAGCGCCAGCGCCGCCGGGATGTAGAAGGCCTCGCTGATGCCCATGGCGCCGCGCCACAGCAGCAGCTCCTCGTACGTCTGCGCCTTGCCGGTCATCCATGTTACGAACGACCACACCACCAGCGAGCACAGGATGATGAACTTGCGGCTGTAGCGGTCCGCCAGGTAGCCGCCCACGGGGCTGAGCGCCGCGTACACGATGAGGAACGCGGAGGTCACCATGCCGAACTGGGCCTGGTCCATGGCGATGCCGTCCGCGCCCTCCGTGATGGATTTGTTCAGCACGGCCAGCAGCTGGCGGTCGAAGTAGTTGAGCATCACCACCACCCACAGCACGATGACGGCTATCCACGCCCACTTGCCCGGCCCGTGCAGGGGCGAGGTCTTGGGCAGCGGGCGCGATTTCACGCCCGTCTTCATGACGATGAGGATGGCCACCACGGCCACGGCGATGGCCGCCCACGGTGTGGCGCCCGCCATGGAGGCGCAGGCGTCCAGGATGGATTGAATGACGGCGTTCGGTGCTTCGGGAGAGGGGTTCATGGTTGTAAGGAGGGGTTATTTGTTGATGGAGATGTGGAAGATTTTGGGGGTGCGGACGCCGGGGTGGGTCTCGCCGGAGATGGTGAGGATGATGGAGCCGTCGGTGGCGCTGGGGAGGGTTGCCACGCCGAGCGGGAGCTCACCGGCCTTGGCCCAGGCTCCGGTGGCGGGGTCCAGGCGGTAGATGATGCGGCTTTGGCCGGGGTGCTCCTCCGGTGCCTGCCCCTTGAGCGATGCGCGGTAGTACTCGCCGGGGTCTCCGCCGATGAGGTAGAGCCCGCCCTCCACGAAGGGCATGGGCGTGGCGGCACCCACCAGCGTTTCAGGGGCGTCCGCGGCGGTGCTCCAGGCGTTGGCGGCGGGGTCGTACACCAGCGTGGTCTTCAGGTAGGTGCGCTCCGCCTTGCCTGCGGCATCCGGGTGCAGGGAGCATCCGCCCGTCACGTAGATCTTGCCGTTGGCGGTGCCTGCCACGGCCAGCTGGCGCCCGGCGTCCGGCATGGGTGCGAGCTCCTGCCAGCCCTTCTGCGGGTCGGCCATGTTGAGCTTGAACACGCGCTTCAGGGCGGCGGTGGAATCCGGCTTCTCCTGCCCGCCGATGATGTAGAGGTCGTCTCCCAGCACGGTGTAGGCGGGATAGCCGCAGGTGACGGGCAGATCCGGCAGTGCGGTGGTCTTGAGCGTGGTGGGGGTGAGCAGCAGGGCCTTGGCCAGGTGGCCGTCCGCGTTGCAGCCGCCGGCAATGAAGATATCCGTGCCGCGGGCGCCCACCGCGGCGTAGGCCACGGGGTAGGGCAGGCGCGCGGGGGCATCGCTCATGCCGCTGGCGGAGTAGGTGACGGAGCCGATGGTGTCGTAGAAGACCTTGGCGCCGCGCTCCTCCGGGGTCTTGGCGCCGGGCTTGGCGTTGGGGAAGTTGGCGCCGCCGAAGAAGATGACGGCGCGGCGCCCGTCATCCGCGCGCGTGATGCCCACGGCGCCCATACCGGCGCGGCCTATGGCATCCGGGATGTTCATGTGCTGCGCCACGTGCAGGGAGACCCGCTGTTGAGCGGATTCGTCCGCGGGGATTTCATCCGTGGGGGTAAGCACTTCCGCCGCGAGCGGCAGGGCGAGGGCGAGAGTCAGGAGATAGAGTGTTTTCATTGCTGTCTTCTGGTTCGGGTTGAGAGAGAGATGGGGTGGGGGTTATCTGAGTTTGACGCCCCAGACTTCGTTGGAGCGCTTGCCGGGGCGTTGCTCGCCGTTCACGATGACGGCCAGCCCGTTCCACACGGCGCAGGGAAGCACGGCACGCGCGGCGGCCACTGTTCCGGCATCCGCCCAGGTATCGTTGGCGGGGTTGTAGCACAGGCTCTGGTTGTGGAAACCGGGATGGTTGGCGGGCGTGTAGCCCTTCACGGTGGCGTCGTCTCCGCCCAACAGGTAGATGCGGCCGCCGATGACCGGGGCGGGCGTGGGTGCCGCGCCGCAGAAGTGCGGCAGGTGCGCCAGGCGCCGCCAGCCCGTGGATTCATTGTAGCACCAGGCTTCCGTGAGCATCTCGCGCGCCATGCGGCCGTTCTCGCCCTCCACAATGCCGATGCCGCCCAGCACGTACAGGTTGTGGCCGATGGCGGCCATCTGGTGCAGGAAGCGTCCGCGGCCGGGCAGGGCGGGGGCCTCGCTCCAGGAGTCGGTGGCGGGGTCGTACACCCACATGCGGCTTTCTGCATCCTGCTCTCCCACGGCCACGCTGCCGCCCTGCACATAAACACGCCCGCCCATCACGGCGGCGGCGTGCCCGGTGAGCGTGGTGGGAAGCGGGGCCATCGCGCGGCAGGACACATCACCGTTTGCGTAGGTGAGCATGTAGCAATCCGCCACCGCGCCGCCCGCGTTGCTGCCGCCGATGAGCATCATGCCCTGCGGCAGGGATGCCGCGGCACCGTAGCCCAGGGGCTTGGGAAGCGGCGTGGCGTCGTGCCAGCCGGGGTTGCCGGGCTCCATGATGAAGAGGCGGTCCGTCCAGCGCTTGGGGCCGCCCTCCCAGAGCGGTTTCTCCGGGAAGTTGGCGCCGCCGCCCACAATGAGCACGCCTTCGCTCACGCCGGCATACATACCCGCCCAGCCTTCCGCATCCGGAAGCTCGGCCAGCCTTTTCCACTCCAGTTCTGAAAAATTGTCCATACAGCTTGAGATTATACCACTCGCGCGGGCGCACGCAAGGGATATTTTCACCGCTCCGCGTCAGCACCCGCCAATTCCCGCAGCAGGGCCGCGCAGGAAACCCGCAGCAGGGATACCACCGCATCAAAGCCGCGCGTGCCGCCGTAGTAGGGGTCCGGCACCTCCGCAAGCCCGCATTCCGGCGGGAACCAGCGGCTCATGGGCAGCACCTTGGCCGCCTGCTCCGGCGTGCGCGCCAGGGAGAGCACGTCCCCGCGGTTTTCCTCATCCTGCGGGATGATGAGGTCGAAGCGGTCGAAATCCGCGGGGGAGAACTGGCGGCCGCGGTGGCCGTTGTAGGGGATTCCTGCGCGCTGCAGGGCGGCAAGCATGCGTGAATCCGGCTTCTGGCCGATGTGGTAGGCGGCCACGCCGCAGGAATCACAGCTGATGCGGCCCCGCAGCCCGGCCTGTTCCAGCAGGGCGCAGAAAATCATCTCCGCCGCGGGGGAGCGGCAGATGTTGCCCAGGCACACGAAGAGCACGCGGGTGGGAGCAGATTGCGGTTGACCGCCGCCGCCGCTTCTGGTATGAAAAGCCATGCGCCGCGCAGCATAGCACACGCAGATGAAGATTGCACGCCTCAATTCCGCGCCGGAAATCTTCCACTCCCTGCAGGGGGAGGGGGTGCGCACCGGCGTGCCCGCGGTGTTCCTGCGCCTGGCCGGCTGCAACCTGCACTGCAGGTGGTGCGATACCAAGCACTCCTGGGCTCCCGGCCTGGAATGCGGCGAGGACGAGATAACCCGGCGCATTCTGGCGTTCGGGTGCCCCGCGCTGGTTGTGACCGGCGGGGAGCCCCTGCTGCAGCAGGATGCCCTGCAGCGCCTGCTCCCCCTGCTGCCGCCGCGCGGGGAATTCTATATCGAGGTGGAGACAAACGGCACCCTGCTCCCCTGCCGCGCGCTGGCGGAGCGTGTGGACCAGTGGAACGTGTCCCCCAAGCTGGGGCATTCCGGCAACGCCGCGCAAGATGCCCTGCGCCCGGATGTGCTGGCGCGCTTTGCCGCCATGGAAAACGCGTGGTTCAAGTTTGTGGTGGCGGGAGAGGCGGACTGGGAGCCGGTGGCGGCCCTGGGCCTGCCGCGGGAGCGCATCATCCTGATGCCCTGCGCGGCCACCCGCGCCGAGCTTCACGCCGCCGCCCCCGCGGTGGTGGAGCTCTGCATGCGCCACGGCGTGCGCTTCGGCAACCGCCTGCACGTGGAGCTATGGGATGATGCCAAGGGCGTGTGAACGGAAAGTTTTTTCGCGCAAGCATGAAGAAAATGCTTGATAGGGGACGTGAATTGTGGTAAAGAGGAAACGTCTATGAAAAAAATTCTTTCAACCATGACCGTACTGGCGTGCCTTGCAGGCGCAGCCAACGCCGCCCCCTATGTGCTTCCGGAGAACCAGCCCGGCGCCCTCACGGCGTATGACTGGACCCCCGTATACGGCATCGATGCCCTCTACGCCATCGGTGACGAAGATACCGTGCCCGACATGTGGGGTGCCCGCGCCAGCTTCAGCCTGTACTCCCAGCAGCGCGCCTCCGTGCGCCACCAGTTCAGCCTGAACGTGGCCTACGAGATGGGTGACAAGAAGGACCACGGAATCAAGACGGACATGCACCTGATGCCCATCACCCTGGGCTACAACGTGCACCTGGCCGTCACGGACGAGGTGGCGTTCTACCTGGGCGGCAAGGCCGGCTACACCATCGGCGAGGCCGAGTACAAGGTCGCCCAGTACAAGCACACCATTGATACGGACGGCTTCAACTTCACCGTGGGCGCCGGCCTGCACATCCAGTGCAGCGATGCCGTGTACGTGCGCCTGGGCTACGAGTTCGGCCGCACCTACGTGGACAAGGATGACGTCAAGGACAACTTCGGCCAGCACATTATCTCCCTGGGTGTGGGCTGCCAGTTCTAACCGACCGCCAACTTTCAACCGAACCGAAAGGGGCAGCCAAGCGGCTGCCCCTTTTCCTTGTGTGCGTTGCACTCCCGCTACAGGGAGATGCCCAGCTGCTCCGGCAGGGCGATGCGCGGGCGCTCCGTGAGGATATCCCCGCCGTGCGAACCCACAGCCACGGTGTGCTCGAAATGCGCGGCCCAGGAGCCGTCTGCGGTGATGGCGGTCCAGTCGTCATCCAGCACCTTCACGCGGAAGGAGCCCAGCGTGATCATCGGCTCGATGGCCAGGATCATGCCGCGCTTGAGGCGGGGCAGGGGATAGTTCGGGCGGTAGTTCGGGATGGAGGGATCCTCGTGCAGGTGGCGGCCCACGCCGTGCCCCACGTAATCCCGCACAATGCCGAACCCGAAGGGCTTCACAAAGTCTTCGATGGCGCCGCAGACCTCGCTGAGCGGGTTGCCCTGCCGGGCTTCCGCAATGCCGCGGAACAGCGCCTCCTCCGTCACTGCCAGCAGGCGGCGCGCCTCCTCGCTCACGTTGCCCACGGCCACGGTCATGGCGTTGTCGCCGTACCAGCCGTCCACAATGGCCCCGGCATCCAGGCTCACGATGTCGCCGTCGTGGATGACGCGGGGGCCGCCGATGCCGTGGACGATTTCCTCGTTCACGGAGATGCAGAGCTGGCCGGGGTATCCGCCGTAGCCGAGGAAGGCGTTGCCGCAGCCCTCGCGCTTGAAGAGCTCGGCGGCGTAGTCGTCTATCTCCTTGGTGGTGATGCCGGGTTTGATGATGGGCATGAGGTCCATCAGGATGCGTGCGGAAACCTCCCCCGCCTTGCGCAGCTTGGAGATTTCATTGGGGTTGCGGACGTTGATGCGGTCGCTCATGGTGGTGGATGGTTTATTTGAACCGGACGTTTTCTGTGTCCTTTTGTGTGGTGAAGTCCTGCGCGGTTCCGGGCTTGTCGAACGCGTTGCGGAGAATGACGACGTCCTTGGCGGACTTGAGGTTGATGGCGTTGTCGCCCCTGAGGTTGAACGTGTTGTTGATAATCTTGATGCCGCTGTGCACGGCGCCCTTGTGCACCCTGTTCTCCGGCAGGATGTTGATGACGGGCTCCGCGCAGTGGTCGAACACGCAGTTGAGGATGGTGAGGTCGCGCACCATGCCGGACTCGTACCAACCGCTGGCGTCATCGGAGACGAGGATGGCGTGCATGTGGGTGTTGAGAAAGCGGACCTGGGTCACCTGCACGGGCTTGCGCGTGGTGATGAGGAAGCCGCGGGTGGGGATGAGCTGCACATCGCCGTCGTTCACGGTGAGGGAGGCCGTGTATGTCACGTTCTCCAGCACATCGGAGTTTTCCACGGTGCCCTCCGGCAGCGGGTCCGCCAGCTCCAGCTCCATCTCGTGCGTGTCCTCCAGCATCCTGGCCGCCACCACCCTGGTGGTGCCGCGCGGCAGCATGCTCTGGGCGTCGATGATGTCCACCTCGTCCCCCGCATGGTAGGCGGGGAATCCCCAGGTCTGGCACTCCATGAAGCGCATGCGCACGTGGGTGGGATCCAGGATTTTCACGATGCGCATGTGGATGCCGTGCACGTTGATGGCGTCATCGTGCGCGCCGGAGAAGAAGAACTTCTCCACCCGGATGTCGCCGCCCACGCCGGAGAAGTGCAGCATGTCCACCCACGCGGAGCAGGTGCGCCCGCTGCCCTCCCGCGGGGCCACGGAGATGTCTTGGAAGAAGATGTCCCTGCTCATCTGGGAGAGGAAGCCCATGCCGTGCACGAAATAGAGGTGCACGTTGAGGTAGTGGATGTCGCTGCTGTGGTCGGCGAACATGCCGGCGCACTCGCGCACGGTGCTGCGGGCCTGGTAGGTGGTGCCCACGCGGTAGCCGGGGTTCTGGTCGTAGGTGACGCGCACCTTGTTGGGCTCAATCTCCTCCACCGTGCCCTGGGCCAGCGTGGGGCCTCCGCGCCACACCTCCAGCCGCGGCTCGCGCACCATTTGCTGCACATGGATGTCCGCGGGCAGCTCCCAGCCGTCGCCCACCCAGGTGAGCTTGCCGTTCTGCACGCGGTAGCGGCTGTCCGGGTGGATGGTGAACACGGCCTCATGTTCGCCCACGCTCACGGCGGTGTACTCGGAGACGGTGGGGCGCGCGTAGTCCCAGCTCATGTCCTTCACGATGATGTGGTGGCTGTTCTCGAAATGCACCATGATCATCTTGCCGATGCAGATCATGTCCGCCCCGTTGCCCTCCAGCCGATAGTGCTGCACGCCCGCCAGCTCGATGCCCAGCTTCTTCTCGTCGTCCGGGCGGTCGTTCGTGTTGGAGAGCATGAGCTTGCGGCCGTCCAGCGTGGCGGCCTGCCACTCGTAGCGCCCCGGCTTGAAAACGAGGCGGATGGGCTTTCCGAATTCGCCGCTGCCCTTGGGGGCCAGCGTGGTCACAATCCTGCCGGGGCTGGTCACCACCACGTCCCCCGGCTGCAGCTCCAGCTTGTTCACCGGCGCGTAGGTCTTCCACGGTGCGGTTTCATCGCCCTTGGCGGCATCATCGCCGTTCACGGGGTCCACGCAATACGTAGCCGCCCCCAAGGGCAGTTCCAGGGCCAACGCCAATGCCGCCAATGCTTTCTTTCCCATACCCCGCCATTCTACCCGCGCGCGCGCCGGGCGTCAAGGATGAAGCAACCGCGCGGTTCCCGCATTCCCCCGTTTCACGCCAGCCTCTTGTCCGCCGCCAGGAGCAGGCGGGAGACGTAGGCCAGCAGCAGGGAGGCCAGCAGGCTCACGCCGCCCAGCACACAGCCGAGCAGGAAGGTGACGAAGATGGCCACGAAGTCCCATTCCGGCAGGGTTGCCAGGTGCCCCAGCATCGAGGGGACAAGCAGCGCCACCGGCAGCAGCAGCCACGCCGCCCACCGCCAAAACCCGTGCGGCGGGCGCCGCCAGCGCAGCAGCAGCGCACCGTCCACCAGCAGACAAGGCCCGAAAAACAACGCCGCCCAGCTGAGCATGATGACGCCGGAGACGAGCTTCGTCAGCCCGGCGTTGCTGTTGAAGAAGGCCGCCCAGGAGGGCGGGAGGTCTTCCAGCCAGGGCTCCCGGTACGGGAAGCGCGCGGGGATGGTGCGGGACTCTGGCCTTTCCGCCTCCTCCGGCGTCCAGAAATGGTTGCGTATGGCTACTGTGCAAAAGTTGCCGCGGCTTTCCACCTTGATATCCACGCCGTCGTGGAAAACGGAGCCCTCCTGTGTGCGCAGGCGGCAGGGGCCGGGGGAGTCATAGCGCACGGTGCCGTCCTGCGCGGTTTCCTTGGGCTCCAGCTGCAGCGCGGCGGCGTAGTCTGCCGCCTGTTGCGGCGTGGCTTTCACGGTGACGCTCAGGTTGCCGTTGAACCAGTCGCAGTCGGTTATTTCCGGTTTGTCGCCCAGCCAGGGTTGCAGCTCGCACCACGGCGGCTTGCCGATGGAGTCCACCACCATCCACCACCCGCCTGCATACAGCAGGCACAGCAGGGCGTACACCAGGCAGCACGCGCCGCGGAAGGCTTTTCTCCAAACGGGATTGTTCATTGTGTCCATAACGTTTCCCATACCCTATTAAGCGCGAGAGCGGCCGAATGCTCAAAAAAAACGAAAAAGCTGAAAAAATGTACGTTGACAGTTGTTTCTACTCCCCTTGTTGTTCCTGGTGCTGCTTGAGCGCTTGCCGGATTTTGTCCTCTCTTTCTTCCAGCTGTTTGTCCATCTTATCATACTCTTCTTTATAGTGCTTCTTGAGATCCCTGGAGAGGCACATATAGAAATTGAGGTGGGTAATGAGATTCGTCGTTTCGGTCAACTTATTCCCTTCCTGCAAGACATCATAGCATGTACGAGCGTTGTTCGACGAGTCGAATACGATGCAGTCCAAGTTGTCCTGCGCGGGAAAGAATTTCCCGCTGGCAAGCTGGAGCAGGGCCGTACGGCAGGAGCGATCCTGTACCCGGTCTATCAAAGAGATCATCTTTTCGAGGGCTTCTTCATTGGATGCGTGCCTGTAATCTCTCTGCATCTTCGTCAAGGCTTCGGCATAATGCGCCTTGTCGGGCGCCATGCGTAGCAGGCGGGATCCTCGCCATCTATACAAGCTCTTGCAATCCTTTTCATATTTGGAAAGCAGCAGCCGCCTGATTTCCGGGGACGATGCCGCCTTGTCCAATACCTGCATCGCTTTTTCCAAGCAATTCCCCAGCACCAGATCTTCATAGACGAAGTACACGTATATACCTCCTGCGTATGAGTGATGCAGGGCATCCTGAAGGGACAAATCCTCTATCAAGCAGGCCAGCACGGCAATTCGTGCCTGCTCTTTCATTTCCTCTTGCATGGTTTTGAAAAGGATTCCGGCTTCTTTTTCCGCATCGGCTGAAGAGAGCTGATTTTGGGATGCAGCCCCCTGTGCGCTTGCGGAGCGCTTGTTCCTGTTATCGAACTTTTGCCCCAGAAGCCCCACTTCTTCTGAAAAGCGACCAAGGACCGACAAGGCACCGTGTTGTCTGAGAGCATCGTTGACAATCGTCCATTCGTCCTTATCCCCATCCCCCGTCTTGCTGGCCATCACTTGGTCTCTGGCTTCAAGCCAAGCATAGGTTTGCCCGTCTGACCCGATATAATACTCGTGTGGATCTTTTGTATCCTTTCTGAAAAGAAGCCCCGCTTGTTCGGCAAGAATGGTGTCCCTCTGCGCTTGAGGCCATTTTGCCAACAAATTCCATGCCCTCTTGCTTTCTTCGAAATTTTTGTCAGATCGCTCAATCTGGCGCTGGATTGAATCTGCACCGTCTTCCTGGTCGGCTTGCAGCCCGTCGTCCTGCGCTGCCATCGCAATGCTGTCGGCTCGTTTCCTGCGTGCGCTTTTTTGATTGTCGCATTCCTTTGAGAAGGCATTAACCAGGGCTTTGTCCAGCCCCCTATGCTCCTGGATATCCCTAATGAGGCAGAGCGCTTGTTCAACCATGCCGGCATCACTCAGTGCGTCATAGCAGGAATGGGGAACGTTCTGGGAGTCCACGACCTCCTTGGTAAAGAGCTCCTTTGGGGACAAGCCGTCAGAGGCAATGCAGAGCAGTGCGGCTTTGCAGGTTGGGTCCTGCACCTGGGCCACCATATCGCATGCGGCCTTGCTGATGTCCACCAATTTTCTCTTGTCCCGGTTAACTCCGCCATGGCCCTTGAACTCAGCCTGGCATGCATCATACTGCTTGAGCGTTGCCTTCATGCGCTGTGCACGCAATTTCGCTCCCTTTTGCAGAGCCTTGGCAATCTTGTCCTGCTTCGAGACAACCTTTTTCCCTATTTCATCGGCCAGGGCCACCTTTTCCAGTATTTGCAGGGCCTCATCCAGGCATTTGTCATGTTGCAGCTGATTATAGACAAAGCAAAGCTCGCCCTTGGAGTTGGCATAGGTGTAGTTGAGCGCGTCATGAGATGACACCTTGCCCATCAAACAAGCCAGAACGGCCATGCGCGCCCCGCTCTCCATTTTTTCCTGCATGACCTTGAGAATGCCCTCTGCCTCCTTACCTGCATTCCTTGCGGCTTGCTGGCGCTGGAGCTTTTCCTTCTGCAAATCTGCCGCGCTCTTGTCCTTGTCGGCAAATTTCTGCTTCATGACATTGAGCTCCTTTGAAAACGCGGCCAGCACCTTCTTCTCACCGAGTTCGGCCATGGCTCTTCTAACATCGCGCCATTCTTTGTAGAGGTTTTTCTTTTTCGACTGGATGTCCCTCCCCTCGGCACACCACAGGTGCGTCCGGCCGTCCGTCCCGATGAATTTAGCTTCCTCGCGGATCTTCTTTGAGGGAAGGAGGTCTTCGGATGAAGTGAATCTCCTGCCATCATTCTCGTATGGAATGGAGCCGTCATCCATAAAGACAAGCTCTGCCCGTTCCGCCAAAAGGGCATCGCGCATCAAAGCGGGCCAGCTTTTGATGAGGCCCTGAACTTCGTTGATTTCATTTTCGTGGTTTTTTTCTGACGAAGCTCCCGCACGAAAATGGATTTCTTGCGCTTGCAACTCGGTTGGCAGGCCCTGTGCGAGGAAAAGCAGGGAGAGAATCCATGCCATGGGTGTATAGGTGGTCATGAAAGTATTGATGGTTAAAGGCAAGTGTGCTGCCGCCCTTTCTCTGACAGAAAAAAGTTGTTTTTGCTTCCAGCGGGCAGCAGGGCTTTCTATAGCATGAGCGGGCATTGGGTGTCAACCATTTTTTCGCGCGTTTCCGTAGCGTGTTCCGTAGCGTAGGCCATGCGCCCCGGGCGCAGCGGAGGTGCTGAGCGGGCATGACCAGAGCGCAGGAAACGCGCAAAAAAATTGCCGCAGGCTATAGTCCGGGGGGGCTGCACACAAGTTAGCTTTCCCATACCCCATTAGGCGAGAAAACGGTCGAATGCACGAAGAAAAATGAAAACATGTGGAAAATGTTTGGAGAGGTGCCCCCGTGGTCTCAGGTGCGGATGATGAGGATGGTGATGTCGTCGTTCTGCTCGTTGCCGCGGGTGAAGCGCTTGAGGTCTGCGGAGAGGCGGTCGGTGGCCTCCTTGGCGGTCATTTCCGGGGTGACGGTGCGCGCCCAGGCCAGCAGGCGGTCCTCGCCGTACTGGTTCTTGTCCGGGTCCTCCGCCTCGGTCACGCCGTCGGTGTACATCACGATGGTGTCGCCCTCCTCCAGCTGGCGGCTCTGCATCTCGAACTGGAAGTCGTCCATCACGCCCACCACCAGGTTGGGGATGAGCGGCAGGAAGTAGGGATCGCCGTTGCGGGGGATGATGACTGGCGGGTTGTGCCCGGCGTTGCAGTACTCCAGCAGGCGGGTTTCCGTGTTGATGCGGCCCAGCAGGAGGGTGACGAACATGCCGCTCTCGTTGTTTTCCGAGAGGCTGCGGTTGATCTTGCCCACCATGTCGTTGAGGGCTACGCCGTGGCCGCCCACGAAGCGCAGGGAGCTGCGGGTGATGGCCATGATGAGGGCGGCGGACACACCCTTGCCGGAGACATCCCCCACGGCGAAGTAGAGCATGTCCTTGCGTGAGGTGACATCGTACAAGTCGCCGCCCACCTCCTTGGCGGGGTGGATATCCGCATATACGTCCGCCAGCGTGATGTCCGCAAAGTTCTTGGGCAGCATCTGCATCTGGATGTCGTGTGCGATGTTGAGCTCGCTTTCCAGGCGCTGCTTGCCGGCGGTGGTGGTCTTGAGGTCCTGGATGTACTGGGTGAGCGAGTCCTGCATGTAGTCGAAGGAATCCCGCAGCTGCATGATTTCATCCTCTGTCTTGATTTCCGGCAGCTTGGTGTGGAAGTTTCCCTTGGCAATGCTCATGGCGCTCTCCGAGAACTTGCGCAGCGGGGAGGCCGCGCGCTCGATGGACGCCCGGCACAGTAGGAACAGCCCGAACAGGCCTGCCAGCGCCACCGTGAGCACCACCAGGTTCATTTCCGTGGTGCGCGCCAGCACGGAGCTGTACGGGCAGATGATGGAGGCGGACCACCCGTTGGAGATCGGGCCGTACACGCCGAAGTAGGATTTGCCCCCGTCCTCGAATTCCGCGGAGCCCTTGAGGCCCTTCACCATGTTGATGGAGGTTTCCCAGGCGCGCTTGTCCTCCTTGTCCGCCGCCACGGAAAAGATGGTGGCGCCGCGCAGCCAGGAGCGGTCCGGCGCGGAGACGTAGGAGCCGTTGCGGCTGATGAGCACGGTGAAGGAGTCCTTGTACGGGTGGATGGAATCAAACTTGCTGGAAAGCCACTCCAGCGAGATGTCCGCCGTCACCACGGCGTACAGCTTGCCCGCCTTGTCGAAGAGCGGCCTGCTGTACGTGCATATCCACTGCTCGCCGCCCTCCTCGTCGTAGTACGGCTCCGTCCAGCACTCCTTCTTGGTGAGCGCGGGTATCTGGAACCAGTCCATCAGGAAGTAGTCGTACGCCTCGCTGCCCAGGTGCGTGCTTTTCACCTCCCCCGTTTCCGCGTCTATCCAGCTGTACGGGGCGTAGTAGTGCCTGCCCGCGTGGTAGTCCGCCACAAAGGCCACGGCGCTGCCCACAATGTGCTCGTTGGATTCCACCAGCTTGCGCGTGAGGTTCTGCAGGTAGGCGTCGTCGCCCTCGTGGCCCTCCACCATCCAGGCGGTGTTGGCGGCGGCCACCTCCACGCTGTGCAGCTCTTTCTCCACGTCCGCTATGGTGGCGTCCAGCAGGTTGGCGGCAGACTTGGTGGCCTCGTCGGCGATGAGGTGGCGGCAGGTTTGCGCCACGATGGCCAGCACGCCGACGAAGAGGACGGAGATGAGCGCAATGACGATGAGGCTCAACCTCTGGGCAAAGGATTTGCGGCGCTTACTCATGGCGTATCATCTCCTGGTAGTTGACCGTTTTCATGATGACGGCGGCGCGGTACATGGCGTCCACCAGCTTGTTGAACACCTCTTCCGTGGCCTGGGCGTAATCCCGCTTGCCGGTGTCCGGGTTCACCTGCAGGCGCAGGCACTCCTTGAGCATCATGCGCTCCATGACGGGGTTGCTGCTCACGTGGCCGGCCTCGACATACCTGTGGGAGAGGGCGCAGGCCTCCTCCGGGTGCGCGGCGGCGTAGTCCCAGCCTTTCTTGGTGGCGCGCACGAAGGCGTCTATGGTGGCCTTGTTGTCCTTGTAGTATTGCTCGGTGACGTAGAGGCCGTCCTCCGGCACCCTGGGGCCGTGGTCGTGGCAGCGCAGCACGTTTTCCTCCGGGATGCGGCCCATGGAGAGCAGCAGACCCAGGTACTCGTTGAAGCTGTAGCAGAGCGTGGCATCCACCGCGCCGTAGATGAACAGGTTCACGCTGCGGCTGATGGGCACCCACTCGATGTCCAGGTTGAACTCGTGGCTCAGCACGTCGAACAGCTCGGAGTGGCCGGACTGCCACCGCGCAACGCGCATGTGGTTCAAATCCTTCAGCTCCCTGATGGGGCGGTGCGCCACCACCCACAGCCCGCTGATCTGGGTGACCTGACAGACGTTGACAATCGGCTCGCCCTGGGCGCGGGCGACAATGGCCTGCATGAGCTGCAGGCCCGCGATGTGCGCCTTGCCCTCCTTCAGGAGCTCCAGGGAGGTTTCCTTGGAGTTGATGCCGACATGGTTGAAGGTGACGTTGAGCCCCTCCTGCTCGAAAAAGCCCTTTTCCTTGGCCACATAGTACCCGGCGAATTGCGCCTGCGGGATCCATTGCGGCGCAAAGACAACGTCCTTCAGCTCTGCATGCAGAACGGAAAGCGCGCCGGTAAGAAGCGTGATGAGCGTCAGGAGCCTGGTCACGGCGGCATTCTAGCATACCCCCGCGCGTGCGGCAAGAGGGAAGCGCGTTTTCGCGCGAATTGTGCGAATTGCACGAATTGTGGCATAAGACGACTTTTTCCCTTGATTTGGCGGGAGCGGTGTATATACTCGCGGGACTTCCTGCTTCATGAAAGATTGTAAAAGAACATTTGAGATTCCCGGCGGCGGAGAGGGCGTTTTCCACTCCCTGCCGGCATTGGCGGAGAGCGGCCACCCCGGCGTGAAACGCATGCCGGTGAGCCTGCGGATTGTGCTGGAGAGCCTGCTGCGCAACTGTGACGGCATGCGCGTGACCGAGCGGGATGTGGCCAACCTGGCCGCTTGGAAGGCGGGCGCGGCGCATGATTTCGAGATTCCGTTCACGGTGGGGCGCATCATCCTGCAAGACCTCACGGGCGTGCCGCTGCTGGTGGATTTGGCGGCCATGCGCGCAGCCGTGCAGGAGCAGGGGGCGGACCCCGCGGCCATGGAGCCCCTGGTGCCGGTGGATTTGGTGGTGGACCACTCCGTGCAGGTGGACTGGGCGGGGTTCCCCGCAGCCTACCGCAAGAACCTGGAGCGCGAGTTCCAGCGCAACACCGAGCGCTACGAATTCCTGAAGTGGGGCCAGCAGGCTTTCAAGTCCTTCTCCGTGGTGCCGCCCGGAACAGGTATCGTGCACCAGGTGAATTTGGAACATTTGGCACGCGGCGTTATGCAGGACAACGGCGTGTACTACCCGGACACCCTGGTGGGCACGGATTCCCACACCACCATGATCAACGGCCTGGGTATCGTGGCCTGGGGCGTGGGCGGCATAGAGGCGGAAGCCGGCATGCTCGGCCAGCCCGTCACCTTCCTGGCGCCGGATGTGGTGGGCGTGCATCTCACCGGTAAGCTGCGCGAGGGCGTGACCGCCACGGACCTGGCGCTGCACGTCACCCGCATGCTGCGCAAGCACGGCGTGGTGGGCAAGTTCGTGGAATTCTTCGGCGCGGGGGCGGCGGCCCTTTCCCTGCCGGACCGCGCCACCGTGGCCAACATGGCCCCGGAATACGGCGCCACCATGGGCTTCTTCCCCTTCGACGAGGTGAGCGCGGAGTACCTGCGCGCCACCGGGCGCACACCGCAACAGGTGGAAACCTGCGTGGCCTATCTCAAGGAGCAGGGGCTTTTCGGCATGCCGCAGGAGGGGGATATCGACTACACCGCCGTGCTGCAGCTCGACCTCGCGGACATCGTCCCCGCCGTGGCGGGCCCCAAGCGTCCGCAGGACCACATTGCCCTCGCGGATTTGAAGAAGAGCTTCGCGGAAATATGCCAGGATACATACGGCCACGCGCAGCGCGCGAATTCCGTGAAAGTGGTCATGCACGGAGATGCCGGGAATCCGGATGCCGACACAGCGCATGAGGTGGAGCTCACGGACGGTTCCATCCTGGTGGCGGCCATCACAAGCTGCACCAACACCAGCAACGAGGGCCTCATGCTCGCCGCAGGGCTGCTGGCCAAGAAGGCCGCCGCGTTCGGCCTGCGCGTGCCCGCGCACGTGAAAACCAGCATGGCGCCCGGCTCCCGCATCGCGCAAAAATATTTCGCCAACAACGGCCTCACGGACGCCCTGGATGCCATCGGCTTCTCCATTGTGGGCTTCGGCTGCACCACCTGCATCGGCAACTCCGGCCCGCTCAACCCGCAGCTGGAGCAGGCCGTGGCGGAGCACGGCCTCGTTTCCTGCTCCGTGCTTTCCGGCAACCGCAATTTCGAGGCCCGCATCCACCCGCTCGTCAAGGCAAACTTCCTCATGTCGCCCCCGCTGGTCATCGCCTTCGCGCTCGCTGGCCGCGTGGATATCGACCCGGAGCGCGAGCCGCTGGGTACCGCGGCGGACGGCCACCCCGTCTACCTGCGCGACATCTGGCCGAGCGGTGCGGAGATAGCCGCCGCGCGCGCCAACACCGCCGCGCCGCAGGACTACCGCACCAGCTACGCAAACCATGTGGAGCAATGGGATGCCGTGGCCGCGCCGCAGGGCGCCACCTTCGCCTGGAACCCGGATTCCACCTACATCCACCGCCCGCCGTTCTTCGATGCCTTCTCCAAGCAGCCGCACGATGTGCAGGACATCCTGAACGCCCGCCCGCTCGGCATCTTCGGCGACAGCGTCACCACGGACCACATCTCGCCCGCGGGTGCCATCAAGCCCACCGGGCCCGCCGGGCGCTTCCTCGCCTCCCTCGGCGTGCAGCAGCGGGATTTCAACACCTTTGGCTCCCGCCGCGGAAACGACCTCGTGATGGCGCGCGGCACCTTCGCCAACGTGCGCATCAAGAACCGCATGACCCCCACCGTGGAGGGCGGCTACACCCTGTACTTCGGCAAGCGGGAGCTTCCCGCGCCGGATGTGGATATCACCGCTCCCGCCGGAACCCCCGCGTTCATCTATGATGCCGGCATGGCCTACCGCCGGGACGGCACGCCCACCATCATCATTGCCGGGGAGGACTACGGCATGGGTTCCAGCCGCGACTGGGCCGCCAAGGGCACTTCCCTGCTGGGCGTGCGCGCCGTGGTCACCAAGAGTTTCGAGCGCATCCACCGCAGCAACCTCATCGGCATGGGAATCCTGCCCCTCAACTTTGAGAACCACGCGGACTACGACCGCGTGAAGGACCTGGCGGATGCCACCTTCAGCATCACCGGCCTGGGCGCGGCCCTGCGCCCGCACGGCACCGCCACGCTGCATGTGCAGCCCGCGCAGGCCCCCGCCTTCGAGCTGCCGCTCGCGGTGCGTGTGGACACCCCCGTGGAACTGGAATACCTGCGCGCCGGCGGCATCCTCCAATATGTGCTGCGCCGCTACTGCTGATACTCGCGGAGACCGCCCGCGCGCGAAGCGCCCAACCTCAAACAGCACCCGCGCATCGTTGTATAATGCCAGCCTTTGTGCTTGCGCAGCGGCGCGGAATGGGGGATACTGCGGGCAACAAGGCATGAAGCTACTGAGACGCAACCTGAGCCTGATGCTGGCGGTGAGATACCTCAACCCGCTGCGCAGCATGTTTTCCATCATCACCCTCATCTGCCTGGTGGGCGTGGCCCTGGGCGTCACCGCGCTCATTGTGGTGCTCTCTGTGATGCAGGGCCTGCAGAACGAGATGGAATCCCGCGTGCTGGCCTTCGCACCGCACTACGTCATCGGCCAGAACGATGGCGTGCAGCGCCTGAGCATATCCGATGAGCAGGTGGACTGGCCCGCACTGCAGGAGAAGATTGCCGCGCTGCCGGGCGTGGTGAGCGTGTACCCCCTGTTGGATGGCGATGCCTTTGCCCAGAACGGCTCCGGGCGCATCTCCGTGCAGTTCTCGGCGGTGCAGCCGCACAATGATTCACAGCTGCAGCCGCTGCTGCCCATGCTCAAGGAGGGCACGTTCGATTTCGGGGAGGGGTTGGACCAGGAGTGCGTGGTTTCCGCCACCACCGCCGCCTCCCTGGGCCTGGGCGTGGGTGACCGCCTGCACATCACCCCCGTGGGCAGTATTGATGAGATTGCGGATATCTGGGCCATGATCCAGGAGCCCCTGCTCACCCAGGAGAACAAGGAATTCACGGAGGCCGCCGCCGCCTTCTTCCAGGGCGCGGAGCCCGCAGCGGATGGGGCCTGCACTGTATCGCAGGACAAGGTGGAGCACATGCTCGGCATCCTCTTCAACATGCCCGCCAAGAAGCTGCGCCAGAGCGAGCAGGACGGCCTGGACACCCTTTTCCGCATCATGCAGGCCCACGGGGCGGATTCCCCCTACACCGCGGATGAGCAGAAGCTCTGGAACGACACCCTGGCCGCGCTGGCCGCTCTGGACCGCGACAAGGAGGACGGCAAGGCCGTGAAGAGCGTCAACCAGATGGTCATGCCCTCGGACCTCACCATCATCGGCATCTACCAGCCCCCGGAGAACATGCCCGGCCCGAACGTTTACCTGCCCCTGCAGATGGCGCAGGACATGCTCGGCATCTCCATTGGCGGCCAGAGTATCGTGAACGGCATTTGCGTGCGCGTGCAGGATGCCAACAACCCAGGCCCGGTGGAGCAGCGCCTGGTCGCCGTGCTGCCGCCGCCGGAGGACCCCGCGGCGGAAACCGCTGACGGCCGCCAGTGGGACATCATCCCCTGGTCCCGCCGTTTCGAGCAGTGGTACCAGCTCATTGCCAACGAGCGCGTGATGATGGGCTTCGTGCTCTCCGTCATCTCCCTCATCGCCAGCTTCTGCATCATGGCGGTCATGTTCACCGTCTCCATCCAGCGCAAGCGTGAAATTGCCGTGCTGCAGGCCCTGGGGGCCACCCCCGCCAAGATTATGGGCATCTTCACCTGGCAGGGCGTCATCATCGGCTTCTTCGGCGCGGTGCTGGGCATTTTGCTCGCGCTGCTCACCCTGCACTACAGGCTGAAGATTCAGGCCGCCCTGGCGGGCATCGGCATGGATCCCTTCCCCATGGAGGCGCACGGCATCTCCCTGCCGGCCGTGTATGACCCCGCCATGTTCGCCTGGCAGGCGTTCAAGGCTTTCCTCATGGTCACGGCGGCCTCCATTGTGCCGGCCTGGCTGGTGGCGCGGCAGGACCCCGCCAAGGCCCTGCGCTCCAACTGATACCCACCGCGTTCCCCACGCCACATGGATATTTACTGGATAGACAAGGAGAGGAAACGCTGCGGGCCCGCCACCGTGCCGGATATGATTTCCAAGGTGCGCACCGGCGAGCTCTCCGCGGATGATACGCTCGGCTGGCATGCCGGCGCCGTGGGCTGGGTGCCCTTGAAGGAGCTCCCCGCACTCACGGATTTCCTTTGCGAGCGCGCCCCCAAGCACATCACCTACGACCCCAACGATCCCCTGCCGGAGCTGGACGACCGCGACACCCCGCCCACCCTGGCACCAGAGGCGGAACAGGAGAAGCCCAGCGAGGAGGACATGCCGCGCGGCGTGCTGCGTGTGTACCTGCCGCCCCCGCACGTGCGCCTGCTGGCGCGCATGGTGGATATGGGCGTCTACGCCGTGCTGGTGTACGCGGCGTGCTATTGGCTGCAGGTGCCGTTCAAGCCGTCGCTGCTGCCGTTCGGGCCGCTGCTGTGGCTGGGTATGCTGGTGCTGGAGCCGCTGCTGCTCTGCACGCGCGGCACCACGCCGGGCAAGGCGCTTTTCGGCATACGCGTGCAGGATATGGCGGGCGGGCAGGGGCTCCCGCTCACCTTCGGCCGCGCCTTTGCGCGCACCATGCTGGTGTTTGTGATGGGGCTGGGGATGATGCTTTCCCTCCTGCCGTTCCTCGCCATGGGATTCTCCCACTGGCAGCTGGGGCGCCGCGGGCTCACCGCGTGGGATGCCCGTTGCGGCTCCCTGCCCGTGCAGAAGGCCCCGGTTCCCGCCACGCGCACGCTGCTGGCCGTGCTGCTGCTCTTCTGCTGCCTGCAGTGCACCTCCATGTTCATGCAGCCCTGGTTCCCCGCCATGACGGACATGATTTCAGAGCAGGATCCGCAGCTCGGGGATGCCTTCCGCAACCTCCTCAACCTGCCCCGCCCGGAGTGACGCGGGCTGCCGGAGGCCACACGGCGCACCGGGTGCCTTTCAGGGAGCCATGAGGGCCTGCCGGTTCACGAAGAACACGGCGCCCATGACGCAGAGGAAGGCCCAGAGGTAGTCCCATTTCCAGTGCTCGCCCATGAAGTAGATCATGAAGGGCACGAAGACGGCCAGGGTGATGGCTTCCTGCATGATTTTGAGCTGCGCCAGGGAGAGCCCGCACTCGCGCCCGATGTGGTTGGCGGGCACCATGAAGCAGTACTCGAAAAACGCCAGCCCCCAGCTCATGAGCACCAGCTTCCACCACGGCGCGTCCGGGGTTTCGCCGGGGTTGCGCAGGAAGCCGTACCAGGCGAAGGTCATCACGGTGTTGCTGACAATGAGCAGCACGATGGAGAGGCCGAGCTTCATGGCTTACTTGGAGATCAGGAAGAAGCGCGCGGGGTCCTTGCGCTGCGGGTTGTGCACAAAGCGCAGGCCCTGCAGGGCGTCAATGCCGATAACGCCGTTGGGCCCCGGCTGCAGCTGCGGCGTGAGCGGGCGCGTCTGCACGCCCTTGCCGAGCGTGAGGGCTCTCGGCTTGCCCAGGCCTATGTTCATGAAGCGTCCCCCGTTCACGTCGGACACGCCCACCGTGGCCTTCGCATCGGATGCGCCCATGCCCCAGGCCGCCGCGGGCATGTAGGTCACGGAGCTGCCGGAATCCAGCAGCAGCACGGTGGGGTGCGGCTGCTCCGGCGTGCCGGTGTCCACCTGCATGTGCGGGCGCTGCATCTGGTCCACCTGCAGCGGCTCCATGGGCACCATGGTGTCCACATCCTCCGGCAGGCCCCAGTGGCAGTTGTCGCCGTTGCGCAGGTCGAAGGTGAAGGGCAGCCAGCCGAGGATATCCATGCCCAGGATGCCGTCTATGGGGGAAGCCATGGACTGCTGCACGCCGTCCAGCGGCAGGCAGAGCACGGGCTGCTCGAAAACGGTCTTCTCGCCGGCCGTGGCGGCGGTGTCCAGCTTCACCACGTAGAGCTCCGGGCGCTGGCGCGAGCTGGCGCTGCTGAACTGCATGCCGCTGGTGTCCATCTTTTGCGCGCCGGGCAGCTTGGTATCCACGAATTTCTTGCTGAGCACGGTGTGCGAGGCCCCGGTATCCAGCATCATGAGCGCCTTCACGCCGTTGATGGTGATGTAGGTGAGCACCTGGTGGCAGCGGGCATCACGGAACATGGTGCCCGTCTGGATTTCCGGCTGGGCCTGGGGTGCGGGCTGCGGGGCAGGGGAGGGCGCGGGTGCCGCCTCCTGTGCGGCGCACAGGCCGCATGCCAGCGTGGTCAGAAGTAGGGCTGCGTTTTTCATGGCTGGGGAATGTGGTTACCCGCGGTTCTTGAGCTGCGGGAAGAGGATGATGTCGCGTATGGAGCAGGCCCCGGTCAGGAGCATGCACAGGCGGTCTATGCCGATGCCGATGCCGCCCGCGCTGGGCATGCCGGACTCCAGGGACTCCACGAAGTCGTAGTCGATTTTCTGGGTTTCCTCGCCTGCCTGGTGCTTGAGGCGCTCCAGCTGTTCGATGGGGTCGTTCTGCTCGGAGTAGCCGGGGCAGAGCTCCTGGCCGTTCATCACCATCTCGAACACGTCCACCACCTCCGGGTTCTCCGGGTTGGCCTTTGCCAGCGGCACCAGGTCGCGCGCCACGTGGCACACGAACAGCGGGTTCGCCTGCTTCTCTTCCACCAGTTTCTCGTACACCTGCTGGGTCACGCCCACATCGTCGAGGTCCTCGCCGATCTGCACGCCCAGCTCGTTCTCCGCCTTGGCGCGGCGCTGCTCCGGCGTGAGGTCGAACCAGTCCGCCCCGGCCACCTCCTTCACCAGGTCCACGTAGTCCGCGCGGCGCCACGGACGCGTCAGGTCGATGGTCCAGCGCAGGTTGCCCTCGTCGTCGTACTGGTCGAACTGCAGCTTGCCGAAAACCTTTTGCGCCACGGTGGTCACCATGTCCTCTACCAGATCGGCCATGGTCTCGTAGTCGCCGCCGGCTTCATAGACCTCCAGCACGGTGAACTCCGGGTTGTGGCGGCGGTCCACGCCCTCGTTGCGGAAGTTGCGGTTCAGCTCAAAGACCTTCGGGAAGCCGCCCACCATCAGGCGCTTCAGGTACAGCTCCGGCGCTATGCGCAGCGTCACGGGCTTCTTCAGCGCGTTGTAGTACGACTCGAACGGCTTGGCCGCCGCGCCGCCCGCCACGTCTTGCAGCATGGGCGTCTCCACCTCCAGGAACCCGCGCTCCTGCAGGAAATTGCGGATTTCCTGGACAATGAGCGAGCGCTGCACGAAACGCTGCGCGCTGTCCGCGTTGCTCATCAAATCCAGGTGGCGGCGGCGGTAGCGCAGGTCCTGGTCCGCCAGCCCGTGGAACTTGTCCGGCATGGGGCGCAGTGCCTTGGAGAGCACCTTGAACTCCGCCACGCGCACGGACTGCTCGCCTGTGCGGGTGATAAAGGTTTCGCCGTCGATGCCCACCCAGTCGCCGCGCTCCAGCAGCTTCCAGAGCGCCCACGCCTCCTCGCTCACGGCCTTCTTGGTGAGCATGCATTGGATGGACCCGCGCACGTCCGCCACGGTGAAGAACTGGGTCTTGCCCATATCGCGCAGCGCGGTGATGCGGCCCAGGAAACGCACCTGTTTACCCTCCTCGAAATGAGCCTTGATTTCCGCCGCGTTCGTGGTCACGTCGAACCGCCCGCCGTAGGGATTCACCCCAAGCTCGCGGATCTTGCCCACCTTCTCGCGGCGCACGGCTATCAGCTCCTCCTCTGAGGAGCCCGGCGCTGTCTGTACAGGTTCATTGTCGCTCATAGCGCGCCCATTATACCCGCACCCGCCCAACTTTCAAGCCTAATGCGCCGCGCACCCGCGCCTTTCGCCTTGCTTCCCCGCCCCTTTTGTGCTTCAATCTCCCCTGTACGCGCCCATGCCACAGTGGCGGAATGGTAGACGCAGGAGACTTAAAATCTCCCGGCTTTTTTGGCTGTACGGGTTCGAGTCCCGTCTGTGGTAGCTGGGTTTTTGCCAGGCGCGATTCATTGCCGTCCCATAGCGCTCCGATAGCGGAGCGCTAACCCGCATGGTTGCGGGATGGGTGATGGGAAAATTGAAAAAGTGGGGTTAGGAATTTGAGGTGGGTGTGAACACAAAGCGCGTATCGACGGTTCCGAGACATGCGTTCCGGTGCTGGTCCTGTCACCCCGCCATGCGTCCGCCTTCGCTACGCTCCCGTCTTCGCGTCTCGCTGCGCTCGCTTGCTTCCGTCTTCGCTGAAGCTACGCCGAGACAGGCCGCCGTGGCAGGCCGGCGTGACTAGGCGGGGTTCTCGGCTGGGAGTTTTGAACGGGGGACAATCCCCACGTTGACACGTGGGGCGAATTTTTGGAAGCACCCCCCATTCGGTGGGGTGCAAAGCTTGCGCGCGCTTCGCGCGCGGAACACCCAAGCGCTTACGCGCAACAGAACGCGACGACGTGAAAAGCACCATACAACATGTATGTTGGCTGCAATCCCTCGCTTGCGCTTGCCCCGCATATGCGGGGCATTGTATGGAACGCGCGCGGAGCGCGCGCTAACTTTGCACCCCGCCGTTCAGGGGGGTGCTTCCTTTCAATTCGCCACGGGTGTCAACCCGTGGGTGCCGTAGGTCCAAATGTCTCCGCCGTGGAACCCCGCCTAGTCACGGCGGAGCTCCGCAGGAGCTGAGACGGACGAATGGCGGGGCGGCATCGCGCTCCCGCCCGAATATCTCCCGGTGTCGTAACTGTCAATCCATATGGGATGGCAATGGGTGCGATTTGAAAATGCGGCGCGCTGCGCCTGTTCCGCATGGTGCTGCTCAACTACCTGCTCTGCAACGGCGATGCCCACCGCCCGCCGCATCATTCAGGCGGCATGCAACAGCCAGCCCCGCGTGGAGGCCATGGTGCAGGATTCCGCCCTCTCCAGAAAGGCGCAAAAGGCCTTCCTCCTCAGCATCCGCCCCAGGTTCAAGCGGCTCCATTGTTGACGGGCCATCGGGCGTGTAGGCTTTTTTTTGAAAAAAAGGAAAAAAGTTTCAGCATTTCCCCGAACTCGTGCTTATAAGGGTAAAACAACAAACTGAATTATGACAACGCTCACCTTGTTTTTCAAACTTGCAATATTGTTCTTGCAATCCATCGTTTCCCTGACCGACGGCAGGCTGTTCCCCAATGAGCACGTTGTCGAGATTCATGCCGTCGCCCCCGGGGAATCGGAGAATATTTCCCAACTCAAGGAAAAGGCGCTCGAACAAATCAGGCTAAAACGCAATGTCGTCAATATGACGGAACATGTCGACGCTGTCCACAGTGTCGATTTTGTGGTCGGGGCGTATTCCTCTCCCCGGTTGACCCCTCTTGAAAAATCGGTGCGCGGGATGTTGGTCATCGGAGATGTGTATTACGACAAAGCCGACAAGGTGGTGCTGGTCATTCCGCCCGGCGGCGCCAAGAAAGTCCGCTTCTTGTACGTGGAGCTGGACGGCAACCTATATGAAGTGAGCTTGTACGAGGGTGGTTGAAGCCCTTTGTCATGGGTGGTTTCAATCGGCGCACTGCGCGGCCCATTCCTTGGGGATGCGGCAGGGGCGGCCCTGGGGCATTTGAACCAGCGCCAGGCGCTGGCGCACGCTCACGCACAGCTTGTCGTCCTCAGCGCGCCGTATCTCGAAGCGGAAGTAGAGGGACGCGCCCTCCGCGCGCTCCAGGATGCCGTTCACGTGCATGCGGTCCGCCAGATAGGCGGGGGAGTGGTAGTCCACCTCGTGCCGCACCAGCACGGTGTGGCGGCCCTCCCTAGCCAGGGCGGCGTAGTCCATCCCCATGGCGGTGGCCATCTTGGTGCGGGCCTCCTCCACCCAGCGGAGGTAGGCCAGGTTGTGCACCACGCCGCCGCAGTCGGTGTCGTAGTACATCACTTGGTATTCGAGCGTGAATTGCGGGGTCATGGCGGTGCGGGGGTAAAAAAGGCGGCTCCGCGGGAACGGAGCCGCCCATGGGGTTGGTGATGGTTACTTGGTCTTGAGGTAGTCCTCCACGGCGGAGGTGACTTCCTTGAGGTCGTCGATGGTGAGCTCGCCCATGTGTGCGATGCGGAAGGTCTTGTCCTTGAGGTCGCCGTAGCCGTTGCCCAGGGTCATGTTGCGCTCGGCGAGGAAAGCGTTGAGCTCCTTCACGTCCACCATCCAGTCCTTGCCCTTGGGGTGGGAATCGATGACGGTGAGGGTCTTGGAGAGGTACTTGCGGTTGGGGTAGACGCGGAAATGCTCGTCGGCCCAGGCGCGGGTGTATTCCGCCATGGCCTGGTGGCGTGCGAAGCGGTTCTCGATGCCCTCCTCGTTCACGATGTGCTGCAGCTGCTTGTCCATGGCGAACATGATGGGCAGGCACGGCGTGGAGGTGTACTGGTAGTTCTTCTTGTCGATGAAGTCCCAGAGCGTGCGCAGGTCGAAATACAGGCCGCGGTTCTCCACCTGGGCCGTGCGCTCGTACGCCTTCTTGCTCACCGCGCAGATGGCCATGCCGGGCGGCAGCGCCAGCGCCTTCTGGGTGGAGGTGATCAGCACGTCGATGCCCAGCTTGTCCGTCTCAATCTTGGAGCCGGCCGCGGACGACACCGCGTCCACGCACCAAACCACGTCCGGGTACTTCTTCATCACCTCGGCAATCTCCTCCACGGGGTTCTGGATGCCGGAGGACGTCTCATTGTGGGTGACGGTGAGCACATCGTACTTGCCCGTGGCAAGCGCCTGGTCCACCATCTCCGCCGTCGTCGGCTCGCCCATCACGCTGGAGAACTTGTCCGCGGGCACACCGTTCGTCTTGGCCATCTTGAACCACTTGTCGCCGAAGGCGCCTATGGAGAACACCGCCGCGCGCTTGGCCGTGCAGGAGCGGATGGCTCCCTCCATCAGCCCGGAGCCGGACGACGTGGAGAGCAGGATGCGGTTCTCCGTGAAGAGGATCTTCTGCAGGTTGTCGGAAATGCGCTTCTGGATTTCGGACGCCTTCTTGGTGCGGTGCCCAATCATCGGCAGGGAAAGCTCTTGCAAGATGTCTTCCGCCACTACGGTGGGGCCGGGGATAAACAGTTTGATTGCCATAACGCGCCCAGTGTACCACCACCACGCCCCCTTGGCGAGCCTTATTTCCGCGCGACCTTTCCCCAAATCGACAATCGTCAATTCTCAATCGTAAATTCCCTTGACATTCCCCGCCGTTCCGCTATTATCCACCCCGTTAGCTACCCCGCCAACCCCTATGCAGCTGAGGACCATATTCGATGCCCGGCGTTTCGCCGGATGCGTGAACGCCCGCGCCGGTTGGGCCTGCTTCCACACGGATGCAAGCCGCCCGCTCTCCGTGTTCGTTCAGGAAGCGCCCGATGGCGCGCGCCTCATGGTGCGCGACGCCGCGCGCACGCGCCCCCTGCGCGAGATGCCCCTGCCGCCCCACCAGCTGGAACGCATCGACATCTGGGAGCGCTGGGCATCCCTTGCCATCGAGCGCGAATACGAGCAGGAGTTCTCCCTCTACGGACTGGAATGCTACGGCGTCTCCATCGCCGTTGCCCTCTCCATCGCATGCCCAGACCGCCCCGTGGACTACTGCGGCCTCCCCGTGCACGACGAGTACGCCGTCTGGCAGTTCTGCAGCGAGCATACCAGCGGGAGCAAATGCGTGTGGGATGCTGCGTTCCCCCGCCTGCCCTTGGACAGCGACAAGCCCAACCGCTATTTCAAGCAGCTCCTCCGCGAGGCGGAGCGCGGCTGCGCCTTCCCCGCATACTGGCATGAGCTTCGGCATTATACCGACTGGTGCTATTGCCGGGTCAGCCTCCAACCTGGCGGCGACTGGCCCCTGGCACTGGAAAACGCATGCGTGAAGCTCAACTACCCCGACTGGCTGGATGCCGAGCTGAGCCGTTGGAAGGACTACTGGAGCGACCGTTTCTGGACGATTGATAGCAGGCATGAGAGTGTCTGGGAGCCCTCGCCCTTCCTCTTCCCCATCATGCTGGATGCCCTGGCCGTGGATATCGCGCGCTACGTCACCCCCGCGGCTCCCGTCTCCTGCTCCCACCGCTATGTCACCGGGCAGGATATCCTCTCCATCATTCACCCCGACACCCCATGAACAAGCAAACACTCCACCTGAACGAGGCCCTGCTTGCCGCTTGCGAGAACGGCAACGCCCGCGCCGTGCGCCGCCTGCTCAAGAAGGGCGCGCACGCCCGCGCCCTGCGGCTGAGCACGTACTGCGGCTATGATTCCGCGCTGTCGCTCGCCGCGCGTGCGGATTCCACGGAATGCGTGCGCCTGTTGCTGGAGGCCGGGGCAAATGTGCACGACTGTAACAAAGAACTGTTTTTCAAGCCGCTGCCGCGCGCTTGCATCAACGGCAACTACGAGATGACCAAGCTCCTGCTGGATGCCGGGGCGGATGCATGCGAAGTCGATATGCCGGAGGGGTTGAGCGTCATTCATTGTGCCGCGCGGGGCGATGGCGATGTTGCCGAGATAGTGGACATGCTGGTGGCGCACGGCGCGAATGTGAACGAGTGCGAATATGAACACACCCCCTTCGCACGGGCGTGCCTGTATGGGAACGTCAAGATTTCCAAGCGCCTGTTGGCGTACGGCGCCGCACCCTTGCTGGATGGGATGGCGCTCCAGTACGCGTGTGCAAGTGGTTCCCCGGAGCTGGTGAAGATAGTGATGGATGCCGGCGCACGCCCGGAGGACTACTGTGATTACCCGGACGACAATCCGCTCATCTACGCTGCATTTTGGACAGGCAAGTTCAACCCGGAGGTGGCGCAGATGATGTATGACCGCGGCTGCCGCTTCGTGGGGCTTGCGGAGCATATCTGGCTCCATGAGGGCGATTTCAAGAAATACGGGAGCACATACAAGGCGGAGGCCATGCAGTGGCTGCGCGACCACGGCGCATTCGAGCCGGGTGTCGTGTGGGATAAGCGGTATGAGGTCAGGGATTTTTCCGATGTCGTTCATGCAGCGGAGCATGGGATGGATGAACTCGAAACGCTGCTGGAGCGGGAGGGGCTGGATTTGAAGGACCAGACCCGCTATTCCACGGATGCGCTGTACCAGGCGTGCGCCCAGGGCAATGAAAAGGCTATCCGCACCCTGGTGGCGGCAGGGGCGGACGCTTCCGCGGATTCCAAGGTGCACATGCGTAATGTGTTCATGGCCGGATACGGTGATGAGCCGAGCGTGCCGGTGTCCTGCCTGGAGTTCTTGTGCAGCCACGGCGCAGATCCTGATTATCACGACGACGACGGTTATTCTCCGTTGATTCGGGCCATCGATGATGATGACCTGGAACGGGTGAAGTTTTTCCTAGGCAAGGGCGTGAATATGGAAGCCCGGTACCTTGGGGCATTCGAGTCCAAGGGCGGAACGCCGTATCTGATAGCATGCAGTAGTGGCTCGCTTGAAATTGTCCAAACGCTGGCGGCCGCTGGCTGCAACCGCTACGCCGTCTTGCCAAACGGCGCCACGGACCTGATGCTTGCCGTTGCCGGGAACTATCTGGAGCTCGCCGAGTGGCTGATAGACACGGGTGCGCACATCCATGCCAGGGACCATGCCGGCAAGAGCGTGCTCATGTACGCGAAAACATCCGCCATGGTGAACTTCCTGATGGACCGTGGCGCGCGTGCGGATGTGGTTGCCAAGGACGGCACGACCGCCGTTCACACCTGCTGCCGCATCAACTCGCTGCCCCGCCTGCTGCATGAAGGCTGCCCCGCCGACAACGTGACCGCCGACGGCAGGCACTCCCTGGATTTGCCGTATCGCTATTCCAGCTGCGCCGATTGCGTGGAGCTGCTCCTCCGGCAGGGCGCGAATCCCAATTACGTGAACGGTAGCGGAACCTTCCCGCTCTTCGAGTCGGCCCTGTACGGCCATGCCGACAACGTGCGCATCCTGCTGGATTCCCATGCTTGCCCCCACCTCTGCACGCGCACCGAATTGCAAACCCCGCTGCACGCCGTCTGCACGGATTTCGGCAACCATGCCCAGGACGCGGAAATCCTGCGGCGCCTGCTCCGTGAAGATGCCGATCCCAACGAGCGCGACTACATGAACCGCACGCCGCTCATGCTCCTTTGCAAAAGCGCCAAGGCCACGGTCCGCCAGGTGCGCAGCCTCCTCTCCCATGGCGCAGACCCCGCCCTAGAGGACGTCTTTGGCAACACCGCGCAAGACTTCGCCGCGGAAGCCAACCACCCCGCCATCGTCAAACTCCTGCAGGATGCAGCCGAACTGCACCAAACCCGCATCGACGAATGAAAAAGGGTCGCAAGAAGAGAAGCCCCAGGCACACCACCCCGCCCGAATTCGCCGAGGCGGAGAAGGTGCATGGCACGCGGCGCTGGAGGGAGGAGGCGGAGAGGGACAGGGCGCATGCGGAGCGGATGCGGAACCGCAAGATGCCTTCCCATCCCGCGCCGCTGACGCTGGAGCAGCGGCTGGACAAGAGCTGGCGCTAGGTCTGCGTCAAGCCACTTCCTCATCGAATACATAGCCTACGGTCCCGTCTTCATAGCGGGTGTTTTTGATTGTCGCTCAGCGGGGTGGATGACGTCTCCCGCACGAACGTCCCGGAACCGTCGATACACGCCCTGCGTTCACGCCCACCGCAAATTCCCACTTTCCCGATTTCCCCATCACATTCCCTGCAACCATGCGGGTTGGCACTCCGCTATCGGAGCGTTATGGGACGGCAATGATTTGTACATTGCCTGCCTCGGCGTAGCCCGCAGGGCGTAGACGGGTACTTTGCCTGCCTCGGCGACCTGTCTCGGCGAAGCTTTAGCGGAGACGGAAGCCCGCAGGGCGTAGACGGGTACATCGTACTTTGTACTTTGTACATTGTACATCCCATTTGCCCGCCCCGCGCCCACCGATACCGCGAAGACGGAAGCTTCGCGGCAAGCCGTTTGCAATTACTACCAAAAACTAAGCCCACCCCCTTAGTTTTTGGTAGTTTTTGCTGCCGTGCGCGATTGTGCGGGCATGCCGCGAAGACGGAAGCCGCCCCGCGGCGTAGACGGGTACATTGTACTTTGTACATTGTACATT
>JAUNHW010000005.1 GCA_030523775.1 Akkermansia sp.
GTAGAGCACATCCTTCACACGGATGGGGTCACAAGTTCGAATCTTGTAGCCTGTACTCGAAAAAGCCCGCCATTGGCGGGCTTTTTTGCACCTGGTGTACCCAATGTGGCCGAGCCACCACCCGCGGCAAAGCCGCCGAATTCTCCAAATAGTACATAGTACATAGTAAATAGTAAATCCCCCTTGCCATGCGCTCCGTCTACATCGTCTATGCCGCCATGTGGCTCTACATCGCCCTGCGCATGCGGCTTGCCACGCCCACGCGCAGCGGCGGCGGGTGGCCGCTGCGCGCGAAATGGGCATGGCGGGTGCCCGCGCTGCTCCTGCTGGCGCTCGGCGCGTTCAAGTTCAGCATCCTGCAATGGCTCAACCCCGGCGGACGCTACTTCGCGCCGGAGGTGGATGCCGCCATCCTGCTGCCGCTCACCTGGCTGAACATCTTCGTGATTCTGCTGGGCATCCTGCTGCTGCTTGCGGAGCTGCCGCGCGCGGTGGGCTGGCTCTTCGTGCGCGGCCGCTTCCGCAACGCCGTCAACATCGCCCTCGCCGCGCTGGCGGGTATCGCCACCACCGTGGGTATGTGCAACGCCCTCGCCATGCCACAGGTGCACCGCCTGGATATCTCCCTGCCCGGCATGCCCGCGGATGCACGGCCCGTCACCATCGCCCTGCTGGCGGATCTGCATGCCGACTCCGTGAAGCGCGAGCCCTACTTCCGCGCGCTGGTGGACCAGGTGAACGCACTCGGCGCGGATGCCATCGCCATATGCGGCGACTTTGTGGACGGCACCGTGGCCGACCACGGGCGGGATTTGGAGCCGCTGGCGGATTTGCGCGCCCCGCTCGGCGTGTTCGGCGTGCCCGGCAACCACGACTACCCCTCCGGCTATGCCGACTGGATGGATTTCTTCGCCCGCCACGGCATCCGCATGCTGCCGAATGCCCATGTGCAGCTGGGGCAGGGGGTCGTGCTGGCGGGCGTGGCCGACCCCGCCGCCGCGTGGCAGCATGAGGAAGCCCCCGACCTCGACAAGGCGCTGCAAGGCGCGCCGGCGGGGCTCCCCGTGGTGTTGCTCGCGCACCAGCCCTCCGTGGCCCCGCAAATGGCGCAGGGCGGCCGCGTGACATTGCAACTCTCCGGCCACACCCACGGCGGCATGTTCCCCATCCTCTCCGGCATCGTCTCCAACTACAACGGCGGCTACCTGGAAGGCCTGTACCAAATCAACGGCATGCAGCTCTACGTCACCCCCGGCACCAGCCTCTGGTCCGGCATGCTCATCCGCCTCTTCCACCCCGCAGAGATTACCTTTATAACCCTGCGCCCAGCGCAAAGTAATAACTAAGTGCGATTTTGCAAATTCCCCGCGTCTTCTGCGCGGCTCTCTGCAAAAATCCCGCAGGGTCGGAGCTTCGGAGGCCCGGAGCCTCGGCGTAGCCGTATCGAGTTCGTCGATACGGCGAAGACGGGCAAATTGCTCGTCTCCGGCTGGGTCTGGGGCAACGTCTTCTTCGGCGGGCTCATCGGCCTCGCCATCGATGCCGGCACCGGCAACCTCCACAACATCGAGCCGGAACACATCCAGGCCAACCTCACCAAAGCCAAATAAGTCAACTAAGCAAGCCCAACTACCCACCGCCCGCTCGGCCTCCCGCCGCGCGGGCTTTTTGCTGCCTTCCGCCGTAATACAACCTAACAAGAATCCCTTTTTCCTTGCATACCCCTGCCCATCTGTTAGAATCTTCAAGTTATGGCTGACAGCGAAAAATCACCGTCAACAGCAGATGCGCACAAGACTGAGAAGCCTAACTTCACAGGGTGTCTAGTTTGGATTATGCTGCTCTTTCTCATTCTTTGGCTCTGCTGGCCAAAGATTGTTTCTTGGTGGTCAACGCCCAGTAGTGACGATACAGCCACTGTGTCGTACTCAGATATAGGAAGTTTCGGAGACCTATTTGGCAGTTTCAACGCGCTGGTATCAATGCTAGCCTTCATCGGCTTTTTATGCGCGCTGTATCTCCAGCGAAAAGATTTGCAACTTCAGCGCGAGGAAATGAAACAGAGTCGAAGAGAAATGGAGTTACAGACAACACAATTCCGAGAACAGACTGAACTATTAAAGGAACAGATTGCGCAACAAAACAAGCAAAACAAAATCGATAAATACGTGGATTTCGCATATAAAATATATGAAAAAATAGATGATTTTGACACGGAGCATAAGGGTGGTTTGTTTATAAGTTCAATATATCATCTCCTAAAGGCATACATATACAGGGACTCAGAACTGTACATAGATGAGGTTGAGACGGAGGAAAAGCGCTTGTCGTTTATAAAATTGTATTCTGAAATCAGATCGATTTATGAAAAAATCTATCGTATTCTTAAAACGATAGAGAAAGATAAGGATTTTACGGGAGATGACAGAAGAACTGTTGCGATGATTTTACTTTCGACATGTGGGAGTGAAACTTTAGTTGCTTTAGAGTATTATTTGCTAGTAGCAAAAGTGATAACGAACGATTCGGAAATAGAACCAATATTAATAAGCATTTTTCATTTGAAAGGCACCGATGCCGCCCTGGAGGCATTAATTAGAAATGCCACTAAACACATTCAAAGCGGGTATGGGAAGTCAAAAGAAATTAAAGCGAAAACGCCAATAGAAATCGTAAATGATTTTTTGCTTGAATTAAAATGTGGATATCAATCATAATTTATTCGATAGTTATGCGAAGAGCGTGCAGAAGTAAAGCTTTTAAGACTCATTTTCGCGGTAATGTTCCCTCGCTTTTCTCTAATCGTTGAAGTTATGAAAAGTATTCATGCCTTTGCATTTTTTTAGTCCTGCTTCCCTCTTTTTTCTGGAGCTGGTGGGGATGGTGTGGTAGAATGTGCGCTGGGTGCGTGTGCTCTGACATGAGGACATGCTGTAGTAGATGAAACCGGAACAGATAGCGCGGCGTGGCATTGACCAGCAGCTTATAGCTGCGGGGTGGGTGATACAGAACAATGACCAGATGGACCTTGGCGTCTCTCTGGGCGTGGCGGTTCGTGAGTTCTACACCTCCACCGGGCCTGTGGACTATGCGCTTTTTGTGGATGGAAAGCCTGTGGGCGTGGTGGAAGCCAAGGAGGTGCGGAAAGGCGGAGTCATCACCAGCGTGGAGCAGCAGAGCAGTCGTTATGTCCACAGCATCTTTTTGGGGGACTACTCAGGCGAAAACGTGCGGTTCGCCTACGAGGCCACGGGGATGGTTACCCGCTTCACCGACTTTGCCGATATCAAGCCGCGCTCACGCGATGTCTATTGGTTCCACCGTCCAGAAACACTGCAATACCTCATCCGCCAGGGAGCCGACACCATGCGCAACAATTTACGGCACTTCCCGGCGCTTGACCACAGGGGATTGCGAAAATGCCAAATAGAAGCGCTACAAGGTCTGGATTCTTCCTTTGCGGCAAACAAGCCGCGCGCGCTGGTGCAGATGGCAACAGGCGCGGGCAAAACCTTTACCGCCATCTCCTCCACCTATCGCCTGCTGAAATACGGCAAGATGAAGCGTGTACTCTTCCTTGTTGACACGCGCAACCTGGGGCAGCAGGCAGAGCGTGAGTTCCAGGCGTTCAAGCCTACGGACGACCAACGGCAGTTCTCCGACATCTACGGTGTCACCCGCCTTCATTCGCCGCACATTCCCAAGGACAGCACGGTCTACATCTCCACCATCCAGCGCCTCTATTCCATCCTGTGCGGCAAGCCCATCACTGATGCCGACGAGGAAACGTCCGGCGCGGGAAGCGGCGGCGGCGAGAAAGAAGTAAGGTACAACAAAAACGTGCCGCCGGAATTCTTTGATTGCATCATCGTGGATGAATGCCACCGCTCCATCTACAATGTGTGGATGCAGGTGCTGGAGTACTTCGATGCCTTCATCATCGGCCTTACCGCCACGCCGGATGGCCGCACCATCGCCTTCTTCCATCAGAACCTTGTCAGCGAATACACCCGCCACGATGCCATCATCGACGGCGTGAACGTGCCGGAGGAAATCTTCCTTATCGAGACGCAAATCACCAAACACGGAGCCACCGTGTTCAAGGATGCCCCCGTCCTGTTCCGTGAACGCTACACGCGCACCAAGCAATGGGGCCAACTGGACGACGACCTGACCTACACCCCGTCGCAGCTGAACGGAGAAGTGGTCAACCCAAGCCAAATCCACACTATCATCCGCGCGTTCAAGGAAAACATTTTCGCCACTCTGTACCCGGAGCGGCGGGAAGTGCCCAAAACTCTCATCTTCGCAAAGGATGATTCCCACGCGGACGACATCGTGAAAGTGGTGCGCGAGGAATTCGACGAGAGCAACGACTTCTGCCGCAAGATCACCTACAGCTCGGAAAACGCGGAAGCCCTGCTCAGCGATTTCAGAAACTCCTTCTACCCGCGCATTGCCGTAACGGTGGACATGATTGCCACCGGCACGGACGTGAAGCCGCTGGAATGCCTGCTCTTCATGCGGGATGTGCGTTCCAAGAACTACTACGAGCAGATGATTGGGCGCGGCACCCGCACGCTGACGAAGGACGAGCTCCAGCTTGTCTCACCATCGGCAACGGACGACAAGGACCATTTCGTCATCATCGATGCCGTGGGCGTCACCACTTCGGCGAAAACGGAGACCTGCCAAATCGAGCACAAGCCGGGCATTTCCCTGAAGGAGCTGATGGAGAGCATCGCCCGGGGCGACCATTCGGAGGAAATCCTTTCCAGCACCGCCAACCGCCTCATCCGCCTCTCGCGGAAAATGACAAGGCGTGAGCACGAAGCCTTTTCACACCTTGTCGGCTGCGCCATCTCCTCGCAGATCGCGCGGATGCTCGATGCCTACAACCAGGATGAAACCTACGAGGAAAACATGCCTCTTGCCGCCGACCGCGATGATGGAGAGCCAGATGACGACGACGGGCACGCCGAACCGCAGAATCCCATAGAGCTTGCCGCCGCACCGTTCCATGACGCCGCGGTGCGCGCCATGATTCTGGACATATACCGCACGCATCGGCAGCTGATGGATCTCGACAACACCGACTTCACCACCTTTGTCGGGCGTGATGTGGAACGCGGCGAGGTGGCGGAAAAAATCATCCTGACCTTCCATGATTGGATTGCCGCGAACCAAGATACCCTCATAGCTCTCGGCATCATTTACGCCCAGCCCCACAAACTCCGCTCGGATGCACTGGATGTTCTCGCCTCCCTCGCCCTCCAATTGCGCGCAAAAGGTATCACGGAGGACAAGCTGCGACAGTGCTACGACCTGCGGGACGGAAAGCGCCGCAGCAAGCTTTCCCAGATTGCAGACCTAGTTTCCCTCATACGCTATGAGATGGGCTTGATTACGGAACTCACGCCCTTTGCCGAACGAGTGCGCGCCAATTACAAAAAGTGGATTTTCGCCAAAAACGCCGGCAACAATCAATTCTCGGATGAACAGAACAAGTGGCTCCAGCTCATCCGCGACCACGTCGCCACTTCGCTCTCCATCACTGAAGCCGACCTTGACCTTACCCCCTTCGGCAACTTGGGCGGACTGGGCAAATTCTACCAATTGTTTGGCAATGCATATAAACAATTGCTTGAGGAAATAAACATCCATCTTGTGGCATAAATGGAATTTTTACCCTTACTTGAAATTTGCAATGTTTACCAACCTCAAACGATTGCAAAGAAAACTCTTACATCAACAGGCAAATATCCTGTATATGGCGCAAATGGCATTATAGGTTACCATAATGCATACAATCACGCAGAAGAAGAAGTCGTAATGGGGTGCCGCGGTTCATGCGGTGCCGTCCACATATCAAGGCCGCAGAGTTGGATTAACGGAAACGCTATGGTTATACATCCAAACGGCAAATACCCTCTGACAAAACTATATTTAAAATATTGCTTACTTTCCACTAACAGGGATAAGGTTATAACAGGAACTGCACAACCACAAATCACAAAGCAAAGCCTTGAAGGTTTCCTCATCCCTGTCTGCCCCCCTCCCAAACAGGAACAGACTGTCAGCAAAATCGAGGAACTTTTTTCTGACATAGAGCATGGACTGGAAACGCTCAAACAAATCAAAGAAAAATTGGCTGCCTACAGGCAGGCAGTTATGAAATCTGCATTTGATTCTCAAACAAACAATATAAAAAAAATCAAAGAGCTGTGTTCTGTGCGCGTTGGCATCGTAATCAAACCCGCTCAGTACTATACCGACAAGAAAACAGGGATTCGGGCTTTTCGGTCTGCAAACGTCAAAGAGTTTGGAGTACAAGATTCTGACTGGGTTTATCTCAACAAAGAGGGTCATCAAGCCAACAAAAAAAGCGAATTACAACAAGGCGATATCTTGATAGTCAGGTCTGGATATCCTGGGACATCGTGCGTTGTGCCTCCAGAATATGCGGGTTCCAACGCAATAGATATACTGATTGCCCGTCCCGATATTTCGAAAATTATTCCCGAGTATTTATGCCTGTTTACAAACTCTCCTCATGGCAAAAAACTTGTAACAAAGCATAAGAGGGGGGTAGCACAAGCGCACCTCAATGTTGGAGAATATTCAAACTTGTGTATTCCTGTTCCCTCGTTGAAGGAACAGTATGAGATTTGCTCTAAGATAGGGGAAAAACTCACCATGTGTGACACCATAGATTTAGCGATTAACAGAGCCATACTACAAACCTCGACACTAAAACAAAGCATATTAAAAAAAGCATTTGAAGGAGACTTGATATGAGTGAAATAGAAACATCTGACCTCCTCGGTCTTTCGGCTCCTCTGACTAAACTTGTCGAAACAGTAGCTGCCGGAATTGGCAGACTATATGAGCCGACTCATATTCGCCGTATGGCAAAGGCCAAGGCTGAAGAAATCAACCTCATCAGCGAGGCGATTCGGCAGAATCCCGAATTGCCTGTTAGGTACGAGGATGGGAAACTCTTTCTAGATGGAACAGATTGTACCGAATTAGCTCGAAGGGCTCAAGAGCGTTTCCTTTTTCAAGAATTCAAGAAGCAGAACAATCTGGATCACATCGTTGCTGAGGCTGCGAAAACGCTCGATGAAACTCCTTCCGTCGATGCTAGAAAGGTTGATGATGACTGGATATCTCACTTCTTCGATGCTGCAGCTCATGTCTCAAATGAGGAAATGCAGCAACTGTGGGGGAAACTTCTCGCAGGTGAAATCACTACCAACGGCAGTTTTTCCATAAGGACTCTTGATTTGCTCAGATCATTTTCAAAAAATGACGCTGAATTATTCTGCAAAGTAGCTGCTCTCTTTATGCATATTGACAACGACTACTTTATAACAGACAATATATCAATTTACAATAAATACGGCATATCCTATGGTAATTTGCTAGAATTGTCCTCATTAGGTATGATTCAAATTCACCCATTCCAATGCATGGAATCAATTCTAGAAAAAAATGAAACAGCAACCATACAATGCCATAATGATCATTTAATTATTGCAAATACTGGAGATCAAAAAATAAGCATAAAACTCGACTGTTATTTTATCACAAAACCAGCTGAAGAATTGTATACGCTCCTTAAAATCGATACAACTCAAGGATATCTTAAAGAAATAGAAAACGAAATAAAGAACAATCTGAACACAAGAGAGCGACAACAAGTTAATATTAAATTTCATCAACAAGCATAACTTCACAAAAATGCCCGCTTCCGACAAAGAACACCCAACTACCATCGTCAACAAAGTGTGGGCGATGTGCAATCCCCTGCGCGATGACGGCTTGTCATATGGGGACTATCTTGAGCAATTGACCTACTTGATATTCCTCAAGATGAGCGATGAATACTCGCGCCCACCTTACAACCGAGACACGGGCATTCCGGCGGGATACACTTGGGCGGACATGAACACGCTGCAAGGCAAAGAATTGGAACATCAGTACGAGAATACGCTGGAAAAACTTGGGACATGCACCGGCATATTAGGCATGATTTTCAAGAAAGCAGCCAATAAAATATCCAAGGCAGCCATTCTCTACCGCGTCGTGCAAATGATTGACCGCGAAACCTGGTCGGCCATGGCAAGCGATGTGAAGGGCGAAATCTACGAAGGCCTGTTGCAAAAGAACGCAGATGACACAAAGAGCGGAGCCGGGCAGTACTTCACGCCGCGCCCGCTCATCAAAGCCATGGTGGCAGCCATGCGCCCCGAGCCGTTGAAAACGGTGGCAGATCCCTGCTGCGGCAGCGGCGGTTTCTTCCTGGCCGCGCAGGAATTCATTGCCAACACCTACACGCTGAACGCTACGCAGAAAAAGTTTCTGAAGGACAAGCAATTCCGCGGGAACGAACTGGTGGCCACCACGTTCAAGATGGCGCTCATGAACCTGTATCTCCACAACATCGGTGATATTTATGGAGAAATTCCCCTACAGCAAGGCGATTCCCTGCTGAAAGAGCCTGATACCAAGGTTGACTATGTGCTGACCAACCCTCCCTTCGGCAAGAAATCGACTATCTCCTGCACCAACGAAGAGGGCGAAACAGAAGAGGACGGGCTGGTGTACAACCGCTCCGATTTTTGGACGACGACGAATAACAAGCAGCTCAACTTTGTGCAGCACATCAACAGCATGCTGAAAAACACCGGCAAGGCGGCGGTGGTGCTGCCAGACAATGTGCTCTTTGAGGGCGACGCGGGTGAAATCATCCGGAAGAAGCTTCTGCAAACCTGTGACCTTCACACCATCCTGCGCCTGCCCACGGGGATTTTCTACAAGCCGGGCGTAAAGGCGAACGTGCTTTTCTACGACAAGAAACCGGCGAGTTCCGAAATGCAAACCAAGGAGGTCTGGATCTACGACTTCCGCACCAACGTGCATTTCACGCTCAAGAACCATCCCATGAAGGATGAGGATTTGGCGGATTTCCTCCAGTGCTACAACCCGACAAACCGCCATGAGCGCACGGAGACCTATTCCGCCGAGAATCCCAATGGCCGCTGGCGCAAGTTCACCGTTGAGGAAATCCTGCAACGGGACAAAACCGATTTAAACATCACATGGGTCAAGGACCAGGGCCTGGCCGACCTCGACAATCTGCCAGAACCGGAAGAACTGGCGGACGACATCATGGAAAACCTGCAAAACGCCCTGCAAAGCTTCGCAGAGCTGCAAGCCGACCTGCAAAAGATGGACAAATAATCACCCATACGCCATACTATCATGAAAGGCTACGTCTACATTCTGACCAATCCGAGCTTCCGCGAGGACTGGGTGAAAATCGGCAAGAGCGCGCGCCCGGTGGACGTGCGCTCAAAGGAGCTGGACAACACGGCGGTGCCGCTGCCCTTTGAAATCTTCGCCACCATGGAAACGGCCAAGTTCAACGAGGTCGAGAAACTGGTGCACAAGACCATCGACCGTCTGACCGACTTGCGTATCCGCCAGAACCGCGAATTTTTCAACGTGCCACCCAAAACAGCCTTGGAGATCTTTACCGAGATTGCCGACACCATCGAGGATGCAGTAGTGCTCAGATACGCCGACAACAAGCCAATCAAACAGGCGGTAAGGAAGGCAGGGAAGAAAGCCGCTCCCGCGCCGCGCGCCGAACGTCGCCGGCCGCGATTCAAGTTCAGCATGATTGGCGTGAAGGCCGGCGAAACGGTCACCTTTATTCCCACCGGCATCCAGGTGAGGGTGGCGAGTGATTCCACGGTAGAGTACAAGGGGCACATCTACAAGCTCTCCCCCTTCGTGCGGAAGTACCTGCCGAAGCGCCAGCGCAACACCTCCGGCGCCTACCAGGGCGCAAAATACTTCACCTACAAAGGCAAGCTCCTAGACGACCTCCGCACCGAACGCGAAGGCAGGGGTTAGCCGGCAACAACTATCGAACAAACCAAACTACCCTCAAACATATGGTCAACGCAAACTCTTTTGAAAATTTTCCAGGACATGCCATAATTCCCAAAATTGACTGGCTAAATTGCATTCCTGATTTTTGCTACGAAAATAGGTCATCGCAGGTGCATGAAATCAATAAATGGAAGATACCTGTATACATTTTCGAAAATCATGCTGCCGCCATAAAAGCCTGGTATAAACATCGTGAGACTCACCCAGCCCTTATCACATTTGATGAGCACGCAGACACATTTCCTCCGCTTTGGAGGCAAAGGGAAGATTACCTGGAATGTCCTGACGAAAAGCAAATCAACGATAATTGGCTGAACCTTCTCAAACTGACGAGGGACAGGATAGATACCATTGATGTCGAAGATTTTTTTCGCAAAGGCACGATACTTAGATCCGATAGCCAGGGGCAAGTTTTCAATCTTTACTATGATGAACAAATACTTACGGCAATTTACCTAGATATTATAGGGAAGGCATACATATGTGCACCAGATTCATTTAATCCAAAACCATATACTGATATTAAAGAAATTATAGAGTTGTATAATAATGTTCATTACCTCAACGGCTTATTGAAACCTTCAATTTCTAGCTTCATGTTTCCTGGCCATGGAAATCTCGTTCACGCAATTGTAAATTTGGCGGAGTGCCTCCATCAAGACTTAAGAAACGACACGCTAGCTATTCTCCAAAAATTTGGCTATGGCATGCCTGATAATTATATTCTCGACATAGACCTTGATTATTTCCAAAATCCCTTCTTCGAGTCTATGCCATACAAAGAATATATGCTTTTTTTTGATTTGGTACGCAATGCAAGAGCAATAACAATAGCAACTGAAGGTGAATGCGTAGATGCGAGCAGCAGGAATTACAACAGTTCAGTTGAGGAATATAACATATACGCTCAAAAGTATAATTTCGAGCCATTACCTATGATTACATGGACATCAAAGGACGCGCTTGAAGGAGTACTTTCTCTCATAGAGTATGAATTGAGTGGACAAAGAGACGAACAAGATGAAAAATGCAGAAAGTTCGATGAGGAGAATGATCTGCGCCTAGCTAAAAACCGCAAGAAAAATAATCTCCCCTCATAAACTCTGCCCAGCCTCCCAACACGCTTTGCTTTAGAGGGATTCTCTGCAGATATCCTGTTGAGTTGAATTTCCCATACCTCTGAGTGGAAGATTTTTCATGCGCTGGTGAAGCAGAAGATTTTAGCTCGCGGGCGGGGGCGGGTTAGAGGTGGTGCAGGTAATCTCGGCAGGAGGTGAGCAGTTGGATGGCTTGTTGCTGAGGTTCTAGGTGGGAGTGGAAAGAGTTTTCCTGGAGGAGGGGGAGGGCTTATTGTGAGGAACGCAATATTCTCATATAGGCTTTCTTGGGGGCCTTCTCACGGAATCCCTTCCGCAAATGCTTGATTTCCTTATTGAAATGCCGCAGTACAGGTTCGTCTCCGATTTTTCCCATAATGCGCTTAATTTTCAACCATGCTGCCTCCCATTGAGGATTCTGCGAACGCGAATTCATGACGGACCTCCAATTGTACTCTTTGCCATCACTTCCAACAAAATTGGCATTAGGCAACACATCTTTATACGGCGCGTTTTCTTGTTTCGAAATCAAGACTAGGCCCCCATGCGCATACGGAAGGCTGCCATCTTTCATAAATATAAATTCCTTCTTCTCGCATAGCAGGCAATCGCGCAGTAGTGGGGGAATTGTCTTTAGCGCTTCTACAGCTTCTTGAGCTTCATCCCGGCTGCCGGTTTGGTCGTCAGTCTCGGCTTTGCTTTCAGAGGCAACGACTCGCCCGGCAGCTTCTTCACCCCAGTTCTGGCTGCCAGTTAGATTGTCAATTTCCTTTTGTGAAGATTTTTGAGATTTCAGATGCTCCTTAATCAATCGCACACACTCAGTAAAGCCGCCAGCTTCCGCATATGTGATTGCTTCTTCTTTTCCCTTGTTTTTTGCATGCACCTTAATGCCAGCGTCTAGAAGTACTTTAACGCAGTTCTTTTGTCCAGCTATACATGCATAATGGAGCGCAGTGTTGCCAGAGCTTTCTTCTCGAGCGTTTACATTTACTCCTTGGCGCAACAGCTTTTTAACTTCATTTACATTTCCTTCCACTACATTTCCAAGATATGCGATTTCTCTATCATCTTTTGCGCCAGCTTTTAAGAGAACCTGTATGCATTCATTATGGCCTTTTAGCCACGCAGCCCATACAGGAGATGTTCCATCATCCGCTCTTTGAGTAACATCTGCGCCCGCATCAATCAATGCTTGAACGCATTTTGCACATCCCGAGATGCAGGCGAAATATAGCGCGGAATGCCCTTCATCATCACACGCGTTTACCTTAACGCCTTTTTTTAGCATATCATTCACAGCTTCAACCTGCCCAAGGGAACATGCAACCAAAAACGATATTTCCCTATCGTCTTTTGCGCCTGCTTCCAATAAAAGCTCGACACAATCATCATGACCGTTTTTCCAAGCAGCATCTACAGGCGTTGTCCCGTCATCTGCAGCTCTGGAAACGTCCGCGCCAGCCTGAATTAGCACCCGCACGCATTCTGCTGCTCCCTGTTTACATGCATACACCAAAGCGGTTGTCCCATCCTCGTCCTGGCTATTGATGCTCGCCCCGTACATTAGCAATTCCTTTACGCAGCGGGGGCTATTGTACATACATGCTTTCGACAACAATGCCACGCCGTTTTCGTCTTTGGCATTCGCGTCAGCACCCGCATCCAATAATGCTTTCAGTTTTTTATTATCATTGCGTGAGCAGGCTTGAACAAGCTCGCTCACCTTTGCCGAAGGCAAATCATTTGAACCTCCATTCCGCGAACGTGCCTTATTGTTTTTAGCCTTCGCTGTCTGCAATAGGTCGCTGCAATAACTGGCATCTTCTTCTCCTACCATGTCTAGTGCTGTCCTCTTATCGTGATTTTTGTGCATCACATCTGCACCAGCGTCCAGCAATATTTTAACACAATCTGTCTTGTGTTCCGCGCATGCCCACATCAAAGCAGTCCATCCGTCTTTGTCCTCCTGTTCCAAGTTTGCGCCCGCATCAATCAATGCTTGTACGCATTCCTTCTGATCTTGCATGCATGCTTTCATCAGGGCAGATGCACCATCGGTATCATGGTGGTTCTTGTCAGCCCCATGCTCCAGCAATAATGTCAAGCATTCAGTATTGCCATAATAGCATGCTAAGGTTAAAGCCGTTTCCCCGCTATTGTCGCCAATCCCTATGTCGGCTCCACTAGCTAGCAGAATTTTGGCACACGATAGTTTATTCCTTTCAATAGCATTCATTAATGGCGTCCGTCCGTTCTTGTCTTTGGCATCTATTTTTGCGCCCGTCTCGAGTAATAGTTTTACGCAATCATCATGCCCCCTTCGACTAGCCCATATCAAGGCAGTCCACCCCGCTTTATCTGCCGATTCTATATCCGCGCCTGCCTCCAGTAACAGCCTTGCACATGAGAAACTTCCTTCTCGACAGGCCTTAGACAGTGCGGACTTGTCATTTTTTCCAAGATTCCTCACGTCAGCGCCAGCCTTGATGAGCAACTTGACACCAGTACTGTAACCGCATCCAGCAGCGATATATAGAGGAGCCTCCTCTGCGCCTTCCTCTGGTTCGATTTCGGCGCCTGCCGCAAGCAACAGTTTAAAAATTTCATCGTTCTTCTGCTTGATTGCCTCTTTAAACGCCTCTCGTCCCACGCTGGACTTTATCTCCAACGCAGACTTTACGACTCCCATATTGATGAGTTCCGTGAGGGCATTTTTTTTCTGGTCGGTGTTCGTCACGGAGGCGCTCGTTAGAGTGGTATTCAATTCTGCTTGTGTGGGTATGCCTTTCGTGTTGTCCTGTTTCTTTTTACACGAGCAAAGCAATAAACAGGCAATGAGAATGGCAATGCTTTTTGTGTAGGTGGTTTTCATAACATTATGATTCATGGGTATATGGCGGCAGTGTATCAGGTGTCGCAATCTTGTCAAGCCCTTTTCAAGAGCTGCGGGTAAAAATTGAAAAACCCTCCCGGCCTTTCGGCGGGAGGGTTTTTGAAAGGGCCCGTCTTCGCACTTGCGGGCTACGTTGACTCGGGCGCGCCTCACGCGCTCTCGCCCCTATCGGGGCCAACGTGCTTCGCAGTTGGTCCACCCCGCCTTACCGTGCGCAGCGCGCACGCCCTGCTCGGGACCGTCGGCGGTGTTGAGGCAAGCTATGTACTCTTTGAATGAATGGCGCGCTGCGCGCGGTTTAAGAGCCGCTGGAGATTAGGAGGGGGAGCGTGCCGAGGATGATGGAGGCTAGGGCGCAGATGGCCAGGACGGCGGTGGTGATGCCGGGAACCTGGAGGGGCTTGTCCTCCGGGAGGGGTTTCTCCCAATACATGGCGCGGATGATCTTGAAGTAGTAGTAGAAGCCGGCGGCGGCACAGATGATCATGATGACGAGCAGCCAGGAGAGGCCGTCGAGGACGGTCATGGTGTCGATGAGGGCGAGGAATGCCTTCAGTTTGGCGATAAAGCCGATGGTGAGGGGCACGCCTGCGAGGGATGCGAATGCCACGGTGACGAGGAAGGCGGTGCGGGGGTTGGTTTTGGCGAGGCCGCGGAAGGCGGCGATTTCCTCGCTGCCGCGCTGTGTGCGAACCATGGCGATGGCGTAGAAGGCGGGGATGGTGGCGAGGGCGTACGCGAGCAGGTAGGAGAAGACGTTGATGTCGCGTGTGCCGATGCCGTATTCGCCGACGCCGAGGAAGAAGACGATGATGAAGCCGGCTTGCCCGATGGAGGAGTAACCGAGGAGGCGCTTGGCGTTGTTCTGGTTGATGGCGCCGAGGTTACCGATGAGCAGGGTGGCGGCGGCCACGAGGCCCACAATCCACACGAGCACGTTGCAGAGGGCGTACTCCGGGTGCATGTAGTGGGAGAACGGCGCGAAGAGTGTGCAGAGCACCACAAAGCCGCCCACCTTGGATGCCACGGCCAGGAAGCTGGAGGTGGGGGTGGGGGCTCCCTGGTACACATCGGGAATCCAGACGTGCATGGGGGCGGCGCCCACTTTGAAGAAGGCGCCGAGGAAGAGCATGGCCACGGCCATGAGGAAGCCTCCGGCAATGGCGGGGGCGCCGATGGCGGAGCCTTGCAGGGCCACCTGGGCCACCTGCGGGTCCAGCTCGAAGGTGCCGGTCATGCCGAAGTACCAGGCGGCGCCGAAGACGAGCAGTCCGGTGCTCATGGCGCCGAGCACCAGGTACTTGATGCCGGCTTCCACGGAGCCCTGGTTGCGGCGGAAGTAGCCCGCGAGCGTGTAGGAGCTGAGCGTCAGCACCTCCAGGCTCACAAAGAGCATGATGAGGTCGTGCGCCTGGGTGAGGCAGAAGATGCCGGCGCAAGCCACCAGGGGCAGGGCCAGGAACTCGCCGTAGCCCTCGGGGTTGTCGCCGCCGGCAATGGAGTCGCAGCTCACGGTGAAGTAGTCGTACGCGAGCAGGAGGGTGAGTCCGGTTGCCGCGCAGGCGAGGAAGCCGAAGAGGTTGAACGGCTCGCCGAGCATGAAGCAGCCCGTGGCAATGGCTGCCACCGCGCCGAACACGGCGTACACGCGCTTGTCCAGCTTGGGCAGGAAGGCGTCCGCCATGAGGATGAGCGCCGCGATGCCGACCAGGACGAAGGCCGGGGTGAACTGGCACCAGGTGTAGGATTCAGTAATGGGAGACATGGTGTGAAATGGGATTCAGGTTAGGCGCCGATGGCGGGAACGAGGTTGGAGACGATGTAGGGCAGGATGCCGAAGAGGACGATGGCCACGGTGAGCACGACGGCGGCCGTGGTGTCCAGGGCGGTGAGCCCGGTGGCGCGGTCGGAGGCGTGCGAGACGTCGCCCTCAAAGATGTTGCGGAAGGCGCGGAGCATGTAGACGGCGCTGATGACGAGGCCCCAGAGGGCGAAGACCAGTGTGAACTGCACGGGGCCGAGGCCACCGAGCCAGTTGGCCAGCGCGCAGCAACCGTCCGCTCCGGGGTGCCAATCCACGAAGCAGGAGTAGAAGATAGAGAACTCGCCGGGGAAGTTGGCCAGCAGGGGCAGGCCGATGGATGCCAGCCCGGCCACCGCAAAGAGGAAGCCGAGCCACGGCAGCTTGCGCGCCAGGCCGCCCATGGATTCCATCTCCAGCGTGCGCGTCTGGCTCTCAATCTGCCCGGTGAGCAGGAAGAGCATGGAAATCGTCAGGCCGTGGGCCAGCATCAGCAGGGCCGCACCCTTCACCGCCAGCTCGGATGCCACGGGGCCGCAGCCCGCCACCAGCACCGCGAACGCCAGGAAGAGGTACCCCATGTGCATGACGGAGGAGTTGCCCAGCATGTCGTCCAGCCTGCGCTGGGCGATGGTGACGATGCCCACCCAGAGCACGTTGCCGAGCAGGAGCACCAGCAGCAGGTTGTTCCAGCAGCCGAAGAGGGAATCAAGCCCCTGCGGGCCGAAAACGTACGCCAGCGTGAAGAGGCCGTACAGGCCGAACTTCTTCAGCACGCCCGCATGCAGCATGGCAATGGGCGTGGGCGCGCTCGCATACGCGGGGGCCGCCCAGGAGTGGAACGGGAAGAGCGACACCAGCGTGCCGAATCCCGCCAGCAGCAGGCCGCCGATGATGCAGCCGTGCTCCGGCGCAATGCCCGCCTGGAACGCGCGCGCCATCATGCTGAAGCTGTAGGCGTGCATCTCCCAGCAGAGCATCAGCAGGCCCGCCAGCAGCACCATGGACGCCAGGCCCAGGTACAGCGTGGCGGTCCACGCCACCGTGCGGCGGTCGCCGCGGCCGTAGCAGCCGATCATCACGAAGGTGGGGATGAGCGCCAGCTCGTGGAAGCCGTAGAAGGCGATAATGTTGTCGGACATGAACGCGCCCATGGCGCCGGTGGAGAGCAGGAGGGCGGAGATGGCCCAGCTGCGCTCGGCGTCCTTGTTGGGGGCTTTCAGGCCGATGGTGGCGGCCAGCGTGACAATGGCGGTGAGCAGCACCATCACCTTGGCGAGCGGCAGCACCGCCGGGTCCACCGTCAGCTGCACGGGGAAGCCGAACAGGGTGGACGCGCAGCAGTCCGCGCCGCAGTGCGGGCAGAAGGCCGCGCCCAGGGCCAGAATGAAGGTGGCAACGGCGCTGGCAATGGCTGTCAGGCGGCCGGGTGCCTTCGCCAGGCCGATGAGGGCGGAGGCGATTACGGGAATGAGGATAAGCCAGATAAGCATGGTGGTCAAATCAGGTTAAAATTGATGAAAGACGAAAAGGAACACAACAATGACGAGGCCGAGGCCGGTGACGAGCGCGTACCCGCGCAGCGAGCCGCCCTGGATCCAGCTGAGCAGCTTGCCCACGCGGCTGGTGGCCCAGGCGAGCCCCTGCACCAGGATGCCGCGGATGAGCGCGGTGTCCACACCCTCGATGACGCCCGCCAGCAGCTTGTCCTGGAAGAAGCCGATGACCACCTTGTCGTAGAAGCAGTCGATGTAGAGCCTCTTGCGGAGGGCGGTGGAGACGCAGTTGCCGGCCAGGGGGTCCTGGCTGCGCTTGCCGAAGCCGTAGACGATGACCGCGGCGAGCAGGCCGATGACCAGCGCGCCCAGGCTCACGAAGAACGGCGTGCCGATTTCCATGCCGTGCGCGTGGAAGCCCGCGAAGGGCACCAGCTCATCCGCCACGAAACCGTAGCCGGCAATCACTGCCATCACCGCCAGGATGACGAGCGGCAGCAGCATCCACGCGGAAGCCTCCCTGGCGTGCTCCGCGCCGTGGTCGCGCGCCTGGCCGAGGAATGCCACCAGGCAGAGGCGGGTCATGTAGAAGGTGGTGAGGGCGGCCACTCCGGCGCCGATGTAGAAGAAGACGGGGGATTTCTCCAGCGCGGCATCCAGGATGGCCTCCTTGGAGAAGAAGCCGGAGGTGCCGGGGATGGCGATGAGCGCCGCGGTGCCCAGGATGAAGCAGAGGACGGTGAGCGGCATGCGCTTGGCCAGGCCGCCCATCTTCCAGATGTCCTGCTCATGGTGGCAGCAGACAATCACCGCGCCCGCGCCCAGGAAGAGCAGGGCCTTGAACCACGCGTGCGTGTACAGGTGGAACATAGCGGCCTCTCCCGCCAGCAAGCCCACGGCCATCACCATGTAGCCCAGCTGGGAGAGCGTGGAGTACGCCAGCACGCGCTTGATGTCGTCCTGCTGCGTGGCGATAATGGCGGCCATCACGGCCGTGATGGCACCCACGCTCGCAATCACCGTGGCGGCGGTCTCCGTGAAGGCGCCCGCGCCCATGGCTACTTGCAGGCGCACCAGCATGTACACGCCGGCGGCCACCATGGTGGCGGCATGGATGAGGGCGGACACCGGGGTGGGGCCCTCCATGGCGTCCGGCAGCCACACATGCAGCGGGAACTGGGCGCTCTTGCCCACCGCGCCGCAGAAGAGGAAGAGCACCACCGCCGTGAGCACGGCCGGGGCCACCTGCGCGGATACCGCGCCCATGCCCGCAAACTGCAGCGTGCCGAAGGCGCCCGCGGTCATCAGGATGCCGATGAGGAACCCGAAGTCGCCCACGCGGTTGGTGATAAAGGCCTTCTTGGCGGCGTCCGCCGCGGAGTCCTTGTGGAACCAGTGCCCGATGAGCAGGTAGGAGGAGAAGCCCACCATTTCCCAACCGATGAAGGTCATCACCAGGTTGTCCGCCAGCACGATGGTGCTCATGCTGAACATGAAGATGCTCAGCCCGGCGAAATAGCGGCTCAGGTTGGAGGTGTCACCCTTCATGTAGCCCACGGAGAAGATGTGCACCAGCGTGCCGATGCCGGTCACCACCAGCATCATCCGCAGCGCGAGGTCGTCCAGCAGCAGGCCCATGCTCAGGCCCTTGGCCGCGTCGCCCCCGCAGGGCAGCCAGTTGTACGCATCCGGCGTGCACGCGCCCCCGCAGAACAGCAGGTGGCAGCACAGCGCAAACGTGGCCGCCGCGGACAGGATGGAGAGCGTGGCCGCCGTGCGCGGGCATTTGCTGAAGCAAAGCCAGTCGATGGCGGCCACCACCAGCGGCAGAAGGAGGAATAGCCAGGGAAGGTTGTTCATCATAAGAAAAATCGTGGGTTAGTCTTTCATGGAGTTGAGGGCGGTGCTTTCCACCGTTCTGCGTGCGCGGAACATGCAGACGATGAGGGCGAGGCCGATGGCGACCTCAGCGGCGGCGATGCCGACGACGAAGAGGGCCATCACCTGGCCGTCATACACGGGGAGGCCGTGGGTGCCCTGCGCGCGGGAGAATGCCACGAGCGCCACGTTGGCGGCGCTGAGCATCATCTCCAGGCACATGAACACCACGATGATGTTCTTGCGGAGCAGCACGCCTGCCAGCCCGATGGCAAACAGGATGCCGGAAAGGATAAGGTAATGCGCTAATGTAATCATGGCGGGGAAGGGGGTTAGTCTTTGCGGAGCTTGCGGGAGAGCGCCACCGCACCCACCGCGCCGGCCAGCAGGCCGAAGGACAGGATGGTGAACGCAATGCTGTACTTGCCGAACAGGGCGTAGCCCAGCAGCTTGGTGTCCGGGATGCTGTTCATGGCGGGCTGCTCCTGCCCGGTGACGTGCTGCACCACCTGGGCCGCGGCCTCCGGTTTGAGCTCCGGCAGGGCGCCGCCCAGAGCGGGCGTGTCGTCCTGTACGGCCAGGGCGGCCTGGTCGCCCTCGCAGCAGGTGCAGGCGCCGGGCAGGTGGATGGCCACGCTGGTGACCATGGCGGCGAAGACGGCCGCCACCACCACGCCGCACAGGTTGGCGATGAAGTTGGGCGTTTCCTCGTTCTTGAGGTCAAGCATCATCACCACGAAGAGGAAGAGCACCAGGATGGCGCCCGCGTACACGATGATTTGCACGATGCCCAGGAACTGCGCGCCCAGCCCGAAGAGGATGCCCGCCGTGGCGGCGAAGCAGAGCGCCATGTTCATGGCGGAGGTCACAGGGTTGCGGAAGGCCACCACGCCAACGGCGAAGAGGACGGCCAGCACCGCAAACACGTAGAAAAGGATGGTTTCAGTCATGGCAGGTGATTATTTGTGTTCGTTCCATTTGTTGACGAGGCCCTTGCGGGTACCGCCGAGGCGGTAGAGGGTCTCCTTGTTGCGCACGGCCTGGCTGCGGTCCGTGGGCGTGATGAGGTACTCCTTGGAGAGGAAGATGGCCTGCTCCGGGCAAACCTCCTGGCACATGCCGCAGTAGATGCAGCGCAGCATGTCGATCTCGAACTCCGCGGGTGCCTTCTCCTGCTTCTGGCAGTTGGAATCCGGGGAGACGGGGCCGGGCACCACGCGGATGGCGCGCGCCGGGCAGATGAACTCGCAGAGCTGGCAGGACACGCAGCGCTCGCGGCCGTCCTCGCCGTGCACCAGCGTGGGGGCGCCGCGGTAGTACTCCGGCAGGCGCTCGTCCCACCGGGTTTCCGGGAACTCCATGCACACGCCTATGCCGTGGCTGTTGAAGTCGTCGCGCCCGCGGCTCTTGTGGAAGACGGAGAGCGCCAGGTGCTTGAAGGTGAGGGCGAGCCCCTTCACCAGCTCCACCACGTAAATCTTGTCCAGGATGGAGAACTTGGGTCTTTTGATTTGAATGTAGGACATGGGGGAAAGGTGGTTACTTGACGAAATAGAGGATGGCGGCGGTGAGGAAGATGTTGGCCACGGTCACCTCCAGGAAGACGAGCCAGCCGAGCTTCATGACCTGGTCCCAGCGGAAGCGGGGGAGGGTCCAGCGCACCCAGACGAAGAAGAAGATGAAAGCGAGCAGCTTCACCAGGAAGGCGATGAACTGGCAGAGCACCGCCAGCCAGTCGCAGTAGGCCGCCAGCGCGGCATCCGCGCCGAAGCCCACGGACCAGCCGCCCAGGAAGAGGGTGACCACCACCGCGGAGCCGATGACCATGGCGGCGTATTCACCCATGAAGAACGATGCGAACTTCATGGAGGAGTACTCCGTGTGGTAGCCGCCCACGAGGTCGGTCTCGCACTCCGCCATGTCGAAGGGGGTGCGGTTTGCCTCCGCGAACACGCAGGTCACGAAGACCACGAAGCTAATCAGCAGGGGCAGCATGAGCAGCCAGCGCTCAATGCCCAGGCCCTCTCCCCAGACGGGCAGCAGGGTCCAGCCGTTGTCCGCCTGGTACTGCACGATGTCCTGGAGGTTGAGGGTGCCGAAAATCATGAGCAGCGGGATGATGGCCAGGCCCATGGCCACCTCGTAGGAGATGAGCTGGGCGGTGGCGCGCAGGCCGCCGATGAACGGGAACTTGGAGTTGGAGGACCAGCCGGCCAGCGTGAGGCCGTACACGGACAGCCCGGAGATGGCGAATATCCACAGCGGGCCGATGTTCAGGTTGGCCACGCACATCTGGATGGCGCCGTAGCACGTGTCCACATGGGAGGAGAAGGGCACCACGGCAGCCGCCACCAGCGGCGGCCCCAGCACCAGCATGGGCGCCACAATGAAGTACAGGCGGCGCACGTAGGAGGGCGTGGTTTCCTGCTTCAGGAAGAGCTTGCCGCCGTCCAGGCAGGGCTGGATGAGGCCCAGCAGGGGAATCTCGCGGTCAAAGCGCAGCCACTTGCAGAGCTTGGCAATCCAGCAGGTCTCCGGCACGCCGAAGAAGTGCAGCCAGTCCTTGAGCGGCTGCTTCTCCTTGCTGCCGAAACGCTTCAGGAGGAAGAGCGGCAGGCCCGCGCGGTTGGGGCCGGGGCGGTCCTGGATCCAGCCGGCCACGCGGCGCTCAATCCACACGGAGATGACAACGAAGGCCAGGATGACGGCGAACATGAGCACCAGCTTGGCCACCGTGGTCAGGCTGTAGAACCAGATCTCGTCGCTCATGAGACTGTCCCACCAATTGATGTAGATTGTTTCCATAGTCTGTAGCTAAGTGAGGGGTTTACTTCTTGGCTTTCTCGCGTTCGATGAGGGGGATGGTGACCCCGGTTTCGATGACCTGCCTGCCCTGGTTGCCGATGGCGCCCCAGGTGAGGCCCTGCAGCGGCTCGTGCTCCTCCGCCAGCAGGTTGAAGAGCATCTGCGCGCTCGGGCACGCGGTGATCATCTCGTTGTCGCATCCCAGGCGCTGCAGCAGGTAGCGCAGGATTTCCCAGGTGTCCATGGCCTTGCCCAGCGGCTCTATGGCCCGGTTCAGGCGCTGGATGCGGCCCGTCACGTTGATCATGGTGCCGTACTTCTCCGCGAAGGTGGTGCCCGGCAGCACCACGTCCGCGTGCGGGGTGGTGCCGTCCTCGTTGTGCGCCACGCACAGCAGGTAGTCCAGCTTCTTCAGGTCGTCCGCGGAGAGCCCCGCGGCCACCACGTCCTCGTTCAGGACGATGAGGGCGCGGATGGCGCCGCTGCGCACGCCGTCCAGGATGTTCTGCAGGCCGGAGCCGTCGCGCCCCAGGATGAGCTTGGCGCCGTTGGTGTTGGGGTTGCGGTCCTCGGCAATGAGCATGTTGTCGCTCTCTCCGCGGCGGGGCACCACATCATACTTGGTGACGCCCAGCAGGTCCACCAGCTGGCGGGTGAGGTAGAGCTCCTCGTTGGTCATGCGGGCGGAGGCCACGACGGCGATCTGGTCGGCATCGCACTTGCTGATTTGGGTGGAGACCATGTTGAGGGTGGGCTCCATGGCGGCCTTGCGCTGGGGAGCCTCCGCGTCCGTGCGCACGAGCGGGTGGAGCAGGCGCGTCTCCGCGTTGATGTACTTGTAGTTCAGGCGGTGGTCGTCCGGCATCCAGCAGGAGTTCACCTCGTCGTTCTGGCGCGGGGTGATGCGGTAGACCTGCTGCTCGCGGGTCCAGATGTTGATGTTGGTTCCGGTGCCGCAGTTCACATCGATGGTGGGCGTGCTCTTGAGGAACCACACGCGCATCTTGAAGCGGAAATCCTTGCTGGTGAGGGCGCCCACGGGGCAGAGGTCCGTGGTGTTGAGCGAGTAGTTGCTGTCCAGGCGCTTGCCGGGGTGGCAGGCAATGGCGTTGTGGCCGCCGCGGCCCACGACGCCGAGGACCTCCTCGCCCACGATTTCCTTCATGAAGCGGACGCAGCGGCGGCAGAGCACGCAGCGCTCCTGGTCCATGTTCACGCGCTCGCCGATGGAGATGTTCTTGCCCTTCTTGATCTTGGCTTCCGTGAAGCGGTGGGTGCCGCGGCCGTAGTCCGCGGTGTACTCCTGCAGCTTGCACTCGCCGGCCTGGTCGCAGATGGGGCAGTCCAGCGGGTGGTTGGTGAGCAGGAACTCCAGCACGCCGCGGCGGGCCTCCAGCGTGAGCGGGCTGTTGGTGCGGATACCCATGTTCTCCGCCACGGTGTTGGCGCAGGCAATGACGGCGCGGGGCATCCAGCTGATGGTCTGGTAGCCGTCGGCGTTGTAGACGGGTTCCGCACCGGGTGCGAGACGCGGGGGCATGCCCTGTTCCACCAGGCACATGCGGCAGGAGCCGGCAATGGAGAGCTTGGGGTGGTAGCAGAAGCACGGCACGTGCGCGCCCACGGAGTTGCAGGCGTCGGCAATGCGCGTGCCCTTGGGGAAGCGGTACCATTTGCCGTTGATCTGGACGTTGACCTTGCCTTCTGCGGCGGCCTCGTCTTTAGGCAGTGTTGCGGGTTGAGTGCTCATTCTGGGTGAAAGGTTAGTCTTCGCGTGTGAGGAACTTTTGAGCCGCGGCGGTCTCCGGGTTGTGGGGCTTGGCGGCGTTGATGGGTTTGGTGAGTGCCAGGAATTCCTCCCGGAACTTGGTGGTGAAGGCCTGGGTGGGCCAGCTGCAGGCCTCGCCGAAGGCGCAGACCGTGCGGCCGCAGATGTTGTCCGCCACGGATTTCAGGAGGTCCACGTCCTCCGGCGCGCCCTTGCCCGCGCAGATGCGCGTGGAGAGCTTGTACATCCACGGGTTGCCCTCGCGGCAGGGTGTGCACTGGCCGCAGGATTCCCAGGCGAAGAAGCGGTTCAGGTTGTTGAGCATCTTGGGCATGCTGCGGGAGTCATCCATCACGATGACGCCGCCGGAGCCGCTCATGGAGCCGTGCTGGGCGATGGAGTCCAGGTCCAGCGGGATGTCGAACACGCTCATCTCCTTCACGGAGCCGTCCGGGTTCTTGGCTTTCAGCACCTCGTCGCAGCGCATCACCTTGGCGGATGCGCCGCCGGGGATGATGGCCTTGAACTTGCGCCCGTCCCTAGGGCCGCCGCACACGTCGTACAGCAGCTCGCCGTACGTCATGGAGCCGGACACGATTTCATAGTACCCGGGGCGCTTCACGTCGCCGGACACGCCGATGATGCGGGTTCCGGGGGAGCGCTGGGCGCCTTCCGCGGCGTAGGCCTCCGCGCCGCGCATCATGACCTGGCGCACCTGGCAGAGGGATTCCACGTTGTTGACGATGGTGGGGCAGCCGTAGAGGCCGATGGCTGCGGGGAAGAAGGGTGGCTTGATGCGGGGGTAGGGGCGCACGCCCTCGATGGAGTTGATGAGGCCCGTTTCCTCACCGCAGATGTAGGCGCCGGCGCCGCGGTGCAGGATGAGCTTCAGGTCGAACCCGCTGCCCAGGATGTTTTGGCCGAGGAAGCCGTGCTCCTCCGCCTCGCGGATGGCCTGGCGCACAATCTTGGCGGCCTCCGGGAACTCCTCGCGCATGTAGATGACCGCGTAGTGCGCCTGCACCGCGTAGCATGCAATCACGAGGCCCTCGATGAGCTGGTGCGGGTCCTGGTGCACCACGAAACGGTCCTTGAAGGTGCCGGGCTCGGATTCGTCGCAGTTGCACACCAGGTACACGGGCTTGGTGTTGCCCTTGGGGATGAAGGTCCATTTCACGCCGGTGGGGAAACCTGCGCCGCCGCGGCCGCGCAGGCCGCTCTTCTTCACCTCCGCTATCACGTCCTCCGGCTGCATCTGGATGGCCTTCTTCAGGGTCTCGTAGCCGCCGTCCGCAAGGAAGCAGTCGATGGACGGGTTGTAGCCCGCCCTGTCGATGTTGCGGAAGATGCGGCGGGTCTCCCTGGGGTGCGGCTCGTGTCCGGGTAAATAGGTAATCTCGCTCATGTTCGCAAAGGGTTACTTGTTCTTGAGTTCATCGATGAGGGCGTCCACCTTCTCCGGGGTCATCTGGGAGTGCAGGGTGTCGTTCACCATCACGTTCGGCCCGAAACCGCAGTTCGCCAGGCATTCCACCGGCTCGATGCTGAACAGGCCGTCCGCGCTCACCAGCATGGGGTCCTGCTCGTCCATGTCCGCCGCGTTCACGCCAATCTTCTTGCAGATGTGCTCAATGAGCTCCTCGCCGCCGCTCATGGCGCAGGCGATGGTGTGGCAGACGCGGAAGTGGTACTTGCCGGGGCAGCGGCGGTGGATGCCGGGGTAGAAGGTGACCACGCCGTCCACGTGGATGGGCGTGCTCTTGCATTCCTGGGCAATCCATTCCACGGCGGCGGGGGTGATGAAGCCGAACTTCTCCTGCACCAGGTGCACGAGGGGAAGGATGGCGGACTGCTCCTTGCCTTCCGGGTACTGCGCTACAAGCTCCCGCGCTTCCGCGGTCAGCTCCGGCGTCACCTCGAACTTCGGGAAGTGCTTCTCGCCGGGGGAGGGTTCCGTGACCGCCAGGCGGTCGATGGCATCAGGTTTCTCAGACATGGTATGTAAGGTGGTTTTGGTGGTTTCTTGTTAGCGGTCGCATTCGCCCTGCACAAAGTCGAACGAGCCCAGGATGGCGCCGATGTCGCTCACCAGGTGCCCCGGCAGCAGGTGCGGCAGGATGGACAGCGTGCAGTAGGACGGGCTGCGCATCTTCAGGCGGTTGGCAATGCCGCCGCCCTTGGAGTCCAGGAAGAAGCCGAGCTCGCCCTTGGGGTTCTCCGCGGCGAAATACACCTGGCCCTCCGGCGCGTTCACGCACTGCGTGCTCACCATGAACTGGCGGATAAGCTCCTCCATGCCCGTCATGGCGTCCTGCTTGGGCGGCAGAATGCCCTTGTCCAGCTGCACCCAGATGGGGCCGCCGGGCATGTTCTTGATGACCTGGCGGATGATGCGCACGGACTGGCGGATTTCCTCCATGCGCACCTGGAAGCGGGCGTAGCAGTCGCCCTCCTTGGCCACGGGGATGTCGAACTCGTAGTTCTCGTAGCCCAGGTAGGGGTTGGTCTTGCGGAGGTCACGCTCCACGCCGCTGGCGCGCAGGTTGTTGCCGGTCATGCCGCACTGCAGCGCCATCTCGCGGGAGATCACGCCCACGCCCACCAGGCGGTCAATGAAGATTTTGTTGTGCAGCAGCAGGCGCTCCATCTCGTCCACGGTCTTGAGCGCGCTGTCGCAGAAGTCCAGGATTTCCTTCTCGATGCCCTTCGGCAGGTCGCGGGTCATGCCGCCGATGCGCGTGTAGCTGGAGGTGAAGCGCGCGCCGCAGATTTTCTCGTACAGGTTGTGCACGCGCTCCTTTTCCTCGAAGGCGTACAGGAACACGGTCATGGCGCCGGTGTCCATGGCGTACACGCCCGTGCCCAGGAAGCAGGATGAGATGCGGGAGAGCTCGCTGCACAGCACGCGGATGGCCTGCCCGCGCTCCGGCAGCTCCCAGCCCAGCAGCTTCTCCACCGCGCAGGCGTAGGCGATGTTGTTGCTCATCGGCGCCAGGTAGTCCATGCGGTCCGTGTACGTCACAAACTGGTTGTAGTGGCAGTTCTCCGCAATCTTCTCCATCCCGCGGTGCAGGTAGCCGATCACCGGGTCGCAGGAGACGATTTCCTCGCCGTCCACCACCAGCTTCAGGCGCAGCACGCCGTGCGTGGCCGGGTGGGAGGGACCCACGTTCAGCGTCACAAGCTCGCCCCGCTCGTCCGCATCGTTGTTCAAATAGGCCGCCCCGCCGCCCATCGTATCGGGGACTTCTAAAGTCTTGGTTGTCTTCATAAGCAGATTTGCCGCGTGCTGGGCACACTGCCCCACCCGCGCGCCGACATTGTACACCCCCTCCCGAGCCTTTTCAAGTCCAAACTGCCATTTTCCGCGCAAAGCCATGTGTCCGGATGCTTGCGTTTCGTCTTTACAAGGCATTGATGCAAATCATTAAGATTAGGATTAAGATTAGGATTAGGAATGAGTGAGCGCGCGCACGCGCGAGGCACTGTGGCAACGCGCGCGCGAGAGGCCAACTTTGCCCCCCCCCGCCATGCGCTTTGCGCAAGAAGGCCCAGCCGATACGGCTGGGCCTTGGTGATTTTTACGCGCGCAAAGCGCACCGAATTTTCAAATAGTACCTAGTACATAGTACCTAGTAAATCCCGTTGACATACATCTGCCTTGCACCCGCTACGCCCGCCTTGTATCATCCCCGCATGAAGGTAACCGCCGAGCAGCTGGAAGACGTGCGCGCCTGGGCCGCGCAGGGTATTGATTTGAACGGTATCCAGAAGCGCCTGGCTTCCGAATGCGGCGTGCATCTCACCTACATGGATGTGCGCTTCCTGCTGCTGGACAACGGCATTGAGATTGCGGCCGCGCCGGAGCCGGAGAAGAAGCCGGAGCCCGCTGCGCAGCCCGCGCCGCAGGCGGAGGCTGCGGCAGATGCGCCCGCGCCCGCGCCTGCCGGCGGCAAGCCCGTGGTCACGCTGGACGAGATCCAGATACCCGGGGCGGTGCTATCCGGCAAGGTGGCGTTCCCCGGGGGCACGAAGGGGTCCTGGCTCATCGACAACGCGGGGCGCTTCGGCTGGAGCGAGCTTTCCGGCACTCCCACCCCGGAGGAGTTGCAGGCCTTCCAGTTCGAGCTCACCCAGCTCTTGCGCCGCGCGTGATTCGGGGGCAGGCCCAACCGCCCCGCCTTCCGCGAGAATTCAGAACAGTGCCCCAGTGTTACACTTTTGTAACACTCTTTCTGCGTTTCCGGCTTGATATGGGCAGGCGCTTGGTGTAGTATGCCTGCATAAAAATATGGCACTTCATATCCAGATGACGGAAGAGGCGGAGGCCGAGCTGAAGGCGGCGGCCACGCGCAACAAGGTTTCCTCCACGCTCGCGGGATTGCTGTTCATGCTGCTCGGCGGGCTTATCCTGTATTTCACGGTCATTCTGATTGCGGGTCCGTCCGACCCGGAGTTCATGACCTACACCCCGCCGGCGGAGGATGCGCCGCCCGTGCCGGAACCCACCACGCAGGATTTGACCTCCAAGCCTTCCTCGCCCTCGCATGACATCGCCCCATCCGTCATCGTGGCGGTGGGAGCCGCGCCTGTGCAGATGGCGCAGGTGGATGTACCCGTGGATGACTCCGCGGACGGCTCCGGCCTGGAGCTCGGCGTGGGCCTGGGCACCGGCGGCCTGGGCAACGGCCTGGGCAGCGGCGGTAACGGCCTGGGCGACGGCAAGGGCGGCGGCTCCGCGCTGGAGGGCACGTTCTACGACCTGAAGCAGACCCGCCAGGGCTCGCCCACCAGCATCCAGCTCAGCGGCGACCACGTGGAGGCCCCGGGGCGTATCGAGATCCTGCGCATCCTCAACGAGTTCTCCAAGAGCTGGAACGCCGGCGTGCTCTCCAAGTACTACCAGTCGCCCACCAAGCTGTACGCCTCCAACTTCATGCTGCCCGGCACGGTGTCCGCAGGCTACGCCCCGATATGCTACCAGTGCCAGGACAAGGTGAAGCCGTCCGCCTGGGTGGCGGTGTACCGCGGCAAGGTGAAGGCGCCCTCCAGTGGCACCTTCCGCTTTGTGGGCACGGGGGATGACGTGTTGATGATTCGCTTCAACAACCAGACCGTGCTGGAGGCCGGGTGGTCCATCCCCTCCGCGTTCGACGGCACCGACAAGGCCACCACGCTGGGCTCCATCTCCGCGGGCGGCGGCGGCAAGGCGTACCACCAGGCCATCAAGGACGGCAAGGACGCCGCCCACGCGCAGTACGAATTCATCACGCTCACCGGCATCAACAAGTGGAACAACGAGCTGGAGGGCCTTACCGCAGGCAAGGAATTCACCGTGCAAGAGGGCAAGACCTATCCCATCGAGATTCTGATTTCGGAAGTTCCCGGCGGCTTCTTCGGCTTTGCCGTGCTTATCCAGAAGAAGGAGGGCAAGCAGTACGACAACAACAAGTTCGACCTCTTCCGCACCAACTTCTCCTGCCCCTCCGCGGGCGACCTGCAGCAGCTGCTCCAGGGCAATCTGAGGGGATCCCTGGAAATGCCGCCCTTCAACACGGATTCCCCCATCTGGGTGGCTACGCCGTAGCGCCGGAGTTTCGGAGGCGCGGGGCCTCGGCGTAGCGGAACCAGCTTGCCTGCTTCGGCGTATCGCAGAGAAGCCGAGCCTGGTTTCGCGAAGACGGGCGCGTGTGTTTTTTTGAAAAGGCGCGATACTCATGCTGATAGTCGACACCCATTGCCACCTGGCGGACCCCAAGTATGAGGGGGACGTGGAGCGCGTGTGCGCAGAGAGCGCCAAGCTCGGCGTGGGGCATGCCGTGTCGCAGGGCACGCACCCGCGGGACTGGGAGCGCAACCTGCAGCTCGCCGCGCGCTTCCCGCAGAGCATCTCGTCCTGTCTCGCCCTGCACCCGCTGGATTGCACGGAGGCCGGGGATGCGGACTTCGACCGCTTGGCGGAGCTGTGCCGCGCGCACCCGCAGGCCGCCATCGGCGAAACCGGGCTGGACTACTACTGGCCCGCGCCGGACGGGTGGAGCGAGGCGGACTACCACGCCCGCCAGCACCATTTCCTGGAGCGCCACTTCGCGCTGGCGCAGGAGCTGGGGCTCAACATCTCCCTGCACACGCGCGACAAGGCGGGGGACACCGCCTATCCCTGCTTCCACGATGCCTTCGCCATTGCCCGCAACTTTCCCTCCGTGCGCCCCGTGTTCCACTGCTTCATCGGCACGCGGGAGCAGGCGGAAGCCATCTTCGCGGAGCTGGACGGCATGGTGTCCTTCACCGGAATCCTCACCTTCAAGAAAACCCAGGCGGTGCAGGAGATAGCCGCCTGGTGCCCCGCGGACCGCTTCATGCTGGAAACGGATTCCCCCTACCTCTCCCCGGAGCCTTTCCGCGGCCAGGTGAATTTCCCCGGCCGCACCCGCTACGTGGCGGAAAAGGTGGCCGCCCTGCGCGGTGTTTCCGTGGAGGAGCTGGCCGCCAAGACCACCGCCAACGCCACCCGCTTCTTCCGCCTGCCGGCGCTGTGATTCCGCGGGAGCGTGTTGCCGCCACGCCGAATGGCGGGGTGGCAGGACCTGCACCATCCACGTCCTCATCATCCAAATTCATACTGCACGTTTTTTTTGAACGTTTACATTTATATGGCTTGATTTTTCAACAAGGGTTTGATAAAATCGCGCGCGCATAGGCGGCGCTGCCTGTCCATCTTTCATTCCGATTATGAAACTCCATCTTCCGTATTCCTTCCGCAAGGCACTGCTGGCCGTCCTTGCAAGCACCACGTATTTCAGCGCGGCGGAGGCCGCCTGCCTGCACTCTGCTGTGTCGCCGACCACCTACACGGATTTCGGCCAGAACATGGCGCGCTACAGCGTGTACCAGGTGAATGATCTGCTCACGCAAATCCGCGCGAACAACGGCGTGCAGATACCCTACACCACGGATACGCCCCCGGCGACCATGGGCGTGGGCCAGCCGATGATCAGCTTCGAGAGCATGAACGGCGACGGCGCCTTCACCGCCGTGGGATACAACTACACCGCCACCGTAGCCCACAACGGCTGCCCCAATCCCTGCTTCACCGGCCGATACGTGGGCGAGGACCAGGCTGTCCACTACCAGGGCGTGGAGTACCGCAGCAGCCAGAACAAGGTGTTCCTGCTCTCCCCGAGCATCGACTACAAGATCACCCGCTCCAGCAAGATCTTCACGGACATCACGGCATCCGGCGTGTTCGACACGACGCAGTTCCTGCGCGACGGCGGGCAGGTGACGGACCTGGTGCACTACCGCGCGGGCGCCGGCACCTGCGACCAGGCGGACTTCGAGGGCAACACCCACAACCTGGCGGGCGGCTACGCCTACATCACCGGCGGCGTGGTGGCCACACTCGGCTTCTCCTACATGGAGAAAAGCGCCACATATGAAGGGTACGACTACGAGAGGAACTACGGACCCGATGAGGGCCCGCGCGATTCCCGCGGCGTGATCGACGACCCCTACACCATCAGCATCCGCGGCATCCAGGACTACGGCCCCGGCGGCGCGGGCCAGCCCTCAGAGGACAATCCCAAGGTGTACCTGCTGCCGTTCGTCTCCCGCGGCGGCGACTCCGGCAGCCCGGTGTGGGCGTGGGATGAAAACGACCGCGAGTACAAGCTCATCTCCTGCCACCAGGCGCGCGGCGGCGACAACAGCTACTCCCGCGGCGCCAGCGAGTGGACCATGGCCGCCATGGAGTATTTCAACGAGCACGTGGACATGGACCAGGCCGGCCACACCGTGCATATGGGCGCGGTCGAGAGGCAGGGCGAGTACAAGTACGACGAGACCAACAAGGTGGGCACCACCCTGCAGTACGGCTCCATCACCGGAGTCGACGGGGCGTTTGAGGAAGTGTCCTTCTGCGGGGTCGGCCCCAAGGACGGGAAGACCATCTACACCTGGCTCTCCCTGTACGACCAAAAGGACGTGCAGAACTGGTACAGCTACGGCAACACCTACTTCAACGCCAACGGCAACGGCAGCGGCAAGGAGATGCACCTGGGCGACCTCTTCTACACGGAGAACATCGTCTTTTCATCCGATGGAAGCGCGGTGAACCATATTGTTCTGGATGCCGACATCGACATGGGCATCGGCTACGCGCAGTTCACCACGAAAGAGGCTGGGCAGACGGCCAAATTCTACCTCCAGAGCAAAGGGAACGACCTTGGGCGCGACTACATGCTCAACAGCGCCGGCTACATTGTGGACGAGGGTGCGGAGCTGCACATCAAGGTCACCAACACCCAAGAGGACGCGGAGGGCCACGCCTATTTCCGCGAGTGGCGCAAGCAGGGCGCGGGCGACATGTTCCTGGAGGGGCAGGGCGACAATGAAATCTTCCTGAACCTGGGCGGCAGCGGCACCACCTACCTGCATGAGGAAGGCGGCTATGCCGCGTACAACGTGCTCATCAACAACGGCGCCACCCTGAACTTCGGCGGCGATATCAAGCAGATTGCACGCGATGTCACCTTCGGCAACGGCGGCGGATACCTGGAATTCTCCGGCCTGGAAGACTTTGATTGGTACAGTGGGGAGAACAACGACGTGAGAGAGGCCGGCTTTACCATTAACGCCCTCACGCAGGATGCCACCCTCATCAACTCCACCGGCAGCACCACGCTGCACTACAAGACCGATGGCGAAACCACCTTCCTCGGCTCTTTCCGGGACACCGAGAATTCTACCCTGACCGTCATCTACGAGGGCGGCGGCACCTGGACGCTCAACAGCATCCACACCAAGCTGCTGAACGCGGGCAGCTCGTTCATTGTGCAGAGCGGCACCGCGGAGCTGGTGGGCCAGCACACCGTGCACGGCATCGGCTCCATCGAGGGCAAGGGCGGCACGCGCTACACCCACCCGGACGACTGGCACTACTCCGACGCCGCCATGAATGTGGTGGTGCAGGACGGCGCCACCTTCCGCCTGGGCAGCCACGCCCGCCTCACCGGCAACGTGGATGTGCAGTCCGGCGGCACGCTGGAGATTGCGGAGGGCGTGAAGCACCGCTACGAGTACATCGAGGGCTGGCTGATTGCAGAGGACACCACCTCTGATTTCTACCGCGGGTTCTACGGCCTCAAGGGCAACGTGTCCCTGGCCGACAACTCCACCCTGCGCTTCAATTTCTCCGAAGGCACCGATGCGGAGAACGTGTACGGCGGCAACATCACGGGTGACGGCAACGTGGACATGCGGCTGGGCGGCAGCGGCGCCACCCTCGTCCTTTCCGGCAACAACACCTTCACCGGAACCAAGAACCTCTCCGGCGGCGGCCTGGTGGCGGAGCGTGAAGCCTCCCTCGGCGACACCGCAGACAACAAGTGGCACGTGAAGGAGGACGCCTTCATCGCCGTGAAGGGAATCGATGGCAACCGAGCCTTGACGCACATTGCGGGCGACAGCGCGGGCGTCATCGCCCTCACCCAGGACCAGACAGAGCAGGTGAACCTCACCGGAACGGGCCACACGGGCATGTTCGTGGGCGCGCTGGCGGGGCAGGTGGTGCAGTACGGCGAAGCCCCGGAGGTGAAGGGACACAAGACCGTCTACACGGAGGACAGGCTGGATCCCGTGGAGCTGGACGGCGAGCGCAAGTGGCAGCTTGGCGGCGGCGGTGGCGAGCTGGTGGTGAACTTCCTGCTGGAGGACAGCGCCGCGGAGCTCGTGCTCGGCAACGAGTACACCACGGGCACCGTCACCCTCACCAACATCTGGAACCAGATAGGCTCCATCAACTTCGCGGGCCGCGTCACCCTCAACTACACCGACGAGGAGGCCCTCGGCGGCTCCAAGATCAGCCTCGGCTACTCCAACCGCGTCATCGGCTCGTCCAGCCTGCTCAAGAACATCACCCGCAGCTCCGACGGCGTGCTCCTGCTGGACAAGATGCCGGAGGCGGACGTGGACTTGACCGACCACCACTTCATGGCGCTGGGTTCCGATGGCGATATGGTGTACAGCGGCAGCATCACGCCCACCGCGGGCAGCTACCGCTTCGGCGGCATCACCGGCACGCTGGAGCTGCAAACCGCGCTGACGGACGGTGACGGCGAGACCCGCAGCCTGCTGGTGGACGGCCAGGGCTATGCCGGCGGCACGCTCGCGCTCGTCACGCAGGCCACCCTCACCGGGGAGGTGGTGGTCACCGGGCACGACACCGACCGCCATCCCGAATTCAGCGGCGGCGACATCTCGCTGCGCCTGGACACCGCGAACGCCATTACGTCCGCCTCCCGCATCACCGTGAAGGAGGGCGGCAGCATCGATATCAACGGCACTTCCCAGACCTTCCACGGCTTCAACATGGAGGCGGGGAGCGCGCTGGTGGACACCTCCGAGCTGTGGAGCGGCAGCGCCGTGGTGGATGTGGCGGCAGGCGCCACATCTCGATTGGGCGGCAATGTGGACGTGTACAGCCTCACCAAGGCCGGGCAGGGCGATATGGTGCTGGGCGGCAGCAACAACTACGGCGTGTTCTTCATCCGCGAGGGCCGCGTGCTGCTGGAGAACGGCAACGCGCTGAGCGCCTCGGGCACCGCCATGCTGGAACGCGGCGGCGTGCTGGATGCCGGCGGCGTGGACATCTCCGCCTCCATCGGCTTTGCTGGGGGCACGCTGCAGGTGGGCACCAAGAGGGTGGCCGGCAGCCTGGCCGTGGCCGAGGGATATGAAGGCACCGTGCAGCAGAACGCCGCCAACATCACCACCTCCATCAATTCCGGCCTGCAGGTGGCCCAGGGTGCCACCCTCAAGCTCTCCGGCAACCACGGCAACTTCAACTTCTCCGCAGAGGAAATCAACGAGGACGGCGGAACCATCGCCCTGGAGGGCAACAGAATCGCCTTCACCAACGGCAAGGAGATGACCATCGGCGGTGTCGTTAGCCTCAAGGGGCAGGGCCTCGCCGCCAACGAGCGCGTCACCCTCTACAGCGACGGATCGTCGGACAACATGATCCGCAACATCAACGAGCTCCATATCGTGGACGGCCAGAGCGCCGCCATCCAGGAAGCCTCGTGGAACACCATCTGGAACATCCACAGCCTCACCGGCAGCGGCGACCTCAAGTGGGTGTCCAACACCACCCACTGGTACTCCGCCCGCGTGGTGCTGGACGGCGCCAACTCTTTCAGCGGGCAGTTCACCGCGGAGCGCGTCTACGGCAACGTTGCCGAACGCTGCTACCAGTCCTTCGTGGAGGCCCGGCACGACCTCGCCATGCAGAACATGGACGTCTCCGTCATCGGCAAGGGCGCCCAGAGCAACATGGCGCTGGCGGTCAACACGGACAACCTGCAGATGCGCAGCCTCTCCGGCAACGGGTACGCCCTGCTGTATGCGGGCACCGCGCTCGAGGGCGCGGATCACGACAAGGACGAACCACTGAAGGCGGCGCCGGAATCCACGCGCCGCGCCACCCTCACCCTCACGGGCACGGGCAACCACACGTTCAGCGGCAACGTCTCCGGGCAGGACCGCTACATCGGCTACGAGACCAAGGAGGACGGATCTCAGGTGCAGGTGGCGGACGTGACCAACGCCGGCATCAGCATCGTGATGGACGGCAAGGGCAAACAGACCTTCAACGGCGCGCACACCCGCTTCAACAGCGTGACGGTGCACTCCGGCGTCCTGGAGCTAGCCTCCGCAGACCTCACCATCAAGGAGGACGTGACCATCACCCGCGGCGCGGAGCTGCAGCTGAGCCGGGCGTACGCGCTGGACAGCGGCAAGACCCTCACGGTGCTGGCGAACGACCCCGGCACCACCGCTATGCTCAGCGGCGGTCTGACCCTCAACGGCGGCACCCTCACCTTCTCCGCGGAGGGGCTTTCCGATTCCGCACCCGCGCTGAGCATCGGCTCGCTGAGCGGCGGCAGCGTCACCCTCAACTTCACGGAGACGCACGCCTTTACCTCCGATGTGCAGTACCACCTTGCCGACCAGGACTGGAGCCACATCCACATCACGGACGCCACGGAGGGGCTCACCTATCTCACCGCCTCCTACCAGACGGATGTAAACGGTCTGTACGTGAGCTTCACCACCAAGGCGGGCAACCTGATTTGGGGCGGCACGGATGGCGAGCACGATTGGAGTTCCCGCACCTTCGGACCGTCGGGCCAGGTGCCAACGTCCAACCAGACCGCCGTGTTCAACGATGCCGCGGCCAACCACCACGTCAACATCACGGATAATGTGAAGGTGGCGGGCTTGGTCTTCGATGCAGCGGGCGACTACGAGCTCGCATCGGAGGATGGCTTCACCGTCACCGCGGGCAGCGTTGTCCAATCCGGCAGCGGTACCACCACCCTCACCGAAGCCGTGCGCGTGGGCACCGACCAGAGCCATGGCACCGTCACCGTTACCGACGGCGAGCTGCGTGTCACGGATGTAGCCGTGCTGCAAAACGTGGACACCATCCAGGGCGGCGGCACGCTGGGCGTGGCTTTCGGCGAGGGGTACACGGGAACTGTCGATGCGCTGTTTGCGCCGGGCTCGTCCGTGGGTTTCCTGCACGTGGTGAGCGGCATCTTCGAGGCGTATGGAACCCCGGGATACACGGGGCTGCTGCTGGATGCGGGCGCGGGGTACACCGTGGACGCGCAGCAGACGCTGGCGTACATGCAGGTGGGGCAGGGCGAGGGCGGCGCCCCCGCCACGCTGAGCCTCGGCAACCGCACGCTCACCGCCGCCATGGTGGTGATGCAGGGTGACCTGGCCATCTCCGGCAACGGCGGCGAACTCCATGCCGACATCACGGGCGGCCACACCATCACCACCAGCGGTACCGTCACCCTGCGCGGCTCCAACTTCGACGGCAACCTGCACGTGCAGTCCGGCACGCTCAGCCTGTACGATGGCGCGAACACCCATGTGGCGGGGATCACGATGGATGCCAACACCACGCTCTACCTCGGCATCTCCACCGGGTTGGAGGGCGGCGCAACCATCCACATGGGCAACAACGCCAGCCTGCGGATGGAGAACGGAGCCGGCGGCTCCCACATCGTGAACGCCAATATCGTGATGGACGGCTCCTACGCCTCCCTCTACGGCACGCTCAACGGCAACAGTACGGTGGTGCGCGGCTCCATTGCGGGCCATGGCACGCTCTTCCTGAAAGCCCAGAGCTCGTTCTGGAACAACTCCTGGAGCATTGAATCCCTGCTGCAGGACGGTGAAGCGGGCGCGCTGGCGCTCTCCTCCGACGGAAACGTGACCCTCTCCGGCGCCAACACATACAGCGGCGGCACCACCATCACCGGGAACAGGCTCACCACCAACAACGAGCGCGCGCTCGGCACAGGCACGCTCAACATGACCGCAGGCGAACTCGTCCTCAAGAAGGACCTCACCGTCGGCGGCCTCTCCGGCAGCGAGAGTGCCAGCATCAACCTGGGCACGAAACGGCTCACCGTGGACTCCGACGGTAACACCCGCTTCTCCGGCGAGATCAGCAACGGCTCCCTTGCCAAGCTTGGCAGCGGTACGCTGGAGATTGAAGTCGGCGGTGAGCTCGACAACATCTCCGTAGGCGGCGGCACGCTTGCCCTGGGTGACTGCGCCGTCACCGGGAACCTGTCCGTGGCGGCGGGCGCCACACTGAATTTCACCGGGGACATGCTGAGGCTCTCCCACGCCGTGGACAATGCCGGAACGTTCTGTTTCAGCATCCCCGGCACCAGCATCGAAATCGAGAACGGAAGCGGGTTTGACATCCACACCGACGGTTATCTGGACGTGAATGGCAACAAAGCCGAAAACGGCTTCGCCCAGGGTCTCACCATCCAGGTGTTCGAGAACACCGGGGACGGACAAATCGAGGGGATTACGCCGGAGGTGGCCTACATGGGAGACACCCTGACGCTGGACCTGGCCACGGGCGTGGCATCCAGGGGCGGCAGCAATTCCGCGTACACCGTGCGCATGGAAACGGTGGTGTACAACGATGCCTTTGCCGCCGCGCCCGGCGCCAAGACCATTGAGAATTTCAGCCTGGCGAGCGTGGATCCCTTCGCGCCCGCCACCCTCCAACTCTCCCGCAACCTGGACGAGGGCGTGCGCATCACCGTCTCCGGCAACGGCGGCAACATCAGCTTGGACCGTGACGTAGTGCTTTCCGCCGGGGATGTCGACATCATGCCTTTCTCCTACACCTCCCTGCAAGGCGAGGGCACCTTGGCTCTGGACAGCGGAAAGGTGGTTATGCCCAACCAGATGGTCATTGCGGGCAAGGGTGAATGGACGGGTACCGTGCGGATTTCCGGCACGGGCCTCAGCGGCACGGATATCACCAGCCTCGCCAACAGCACTTCCCGCGTGGAGATGTACGGCATCACCGGCGGCTATCTCAAGCAGTGGCAGGGATTACTCGACACCAATATCCGCCTCACGGACACGGAGAGCGGCGACTACGCCTGGAAGTGGACGGATGGACAAAGCACTGGCGCGTCCACCATCACCTTCACTGGAACGTGGGACGGCTCCGGCTCGTTCGTGGTGGGCGGCAAGAACCAGAACTTCACCTTCAAGGGCGACATCTCCGACTGGAACGGCCGGTACATCCAGAACGGCAACACCTCCCTGGTCACCTTCGCCGGCACGGCGGAAAAACAGGTGGTGGGCGCTGATTTCGTGCGCAGCAACGGCACGCTGAACATGGCGGTGGGCGACGGTACACACGCCACCCACGCGGAAATCAAGGGTTCCCTGCGCGATGTCACCTCGTTGGAGGTCAAGGCCCGTTCCACCGCGGAGCTGGCGGGCGCAAACAACAGCATTGTCACCCTCACCGTCAATGCGGACGCCCAGCTCGTCAACAGCGGCACCACCACCCTCACCGGCGCGCTCACCAATTCCGGCGGCATCACCAACAGCGGCACGCTCACCATCGGCACCAAGCTGACCAACGGCACCATTGCCAACACCGGAACGCTCGTCATCAGCTCCCTGATGGAAGGCGAGGTCACCGACTACGTGGACGCCCTGGGCAAACATTCCCACGACGGCAACGGATTCGCCACCACCACGCTCACCGTGCGCGAGTCCGGCGCCACCATCACCAATTCCGGAAAGGGAGTCATCCTCTATGGCGGCGTTGATGTGACGAACGACGTGGTCACCTCGGGCGTGATCACCAAGCGGGTGAACTACGGCTCCTATCGCATCCTCTCCACGGACAATGCCGTGACGTATAGCACCATTGCCTCCAAGGCGCACGATGCCCTGGAGTATATCACCATGGCGTCCGACACCCACCTGCGCGTGGACGACGGCGAGGTGCCGAACCTGCGCACTTCCCAAGTGAAAGCGGAGGGAACGGCCACGCTGGATTTGGAAGACGATACTACGCTGGTGGTGGACGCCTCCACCGCAGCCAAGGTGGCGGCAGGGGACACCGTGACCCTGCAGATGCAGACGGACACACCCACCACGCGCGCCTCCATAGGCGGTCTGAGCGGCTCCACGGTGAACGTCACCGGAAGCGGCGTGCTGGATTTGGGCTCGGCGCAGCACACCGTCACCACGCTCAACATCACCGGTGCCACCGTGTACTCCAACCACTCCGGCACGGGCGGCTTCAATGGCCACAACGCGGTGAACGTGAACGCGGGCGGCAAGCTGCAACTGGACAACGTGGACGCCATGGGCTACGGCGGTGGATGCACCGCATCCATCACCCTCCAGGGCACCGTTGACGCCCATGCCGTCCTCGAACTGGGCGGCCGCCAGACCGACCAGGGAACGGTCATCAACATGAAAGGCAACGCGGAGGTGCGCGCCATGGCCAATTCCAGAGCCAACGAGCAGCGTCCCATGCTGGATTTCTATAACGGCCAGCAAAGCATCAATGCCACCGGCTCGAACAACCTCATCGCCGTTCCGTTCAGAATGCGCAACAGCGTGAAGATCGACGTGGCAAGCGGCGGCGAGCTGACGCTTGCCGGTGGCACCTATTCCGACAACACCGGCAACACGATTACCAAGACCGGGGCGGGCAGGCTGGTGTTCGACGCGTTGCAGGCGGGCTACGGCGCGCACAACTACACGGGCACGCTGGCCGTCAACGGCGGTTCCGTGGTGGTGAACGCCGACGCTTCCTTCAACGTCGTCACCTCCAAGGCCGCCCTCACCGTCACCGGAGGTACCACAAGCATCAGCACCTACACCGGTTCCAGCGGCTCCTCCCTCGCGGTGCAGGAGGGCGCCACCCTGGTCTTCAACGGCAACTCCACCCTCGCCTCCACCATCTCCAACAGCGGCACGGTCTCCTTCGGCGACGGTTGCACCACCCTTACGCTCGACGGCTCGTTCGAGCATCAGGACAACGTCTACCGCGATATCGCTTCAGGCACCGTCTCAACGGACGGCAACGGCCTGAAGAGCGGCGGGTATGTCAGCGTGCTGACCGGCGGCGGAGTGGTTGACGGCGAGGTGGAAGTCAGCTTCAACGGCAGGGAATACACGCTCCAGGCGGACGGCCGGGCGTACCAGGCTGTGCAGACCGGCACATACTACGCCCGCAAGGGAACCGCGGTGTACAACGCCGCCGTGGCCGCGGAATCCTCCATTGACAAAGTCTCCCTGGCCAACGGCTCCATACTGGACCTGCAGGCGGGGCTTGCAGACGGCGTTTCCATTGAGGCCCAGGGCGGCACGGTGAAGATCGGCGAGGGTGTGGTCCTCTCCCGCGAGAGCCTCTCCAATGCATCCGGTTTCCAAAACACCAGCCTGACCGGTGGCGGCACGTACCTGATGGATGTCGCCGCGGGCACGTCCCTCGGCAACCGCGTGCAGCTGGGCAACGGCTGGAACGGCACGCTCCGCCTCACCGGGGAGACGGGCCAGACCGTGAACCTGGACACCATCGCGCGCCGGGGCGAAGGCTACGCTGCCCTGGAGATGGCGGGGATGCAAGCCGCGCTGCAGGACGGCACCATCCACCCGAACCTGTTGCTCACGGACCTTGATGGCGTGCACTCCGCGCTCACCGTGACCAATTCCGGCACGTTCACCTTCACGGGGGATATCAGCGGTTCCGGCCACATCGCGAACACGGCGGACGATTCCACGTTCGCCTTCAACGGCGGCGACCTCTCCAACTGGACCGGCGGCATTGTGAACAACGGCGGCTTGGCCGTGGAATTCTCCGGCATGGCCAACGGCGCGGCCCTGAACGCCTCGCTTTCCCGTATCGACAGCCTCACTTACACCGCAAAGACGCAGGGCGACACCTTCACGGTGGCAGCCCTGGAAACGAACGCCAACGGCACCACCGTGACGGGTCACAACGGCACGCTGGCGGTGAATGAACTTTCCGGCGGCGGCAACCTGACGGTCAACGGCAGCGTGGCCCTTTCCGCCAAGGAATACACCGGGCAGAGAATCACCGTGCAGGACGGCGCTGACCTTCAGCTCAACGAGCTGCAGGCGCGTCAGACTGTGCTGGACGGCAGCGGCACGGTTCGCCTCGGCGCCGAGCTGGTGGAGGTGAACGCCCTGGAAGGCAGCAGCGCCATTGAGGCCGCCGACGATGATGTTCATACCCTAGCCCTGCACACAGCTGGAGTGCACACCTCATCCGCCGGAATCGGCGCGAACATCGACCTGGAGATGCACGGCAACGGCACCCAGACCCTGACCGGCGACCTCTCCGCCTTCAACGGCGACATCTACATGATGGACGGCACGCTGCGCCTGCAGCAGGACAACGATGCCACCACCATCGGCGTTCTCAACATGAACGGCGGATCCGTGGTATTCGGCGGCGGCAGCACCTCGCTGGGCGCAGCGCGCGTCACTTCCGGCGCACAGGCCGCCATCACCGTGGCCAACGGCACATCCGTGCAGCTGGGCCGCGCCATTCAGAACTCCGGCTCGCTCACCCTCTCAGGTTGCCTGGATGCCAGCGACCTGACCGCCGACCAGATGGATGTCGGCTTCATCAATACCAATGGCGATACAACCGATAACGGCAGCGGCTTCATCGTCCGCAGCGATGCCGTGCGCGTGGTGCGCAACGTCTCCGGCGGCACGCTCAATGCGGATGCCGCCACCGTGCGCTACAGACAGGAGACCGTGCGCATGGACGAGGACGGCCTGGCTATCCTGGAAAGCGATCGCAGCGTGCTGGCGGACACCTACTACCTGCGCGATGCAGCCGTGTACAGCGCCATTGTCGACAAGGCAGCGGCGCACGGCGGCGCGCTGGAGTATGTGGCGTTCGATGCCATCGGCGAGGCGCGCCTGACCCTGGATGCGGCGGCGGATTCCTCCATGTTCTCGGTGGACATTCTCTCCGTGGCTAACGTTGAACTCACGCAGTCCGGAAAGCTCGCCATGGGCGAGTATGCGGCGGGTGCGGACGGCGAAATGCGCATCTCCGGCGAAGGCACGGTGCAGCTCTCCAACCGCGCCGCCCTCGCGCGCCACACCTCGCTCACGCAGGATTGGCAGGGCAAGGTGGTCCTCACCGGGAGCTCCAACGGCGTGAACCTCGGCGCGGACGGCGGCCTTTGGACCAACGGCTCCGCGGTGGAGTTCAACAACTGGTGCGGCACGCTGGCCGCAGGCTCCAACGAGGTGGGTGCCGCCGTGGTTCTCAACGGCATGACGCTTGACGCCTCCGGGGCCGATGCCGAGGTGGTGTTCAACAACACCGTCGGCGGTACGGGCGACCTCGTGAACAACAGCGGCGCGGAGCTCTCGCTCGACTTCAACGGGGATATCTCCGATTGGAAGGGGACGTTGGTCACCGGGAGCGGCAGCACCACCACGGTCAACCTGAACGCCGACCATGCACAGGTCAACGCCGCCATTGAGAAGGACGCCGAAGGCAACGTCAACATCTATGTGGACAAGGGCGCCGCGTTCAACGCCCGCGTGCATGCGGACACCCTTGCGATTGGTGACGGCGGCGCCGTGGAAATTGCGGATGAGTTCAGCGTGGGCGACATCATGACCTACGGCTCCGTCACCGTGGACAAGGGCGCGTCCCTCAACATCGGCGGTTCCATATCCGACCTGAAGACGCCCATCGTCAACAACGGCACCGTCTCCTTCACCGGGGCGGAGATGCAGAACATCTACCTGGATAAAGACGGGGAGTTCACATTCTCCGATGTTACCTACACGGATAAGGACGGCACAACCTCCGCCAAGGGCAACGGCTTCCGCACCGGCGGAACCGCCACGCTCATCGACATGCGGGAAGGCTCCACCCTCTCCGGTGCGGAGAACGTTATCGTCTCCTACCGCGGCAACCTGTACACCATGCTGGACGACGGCACCTTCGGCGACCGCAACGGCGCGCACACCTACTACATCCACGAGGGTGCGGTGAGCTACTCCGACATCAAGGACGAGGCCGGCCTGGTGGGATTGCACCTGGACAACACGCTGGTGCCGGAGGGCAACGCCACGCTGAACCTGGATGCCAACCTCGCGCAGGGATTGACCTCCGGCATATACTCCGACGGCGGCACCGTCAACCTGGCGCAGGGCGTGCTGCTCAAGGCCTCCCATCTGCATGCGAATGCTGCCACCACCCTCACCGGTGATGGGCTGTACGACCTCGGCGAGTCCATTGCTCTGGGCGTCACGCTGGGCGACAACTGGACCGGCACGGTGCGCATGGCCAACGTGGAGGGGCTGTCCGGCTTCAACCTGTCGAACTACGCCAAGAACTCGGATGCCACCGTGGCAGTCCGCGGCCTGGCGGGCTGGCTCGACCTGAACACCAACCTCCAGGGGCGCCTGATGCTGGAGCGCGATGCCTCAGCACCGGACAAGGCGGCCCTCAACATCACGGCAGCTTCCCAGAAAACCTACACATTTGCGGGCGGCGTGACGGGGCAGGGGGATATGCTGGCTTCCTACACTGGGAGCAATGCCATCTTCCAGTTCCAGGGCGACCTCTCCAATTGGACCGGCGCGTTCATCAGCTCGGGCAATGATGCCAACACCACCTCCATCAACCTGACGAACACCACCTCGCTCGTCGGCGCGGCTATCCGCAACACCAGCGCGAACGCCGCCCACAAGGTGAACGTCACCGTGGACACCTCCTCGCAGGCTGTCAACCTGAACGGAGCTCTGGAGCGCATCAACACCCTCACCTATAGGGCCAATGCCGTGGGCCGCTCTCTGCACATCGAGAATCTCACCACCAACAACGCCGGAACCACCGTGCAGTTCTGGGACGGCGGCCATTCCTCCACCATTGAGATTGCCAATCTCCACGGCAACGGCATACTTGCCCTGAACAACAACTGCAAGGCATCCGGCCTGGCACACTTCGCCATCAACGGCGGTGACTACACCGGCGAGTCCATCGACTTCACCGCCATGCGTGATGGATACAGCGGCGGTGATCGCTGCGCGCTCCTCTCCATCGGAGATGAGCATGTGGCCGAGCATTCCGTCATCAACACCACCATCAACAAGACTGGCGGCAAAACCGTCAATATCGGTATCGGCATTGCCGCCGACACCGTGCGCGTGGGCGGCTTGAACGACAATGTCACCATAACGCAGGACACCTGCGTGTACACCCTGGTGAGCGGCAGCCCCACCAACCACACGGGTGCGAACGCAACCGGGTTCACCTCCGACGGCACCGTCCGCACGCTTGAGATTGTGGGCAACGGCGGCATCTCCAAGGCCAATGTGGGCGCCAATCTCAACATCACCATGGACAGCGCCGGGCACACCCAGTCCTTCACCGGGGACATGGCTTCCTTCAGCGGCGCCATCGATGTGAAGGCCGGCACGCTCAACATCACGCCCACCGCCACTCTGAGCCTCCACGCGGTGAATGTGGAGGAAGACGCAGCCCTGGTGCTGCGTGCCGCCACCACCAACCTGGCGCAGACCATCGCCAACGCCGGCAGCCTCACCATCGGCGGCACATTCGTCCTGGATGCCATGGACATCTCCGGCACCAGCGAGTTTGCAGATGGCCAGTCCTCCAGCCGCAACGGCTTCCTGGTGGGCGGCCCCTCCATCCAGGTGGTGCAGGGCATGGGCGCCACCGTAGCCGAGGACGGTGTCACCATGACCTACAAGGGCGAGGAAGGCTTCTTTGATGCCACAACCGGACTCTGCACCTTCCAAGGCCATCCCGGCAAGCACTACGAGACCTTCTACGTGAACTCCTCCGGCACCGCCGAGAGCCTGGCGCACGCCAAGGATGCTTCAAGCGGCGACCTCTCCACCGTCCGCCTGACCGACGGCACCACGCTCAACATGGACCTCGCCGGCGCCACGCTGAACACCGTGGAGGTGTCCCCCGCCGCATCCGCAACCCTGCATGTCACCCAGAACGCCACCCTCACCACCGTCAAGGGCCTGGAGAACGGCCAGACGCTCGCCGTCACCGGAGAGAATGGCGGCAGGCTCACCATGGCCGTGGGAGCCGACACCGCCGTGGCGGGCGCCATTGAGGTGCGCGACGGCGGCTATGTGGTGCTGGGCAATTTCCAAGCCTTCGGCAGCCACTCCAACAAGGTTGTGATTGGCAGGGGCGGCACGGTGGATGTCAACGGCAAGGCGGATGCCAAGTATGTGTACACCCTGGACGGCGGCTTCCTCACCAACACGGGCGGCGCCCTCCCAGACAACTGGGCGCAAACCTCCGGCCTGGTGCTGACGGATGATTCCAGCATTGGCGGAAGCACCGCAGATTTCCGTATTCTTTCCGGTAGTTTTGCCGCCAACAGCGTCAAGCTGGATGGCCACACCCTCACCAAGGTGGGCACCCACACCCTCGGTTTCGTCAACACCACGTTCAACGAGGGCACCCTGCGGGTTGAAAAGGGCATTCTGGATTTCGACTCCGGCAAGAGGAAGAACAATGATGTGCTCAACGGCACCAGGATTGTGTTGGCCGATGCCGCAGCGGGAACCGCCGACAAGATGATCGGCCTCGTTAATGTCGAGGGCAGCGCTGAAATCACGGCGGAGCAATCCGCACAGGCGAGCGTTCAGATTAATATCCGCGACAACGCCGCGCTCTTCGTGGGCGCGGAGCAGGATAGGAACCTGAAGCTCACGGGCACCGTCAGCGGCGGTGCTTCCACCACTATCCGCAAGGAGGGTGCGGGCTCCACAGAGCTTTCCGGCGGCCTGGCGGGCTTCAGCGGCTCCATCGATGCGCGCGGCGGTGTGCTGGATCTGCTCAACCAGAACAGCCTGAATGTGCAGGATGTGACCATTGCCGATGGTGCCACCGTGAGCGCCTACGTGGGCACGAACAAGCTGGACGAGTACGAGGCCACGCTCACCATCAGCGGCACGCTGGCCGCCAAGGGTGCCAACGGCAGGCTGAACGCCAACGTGGTGATGGAGACAGGCTCCGCGATGGATGCCTCCGCCACCGGCGGCAACGGCATCTCGCTTGGAAGCTCGCTCACCATCCAGGGGGATCTCCACCTCTCGGATGCCGATTTCGAGGCCGTGGCCGGCTTGGGTTATGGTGACCGCTACGTCCTCTTCAACGGAGTGGACAGCCTCACCCTGGACCAGGCCTATACCGAGGCTATCACGCCTGAAATGCAGGTAGACGCGGCTGGCTGGTTCCACGGCGTGGAGCCGGAGAAGTACTATGTGGTCTACGACGGCTCCAACGTGGGCCAGGTGGCCATCTTCTGCGCCACCCCGGAACCCACCACAAGCACGTTGTCCTTGCTGGCGCTTGCCGCCCTGGCGGCAAGGCGCCGCAAGTAATTTACATTTTACGATTTGCAATTGACGATTTTGTAAGTTAGGCGCGCTTCGCACGCGGATATTCAAGGCCCGTCTGGCATGCTGCCAGACGGGCCTTCCATTGGCCGCCAAGCGCGGATTCGCGGCTTCCGGAACATGCGTTCCGGTGCAGGTCCACCAACCACCCCGCCATCCGTCCGCCTTCGCTACGCTCCCGTCTTCGCGTCTCGCTGCGCTCGCTTGCTACGCCGTGGCAGGCCGGCGTGACTAGGCGGGGTTTGCGGCTGGGAGGTTTGAACCGTGGTGGCCCACGGGCTTCGCCCGAGGCTATCGTCCCTGCGGGAACACCCCTGGCGGGGTTGCATATAGCGCCCCTGCGGCGCGGTAAAAGCCCAAAGGGCAACTGGCGTATCGCCAGTTGCCCTCCACTTGGTATGCGCCACCAGGCGCCTAATTGTAGTCCCGCAGGGACGTCTATCTCTAGCCACGGCGTGAAACCCGTGGGTCACCACCCTCCGCATTCCAACCAACGCAACGCCCCCGCATGGGGGTGTGGATAAACCTGTCCCGGTCCGCATGTTTCTAGCCGTCATTACTGACAAATTTTGAAGAGGGGGGCTTCCATTTTTATGAAATTTTCAACCTCTTGCCCCTCAATGCCTTGTAAAATCAAAATGCAACCATTGGGACACATGTGGATTCCGCCCCCCCGCTGGCAGGCTGCGCGCTTGACAGCGGGGGGCTCATTCATTACCCTAGCAGCATGTTTTCCCTGCTGTCCGACAAGCTCGACGACGCCTTCCGCAAGCTGCGGGGCGTGAGCAACATCACCGAATCCAACATCAAGGACGCCATGCGCGATATCCGCATGGCCCTGCTGGATGCGGATGTGGAGTACACCGTGGCGCGCGAGTTCATCGCCCACGTGAAGGAACAGGCCATGGGAGAGAAGGTGCTCAAGTCCGTCAAGCCGGGCGAGCAGATTGTCAAAATCTTCCGAGACGAGCTGGCGGACCTGCTGGGCGGGGACGCCGCGGAGCTGAATCTGACGCCGCCCGCGCGCATCCTGGTGGTGGGCCTCAACGGCGCGGGCAAGACCACCACCAGCGCCAAGCTGGCGCGCCGTCTCAAGGCGGAGGGCCACCACCCCCTGCTGGTGGCGTGCGACCTGGTGCGCCCCGCCGCCATCGACCAATTGGCCACCCTGGCCGCGCAGGTGGAGGTGCCCGTCTACACCCCGGACCCTGCGGAGAAGGACACCATCCGCGTGGCCAAGGACGCCCTGCGCTGGGCGGAGGCGCAGGAGCACGACTGCATCATCTTTGATACCGCCGGCCGCCAGGAGGTGGACGATGCCCTGGTGGAGGAGCTGCGCAGCCTGGCCAAGTTCCTGGAGCCGCAGGAGGCCCTGCTGGTGGCGGATGCCGCCACGGGCCAGCAGGCCGTGCGCGTGGCCCAGACCTTCGATGCCGCCGTGGGGCTCACCGGCATCATCCTCACCAAGCTGGATGGCGATGCCCGCGGCGGTGCCGCGCTCTCCATGCGCGCCGTCACCGGCAAGCCCATCAAGTACATGGGAGAGGGCGAGAAGCTGGACATGTTCGGTCCCTTTGTGCCGCAGCGCATGGCGGACCGCATCCTGGGCATGGGCGATATTGTGGGCCTGGTGGAGAAGGCCGCGGAGAAGATAGACCAGGAATCCGCCATGAGCTCCATGGGTCGCATGATGAGCGGCGAGTTCAACTTCAACGATTTCCTCAACCAGATGCGCATGATGCAGAGCCTGGGCCCGCTGGAGGGCCTGCTCAACCTGCTGCCGGGCTTCTCCAAAATCTCCAAGAACCTGCCGGACGGCGCGCTGGACCCCAAGCGTATGAAGCGCATGGAGGCCATTGTGCTCTCCATGACCAAGGCGGAGCGCGCCAACTACAAGCTGCTCATCCCCTCCCGCCGCCGCCGCATTGCCAAGGGCTGCGGCTGCTCGGAGATTGAGGTGAACCGCTTCATCAAGAACTTCAAGGACATGAAGGAGATGATGGGCGGCAAGGGCAAGATGGGCGGCATGATGCGGCAGATGATGAAGGGCGCGGGCAAGGGCGCTTCCAAGGGTATGCCGGATATGGCTTCCCTCATGAACGGGGCCGGCGGGGAGATGCCCGATATGTCCCAGATGCCGGACCTCACCTCGCTCGTGGGCATGGGTGGCGGAGGCGGCGGAAAGATGCCGCAGCCGCGCGGGCTCGGCGCGTTCACCGGCCTATTCCGCAAGCGCAGATGAAACTTGTTGCCACAGCCCTGGCGGCGGCAGCCGCACTCTGCAGCATGGCGCACGCGCTGGTGGCGCGGGACGTGGTGGTGGTGTACAACGCGGATTCCCCGCTGAGCAAGCGCTGCACGGAGGCATACTGCGCCAAGCGTTCCATTCCCCTGGAGAATGTGGTGGGGCTGCACGGCGTGAAGGCGGCGGATATCTCCCGCCCGGACTACAACCACCTGGTGATGGAACCGCTGATGATGGAGGCGCGCGTGCGCGGCTGGCGCTGGCCCGCCAACCCCAAGATGCCGGGGCGCCGCATGGCGGCTATCCTGCTCATGCCGGATATGCCCCTGCGCGTGCAGTCTGCCGCCAACCTGCCCAAGCAGTTCGCCGGCAGCGGCAACAACAGCGCCTCCCTGGATTCAGAGCTCATGGGGCTCGGCTCCCTCTACCCCCTCGGCGGTCCCCTGGGCAACCCCGCCTACAAGAAGGACGGCAACATCAGCGACTATGATGCCCACGTGCTCTCCGTCTGCCGTATCGATGCGCCCGACGAGGCCACCATCATGCGCATGATCAACGACCCCGCGGAGGTGGAGCGGCGCGGCCTCTGGGGCTGGGCCGTGGTGGACCAGGGCGGACCCTACCCGGAGGGCGACACCATGTTCAAGGCGGCTGCATCCTACGCCAAGGTGCAGGGGTTCCCGCTGTTCTACGAGACCTCCAAACAGACCATCGGCGCGGATTTCCCGCTCATGGACCACGTGGCCGTGTACTGGGGCTGGTACAACGAGCGCCCCAACGGCCCCTTCGCCCGCTCCGCACCGCAGTTCCGCTTTGAAAAGGGCGCCGTGGCCTACCACCTGCACTCGTTCAGCGCGCTCTCCGTCAAGAGCCCGGACCAGTGGGTGTGCGCCCTGCTGCAGCGCGGTGCCGCCGTTACCGCCGGAAACGTGGCGGAGCCGTACCTCGGCGGCTGCCTGAACCCGGAAATCTTTTTCGCGCGCCTGCTGCGCGGCTACACCGTGGCGGAGGCCGCGCTCATGGCCACCCCCGCCACCTCCTGGCAGGGCGTGGTGCTCGGCGATCCCCTCTACCGTCCCTTTGCCGCCCGCAAGGCCGCCAATGCAGGTTTGAACGCCTACACGCAGTGGCGGGAGATGTACGCCAAGGGCTCCGCCAACGTGGGCTCCATGGAGAGCCTGGTCACTTCCCGCCTGCGCACGCCGGATGCCCCCGTGCTGGCGGAGGCCTTTGCCTGGTACTGCACGGAAAACGCCCGCATGGACAAGGCTGCGGAGTATTTCCGCATGGCCGCGCAGCTCTCCCAAACACCGCGTGATTGGACCCGCAACACGCTCATGCAAATCACCGTGGAATACGTGCGCGGTGAAAAGGCCGTGGCGGAATCCCTTATGAAGCGCATGCTGGAGCAGACCCTCTCTTCCCCCTACCGCAAGGCCATTGAGCAAACCGCCGACACCGTGGTGGAGGAACGCCGCAAGGCCCGCGCCGCAGAGGCCGCCGCCAGGGCCAAGGCCGCCCAAGAGGCCGCCAAGGCAAAACAGGCTGCCCAAGAGGCCAAGAAGGCCAAGAAATGATTACGCCCCCACGCCGAGTTTGAGCAGGATTTTGCGGTCCGGGGAGGCCAGGGGGGCTTGGGGCAGCTCTTGCAGTGGGATGTAGGTTTCGCCCGTGCGGGGGCGGGTGCCCCTTGCCGCGCGGTGGAGGTGGCGGGTGACCTTGTAGCGGGTGACGCTGTACGTCTGGTCTGCCAGGTGCTCCAGCCCCAGCACCTCTTCTTGTGAACGGCGGGGCAGGCGGAACATGCCGGCGTGGCGCCGGCCCTCCGCCTGGCGTTCCAGCAGGATGCCGCGCCCGGTGATGTGCAGGATATCCCAGTGTTCCAGTGCGGTGGCCTTTTTCCGGGGCTGCTTCACGGGCAGTTGCTCCGGGTGCTCTGCGCGGCACCAGGAGCGGATGGGGCAGAGCAGGCATTGCGGTTCCCGCGCGGTGCACACCAGCTGGCCCAGCTCCATGAGCGCGGAGTTGTACGCGCGCGGGTCCGTGGGGTGCACCAGCGCGGCCGCCAGCTCCCACTGCTCCCTGCGCCCGGCGGGGGAATCCACGGGGGTGCGGCTGTTGCACACGCGGGCGAACACGCGCGCCACGTTGGCATCCACCAGCGGGGCCGGGCGGTTGAAGGCGAAGCTCAGCACCGCGCCCGCCGTGTAGTCTCCTATGCCGGGCAGGGCGCGGATGGCTTCCTCCTCCGCAGGGAACACGCCGCCGTGGTGCTGCACGATGGCCTGTGCGGCGGCGCGCAGCGAGCGCACGCGGCGGTAGTAGCCCAGCCCCTCCCAGGAGCGCAGCGCAGTCTCCTCCGTGGCTTCCGCCAGCGCCTGCGGCGTGGGGAAGCGGCGCATCCACGCCTCGTAGCGCCCCAGCACGGTGGGTATGGTGGTTTGCTGCAGCATGATTTCGCTCACCAGGATGGCCCACGGGTCTGCCGTTCGCCGCCAGGGGTAGTCGCGACCGTTGGCATGGAACCAATCCACCAGCGCTTGCGGAATGGGGCGGAGGTCCTGCATGGTTTACGCGGGTTCGTTGGTGCGGGTGGTGTAGATGGAGATGTCCGCCTTTTGGTCGCCCAGCAGCTGTTGGGCGCGCAGGAGTGCGCGGCGGGTGGACATGTTGGGGTTCTTGGGCTCCACCAGGAAGATGTTGCTCTCACCCTTGGCGCAGCCCTCCTGCAGCAGGGCGAGCACGCCGCTCTTGCGCAGGATGCGGTACACCTCCCGGCTGGCGCCGGAGATGATGAGGTGGCGCCCCTCCTCGCGGATGAACTTGATGAGCTCTTCCAGCGCGCACACGGAGGTGGCGTCCAGGTTGCGGGCATTGCGCATGCGCAGCACCACCACGGCCAGGGTGGGGTCCTCTGCAATGCGCGCCACCTGCTTGCGGAAGAGGTCCGCCGCGCCGAAGAAGAGGTCGCCCTCCACGTGAACGATGGAGACCTGCGGCAGGCGGTCCGCCTTGTCCCCCAGCTTCATGAGCGTGCCTTCGCCGTCGATGGTGTACTCCACCAGCTCCGGCTTGGCGGCCTTGCGCAGGAAGAGGGAGACGGAGAGCACCACGCCCACGAAGATGGCGATGTGCAGCGGCAGCATGAGCGCCGCCAGGAAGGTGATGATGAGCACGGTGGCATCCCCCGGTGTGGAGCGGTAGCAGATGCGCAGCAGCTTGCGGTCGAACAGGGAAACCGCGTTCGCCAGCACCAGCGCCGCCAGCACGCTGTGCGGTATGCGCGAAATCAGCGGGAACCCCGCCAGCAGCAGCGTGATGCCCAGGCAGATGAGCCCGCAGTACACGCCGGAGAAGCGCGTGGCCGCGCCGGAGTTGTAGTTGAGCGCGGAGCGCGTGAGCGAGGCGGAGCAGGGCAGGGATGTGGTGAAGGAGGACGCGATGTTGGCCATGCCCACGGCAAAGGTGTCCTGGTTGAGGTTGAGCGGCTCCCCGGTCTTGGCGGAGATGGTTTTGCTCATCACGGTCTGCTCCAGCGTGGAGAGGAAGGCAATGCCGATGACGATGGGGAAGAGCTCCACGAAATGGCCGGGCAGGGCGGCCACCTCCGGCGCGCGGCAGGTGAGGTCGCTGAAGGTGAAATCGCGCAGCATGCGCACACCTGCAAAGCTGCCGCCGGCCCACGGCTGGCTGAGCACCCAGTTGAGCGCGCTCATCACCACCAGAATCACCGCAAAGGTGGGCAGCGCGCGGAAATGTTTCTTCAATGGGATGAAGAGCAGGAAGGAGAGCCCGCCCAGCACCATGGGCTGCCACTGCACCAGGTCCAGGTGCTGCACGATGGCCGTGGTCATGGACAGGAATGAGCTGCCGGCGTTCACATCGTTGATGCCCAGCACGTACCGCAGCTGGGAGGCGATGATGAGCGTGGCCGCGCCGGTGATGTAGCCCACCAGCACGCTGCGGCTCACAAACTGCAGCATCTCCGTGGCCTTCACGAACGCTCCCGCCACGCATGCCAGCCCCGCCAGGAACACAATGAGCGGCACGTATACCGCCGGGTTCCCCTGTATCACCGGGGAGGCCGCCAGGAAAAAGCTCGCCAGCATGAACGCCGTGGCATTGCTCGGCCCGCTCACCGTCAGGCTGCACCGCGTGAACAGCGGCGCAAAGAACGTGCCCACCGTGGCCGCCATGATGCCGTAGATGCTGTCCAGCCCGGCCATGGCTGCAAAGGCCATGCCCTGCGGCAGCCCCACCAGCGCCACATCCGTGGCCGCCTTCAAATCATGCCCGGCCTTGGCCCAGGTGTAGCCCTTGAAAGCGCGGCGCACGGGCAGGGGGTCCACCATGCCCTGTGTCGCGAAGCTCCGCAGGCTCTTCCAGCCAGCGCGCAGCCTGTATGCCGCCATACTCATTGGCGGTCATTGTACCACACGCCGCACGCGCCTTTCAAGACGGAACTTGAACGGGAGAAAGAATCTGTGTACGCCCGCGGATTCCCCTATTTCTTCTCCATGCGGCATTCGCCGGAGCAGCCGAACCAGCCGTCACGGCATTCGGCGGTGAGCCACACCTCCACCTTGTCGCCCTTCTTGACGGCGGGTACCTTGAAGGTGACCTTCTTGGTGTCCTTATCGGGCGCGGCATCGGCCTTGGCTACCTCCTTGCCGTTGACGACGAGGCGGAAGTTGCGGGTGATGAGGCGTCCGTTCTCGTGGGGGACGAGCTCAAACTCGTAGGTGCCGGCACCGTCCATGCACTTGCTGTTCACCAGCACGTGCCAGTCTTTCTCGAAGTTGTGGGTCTGGTCGCCGGGGTTGTAGAACATGCCCTCAATCACTGTGAATGACTCTGGGTCCCAGTAGTGGTGGTACTTGGCGGCGCCGATGCCGTACTGGCTCTTGGGGTTGAGCTTCACGCAGTCCGCCAGTGCCTTGAGCAGCAGCTTGCGGTCCTTCTCGTCCTTGGTGGCCTTGAACTTCTCGCGGTAGACGTATGCGAGGCCTGCGAGCCACTGCTGGCGGGTTTCCGTGAGAGCCTTGTTGCCCTTGTCCATGCCGGAGAGGCGCATGGTGCTCTGCACGTAGCGCACGGCATCGTCAAACTTGCGTGCGCCGTCCTTGAGCTTGCCGTCCGGCCCGCCGTTGAGGGTGTTGTTGATTTCCCTGTACATGGCCTGGTGGTCCATGGCAAAGAGGGCGCGCATACCGGTTTCGTTCTTGGGGTCCTTCTGGTTGATGATTCTGGTGAGCTCCTTGTGGCGGCGCGCATCCGCGTATGGAATGAGCTTGAGTGCGGCGCCGGCGGCCTCTGCGCCCTCCCTGCCGCCGCGGTCACGGGCGGTGGCGGCGTGCTTCATGAACTGAGGGGCCTTGGCGGCCAGGGCGGCCACGTCCTTGGCGAGCCCCTCCGGCTGGCGCACGTCCTTGCCGTTCCAGGAAGCCATGAAGGTGCCGTCCGGCGCCAGGAGCACGGCTGCGGGCAGGTCGTACTGCTCAATGCCGAGTTCGTCCTGCATCTTGCGGCGGTCGTCGCTCTTCTGGCCTGTCTTGTCGTTGAACTGACCGAAGATGACGGGCAGGTTGCCCTGCGCGGCGAGTTTCTCCCAGACGGAAACCACGGAGGAGCAGTTCTGCATCCAGTCTGAACCGTACCAGAGGATGAGGGCGGGCTTGTTTTCGCTCTTGGCCTGCTGCTTGACCTGGCGCACATCCGGGAAGGATGCGGTGGCGGCGAATGCCGGCGCGAGCGTGGCGAGCAGGAGGCTGATGGTGATGAAGTGCTTGAACATGGCGTTGACTCCTTATTTGGTGAAGATGAGGAAGTGGGAGATGTGGGCGAACTCCGGCTGCGGGTTGTCGAATTCGATGCGCACCCACTTGGCCTGGGTGCCGGGCTTGAATTTCACCACCCATTCGGAGGGCATGTTGTCGGTCTTCTCCTGGTCGAACCAGGTGGCGCCGTCTGAGCTGGTGGCAATGGTGGCGCGTTTCATGCGGCCCTCGTTGCCGTTCACCTTGCGGATGAGGCAGCCGGTGACCGTCTGCCTGTTGTCCAGCTCCACAATCATGTGCGGGCGCGCCTCCCTGTCCGTGTGGCAGCGGCCGCCCTGCGGGGTCATCACCCCGGCGTGCGCCAGCGGATCGTCGAACCCGCTGGTGGTGGACATGCGGAAGAGCACGCCCTGTGCCAGCTTGGGCAGCTGTGTTTTGAGAGCGGGCGGGTTGGCATCCGGCTTGCAGGTTTTCACGGCTGCAGTGGTCAGCGCGGAGAATGCGGCGGCGGAGCGGGCCTGTTCCGCCGCCACAATGGCCTTTCCGTACGCCTGGTGCATTTTCTTGTTGCGTTCCGCGCCGCCGTCACCGCTTCCCGCGGCCTTGGCGGATGCCGCGGCGAAGGCCTTGTTGAACATCTCGTCCTTCCCGCTCTGCACATAGGTTTTCACGGCCCATTCCAGCACCTGGCCGAAAAGCGTGCCGTCGCCCTCGCTCATGTAGGCGGCAAAGGCATCTGTGAGCAGGCTCAGCCGCGCCTCGTCGCTCTGCAGCATGCCGGCGTGGCGGTTGATGGTGTCCTCGCACTTCACGGCCCAGGATGCGGGCGTGCCGGCCACGGTGCGGTGGATCTCCGCGAAGAGCTTGAGTTTGGAGGCATCGTCCATGGCGGCGATGGGGCCGTTGAGGTCGTCCATCATGTTGCAGGCGGCCACGCCGTGTCCCTTGTACTTGGGCAGGGTTTCCATGAGGTAGTCCAGGCACTCCTTGGGGCCCATGCCGTTCTTCACCAGGAGCGAGTGCAGCTCCTTGCGGAAGAAGGGGTGCAGGGGTGCGGCGTCCAGAGCCTGCTTCCAGGCTTCTATGGCGGCCTGGTCCTGCCCCAGGTCCTCCAGCGCGCGGGCGCGGAAGCTGGCGCGGTAGGCGCGGGCGATTTTGGCATCGTCCTTGAAGACGGTCTCCATGAGGTTGTACGAGGTGGGGGCCTGGTTGCCGAAGATGTAGTTGTGCATGCCGCCGTCCGGCCCGCCGAAACCGCCGGTCCATTCGCCGCGCTTCAGGCGCACGGCGTAGGCGCAGTGGCCGGGCTGGCCCACGGTGTAGGCGGGGATGCCGTGCGCCATGGCGGCCACGGTGCCGTAGTGGGAGAGCGCGCCGCAGACGCCGCCGTTGCGCTGGGTGGCCTCCGCCCAGCTCTCATCGCTGAACGGCAGGTTGTACTCGCCGCTCTGCACGCTGTCGCCGAACTTGGAGGGGTCGGTGTACGGCGCGTGCCAGCAAGCCCAGCCGTACTGGTCCCAGGGCATGTTCACGTGCTTGAAGGCCCACTCGTATGATTCGTCGTCCCAGTCCTGCTGGGGGATGGCCACCACGAAGCGGAGCTCCCAGGCCTTGAGCTTGCGGAAACCGGGGTAGAGCACGCCCTTGGCCTGCTGGCGCTGGAAATACTTGTAGCGGCGCACGGGGTTGTACTTGGCGGGGTCTTTCTTCTGGATGGGCACGTTCTGCCAGGTTTCGCCGCCGCCCCAGCAGGAGGCCAGCGCCACAGCCAGCGGCTTGTTCTTCACCGCGCCCTTCTCCTCCTTCCACACATCGTAGAGAATGCGCACGCCCCAATCGTTGTGGTAGGGCACCAGGCCGCAGCCCAGGTAGGTTTCCTGCCAGTCCGCGTCCGCAAAGAAGGCTTTCAGGAATTTCAGGTGGTCCTTGTCCTTGGCGAATTCGTTGAGCACCTCCGGGGACGTGCAGTCCACCACCTCCAGCGCCATGCACAGCGCGTTCACCGTGCGGTCGTCTGTGGCATGCGTGCCCTGCAGCTCCAGCCCCGCGCGGCTTTCCGGCGTGCCGAGCTGCTTGAGCTCCGCCAGCAGGGCGGTGCGCACGGCGTTGAAATCCCCCTTGTTCAAGGCGTTTGCCACGGCCTTGGGCAAGCCTTCCTGGGCGGCCTTGGCGGCGGCGGGCGCGTTGTTGCTCTGCTCGGCAAATACCGGTGCTGTTCCCAGGGCCAACAGCCCCAGCGTGGCGATGACTGCGTTCGCGTTCATACGCATACCCCTATACTCCCCGTAACCCCGCATTGTCAAGCCTTTTCTGAATTGGCGGCAGGTGATTCCGGGGTGATGCGGAAACGGCCCGCCCGGCTGGTGGCCTGGCGGGCCGTGAAAATCGCTCGTTGCGCCGCGCGCAGTGTCGGATAATTCGAATCCTACGCCTGTGTATCGGTGGGGGCGGACAGCTTTTTCTGCAGTTCCTCCACCTGTTTGCGGAGTGCGCGGAGCTCCTTGAGGGCATCCGGCATGCGGTGCAGGGCGGCGTACTGCTTCATGGCGTCCTTGTAGGGGGAGCAGGGGGAGCCGAAATAGGCCTGCCCATTGCCCTCCACGCTGCTGATAACGCCCGCGCGGGCGGCCAGGATGGCTTTGTCTCCCACGGTGAGGTGCCCCGCCACGCCCACCTGGGCGGCCAGGGTGACGTATGTGCCAATGTGCGAGCTGCCGGCAATGCCGCTCTGGCTGCACATGACGGTGTGGTTGCCCATGGTGACGTTGTGCGCCACCTGCACCAGGTTGTCCAGCTTGCAGCCGTCACCGATGACGGTGCGGCCGAAGCGGGCGCGGTCGATGGTGGCGTTGGCGCCGATATCCACGTGGTTGCCGATGACCACGATGCCCACCTGGTCGATGGTGTCGTAGCACCCGGTCTCCTTGTTGAGCAGGAAGCCGAAGCCGTCCGAGCCGATGACGGCGCCGGGCTGCACGGTGACATGGTGGCCCAGGATGCAGCGCTCACGCACCACCACACGGGCGTGGAGCTTGCAGTTCTCCCCCAGCCTGGCGGATTTGCCGATGACGCAGCCGGGGCCGATATCGCAGCCGTCGCCAATCTCCGCATCCGCCTCCACCACGGCGTTGGCGCCAATGCGCACCTTCTGCGGGTTCAGCCTGGCGGTGGGGTCCACCACCGCACCGGGGGCTATGCCCGGCACAAAGTCGTTGGCGGCCTTCATGAAATGGTCCACCAGCGCGTTGAAAGCCAGGGAGGGGTTCTCCACCTCCACCAGGCACACACCCTCCGGGTATTGCGGCAGGGCGGGCGGCACCAGCACCAGCCCGGCCCTGGTGGCGAGGAAATCCTTAAAGTATTTCTCGTTGCCGAGGAAGGAAGCCTCGCCGGGGCATGCCTCATCCAAAGAAGCGACTCCGGAGATTTGCACCTCCGGAGCCGTGTTGAGAAGCTTGCCCCCGGTGAGCTTGAGAACGTCTTCAATGGAGAGGTTCATGGCTCGGGGAGCGGTATCTGCCGGTTGCTTATTCAGCTGCGGGAGCCGGGGCGGTGCCGTCGCCGTACAGGCGCTTGAGCTCGGCCTCCGGGTTAAAGCCGGGCTTGGCGCCGGCGTTGAGCTGCTTGAGCACTTCCGGGGTGATATCGAAATTCTTCTTGAGGTAGGGATACACGGGCGTGCCGATGCCGATTTCCGGCTGGGGGGAGAGGGCGCCGGAATCCAGCACCATATCAGCACCCACCTTCTCGGCCACGGTGTTGATGGAGTTCTGCACCTCTTCCATCAGCAGGCGCATCTCGCGGTTGCGCAGCTCGCGGAAGGCCACGTTGCGGCGCTGCACGAAATCCTTGAGCTCCTGCTCGCGGGCGCGGAATTCATTCTGCTTGGCGTTGAACTCCGTCTGCAGCTTCTGGCGGGCGGTGTCGGAAAGGCTGCCGTCGTTCTTGTCCAGAATCTTCTTGGCCTCTTCCTGGAGCTCGCGGAGCTTGTCCTCACGGGAGGCAATATCCTTCTTGATTTCCGCAAGCTGCTTCTGCAGCACCTCTTCGGTGTCGAAACGCTTGTAGAACTTGGTGTAAAGCTCCTTCACGTTGACGGTGGCAACCTTCAGGTTGGAGCTGGGTGCGGCTGCGGGAGCGGCGGGAGCCTGGGCTTCAGCAGTGAGTGTGAAAGCGCAAAGCGCAACAATCGCGGTCGTGATGATAGGGAACTTCATAATTGTGTTACCTTGGGATGTGCCCCCATTCTAACGGGGCGCGCGGGGCAAGTCAAGCACCGCGTGTGACAAAAACAAAGAAAAGTTTGGCATGCGGCCCCGGCGCGTCAGATAAATGTGCGAATCACCGCCTTGCCGCGCAGGCGCTCCACCCACTCGCGGTAGCGCTTCTCGCTCTGCTTGCGGCGCACGGCATCGTCCACGCGCTCCTTCACTTCCGGGTTGCTCAGCGGGGGGGCGGGCGCCAGGTGCTTGTCGCGAACGCGCACAATGGTGAATCCGTAGTTGTCTGCAATGGGCCCGAAAACCTGCCCCGGCTGCACGCTGAACACCACGTTTGCGAAATCCACCGCCAAATCGCAGCGCTTGATGGCGGGCCAGCGGCCGCCGTCCGCCGCGTGTGCATCGCGCGAGTGCTCGCGCGCGGCGTCGTCAAAGTTCACGCTGCCGGCATCCAGTTGCTGGCGCAGGGCGCAGGCGAAATTGTAGCGTTCCTCCGGTGTCTGCTCCGGCTTCTCCTGGTCCACCATGGGGATGAAAATCTTGTCGTACTCCACGGAATCCTGGGAGATGTCGCGGTAGTCGCTCTTGGTTGTGTCGTACTCGCGCTGGATCTCGTCCGGGGTGGGCGGGATGCCGCGCTCGTACTTGGTGGAGCGCATGGACTGCACGGTCACTTCCTTGCGCACGGATTCGCGGTACTCGCCGAGGCTCATGCCGCTCTTGCGCAGGCTGTCCAGGAAGGCATCGCGGTCGCCGTTGAACCCCACCAGGATGCGGCGGTTGATTTCCTCCTCGATGATGTCGTCCTTCATGATATAGCCCTTGGTCTCGAACTCGCTGAGCACCAGCTCGCGCTCGATGAGGTCCTTCATCACCTCCTTCTTGGCCTTCACCAGCTCCGAGTTGAAGCGGGGCCCCTGTTGGGGGTAGAGCATGGTGAGCTCGCGGAAATAGGGGGCCAGGCGCATGCGCACCTCGCACGCGGTGATGGGGCGTCCGTTCACCGTGGCGGCAATGCGGTTCACCACACCGCCCTGCGGCGCGGGCTGCTTGGCGGTCTCGTCATCCTGCGCGGCGGCAACGCCGCAGAACAGGAGGGCGGAAAGGGGCAGGGCTATGCTCGCAAGCTTCATATGGAGCCCATTCTACCACAAGCCCGCCCCGTGGCAACCAACTTCTCTGCCATGCACCCCCCATGCATCAATCCCCGGTGGGGGAGGCGCCGCGGAGCAGGGCGGCGGAAAAGGAATCCGGCAGGCCGGTGCGGGAGATTTTGGGGGCGGCGGCTTCCACATTGTACGCCACGCGGCGCAGGGTGATGGTGCCTTGCTCGTCATCGTACACGGCGTAGGCGGCGCGCCAGTCGCCGTCGCGCGGCTGTCCCACGGAGCCGGGGTTCACCAGGTGGCGCGCGGCGGGGTTTAGGGGAAGGGTGCAAGTGCCGTCTGCATCATAGCGGATGGGGAGGGACTGCACGGCGCCGTCCACCAGCGCAAAGGCTGCGGGGCGGTGGGTGTGGCCGAAGAAACACAGGCGTTCCACGGTGGCACCGAAGGCGGCCTGTGCATCCATGGTGCCGTTGATGCGGCCCCAGCGGCGCGGTGCGGCGGGGGTGGCGTGGAAGAGGCGGCAGCCGCGGTGCTCTGCGGTGGTGGGCAGGGCGTGCAGCCAATCCCGCTGCTCTGCGGAGAGCATGCCGCCGGTGAGCTGGATCATGCGGATGTAGAGGGGCACGCCGAAGACGGCGTGGTTGAACATGGCGGCCTCATGGTTGCCGCGCACGGCGGCGGCGAGCAGCGGGCGTACCAGCTCCACGCATTCCGCGGGGTTGCCGTTGAAGCCCACGATGTCTCCCAGGCACACGGCCTGCTGCACGCCGCGGGCCTGCATATCCGCCAGCACGGCCTGCAGGGCCTCTAGGTTGGCGTGGATGTCTGAGAGGATGGCGAACATCAGTCCTGCCTGACCAGTTGCTGCAGGCGGTCTTTGAATTCGGGAATGCCCTCTCCGAGGGCGGCGGCCACGGGGATGATCTCCACCTTGGGGAAGCGTTGGCGCAGGATGGCCAGGTTCTCCGCGGAGCATTCCTCGTCCATCTTGTTGGCCACAATCACCCAGGGGCGCGCGGCCAGTTCCTCCGAGTACAGCTTGATTTCCTTGCGCAGCGTCTGGATGGCCTCCACGGGGTCGTGCTCCAGCCCGGTCATGTCCACCACGAACAGCAGCACGTGGCAGCGCATGATGTGGCGCAGGAACTCGTGCCCCAGCCCGCGGTTCTGTGATGCCCCCTCGATGATGCCGGGGATGTCCGCCACCACGGCGCGGCCGTAGTCTGCGAATTCCACGGTGCCCACAATGGGCTGCAGGGTGGTGAATGGGTAGGCGGCCACCTTGGGGGTGGCGTTGGAGATGGCGGTGAGCAGAGTGCTCTTACCGGCGTTCGGGTAGCCCACCAGCCCGGCGTCTGCAATGCGGCGCAGCTCCAGGAAGAAGACGCCGCTTTCCGCCTCCGTGCCGTACTCGAACTCGATGGGTGCCTGGTTGGTGGCGGTGCGGAAATGCCAGTTGCCGCGGCCGCCCTTGCCGCCCTGGCAGAGGATGAATTTCTGGCCGGGTTCCGTGAGGTCGGCTATCTGCTCCAGCTCAATGCCCTCACCCTCCTGCTCCAGCCAGGTGGCCTCCTGCATGGTGGCGGCGTTGCTGCGGTAGATGATGGTGCCCTGCGGCACGCGGCCCACAACGGTGCGTCCGTCCTTGCCGTGCTTGCGGGCGTGCATGCCGGGCATGCCGTCGGTGGCCACCAGCTTGGGGTCGTAGAAGTACGTGCGCAGGTCGTTGGTGCCGGAATCCACCTCCAGCACCACGCTGCCGCCGTCGCCGCCGTCGCCGCCATCAGGCCCGCCGCGCGGCACGAATTTCTCCCGCCGGAAACTGGCGAGCCCGTTGCCCCCCTTTCCTGCCTTGGCGAATATCCTGATGTTGTCTACAAACATGCAGGGGCAGGATAGTGGAAACAGGTGGGGAAGTCAAGGGAAAGTTGGCTTGCCAAGGCGCGGCGGCGGCGGTATAATCCCCACCGCATGAGCTCCGAACCCGAGAACCTGAACGATTTCGACGCCACGGATTGCGGCCTGGCCACACTGATGCTGGGCGTGGTGCCGGCCATCATCCACTTTGTGTTCTGCGGGGGCACGGAAACGTTGGTGACCACGGGGCTCATGGGTGTGGCGGGCGTGCTGCTGGCGGTGGGCGTGTGGGGCCTGGCGGTCATCACGCACTCCCGCCTGGTGGGCATGTTCGTGAACTGGGCGGGCTGCATCCTCACGCCGCTCTACATTGCCGTGACCGTGTACCTGTGGGCGTATGCGGACGATGCCCCGCCCGCGGAACCCGCCGCGGAGGCCGTGGAGACGCCGCAGGAGTGACAATCCGTGCGGGGCGGCGGTCACAGGGCGGAGACGGGGAAGGCCAGGTGGCCGTCTCCCAGGGGCAGGGGTCGTGTCAAGATTTTTTATGCAAATTTGCCACGCTGTGGCAAATATTCTGCCATGGTGTGGCAAATTTGCATAAATTGGCGGGGCGCTACCTCTTTGCGCAGAGCTTCACTTTGGCGTAGGCGAGCAGGAAGATGCAGCCGAGCACCATGATGATGGTGGCGCCCAGGTGCCAGCCCAGGGGGTAGGAGAGGAAGAACGCCAGCACGGAGCCCAGCCCGCCGATGGCGCCGCCGCCCCAGAACATGAGCTCCGTGCGGTTGGTGAGCAGCTTCATGGTGGCTGCGGGCGCCACCAGCAGCCCCAGGGTGAGGAAGGCCCCCACCGCCTGCAGGGAGGACACCAGCACCAGGATGATGAGCGCGAAGATGCCGTAGTTGTAGGCGCGCGTGGGAATGCCCATGGTGGCCGCCGCGCGGGCATCGAACAGCGTGACGGTGAGCGGGCGGAACAGCGCCGTGATGCCCAGCATGGCCAGCGCGCCCGTGGCGTACGCCACCCAGAGGTCCGTATCCGTCATGCTCATGATGTTGCCGAAAAGCCAATCATCCACCTTTTGCTGCAGCCCCAGGCGGATGAGGATGACGTATCCGGCGGCGAAGGCGGCGGTGTGGAGGACGGAGAGCGCGGTATCATGCTCCACGCGCGCGGTGCGGGAGACGAAGAGGGAACCCAGCCCCACCAGCAGGGCGGCCAGCACCGCACCCAGCAATATGCTCATCTGCAAGAGCCCGAAGAGCAGGATGGCCAGCGCAATGCCCGGCAACAGCGCGCAGGAGAGCGTGCCGATTTGCAGCGCGGAGCGCCGCAGCACCACCAGCGCGCTCACAAAGCCGTTCGTGAAGCCGATGAACGCGCAGGCCCACAGGCTGCGCTGTGCCAGAGGTTCGCTCAGGAACTGGATGAAGTCGTTCATGCGCGTTCAGATGCGTGTGCAAAGACTTGTTGCAGGTTCTGCGGCGTGAGCACGGATGCGGTCTCGCCGTACGCCACCGCGCGCCTCTTGAGCAGCAGTGCGCGGTCGAACAATTGCGGGGCTGTGGCCAAATCATGGTGGGATGCCACCACCAGCCGCCCCTCCTGCGCCAGTGAGCGCAGCAGGGCACCCAGCGACTCCGCGCCCGGTACGTCCAGCCCGCTGAACGGTTCGTCCAGCAGCAGGATGTGCGCCTCCTGTGCCAGCGCGCGCGCCAGGAAGGCGCGCTGCTGCTGGCCGCCGGAGAGCTCACCGATCTGGCGGTGCTGCAGGTCGGTCATCTCCAGGGCGTCCAGCGCCTTGTCCACGATGTCGCGGTCGTGCGCTCCCATGGGCCTCCACGGACCGAGCGCGGGGAAGCGGCCCATCTCCACCAGGCGGCGCACGGTGATGGGGAAGTTCCAGTCCACCTCCGACCGCTGCGGCATGAAGGCTATTTCCCGCCGCTCGTTGTGCAGGGGCGCGCCGTTCCACAGGATGCGCCCGGTGAGGATGGGGCGCAGGCCCGCCAGCGCGTGCAGCAGGGTGGATTTGCCGGCGCCGTTGGGCCCGATGAGTGCGAGCGCGTGCCCGCAGGTGATGGAGAGGGAGATGCCCTCAAGGACCCGCTGCCCGCCGTAGCCGGCCGACACGTTCTCTAGGCGCAGCTCGTGGCCGCCCTCGTGGTGGTGGCCGCCGCCCCAGCAGATGTGGTCGTGGCCGCAGTGCTCGTGCGCGTCTACCATGGCAGGGTGAAAAGGGTGTGCAGCGAGGTGGCGGCGGGGTCGCTCCACTGCGTGTCGGTGGCGGATTCCGCGCCGTGGGTGAGGGTGATGTTCACCGCGTGCTGGGCGGCGCCGGGCCATTCTGCCTGCAGCTCCAGTTCCGCGGTGTGCGGCGGCAGGGCGATTTCCGTGACCCACGGCGACTCCGTCCCCGCGGGCAGGGCGGCCAGTTCATGCCCCAGGTGCATCAGGCGCAGCGACGTGGGCGCGCCGTCGAATCGCACCTCCGCCAGCATGCAGCACGTCTCCTGCGGTACCGCGGCGGCGGCCTCCTGCGGCGCGGCGGCACGCTTGCCCGTGAGCGCCACCAGCGGCACTCCGGCAAGCAGGACTCCCAGCAGGGTCAGCGTGAATGTGAGGCGGGGCGACATGCGGTTACTGCTTTGCTTGGGGCGCGAGCCCCTCCGTGATGTTCTGCACGTTGGCGCGGAAGATGGCGGCGTAGCCTTTCAGGTCCGGGCAGATGCCGTCCAGCACCAGCGGGCGTATCTCCGCGCCGATTTGCGCGGCCAGTCCCTCCAGCGGGCGCGGGCTCTCCGTCCACTCGCGGAAGATGCAGCGCACCTTGCTTGCGCGCAGCTGCGCGAGCATGCCCGCCATGCTGGCGGGGTCGCCCTGCGCCTCCTTGGCAATGCCGTACACCGGGATGGCCTTGAAGCCGTACTGCGCGCAGAAGTGGCACATGGCGGCGTGCTCCGTCACCAATACGCGGGATCCCGCGGGGATGCGGCTGAACGCCAGGCGCGCCTCGCGGTCCAGCTTGTCCATCGTTGCCGCATAGATGCGGTAGCGCCCGCGGTAGGCGGCGGCGTGCGCGGGGTCCACCTTCTGCAACTCAAGCATCAGGGTGGTCGCGGCGCGCTGCATGTTGGCGGGGGAGTTCCACCAGTGGGGGTCGCACCCCTTGCCGTCGGGCAGCTGCACATCCGGCACGTCCGCGCCCAGCTCCACCACGCGGCAGGTTGCGCGCAGGCCGTCCAGGTAGGGCTCCACGCCCTTGCCGCAGGCCATCACGAAGCTCGCGCCGGATGCCGCGGCCACGGCCGCCGGCTGCGGGGAAAACTCGTGCAGCTCCACGTTCTCCGGGAACAGGTCCACCACTTCCACGTTCTCGCCGCCCACGACACGCGCCACCTCGGACAGCAGCGGGTGCAGGCTCGCCACCTTCACTTGCGCCTGCGCGCACAGCGTGAGCGCAACCGCCAGCAGCAGGGAAAATACCTTCTTCATGCCCACATTCTACAAATCTTGTCAAGCCGCGTGTCAGTCGGCATCGTTGATGTGGTCGATCAGCTGGCGCAGGCGCGCGAAGTTGCGCCGCGCGAACGAGAATTGCAGTCGCGGCATACGCGCCAGCACGGGGTCGGGGTCGGCGGCATCATCGGGCAGCTGCTCCAGGTCGTTGCGGTAGATGATGTCCGGGAAGTCGTGGCGAGCCCAATCCAGGCTCTCCTCTGTGAGCATTCCGTTCATGCGGATGACCACGCGGTCTCCATTGAAGTAGTACGAGTGGAAGCGGCTGTAGAAGTGGGCGATGTGCTCGAAGGCTTCCTGCGCGCTGGAGCAGTGGTGCAGCAGGCACTGGTCCTCCTCGGAGATGAGGCCGGCCTCCTGCAGCTCCTTGACCACGAAGTTTTTCCAGCGGCGCCAGAAGGTTTCCTCCGGCGTGTCCAGCAGGATGATGGGGAAGATGGTGCTCTTGCCGGTCTGGATGAGCGTGATGCTCTCGTAGATTTCATCCATGGTGCCGAACCCGCCGGGCAGCGCCACCAGGGCATCGCTCTGCTTGATGAGGTTGAGCTTGCGCGTGAAGAAGTACAGGAAGCTCATGAGGTGCGGGCTGCCGGCAATGGCGGGGTTGGCCGCCTGCTCGAAGGGCAGGGTGATGTTCAGGCCGAAGGAGTGCTCCGCCGTGGCGCCCTCGTTGCACGCCTGCATGAGCCCCGGGCCGCCGCCCGTGATGACCATCAGCCCGTTGTCCGCGCACAGCTTGGCGAAGTCGTACGCCAGCTTGTACACGGGGTCGTCCGCCTTGATGCGCGCGGACCCGAAACAGGTGACCTTGCGGATGTTGCGGTACGGGCGGAACATGTTCTCCGCCGCGAACATTTCGTCCAGCGTGCTGTTCATGATGGACAGGTCGTGCCCCTCCAGCTCGCTCTGCGCCGCGTTCATCACCGTGGCGAGCAGTTGCAGCACCGTGTCGGGGTCGTGCGTGCCGCAGAAGCGGCGCGAGAGGTCGTACAGGTTGGCATCCAGCACGGCGTTGCCGGTTTTCACCGGGATTTCCGTGTTGCTGTGCAGTTCCGCTCCGCTGTTGATATCGCGCGCCGCCAGGATGGGTCTCTGTTCCATGCGTATACTATGCACCGCGCGCGCGTGTTTGTCACGCAAAATCATCCCGTGCCGGCCTTGCGGCGCGGAGACTCAGATGGCGGAGATGGGGATGGCCGTGTTGCCCAGGCCGAGGGGCAGGGGCTTGGCCACATCGCAGATGATGATGCCGCCGCCCAGCTTCAGCCGCCCGGTGGGGATGTGCCGCACGGCTCCCAAATCCTCCAGCGCGGGGCTGGAGCTCAGCTTCACCTCGATGGGGTAGAGCTTGCCGTTCTCCTCCAGCAGCATGTCGACCTCGTGCCCCAGTTTGTCGCGGAAGTAGCTCAAGCGGATGGTGTGGGCGCTGTTGGCGTACCCGCGCAGCACCTGGCTGAACGCCCAGCTCTCCACAATATGCCCGGCCAGGGGGCTCTCGCGCAGCTGCTTGGCAGAGGTGATGCCCGCCAGCCACGCGCACAGGCCGGAATCCATGAAGTGCATCTTGGGCGTTTTCACCAGGCGCTTGGTGGCGTTCGCGTGGTAGGGGCGCAGCAGGGTGATGATGCCGGATGTCTCTAGGATGGAGAGCCAGCGCTTGGCCGTGCTCGGGGAGATGCCCGCATCCTGCGCTATGTTTGCATACGACAGCTGCTCCCCCGTGCGCAGCGCTGCTATGCGCATCAGGTTCAGGAATGCTCCCTTGTCGCCCACTTGCGTGAGCGCGCTCACATCCCGCTCCAGGTAGCTGCTGACATACGAGTTGAAAAACACGTCTATCGGCATGCCGGGGTCGCTCACCATTTCCGGATAGCCGCCACGCAGGATGCGCTCGAACAGGGCGTCCGTGCCGCAGGCTCGCACGCCGGCCACCGCCGCGGCCGGGTCCTCCGGGGCCAGGTGGGAGTCTCTGCCGCCCTTGCCGATGCTTTCCCTCTGCGAGAACGTGTACAGCTCCAGCACGGCTATCCGCCCCGCCAGGCTCTCTGAAAGGTCCTCCATCAGGTGGAAACGCTGCGACCCCGTCAGCCAGTACATCCCGTTGTGCCGGTCCTCATCCACCACGGCCTTGATGGCGCGCATCAGTTCGGGGGCGTACTGTATCTCATCGATGCACAGCGGTGTGCCGTACGCTTTCAAAAAGCCTTCCGGGTCCACCTGCGCCGCGCGCGCCGTTGCCACCGTGTCCAGCGATACATACTTCATCCCTTTCGGCATGATGCGACGCAGCAGCGTGCTCTTGCCCACTTGGCGCGCTCCCGTCAGCAGCACGCAGGGAAAGTGTTTCGATGCCATCTTCACGGTGTCTTCCATCGTTCGCTTCAGGTATGTGCGCTTTGCTTTCATGGCTGCTCCCGTCTTATACCACCACGCTCGCCTTGTCAAGGAAATTTGGACAAATCCACCACATTATGACGGAAAATCCGTCAAGCAAAAACGGAAAATCCGTCACGGCGTGACGGATTTGTCCACTTTTGGGGTGCCGTCCTGCGGCTTTGCATCCCGCCCAAACCGCATGCCGGGGGAGCACCCGACAGGTAGGTTGAGCCTGCGCATAGGGGTGTTTGCTTGTCATTGTTCCGGGGAGGTGATAAAAAAACGAAAAAAAAATTCACAAAAGGGGGAAACGGGGTGTTAAGGGGGTAGAAACAGGAGCAGCCGCCACCCTCCGGAAAGGCTGCCGCCGCAAAACATGGCAACGCATGAACAAGAGACCTCTCCCCGCGCAAACGGGGTGGATTGGCAGGCCTGGCTGGACGAGTACGGGGCCCGCCTCTACGCCTATGCGAACGGTCTGGACTCCACCGAGGCGGACGACCTGGTGCAGCACGCCCTGCTGGGCGCGGTGAAGGCCGTGCGGGAGGGTCGCCTGCGGCCGCAGGGGGACGACATCCTGCGCTATGCCTACGTGAGCGTGCGGCATGCCGCCTACCGCCATTTCAGCAAGCGGCACCGCCGCAGCGCGGTGGAGGGCGCGTGGTCCGCGGAGAAGCCGTGGCTGGGCGGGGTGGCGGAGAAAGAGGAGCAGTGCCGCAGCGTGGAGGCCGCCATGCGCACGCTTCCGCCCGCGCACGCGGAGGTGGTGTTCCTGCACCTCTGGGGCGGCCAGACCTTCCAAGACATTGCAGACACCCTGGGGGAGAGCCTGGCCTCCGTCACCTCCCGCTACAGATACGCCATCACACTTATACGCAAACAAATTCAGAATCCATGAAACAACCGGAAACAAACATCGCAACTGCCGCCCTGCCGCCCATGCCGCAGGCGCTGAAGGCGCGCCTGCTGGTGAAGCTCGGCGAAATCGGGGACTCCGCGGAGCCCACCGATGCCGAGGTGGCGGAGACGGAGGCCCTGCTGCTGGCCTGTCCGCTGCTGCCGCCCACGGCAGCCCGGGCGCAGCGCATGCGCGAGGCGGTCATGCCGCGCCGCTACGGCCGCCGCGTGCTCGCCGCCGCGGCAGCGCTCGCGCTGCTGGCCCTTCCCGCCGCCCTGTTCGTCATGCACGGGCGGGAAGGCGGCGCCATTCCCCTGCGCAGCCAAACCTACATCATCACCGACCCCGCCGACCGCTCGGAAATCATCGTCCGCGTGAAGGAACGCGCCGTGGCGGTGCCGGACGACGTCATCTGATACCCCGCACCATGAAACACGCCATCACAGTCCTGATACTCGCCTGCATGTTCATGCTGCATGCAGACGCCGCACCCGTGCTTGGCGTGAAGCCTGCGGCGTGCGCGGAGGGCAGGGGTGTGGTTGTGGAGCGAGTGGAGCAGGGCACCCCGGCCGCGCTGTCCGGCATTCGGGAGGGTGATGTGCTGCTGGCGCTGGACGGTGCGGAGGTTTCCGCGGAAACTCTGCCGCAGATGCTCTCCACCCGCCGCGCGGGAGAGACCGTGCAAATATCCCTGCGGCGCGGGGATGAGGAAGTGCAGCTGGGCGTGTGCCTGGCCGCCCGTGCCTCCGCCGCCCCCGTTCCCGCCAACGCGGAACCCGCGCTGCAGCGGGAGCTGCGCACCGCCAAGCAACGCATCCGCGTCCAGCTGGCGCGCCTGGGTGCCGGGGCAGATGTGGCCGAGCTCAACGCCGCCTTCGCAGACCTGCAGAAGGCCGCAGCCGCCCTAGTGGGCGGGGGCGACAGCACCCTGGTGCTCTACGATGCCCAGGGCAGCGTGCACATCGGCCGCGTGGACGGCATCCTGCGGGTTTCCCTCTACGACAAGGAGAACAACCGCCAGGTGAGCGCCCCCGTGGCGGATGACGGCAGCGCGCCCGCCGCCGTTGTCACGCGCTGCCGCACGCTCGTGACCGTGCAGCACCACAGCCGCGCTGAACGCAGCGGCATGCGCCCAGGCGACACCGTGCTGAGCGTGGCCGGCCAGCCCGCCGGGGACGAGGAGGCGCTCAAGCTCATGCTGGAGACCGCGCCCGCCGGGGCGGAGCTCCGCGTGTGGCGCGTGGACCACCCCGTGACCCTCGGCCTGGCCCCGAAGGCGGCAGACCACCCGCGGCCTTCCCTGAAAGTGGACTGGGACGCCATGGAGGAAAAGGAACTGCGCGACGAGGAGCTGCGCGGCGACATGCTGGAAGAGCTGCGCCGCGAGCACCCGGACCCCGCCGTGCTGCTGCGCGGGCTGGAAGCCATGGACACGGAATCCATCACCTTCTTTGTCCGGGATTGCAGCGTCACCCTCTTTGCGCGCAACGGCCGCGCCTATCTGCGCGTCACGGACGACGAGCTGTCCTCCCTCTATGAAATCGGCGCTCCCGGCACGCAAAACGAGCTGCCCAAGGAGCTGCACCCCATCCTCTCCGAACTTGGAAACCTCCCCTGAACCCCCATCATGAAACAATACCTCATCGCCATTCTCGCATGCTGTGCCGCACTCGCCCCCGCGCAGGAGGCCGCACCCGCACTGAAAAAAGACATCACCGAACTGCTCGCGCAGCTTACCGCCCGCCAGGTCTCCGAACTGGAGCAGGGGTTCGGTGATGCCTTCAACACACCCGCCTTCCTCAAGCAGCTCAAGGCCGCTCTCGTGGCGGCGGAAACCCTGCAGGGCAAGGAGGACACCACCGTTTCGGAAACCATGGTCCTCGCCATGCTGGAGCGCTTCGAGTCGCGCGACATTGACCGCGCCGCGCTGACGGCGCGCATCGGCGAGCTGGTGAAGTCACGCCCCGCGCGCCTGAGCGAGCGCAGCCTGCTGAAGCTGGCGCAGCGCGTTGACACCGCCATGCAGCCCCTGCTGCAGCAGCGCGAGCGCGCCAAGGAGGATGCCGTGCTGGCCGCCAACGCCAAGCGCCCCGGCGTGGTCACGCTCTCCAACGGCGTGCAGGTGGAAACCCTGCCGGGCAACACCCCGCTGCGAGACATCGACCGTATCTCCGAGGAGAGCGGCATCTCCCGCCCCTTTTTCCACCGCACCACGCGCAGGGCCGTGTACGACGACCTGCCCGTGGAAATCCGCAGCGTGGGCGCGGAGATACCACGCGGCGGCGCCTGGGTGTTCTGGGTGCCCGGCAGCATTGCCGCCTCGCAGCAACGGGAGACCATGGACAGGCATGCCAGGGAGACCACCGACCGCAAGGCAGCCATGCAGGACCTCTTCGATTCCACCGGCGGGGTCCCCATGAAGCACGGTTCGGCCACTCCGCCCAAGGATGCGCCGCAAGCGGTCAAGCCCGGTGTCCACACGCCCGCCCTGCGCAAAATCACCGTCTGGAGGGATGGTCCGGACTCCCCCATCCAGCCCCTGCCGGACGTGATGCAAAGCTCCCACTGACCACCCCTGAAAGACATTGGCGCCATGAACAAAACCAGCCTCATCCTTCTTCTGCTTGCCGCCCTGCCGCTCTGCGCGCAGGTGGACCGCTCCGCCACCGTGCTGCGCCCGCTCGGCGGGCAGGAGGCGCAAAACCGCGAGATGCAGGTGCAGCGCGTCCTCAACAAGCTCGCCACCGGAAACAAGGCCGTCTCGTTCGGCCAGTCCGCGCTGCCGCCGGAGGTCCGCTCCCGCCTGCACGACATCCTCATGCTCCCCGACCAGAGGCGGGCCGAGCAGGGCATCTCCGCCTGGCTGGACGAGTTGCTGCAGCGCGACATAGACCCCGCCGTTGCGGCGGATGAGGTGGTGCTGCTCAAGTGCCTGCAGGAAATCGTGGGCGACAGCAAGGACCGCGCGAAGGAGCAAATCGTGCGGCGCGTGCGCCACACCTTCTCCGGCACGGGCCCCGTGGACAACCGCAACCTCCAGGATTACCTGAACCAGGTGCTGCGCTGGGAGTCGTCTACCCTGCCCAGGTCCATGGCCATCGTGGATGCCGTCAACGGTGCCCCGCCGCGCTCCACCCTGCTGTTCTCGCACAGCGACAGGGCGTTCCCATACCTGGCCAAGACCAACATGCTGTGGAGCAACCCGCGCACCTACGCTCCCTACCTGCTTTCCCTGAACGACCCCAACACCGCATCCCTGGTGGCGGTTCTCCTGCATGATGCCGATGGTCTGGAACGCGCCGCGCGCCTCAACGGCGTGCAGCACTGGCGCTTCCCCTGGGGGCATGACCTGCCGGAGGCCGTGGACAAGGCACTGGAGCTCATGGCCGCCCGCCGCCGCGCGGAGCTGCCGGATGCCGCCGCCGCGGGGGAGCTCATGAAGGCTGCCAAGTCATCCCCCGCCGGCATGCGCGGCTTCGCCCCGCGCTGCATCCTGGCCGCGGACCCCGCCGCATGCGCCTGGAAGCCGCTGTCCGACACCAAGGCCTCGCTCTTTGAGATGCCGGACGCGAGCGCCGTGCACCTGGCCCAGTGGAACAACTCGCTGCTCGGCCCCAAGACCAAGCTCTCGGAGGACTTTGCCGCGCTGGAGGGGCAGATGGAGGCCCTGGCCAGGGAGAAGCGCCTGCCCGCCCTGCTGGTGTACTCCCTGGTGGAGGACGACCTCTCCCTGCCGGGCGGGGGACACCGCCCCTGGATGGACGTGGAGGGGTACGACTCCTGCCATGCCGTGATGCTGTTCGACATCACGGCGGAGGGCGTGGACGTGCTGGTGGACGAGAAGGGGCCGCGTTTCTCCAAGGATGATCCCAAGCTGCGCGCCGCCTACCGCAGCCTCAACCTGGCGCTGCACCGCTGCGTGCTGCGCATGGCCCTGCTGGAGCGTGATGGCAAGTCCGCCGTGCTGGACAAGGCTGCGGATCGCCTGGCGGCGTGCCTCAACAAGTACAAGGCCTGGCCCCTGCTGTGGAACCAGTACAGCCTGCGCGGCGTGAGCCCGCGCGCATACCTGCGCCTCATCCGCGGGTTCAAGGGCCGCCGCAGCCTGCTTGCCGCCTTCTCCCATGTGGCCGCCGCCCCGGATGTGGAGGCCAACCTGGTGCTCACGGGGGAGCGCCCCACCGTGCAGAAGGTGGCGGATATGCTCACCGACCGCTGGATTTGCGATGGCGTGCTGGATGCCACTCCGCAGGAGCGCGCCGCCGCCCTGAACCACGCGCTGGAGATGGAGCGCGCCCACCCGGACAAGACTGTTTCCGGCACCCTGACGTGGTTCATGCACACCACCGTGCCGGATGCCCTGGGTGATGCCACCGCGGACCAGGCGGAGCTTTACCGCCGCGAGAACGGCTTCCGCGGCCTCTGCTCGGTGTGCCGCGCGGTGGACAAGGGTGATATCGCCGCCGCCAAGCGCATGCTGTCCATCATGGCCCCGCAGGGCGGAGATGCCTACGGCTCGCCCGCCACCAGGCTCGCCGCCGCGCGCATTGCCCGCGCAGAGGGCCGCAACGCAGAGGCCGACCGCCTGGAGAAGGATGCCGTGGCCCTCACCGCCTATCTGGTCAGCCTGTTTGATGGCCGCCTGAACAGCCGACTGGCGTATTTCGCCCTGCTGCGCTACGGTCTGGTGCAGGAGACGGAGCGCCTGCAGACGCTGCTGCCCAACAAATACGGCGATATGCACGCCGCCCTGGCGGAGGCCTACGCCGCCCGCGGCATGTACGGTGCCGCCGCCTACCACATGGAGGCCCTGCTGCACGGCGCGGTCTGCCAGTCCGCCCCTTCCTGCAACGGCAACGGTACGCACCGCGATGTGGCCCGCTGGCGCACCGCGGCGGACCTGTACCGCGCCGCCTACCTGCGCGGGATGGGCCACGCGGACCAGGCGGACAGCCTGGAGCAGGCCGCCCGCAAGGCCCAGCCCAAGCTGGCCGCCGCCGTGGACTGCTCCGCCCCCGCCGTGCAGGAGGACTGCTCCCTGCCGCAGGGGCTGCACAGCGCGGAGAGCCCCTTCGAGTCCCCCTTCTACACCTGGCATTTGGCAGATGCGGAGGACGGCAAGCCCGCCACCGTGGAGGGCAGGATTACCTACGGCAACCTTTCCCCGGACAATACGAGCGCCAACTGGGTGCAGGTCATCCTGAAATCCGGGCGCTATCTCGTGCTGCCTGTCGCGGCGCTCCCCGCAGAGGATGTCGCCAACGTCAAGGACTGGACCCAGCGCAACGGCATCCGCCAGTTCCACACCACCTACGGTCTCAACTTCTACGGCAAGCCCTTGGAGATGGTGCAGGACAAGCCTTTCCGCGACCCCGGCTTCCGGCCCCACGGCGTCAAGATCACCCACGGCAAGCGCGTGCTCTTCCAGAACATGTCCGGCGGCCGCTGCTACCACTACACGGAAGCCCTCAAGGAGCCAGACCGCAAGGCGCTGGAGGACTCCATGCAGCCCGTCCACGGGCCAGACACCAAGCTGCGCACCTTCGCCACCCTGGTAGAGGCGGAGGCGGACGCCATGCTCAACGAGCGCAATGTGCTCTGCCTGCTGCTCGGCAAGCACGGAAGCCCGGCAGACCAGGCGTTCCGCGCCATGGAGCAGAAATCCCCGGACACCGTGGGCGAGTGGAACTTCGCCTTCTCCATTGTGCCCTGCTACCAGGATGCCCGGGGCAACTGGGAGCCGGAGGCGCAGCGCGTGCTGGACTACGCCGCCCCCGCGCTGGAGCTGCTGCCCGCGCCCGGCACGCCCGCCTGGCAGCGTGAGCTCGATCAGGGCATCGGGCTGGAGCTGCCCACCTTCGGTCTCACGGGCTGGCTCATCAAGTCGGATACGCAAATTTCCGCGCGCACACGCTTCGTGTTTCCCGGTGTGGACCTGCCGGATGCGCGCGTGGCGGAGTTCTACGCCGCCATCAAGGCCAAGGACGCCGCCAAGGTGGAGCGCATGCTCACGGAGACTCCCGCGCTCGCCAAGGCCCCGCTGCGCCTGGAGCACAACAACCCGCTCTTCGCGGCACTCCCCACGTTCAACGCGCGCATTGTCGATTCCCTGCTGGAGCACGGCGCGGATCCCAACTCCCTCAACAACGACCAGATGACCGTGCTGCACATGCACGCCACCTACCCGCCCGCTCCCGCCGTGCTGGAAACGCTCCTGCGCCACGGCGCCAACCCCAACGCCCCGTCCATGGACCATGTGAACAAGACCTTCGTCTACCCCGCGGGCTTCTTCAACAAGGACCCCAAGCAGCTGGAGGCCGTGGTTGACGCCGGGGCGGACATCTCCCGCCGCGACGGCATGGGCTACGGCGCGCTCGCCCGCATGAGCTACATGCCGGAGTTCGTGGACCTGCTGTGCAAAAAGTACAAGGCGGATCCCAACGAGTGCGCCGCGGACGGCACGCGCCCGCTCTCCGGCCATGTGCAGATGCCGCTCCACCCGGATGCCGTGGACAAGCTGCTCTCCTACGGTGCGGACCCTTACCTGCCCACCGTGGATGCCGCATGCATCCAGCTCGCTCCACCTGTTGCCACCAACCGCGCGCCCGGGCTCAAATCCACCGCGCGCCGCCGCAGCCCGGACAACACGCCGCATTTCGCCACGCTCCTCTGCCACGCCCATGATTTCCGCGCCATGCTGGATGTCATGTTCAAGCACAACATCGACTTCTCGCGCAAGGATGCCGACGGCAACGGGATTCTCGGCCACCTCATCAAGAGGGGTTGTGCCGGGGAACTCTCCTTCCTGGACGAGCTCATTGCCCACGGCGCGGACATCCACGCCACCTTCGACGGCAAGCCGCTGCTCTACCACCTGGTGGATTCCTCATACGCCCCCGCACCGTTCAGCAGGGACGGGAACGACCCTGCGCGCAAGCTCGCCTTCGCCTTCGAGACACTGGTGGCCCACGGCCTGGACCCCTACCAGCCCTATGGCGGCTTTGACGATGTCTTCGACTACGCCGAATCCCAAACCACAGATGAAGCCGGCGTCCGCCGCCCCCGCACCGCCAAGTTCTTCAAACCCTTCCTGGACGACTGGAAAGCCAAGCACCCCAAGCAGAAGTGACTTCAGGCTTTTCACGAGCCCGCGCCGGTGCTATCATCCGCGGCATGAAACACGCCATCCTCTTCACCGTGGCCGCCTTGGCCTTGTCTTCCTGCTCCCTGATGCCTGTCAGCACCATCAGCCGCGCAGAGCTGCTCACTCCCTCCACCATGACGGTGGTGGACCCCTCCACCTACACCAACATGATGTACTACGGCTCGGATGACACCTACGATTATTTCACCCGCAACAGCCTGAAGTACCGCGTGCTCCGCTCGGAGAACGCCATGCCCGCCGCCGGTCGTTTCACCTTCGATGATTGGAAGACCGGCAAGCTCTATGCCCAGGCCGCCGCGAGCGGCGGTTTGCAGAGCCTGCTCAACAAGTACCGCAACGCGCGGTAAGCTGCATAGAACCCCGGCGCACCTGGCGGTGAGCTGTCATCATGGTGGCGTCCCCCTAAATTGACCCGCCGTAGAATTCCTGCATGAAGGCCGGGTTTTTCTCTGCGTAGAGGGTTTCCGCCAGTTCGTCCGCCAGGCGGATGAAGGTGCGCTCGGCGGAGCAGAGGAAGGGGGAGACGCGGTCGATATGCCCGCTGGCGGCGTAGTTGGAGCAGCCGCAGCCGTTCATGCAGCGGGAGCGCAGGGCGCAGAGTTTGCACTCCGGGGTGTTGTTGCCGCGAGTGGCAATAAGGTAGTTTTGGCGGGCGCGGTTGATGCCCACGCGCACGTTGCCGAAGTTGAAAAAGTCGGAGTTGCCCTCGCCCACCAGGCGGGAGCAGGGGAAGAAGTTGCCCTCCGCGCTCACGGCGATTTCCCTCTCGCCGATGCGGCATTGCGCGCAGGTGTCGCCGTTCAGGTGCGTGCGGATCTTGTCCTCGAAATTCTCCAGCTTCACGGGCCGCACCCCGCCACGGTAGGATTCCAGCACCATCTCTTTCACCCGTTCCAGTTGGGCGCAGAGGACATCGAATTGCTCGTCCGTCCACTCGTGCCAGTAGTCCAGGTTCAGGCCGAAGCCGTGGTCGTAGTGCCCATGCAGCCAGGTCACGCCCTCCGCCAGCAGGTGGCAGTTGGCGGCGTTCACCACGCACACCGCCTTGGTGCGCAGGTTCGGGTACTTGCGGATTTCCTGCAGCGCGGGCTGCAGGGCGGCGTGGCTGCCCGTGCCGTCCGCAAAGCGGCGGTTGATGTCGTGCATGGCGGGCGACCCGTCGACCGATACGCCCACCAGGAAATCCCGCTCCGCCATCCATGCCAGCTTCTCCGGCGTGAGCAGGGTGCAGTTGGTGGTGATGCCATAGCGCGGCGGCATGCACATCTCGCCGCGCCGCTCCTCCATGTACGCGTGGCAGCGCTGCAGCAGCTCCCACTCCAGCAGCGGCTCCCCGCCGAAAAACGACACATCGAGCGGCAGCTCCAGGCGCTTGGCCTCCGCCACGCACAAATCCATCGCCGCGCGCGCCGTCTCCCAGCTCATGCATGCCGCATGCTTGCGCCCCGCGTAGCAGTACCGACAGCGCAGATTGCAGTTGTGCGTGAGACACAGGGTCAGCTCTAGAGGGTGGAGCAACAACGAATTTAGGATTTAGAATTTTGGATTTAGAATTTTATTGCTTGGGCGGTGCCACCTTCTTTCTGCCGGCCATTCTCTGCGGGGGCCGCTCGGGCTTGGCGGGGGTCTGTATTCTGGTTTTTCCTATCACCGGTTGCTGTGACCGCTGTTCCTTCCCGGCTTCCTTGGATTCCACCTTGGGCTTTTTGCCGACCACTCCCTGCGGGGGCCGCACGGGCTTGGTGGGGGGCACCACGCTTCCCATCACCGGTTGCTGTGACCGCTGATCCTTCCCGACTTCCTTGGATTCCACCTTGGGCTTGACCTTGCCCTGGAGGGCCTGCGGCGCCTCGCAGGCGGGCAGGGCCAGCATGGCCGCCGCCGCCACCGCCGCAATCACGGGGTAGCACGGTGTGTGCGCCTTGTTTTCTGCTTGGATTTTCATGATGGTATGGATTGTACTCTACACCCCTTTAAGCGCGCAAGCACGAAAATGCTGAACGAAAAATGAAAAAAATGATTTTTTTTGCAATGAGGATGCCTTGTAGGTGCGCGGCACCCCAAAAAAGCGCCCCGCCGAGACGGCGGGGCGCGGGGGAAAATCACGCGTTACACGGCACGCATCAATAATGGCCGCCGTGGGGGCCGGTCATCCACTTCCAGGCCGTGGCCACGATGTCGTGCGCGTCCTGGTACTTGGGCACCCAGCCCAGGATTTCCTTGGCCTTGCGGGCATCGGCAATCAGGCGGGGCGGGTCGCCCTCGCGGCGGTCGCCGTAGGTCACGGGCGCCTTCTTGCCGGTCACCTTTTCCGCGGCATCGATGATTTCCTTGACGGAAAGGCCCTTGCCGGTGCCCAGGTTGAACCAGTTGGTCTCGCCGCCCTTCATCAGGTAGTCCAGCGCGCGCAGGTGCGCGTCAGCCAGGTCGTCCACGTGGATGTAGTCGCGGATGCAGGTGCCGTCCGGGGTGTCGTAGTCGGTGCCGAAGACGGTGATGCCGGGGCGCTCGCCCTTGATGGCTTGCAGGATGACGGGGATGAGGTGGGATTCCGGCTCGTGGTCCTCGCCGATGAGACCGTCGGGTGCGCAGCCGGAGGCGTTGAAGTAGCGCAGGAACACGCTCTTCAGGCCGTATGCGCGGTCGCAGTCCTTGCAAACCTTCTCCAGCATGAACTTGGAGCCGCCGTAGGGGTTGATGGGGTCCTGCTTCTCGGATTCGGGAATCGGCACCTGGGTGGGCACGCCGTAGGTGGCGCAGGTGGAGGAGAACACGAACTTCTTGGTGCCGGCCAGCATCATGGCCTTCAGCAGCGTGAGCGGCTTGGCGATGTTGTTCTCATAGTACTTCAGCGGGTCGGTCACGGACTCGCCCACCTGAATGAATGCGGCGAAGTGCACCACAGCGTCGAATTTGCCGTTGAGCAGTAGGGGGTAGACCACGGTGGGGTCGCCCAAATCTCCCTTGACGAGCTTGACCTCCTTGTCCACGATGGCACCGGGGTGGCCGTAGACCATGCTGTCCAGCACGGTGACATCAGCACCGGCCTTGACGAGCTGGCGCACAGTGTGCGAGCCGATGTATCCGGCTCCGCCTGTTACGAGTACTTTCATTTTCGTTGCAGTATTGTATTGTTGGAAGTGTTTTTTCTCACATCATGCCGGAGAGCAGGGCCTCCAGCTTGCGGATATCCGCGGAGAAGCGGCGGATGCCCTCCGCGGTCTTCTCCGTGGCCATGGCGTCCTCGTTGAAGAGGAAGCGGAAGCTCTTTTCATCCGCCGGAATGCGCCGGATGTCCGCCGCCTTGGCGGCCTCCACGCTCAGCGCGGGCGTCACCGGCTCCTCGCTTGCGGCCAGCTCCGCCAGCAGGCCGGGGGAGATGGTCAGCAGGTCGCATCCCGCCAGCGCCAGCACCTCTCCCTTGTTGCGGAAGGACGCGCCCATGATCTGCACGGGGTAGCCGAACTTCTTGTAGTAGTTGTAGATGCCGCGCACGGAAAGTACGCCGGGGTCCGTCTCCGCCGTGTATTCCTCGCCCGTGGACTTCTTGTACCAGTCCAGGATGCGCCCCACGAACGGGGAGATGAGCCGTACGCCCGCCTCCGCGCACGCCACCGCCTGAATCAGGCTGAACAGCAGCGTCAGGTTGCAGTGGATGCCCTCCCGCTCCAGGATTTCCGCCGCGCGGATGCCTTCCCACGTGGAGGCTATCTTGATGAGCACGCGCTCGCGCGGGATGCCCGCAGCCTCGTACAGAGCCATGATGTCGCGCGCCTTCTGCACGGTGGCTTCCGTGTCGAACGACAGGCGGGCGTCCACCTCGCTGGACACGCGGCCGGGCACGCGCTTGAGGATTTCCAGGCCGAAGGCCACGATGACGCGGTCCATGAGCGCGCCGATGTCCGCCTTGTCCACCGCGGTGGCCTTGAAATCGGCCACCACCTGTTCGATGATGGGGCGGTACTCCGGCTTGCCTGCGGCGGCCAGGATGAGAGAGGGATTGGTGGTGGCGTCCTGCGGGGAGAATTCCTCCATCTGGCGGAAATCGCCCGTATCTGCCACCACGGTGGTGTACTGTTTCAGTTGGTCGAGCTGCGTAGCCATGATTTTACGCACATACTCTACCACACCAACCCGCCCACCGCAAGCGGATTCTGTTGAAAAACAACCGCGCGCGGGGCGCGAGTTTCCGTACACACTAACTATTATTGCCGCAAGGCGTTGGCAGCGGGAAGCCGTGTCATGAACTGGCTTTCTTGGGGCTTGACGGCCAAATGCTTGGCTGGTAGCATGCGGTCGCATTCATAGTCTCCCGAAACATGAGAAAAGTAGCATTGATAACCGGCATCACGGGCCAGGACGGTTCCTTCCTGGCGGAGTTCCTTATTGAAAAGGGTTACGAGGTACACGGCGTGCTGCGCCGCTCGTCGTCCTTCAACACGGGGCGCATCGAGCACCTGTACCTCACGGAGTGGGTGCGCGACCAGAAGAAGCCGCGCCACGTGAACCTGCACTACGGCGACATGACGGATTCCAGCTCGCTTATCCGCATCCTGCAGCAGGTGCAGCCCACGGAAATCTACAACCTGGCCGCCCAGAGCCACGTGAAGGTCAGCTTCGACGTGCCGGAGTACACCGCGGAGGCGGACGCCATCGGCACGCTGCGCATATTGGAGGCCGTGCGCATCCTCGGCATGGAGAAGACCTGCCGCATCTACCAGGCGTCCACGTCGGAGCTCTTCGGTCTGGTGCAGGAGGTGCCGCAGAGGGAGACCACGCCGTTCTACCCGCGCTCCCCCTACGGCGTGGCCAAGCAGTACGGTTTCTGGATCACCAAGAACTACCGCGAGTCCTACGGCATGTTTGCCGTCAACGGCATCCTCTTCAACCACGAGAGCGAGCGCCGCGGCGAGAACTTCGTCACACGCAAGATCACCCTCGCCGCCGCACGTATCGCCCAGGGCCTGCAGGACAAGCTCTACATGGGCAACATGGATGCCCGCCGCGACTGGGGATACGCCAAGGACTACGTAGAGTGCATGTGGCTCATCATGCAGCAGGACGAGCCGGAGGACTACGTGATTGCCTCCGGCGAGATGCACACCGTGCGCGAGTTCTGCACCATGGCCTTCAAGGAGGCCGGAATCGAGCTGCGCTGGGAAGGCAAGGGCGTGGACGAGAAGGGCATCGATGTGGCGACGGGCCGCGTGCTGGTGGAGGTGGACCCCAAGTACTTCCGCCCCGCGGAGGTGGAGCAGCTGCTGGGCGACCCCACCAAGGCGCGCACCAAGCTGGGCTGGAACCCGCAGAAGACCCCGCTCTCCGAGCTTGTGCGCATCATGGTGCAGCACGACATGGAGTACGTGAAGAAAATCCACCACGCCTGAGCCATGATGGACAAGACCGCGAAAATCTACGTGGCGGGCCACCGCGGCATGGTGGGCTCCGCCATTGTGCGAGAACTCCAGAGGCAGGGATACGACAACATCGTCACCAGGACCCATGCGGAGCTCAACCTCTGCCGCCAGGATGCCGTGGAGGCATTCTTCGCAGAAGAGAAGCCGGAATACGTCTTCCTGGCCGCCGCCAAGGTGGGCGGCATTGTGGCCAACAGCTCCGCCCTTGCGGATTTCATGTACGAGAATATGGTGCTGGAGATGAACGTCATCCACGCTGCGTGGCAAAACGGCTGCAAGAAGCTGGAATTCCTCGGCTCATCCTGCATCTACCCGCGTGAGGCTCCCCAGCCCATGCCGGAAAGCTGCCTCCTCACCTCTGCGCTGGAGCAGACCAACGAGGCGTACGCCCTCGCCAAGATTTCCGGGCTGAAATATTGCGAGTACCTGAACCGCCAGTACGGCACGGACTACATCAGCCTGATGCCCACCAACCTCTACGGGCCGAACGACAACTACCACCCCACCAACAGCCATGTGCTGCCCGCACTCATCCGCCGCTTCCACGAGGCCAAGGAGGCGGCCGCACCCGCCGTCACCTGCTGGGGAGACGGTTCGCCCCTGCGCGAATTCCTGTACGTGGACGACCTCGCCAACCTCTGCGTCTTCCTCATGAACAACTACAGCGGCAACGAGACCGTGAACGCAGGCTCCGGCAAGGAAATCACCATCAAGGAGCTCGCCGAAACCGTGGCGCGCGTGGTGGGCTACAAGGGAGAAATCCTGTGGGACACCACCAAGCCCAACGGCACGCCCCGCAAGCTGCTGGACGTCTCCAAGGCCGCGGCCCTCGGCTGGCGGTACAAGACCGAGCTGGAGGACGGCATCCGCCTCGCCTACGAGGATTTCCTGAACAATCCCATGCGTGCGGAAAGATAGGCCCCAGTCCAATCACCCGCCGCCGCCGTCAACCCGCATGGATATGGAAAGACCCCATCTGCCACCCGGCAGATGGGGCAAAGATACAGTTCGATAAAGTGAACCCTAGGGACTAGAACTTAAAGGCAGCACCACACGATATGACATGCTGCTTGAAGGTGTGGTCGCTCACATCAGGTTCATCCGATTCCAGGCGGCTTGCCTGGAACTCGTAGCCTATAATCAAGTTGGAATGTTCACCAATCTTGAAGCTGAATCCCAGACCTATGGCCGATACAAATCCACCATCGATGCCGGCATCCATTTTGGCGCGCCCATAACTAGATCCTCTATACGCCACCGCATCTATGTCCGCATCCACCAATGCATAGCCCAACCTTGCGGAAAGGAACAAATCTGCCTTTTCGGACAGGCTGAAATGCGGTTTGTATCCAAGCGTGATAGGCATCATGAAAGCATCGAGCTTAGCGCTGATTTGCATGCTATCGTAATACGCTCCTGTTGTCTTGCTCCCCCATTGCGGTGCCAGGCTTAATGCGAACTCATGTGTCACCTCTGGTGAGCTTTGCATAAACACGGAATAACTGCCTCGCAAGCCCGTGGTATTTGGCAAATCGAGATCATCCCAGGAATCTGTGGTAATCCCGTAAATTGCTTCCACTGTGGGGCCGGAAACAACTTCATCCGCTTGGACTATCCCACCGCAGGCAAGTGCGGCTGTCAACAGCATGTTGATAATACGTCTTTTCTTCATAATGTTAGGTCAATTCATTAGTTATTTGTACAGTGTGTGGACACCTTGTCCGCATCTGTTCCTGCAGTATACAGTATTCCAAATGGGTAGTTGATACCTGATTCTTCCAGAGAATTCAACTGTTATCGAGTCATAGAGTAATTGCCGTTCGCTGCGCCTGCCCGCAGGCGGGTTGATGCAGCGCCTTGTGTAATCAGGCTCGTTTTTTTTGTAAAAAAAGGCTTGAGTACCCATTTGGAAAGCGATGAACACAGAGATAACGGAAGAAGAACAACTGGCGCTGGGCGTGCTTCGATGCTGCGGCGGGAGTGTTTTGGAGCTGGCGATACTGGCAAAGGAGACGTTGGAGGCTGGGCGCGGGCGCATGCGGCGCGCGCGGGAGTGCGTGCGGTTGGGCGAGGAGCAGATACGGCTTCGGGAGAAAACGGTGACGTTCCGCAAGGCGGTGGAGGCGGCATTGGAGGAGAGGGAGAAGAAAAAACGGCGGGCCCGGACGGTGACAGATTTCCGCTACTATTGCAAGCGGCTCATGGTGCGGAATCCCGGGCTGGCGGAACGGCGGGTGAGGAGCATCACATCGGAGGATTGTCGGCGTTGCCTGGAAGCGGCGTATGGGAACAGCCCATCACAGTATCGCAAGGCGCGCGCCATCATGAGCGGGGTGTTTTCCACGGCGATACGGCACGAGTGGTGCGATGTGAACCCTGTTTCCCGCGTGGAGGTGCCGGACGTCATAGAGAAGCCGATAGAGCCGCTGACGATAGAGGAAGTGGAGCGTCTGGAGGAAGCGGTGCAACGACCGGAGCACCGAGATATGCAGCTGTCATTGCACCTGATGCTCTACTGCGGCATCCGTCCCACGGAAGTGAGCCGGATTGACCCCGAACGCGACATCGATTGGCAGCGAGCGCAGGTGATAGTGCGCCCTACCACCTCCAAAACAGGCGGCGGGCGTGTGGTGCCATTGCGCAAGGCGGGCAGCATCAGCGTTCGCACCATTCCCAGCCGCTGGGTTCACCGATGGCGTGCGTTGCGCAGGGCGGCAGGGTGGAACAAGGAAGCCGCGCATCCCTGGCGTCCCGACACCTGCCGCCACACCTTCGCCACCTACCACGCCGCGCATTTCCGCAATTTCCCCGCACTCCAGTTAGAGATGGGACACCGAGATGCCAACCTACTGCGAACACGGTACGTGTACGCGGGAAAAAACACCGAGGCGTCAGCCCTTCGCTATTTCCGGGCCTAATAGACCCGTCTTTGCCAAGGCTACGCAGAGCCTCCGGCCCCTCTGCCCCTGCGTAGTTGCGTCAAGACAAGGCGGGCCTTCGGGATGTATGGTCATTCGGCACCGTGCGGGCGTCCTGCGCCTCGCCAACTGGCGCCGCGCCTCTCTGGTGTAGTTAAAATGGCGATATTTGGCGTCACAGGTGCGCCGTAATTCCTAAAAGGTGGCTTTCCACGAAAGCCAAAACGCACCGAATGTGGCTTTCCCAGAGAGCCACATCGGCCCCACATGTTCCATGCAAGGGCATCATCCACGCGCCGCCAGGCGAATTTCCGCAGCCCGCACGGCTTGTGCCGTGCTGGCTTCACCATCCCCGCGCCGCCAGGCGCGCGAATTTTCAAATAGTACTTAGTACCTAGTACCTAGTAAATCTCCCCATCTTTCAAAAATTTTTGCAAAAATTTTTGAAATTGTGCTTGCCAAGGTGCGGGCGCGGTGTTATCTTGCCGCCGCCCTATCAAAGAGACTACCTTATCCACTTGAGGTTTCGAATTGACGGAATAGAACAGTAACAACGGCAAGTACTGCGGCACCGCTGTCGCTCCGGCCCGCGTGGAATGATGCTTTCCCGCGCCGCCCGCGCAGCCGGCTGCGGAGCTGTCGTCTTGTCACAACCCATAAAGCAATATGAACACGAACATCAAAATCTATGCCTCCATTGTGGACGACCTGGCGCGGCGGCAGCTGGATACGCTGCTGGCCCAGCCTGCGTTTGCGGATGCGAAGGTACGTATTATGCCCGATGTTCATGCCGGCAAGGGTTGCGTCATCGGCTTCACGGCCGATCTCGGCAACAAGGTTATTCCCAATATCGTTGGCGTGGACATCGGATGCGGCATGCTCACCGTGAACCTCGGCAAGCGGAAGCCGGATTTCGCCGCGTTGGATGAAATCATGCACCGCAACATCCCCACCGGGAAATTCGTGCACCGCAGTGTGGTGGAGGAATTCCCGGAGCTGGATGCGCTGCACTGTCTGGGCGAACTCAAGCATATCGACCGACTGCGCTGCTCCCTCTGCTCGCTGGGCGGCGGCAACCATTTCGTGGAGGTGGATGCCGCTTCCAACGGAGAGTTCCTCCTCGTCATCCACTCCGGCTCGCGAAACCTCGGCAAGCAGGTGTGCGAAATCTACCAGCAGATGGCTATCGACTCCGTGCGCGGGCTCACCTCGCCCAAGGAGGCCAAGGCCCGCATTGTGGCGGAGTACAAGGCCGCCGGGCGGGAGAGGGAGATTCACGATGCCGTGCTGGCCTACCGCAAGGAGTACGCGGAGCGCGTGCCCTCCATCCCCGCAGACCTCTGCTACCTGGAGGGCGAGCTGCGCGACCGCTACCTGGACGACATGCGCATCTGCCAGCATTTCGCCACGCGGAACCGCGAGCTCATGGCCAAGGTGATTGTGGAGCGCCTGGGGCTGGATGTGCAGGATGCCTTCCACACCATCCACAACTACATCGACCATGACAGCAACATCGTCCGCAAGGGCGCCATCTCCGCCCGCGCGGGAGAGAAGCTGCTCATCCCGGTCAACATGCAGGACGGCTGCATCTACGGCATCGGCAAGGGGAACGAGGACTGGAACTTCTCCGCCCCCCACGGCGCGGGCCGTCTCATGAGCCGCATGCAGGCGCGCAAATCCCTCTCGCTTGAGGAATTCCAACAGCGCATGCAGGGCATCTACTCCACCTCCGTCTCCATGGACACCCTGGACGAGTCACCCATGGCCTACAAGGGCATCGATTCCATCCTGGGACACCTGGAGCCCTCCGTGGAGGTTGTCGACGTCTTCAAGCCCGTCTACAACTTCAAGGCGGCGGAGGACCTGGACCCGTGGAAGAAGCGCAAACTGGAATCCATGAGCCGAACATAGCCCTTCATGGGGTCGACGGGCATCCGACCCCATGCCGGCTCCGGCAGGGGGATGCTCGTATACTCCATCCCCCTGCCGCGAGCTACCGCGGCATGCCCATCTCAAAAAAGTCACGCGCACTGCGCGGGCTCAATACCCAAATCCGCTCCTGTGGCCGGGCGTTCGCGCCTCCCCGCAGGGGTGTTTTTTTGCACCGGGCCAATCTCAGTGAATGAACTTGCGGGCCTGGAAACAGTAGTTCAGGCCGCTCCACACGGTGAGCAGCACTGCGGCACCCAGGAAGATGCCGCGCGTCCATTCGCCGCCCGCGCCCACGCTCATGCTGCAAAGCGGTTCCGGCAGGTTGCCGCCGTACGCCAGATGCACCAGGCACGCAATGCAGAACGCCAGCTGGAACCCGGTCTTCCACTTGCCGCACCAGTCTGCCGCCATAATGTACCCCTGCGCCGCCGCAAGCTGCCGCAGCCCCGTCACCAAAAACTCGCGGAAGATGATGAGGATGGTGATCCAGAATGGGCACATGCCCACCGTGCTCAGGTAGATGAACGCGGAGCACACCAGGATTTTGTCCGCCAGCGGGTCGATGAGCTTGCCGAAGTTGGACACCACCCCCCACTTGCGCGCCAGGTGGCCGTCGAAAAAGTCTGTGATGGCTCCCACCACAAAGGCCCACAGCGCCACGCAGCTGCCCGTGCCCAGCGGGCTGAACCACCCGCCGCCCACCGCATCGCAGGCGGGAGATACCGCGCCGTCCAGCGCCAGGGCAACCGTCATCACCACCACCAGGGCAATGCGGGAGAGGGTCAATATGTTTGGCAGGCTGCGCATGTCGGTCCGCTTCCTTTATACGCCCGCGCGGCGCGGCTGGCAAGGAAATAGTTCAGCGCGCCGCGTCTTGGTTGGTCTTGTTTCCGTTCTTGTTTGCGCGGTTCAAAGGCATTGACACGCGGGGTCCTGGTGTGCTAGAGTGGCAGGGTATGAAAAATCCATTCCTTTTCACCGTTTTGGCTGCAGCCGCGGGTGTTGCGGGCTTTGCCGCGGCGCAGGACACCACGGACCTGCCGCCGGATATCCAGCGCATCATCCGCACCGCCAAGGAGGGTGAGGCCATGTCCCAGTACAACCTGGGCTTCCTGTACTCCCAGGGCAAGCAGCTGGAGCAGAGCGACAGCAAGGCGGTCTACTGGTGGCGCAAGGCCGCCAACCAAGGGCATGCCATGGCGCAGAACAACCTGGGCATCATGTACCTGCAGGGCAAGGGCGGCCTGGAGCGCAGCGAGGAGGAGGCCGCCAAGCTTTTCCGCCAGGCCGCGGAGCAGGGCTATATGGAGGCGCAGCACAACCTGGCGGTCCTGCTGGTGAAGGGGCAGGGCGTGGAAAAGAACCAGAAGGAGGCCGTGGAATGGTTCCGCAAGGCCGCCGCCCAGGGCCACGCCGGGGCCAAGGATGCCCTGCGTCAGCTCGGTGAACAATAACCGTCCAACATTCATCCCATTCCTAGCCATGTCTATTCCGCGATACGAATTCAACATTCCCGCCCACACCATTTTCGGTGCGGGAAGCCTCAACCGCCTGCATGAGCAGAAACTGCCCGGCCGCAAGGCCCTGCTGGTGATTTCCAACGGCAAGTCCACGCGCGCCAATGGCTCGCTGGACCGCACCATCGCCCAGCTGGAGCAGGCGGGCGTGCAGGTGGCCGTGTTCGACCAAATCCAGGCCAACCCGCTGCGCGACACCGTGATGGAGGGCGCCCGCGCCGCGCGTGACGCCGGCAGCGATTTCATTGTGGCGCTTGGCGGCGGCAGCGTGATGGATGCCTCCAAGGCCATTGCTCTCATGGCCACCAACCCAGGGGACCTGTGGGACTACGTGCAGTTCGGCACGGGAGGCCGCAAGCCCGTGGAGAACAAGCCGCTGCCGCTGGTGGCCATCACCACCACCGCCGGGACCGGCTCCGAGACGGATGGCGGCGGTGTCATCACCAACCCGGACACGCATGAGAAGACCGCCGTGTTCGATGGCAAGCGCCTCATGCCCGTGCTGTCCATCGTGGACCCGGAGCTCATGCTCACCGTGCCGCCCAAATTCACCGCCTTCCAGGGGTTCGATGCCCTCTTCCACAGCACGGAGGGCTACATCGCCAAACAGGCCAACTTCATGAGCGACCTCGTTTCCCTGGGTGCCATCGAGAACGTGGGGCACCACCTGGCAGATGCCGTGGCGCAGGGGAGCAACCTCTCCGCGCGCGAGCACGTGGCGTTCGCCAACTGGCTCTCCGGGCTCTCCATGGAGCTCAGCGGCTGCATCAGCGAGCACTCGCTGGAGCACGCCCTCTCCGCCTACCACCAGGATCTGCCCCACGGCGCCGGCCTCATTATGATTTCCAAGGCCTACTACTCACACTTCATTGCCAAGGGCTGCTGCCCGGAGCGCTTCATCCGCATGGCCAAGGCCCTGGGCAGGGAGGACGCCACATGCCCGCAGGACTTCGTGGACGCCCTGGTGGACCTGCAGCGCGCCTGCGGGGTGGACCAGCTCAAGATGAGCGACTACGGCATCACCCCGGATGAATTCCCCGCCATGGCAGACAATGCCCTCTCCGCCATGGGATTCCTCTTTGCTGGCGACCCCGCAGAGCTCACCCGCGAGGACTGCATCCAAATCTACCGTGAATCCTACAGGTGATGTGATTTACAATTTACAATTGACGATTGACAATTTGTGAATACAGCGCGCGCGATGCGCGCGGGAATTGAAAAGGGCGTCCGGCATGTTGCCGGACGCCCTTTGACAAATGGTAGATGCGGGAACTTACTTCTCGCTCAGGGAGCCGATGCCGGGGAGCACCTTGCCTTCCAGCAGCTCCAGGGAGGCGCCGCCGCCCGTGGAGCAGAAGGAGAGCTTGTCTGCCACCTTGAACTTCTTGGCGGCCGTCACGGAATCGCCGCCGCCCACAATGGACACGCAGTCGCTCTCTGCCAGGCACTCGGCAATGGCCTTGGTGCCCTTGGAGAAGGAATCCAGCTCGAAGACGCCGAGCGGGCCGTTCCAGAGGACGGTCTTGGCGGTCTTGATGACCGCGCAGAACTCTTCAATCGCCTTGTCGCCGATGTCGATGCCCATGCCGCCCTCCGGCATGGAGGCACCCTCCGCCCAAAGGCCGGTGCACTGGGTTTCCGCACCCTCCTCGAACTTGTAGGCGTAGCGGGTGTCCGCGGGCAGGATGAACTTCACGCCGCGGGCCTTGGCATCCGCCAGGATCTGGTTGGCGAGGTCGAGCTTGTCCTCCTCAATCTTGGAGGCACCCACGTTCTTGCCCTGTGCGGCCAGGAAGGTGTTGGCCATGGCGCCGCCGATGATGAAGGTCTGGCTCTTCTCCATGAGCTTGGAGAGCACCCAACGCTCACGCGACAGATGGACGGCGACAAAAATACACGGCGGCGAAAGCCCCCGCGTATGCGGGGCATGGCAAGGGAATGCGCCGACAGGCGCACAAGCCGTGAGCCATTCCGATGGCGAATCAAGGTTAGCCCCGTCCGGAAGGGCGGGGGGCAACCACGGTTCAAATGTCTCTATACCGAACCCCGCTCTGCGGGGTGGATGACGTCTCCCGCACGAACGTCTCGGAACCGTCGATACGCGCTTTGCCTCGCGCCCACCTCACGGGCGCTCACCCTGCGGGCAAACCCTTGCGGGTTTGGCTACCCGCCCTTACCGCACAGCTGCGCTGTGCGCCCTCTACGGGGCCGTCGGGCGTTTTGCCTCGCGCCCGCCTCACGGGCGCTCACCCTGCGGGCAAACCCTTGCGGGTTTGGCTACCCGCCCTTACCGCACAGCTGCGCTGTGCGCCCTCTACGGGGCCGTCGGGCGTTTTGCGTTCACACCCGCCGCAAATTCCTAACCCCGCTTTTTCGATTTCCCCATCACCCACCCCGCAACCATGCGGGTTGGCGCTCCGCTACAAGAGCGCTATGGGACGGCAGTGGTTTTAATTATTGGATTTGTGCGGTCAACGCCATAGGCTTGCGACGCCCGCATCGGTCGCGCCAAAAAGGGCGGCAACCCTTTAGGATTGCCGCCCTGCATGAATGTTAAACTTGGATTATTCAAACCGGCTGCGAATCTTGGCATATACGACCCAAGACAGAAGCGCACCCAGGGCAAGCCCGATAAAGGCACCCACTTCCGGATGCTTGGCGTGGCTGAGCGACAGGATGAGGATGCTCAGGCCAATCAACACGCCGGTGATGATTGTCATGATATGTGTCCAGCAAACCACGCGCACCAGAAAGAAGGTGTAATCCGCCGCCTTGGCAGGGTCCTTCGGCGCATCCGCCAGCTTGGAAGAACCTTCGGTGGAATTAGCGGTCTTGGAGACGATTCCTTGCCGTACCGTCTCCTGATTGCGCGCCAATTCCAAGACGAGTTCCTTGTACAGCACGGGCTTGCCGGCAGTACCGTCGGCTTGCACGGGGGCAACGTACAGGTCGTCCGTCTTCTGTTCCCGGGGGATCGATTTCAAATCAACCCCATGGGTGCTCCAGGCTTTCGTCTCCTTGTTGTATACGTAGTATTTCATAGGGTAGTTGGGCGTGCAGGGGGACCGGTTTACTTATCGCTCAGGGAGCCGATGCCGGGGAGCACCTTGCCTTCCAGCAGCTCCAGGGAGGCGCCGCCGCCCGTGGAGCAGAAGGAGAGCTTGTCTGCCACCTTGAACTTCTTGGCGGCCGTCACGGAATCGCCGCCGCCCACAATGGACACGCAGTCGCTCTCTGCCAGGCACTCGGCAATGGCCTTGGTGCCCTTGGAGAAGGAATCCAGCTCGAAGACGCCGAGCGGGCCGTTCCAGAGGACGGTCTTGGCGGTCTTGATGACCGCGCAGAACTCTTCAATCGCCTTGTCGCCGATGTCGATGCCCATGCCGCCCTCCGGCATGGAGGCACCCTCCGCCCAAAGGCCGGTGCACTGGGTTTCCGCACCCTCCTCGAACTTGTAGGCGTAGCGGGTGTCCGCGGGCAGGATGAACTTCACGCCGCGGGCCTTGGCATCCGCCAGGATCTGGTTGGCGAGGTCGAGCTTGTCCTCCTCAATCTTGGAGGCACCCACGTTCTTGCCCTGTGCGGCCAGGAAGGTGTTGGCCATGGCGCCGCCGATGATGAAGGTCTGGCTCTTCTCCATGAGCTTGGAGAGCACCTGAATCTTGTCGGACACCTTGGCGCCGCCCATGATGACGACGAAGGGCTGCTCCGGGGTCTCCAGCTTGCCCTCCAGGTATTCCAGCTCATGCTCGATGAGGAAGCCCATGGCGGACTTCTCTGCGAAGTGGGTGACACCCTCCGTGGAGGCGTGGGCGCGGTGGGCGGAGCCGAAGGCATCGTTCACATACAGCTTGGCGTTGCCGAGCAGGGCCTTGGCGAACTCCGGGTCGTTCTTCTTCTCCTTCTTGTCGAAGCGAACGTTGTCCAGCAGCAGCACGTCACCGTCCTTCAGGGCGGCGCGGGCGGCCGTGGCGGCCTCTCCGATGGTTTCCGGCACAAAGGCCACGGGCTTGCCCAAGTGGCCCGCCAGGCATTCCGCGGCGGCCTTCAGGGAGAACGCCTCCTCATAGCCGGTGCCCTCCGGGCGGCCCAGGTGGGAGCAGAGCACCAGGCGTGCGCCCTTCTCCAGCAGGTACTTGATGGTGGGAAGCGCGGCAACGATGCGGGCATCGTTGGTGATGGCGCCATCCTTCATGGGAACGTTGAAGTCCACGCGCATGAGGACTTCCTGACCGGCGACCTCCAGGTCGCGTACTGTGAGTTTAGCCATAATTATGTCTGTTTCTGGGTTAAGGTTGCTGGGGCGGCACTGCGCACACCCGCGCGGAGCGACTTTACCCCCGATGCGCACGGATTTCAAGGCAAATCGCACAGCGGGGCTGAAAAAAACGCCCGGCCTGCTGGGCCGGGCGTTTGGGAAATGCTGTTTGGGGGGCTTAGCCGTTCACGCGGCCCAGGTAGGAGCCGTCTTCCGTCTTCACGGAAATCTTCTGGCCGGGAGCAATGAACAGGGGCACCTGCACCACCAGGCCGGTGGTCATGGTGGCGCTCTTGTACACGTTGTTGGCGGAGTTGCCCTTCACGCCCTCCGGGGCCTCTGCCACTTCCATGGTGATGGCGGCGGGAAGCTCGATGGAGCACACGATTTCATCCGTGAACAGGAGCACGTAGCTGTTGCCCTCGATGAGGTACAGCTTCACCGGCTCCACGATGTCCTCGTTCACGCAGACGTCTTCAAAGGTTTCCGGATGCAGGAAGTGGTAGCCCATGCCGTCCACGTAGGAGAACTCCATCTCCTGGCGGGTGAGCATCACGCCCTCCAGGAAATCGTTGGAGGTGAGGCGCAGGTTGTAGTCCTTGCCGGTGGCGATGCTGCGGATGGTCATCTGCACGTAGGAAGCCATGCGGGGGGGAGTTTTCAGCTGGCTTTCACGGACCACGCAGATATCACCGTTGTAGTTGACGGCGTGGCCTTTGCGAAGTTGAATAACAGGTACTTTTGCCATAACGCCGCGCAGGGTAGCAAAGGCCGCCTGAATAGTCAAGCCTTTTTCTCATCCCCGTGCGTCAAAAAGAAGCGCACCAGCAGGAAGTTCACCGGAACCACAATCACATACACCGCAAAGGGAACAATATCCTCCCCGCGCCCCAGCAGCGGGAGGGCATCCACCAGCCACGGCACCACCGCCTGCAGGCAGCGCACCATCAGCGTGCCCACTCCCAGGTACAGGAACAGGTTCAGCAGCCCGATGTGCATGCCGTAGTTCACCGCGTGGCTGAACGCAAACCCGATGCCCTTCTTCACGCTGCCGCTGGTGCGGAAGGTCCACTTGAGGGAAAGGAGGTAGTTGCCGATGAAGCTCACGGCGTAGCCGATGGAGTAGGTGACGGTGAGGGCGAGCTTGTCCTCCTCCCCCAGCCCGAAGATGCGGTTGAGCGCAATGTACACGCCCCAGTGGACAAGTGTGGCAGCCGCGCCCACCACAAAGAAGCGCGCGAACTGGCCGCCCGTCTTGTGCAATCCCTCCATGGCGCGTTACAGTTGCAGGAGCAGGTCCGGGCGGAAATAGAAGCGCAGCAGCTCAATCTGGTCCTCCTTGGTTACCTGGTAGCCGTCCTTGGGGTCCAGCCACTGGAAGGAGTGGATGGAGGTGCGGTTGGAGCCGTAGGGGTCGCCCTCCTGCGGCTCGCGCAGGCGGCCCGCCATCTCCGGTGCGATGGCCTGCACCACCTCTGCCGTGGTGAGCGGCGGTGCGGCGGGGATGATGGAGGGGATGCCCAGCGGGATGCAGCGCTCCACATCACCCATGATGCGGTCGGAAAAGTAGAACTGGTGCAGCTCGTTCGGGGCGAAGGGCAGTTTCTTGCTGCCTTTCTCCCGCTTGCCCAGCGCGGTGAGCAGCTCGCTGAACGCCTCCGGCTCGCGGCTCGCCACCTCCGGCAGGTGCACGTTGAGCACCCGCCCGTACTGCCGGTTCACCGCTTCGTACATGTCGATGCGGTTCTGCACGTACGGGTCCGCGCTTTCCTTGATGGTGGGCGTGTTCTCGTCTGCCGTGGGCTCCAGCATGTCGCACGTGGTCACAAAGATGGTGAGCTCCGGCTTGATATCCGCCAGGTGGTTGATGAGGTAGCGGGTGGCGCGCGTGTCGCCCTCCGCGTCCCGGCGCGTGGCAACGGGGCCGTTGGCCACGGCGCTGTCCAGATACACCATCGTGCGGAAACTCTTGCCGAAGGTCAGCTTGAAGTTGTCCTTGTCGATGAGGTAATCGAAATAGCGGTGGCGCGTCCAGTATTTGCCGAAGATGGTGCTGGCGCCGAGAAATGCCGTTTCCTTGCTCATAACCTGATACCAGGCATGGTACCACACCCCGCCATGCAACGCAAGCAGATTGTGCTGCGGCGGTTTCGCGGGCGCCGGCGCTTATTCCGTGGAGTCGTCTTCCTGCTGCAGCTGGAGTTCCGCATTGTCGAGCTTCAAGAGCCTGTTGGCGTTGGGTTGAATACCCATGTGGCGCAGTTTTTCCACTTGGGAGAGGTAGTTGCCGTTGCCGCGGGAGAGGCGGTCGTAGGCTTGGGCATAGGCTTTGTTCGCCTGGTCCAGGCGGTTCCCTACATCCGTGAAGGCTTGCTGGAAGAGGGCGAATTTTTCATAGAGCTTCTGGCCCTGGTCCACGATTTTCTGGATGCCCTCCACGCGGGTTTCGTTCTGCCACAGGTTGTAGGCGAGCTGCAGCGCCATCATCAGGTTGTTGGGGCTTACAATGAGCACGTGCTTGCGGTAGGCATCGTGCGCGAGCTGCGGTTGCGCCTGCAGCGCGGCTATGTAGCCGGGCTCGTTAGGGATGAACATCAGCACATGGCCTATGCTGTCCTGCACCAGGTGGGAGTAGTCCTTGGCGGCCAGCTCGTCCACATGCTTGCGCACGGAGGCCACGTGCTCCTTGAGCGCGGCGGCGCGCTCGGTGTCGTCTGCCGCGGCGGCATAGCGGCTGTATGCGGTGAGTGAGACCTTGGAATCGATGATGATGCTGCGCTCGTGGGGGAAGCGCACCACCACGTCCGGGCGGCGCGCCCTGTTCTCCTCGTCGCGCACCACCTCCTGTATCTCGTAGTGCTTGCCGCGCTGCAGTCCGCTGTCCTCCAGCATCTGCTCCAGAATCATCTCCCCCCAGTCGCCCTGCACCTTGCTGTCGCCCTTGAGGGCCTTGGTGAGGTTCACGGCATCCGTGCCGATTTGGCGGGTCTGCTCCATCATCTGGCGGATGGTTTCATTGAGGGTGGCCTTGTTCTTGGCCTCGGCCTCGCGCGCGGCGGCCACGGCCTCTCCCAGCCCCTTGAGCTGCTCCTTGAGGGGATTGACAATGGCGCTCATCTTCTCCTCGTTTGTTTTCTTGAGCTCCCTGCTGCGTTCGGAAAGAGTTTCCGTGGCCAGGGTGCGGAACTGTTCCAGTAGGGCCTTGCGGCTTTCGTTCCAGCGGCTTTCCTGTTCCTGCTTCTCGCGGGCGTGGGAGGCCTCCAGCTGCGCGAGCTCCTGCTTGTGGTGCGCGCATTCCTGGTCCAGCAGCAGCTTGGCGTGGCTGGTTTCCTGGGCGTGCCGCTCTTTCAGGAATTCCTGCTGCTGCACGGCGCATGCGGCATCCTGGCGCCATTTGGCGGCCTTGCGGGCGGCGAGAATCCAGGCGACAAGGAAACAGAGCGCAAGCGCGCCCGCGGCAACAAGGAGTATCTGTTCTGTGGTCATGTTCATACGGTAATTGTGCCTTCACGGTAGCACACGCACGGCCGAATGTCAAGGAAACGGGGGAGGCTCCGCCTCCGCGTATTTCCCGCCGGGTTGCGCCTGGATGCGGCGGCGCACCTGCAGGCGCATCAGCAGGGGTGTCACTTCCCCCGCAGGCATGCCCAGCGCGGTGCAGAGGGCGTCCAGCGTGTCGTGCCCGGCGCGCAGCGCGGCCAGCAGCTGCCCCTCCGGGGAGTCGGCTAGCTCTGCGGGGTCCGGCGCGTTGGTGAAGAGCTCCATCTGGCGCGGGGCGCTCCAGCCCATGTCGTCGATGAGTTCAGCGGCGGAGGTGCAGAGGATGGCGCCGTCGCGTATCAGGGCGTGGCAGCCGGCGGAGGAGGTTTGTGTGACGGCGCCGGGCACGGCGAAGACGTTGCCGCCGTAGTTGGAGCCGGCGAGGTGTGCGGTGTGGAGGGCGCCGCTGTGGTTGGGGGCTTCCACCACCAGGGTGGCGCGGCTCCAGGCGGCCACAATGCGGTTGCGCTGGGGGAAGGTGTTGCGGTTGGGGCGCAGGAAGAGCGGGAACTCGCTCACCAGCGCGCCGTGGCCGTCCAGGATGCGTTCCACCAGCTCCGCGTTTTCCGGCGGGTAGAGCTCTGCCAGGCCGAACCCCGCCACGGCTATGGTGCGGCCCCCGGCATCCAGCGCGCCGGTGTGCGCGGCGGTGTCGATCCCTCGCGCCAGGCCGGAGATGACGGTGCAGCCTGCATCCGCCAGCTCCCTGCCGAATTTGCGTGCCACGGTGATGCCGTACGGGGTGGCGCGGCGCGTGCCCACAATGGCCACGCCGCGCGTGCTGTCGCTCTCCTGCCACGCCCCGCGCACGTAGAGCACCACGGGCGGGTCTGCCATGCGGCGCAGGGCGGTGGGGTAGTCTGCATCCATGAGCGTGACCAGGCGCACGCCCATCTGCTCTGCGGCATCCATCTCCGCGCGGGCGTTCGTGCAGCTTTGCCAGTCTGCAATGGCGGCTGCCTGGGCGGGGCCAATGCGCGGCACCTGCTGCAGCATGGCGGTGGGTGCGGCCAGCACCAGTTCCGCGGAGCCGAAGTGCTCCAGCAGGCTCTGGATGCGGATGGAACCCAGCCCCGGAATGAGGTTGAGGGTAACGAGCGCCTCCCTGGGGGTGAGTTCCCGCATGTTCAGCGTTCCACCGTGAAGTCCAGCCCCAAATCCAGGGAGGGCACGGAGTGCGTGAGACACCCGAAGCTCATGAAGTCCACCCCGGTTTCCGCCGCGGCGGGGGCGGTGGCCAGCGTGAGCCCGCCGGAGGCCTCGAAGTACGGCTTGGCGGCGCTGCCGCGCATTTCAACCGCGCGGCGCATGTCATCGTTGCTCATGTTGTCCAGCAGGATGTAGTCCACCCCGGTGAGCTTGAGAAAGGCTTCCACCTGCTGCAGGTTGTCGGCCTCCAGCTCCACCTCCACGCCGGGTTTCTCGCGGCGCAGGCGCTCGATGCATGCCTGCAGGTGCGCGGTGTCGCCATCCGTCATCAGGTGGTTGTCTTTCACCATGGCGCGGTCGTAGAGTCCCAGGCGGTGGTTGTTGCCGCCGCCGTGCACCACCGCCGCCTTTTCCAGCAGGCGGTAGCCTGGCGTGGTCTTGCGGGTGTCCAGCAGCCGGCACTTGGTGTGGGCTATGGCTTTCACGTAGCGGCGCGTCATGGTGGCCACGCCGGAGAGGCGCTGGATGAAGTTCAGCGCGGTGCGTTCCGCCCCCAGGATGGATTGCGCCTTGCCCTCGATCATCATCACGATGGCGTCCGGCGACACTTCGTCGCCATCGTGCAGGTACACCTCCACGCGCAGGGTGGGGTCCACCGCCTTGAACACGGCCTTGGCCACCTCCACGCCGGAAACCACGCCTGCCGTGCGCGGGCGCAGCAGCGCGCGCGCCTGCAGGTCTGCGGGCACAAAGTAGGTGGATGTCACATCGCCATCGCCGAAATCCTCGTCCAGCGCCAGCCGTATCAGCGCTTCCACATTGTCGGAAACCTTGGTGTTGCTCATGCCCCCATGATAGATGAGCCCTGCGGTATTGTCAATGTGCAATGAACAGCGCGCCCCCGTTGGGGCGCGTGTGAATCAGGCGGCGTCTATTTTCTCCTCTTTCGGCTGCTCTTTTTCAGGCGCGGGCGGGAGGGTGATTTCCATGAGCGGATCACCGAAGATTTGCTTGAAGACCGGGCCGTTCACGAAATCGAGCAGCTTCTGCGAGCCGAAGGCGTGCTCGTCCTTGAAGCGCTGCAGCAGGGGAGTGAGCTTCTGCGCGTTGATGCGGGCGGTGTACGCGGCATCTCCCCAGCATTCCGGCCACGGTTTCTCCGTATCGGCAAAGGTATCCACAAGCTCCCGGCCGCGGGCCTCCAGCCGGGGCGTCAGGTATTCCGCCAGGCCCTTGCGGTCTATGGCGGCCAGCTGGTAGAGGAAGCGCGTGAGCTCGCGCTCGCAGGTGTTGCCGCAGAAGCGCTCCGGCAGGCCGCTGGGCTGTGCGGAAACCACGCCCGCCGGGGTCATGCCCCTGGTGTAGAGCGGGCTGAGATGCGGCTCCACCAGGTCCATGGCGTTGTCCAGGTAGTCCGCCACCACCTGCTGTGCGGCGATGCTGCGTACCTGTCTGCCCCAGCAGCTCGGCGTGACCGTGAGCTCGCAGAGGAGCATGATTTCCCGCTGGGTGTGCACCTTGCCGTTGGGCAGGCGCATGGTGTGGAAACCATCGTTGAAAACGATGAAGCGCGCCTGCAGCTGGCAGCGCGGGGTGGTGAGGCGCATCTGCGGCAGGTCTCCGTCCACCACGGCCATGCCGTTGTGCACCTTGAAGCGCAGCGTCCATTCCGGGTTGCCCTCCAGCAGGGCAAAGGCATCCTGCCCGCCTTCATGCCAGAACACGGTGTGCGTGGGGCTCTTCTTGAACGCCCAGCGGTACTCCACCTCCATTTCCGCCCGGTCCTCCCCGTTCTGCGCGCCCAGCGCCTCCTGCAGCGGCACGGGCTCCACTCCCCACTCAACCACGTCCGGCACCAGTGCGGGACGGAACGCCAGGGCCGCCATCCCGAGCACTCCCAGGATGACGATCACCAGACTCCGCACATGCCAGCGTTTCATACCTGCGCATTATATCCGAAGGCGCGTCCCTCTGGCAAGGCGCAATTTCCCGTTACCGCGCGGCGTGCGCCAGGGCGTAGAGAACGGCCTTCTGGGCGTGGAGACGGTTTTCCGCCTCGGTGAAGATGATGTCGGCGTTGGCTTCCAGCACCTCGTTGGTGATTTCGTATCCGCGGTAGGCGGGGAGGCAGTGGAAGACGCTGGCGTTGGGTGCGGCCAGGCTCATGAGCTGCTTGTTCACCTGGTAGGGGAAGAAGGCCTTTTCCTTGGTGCCCTTTTCCGCCTCCTGTCCCATGGAAATCCAGGTGTCCGTGTTCACCACGGTGCAGCCGCGCACGCCTTCCTCCGGGTCTGTGGTGCAGATGATGTTGGGGCAGTCTAGCTCCTGCAGCACGTGGGGCTTGGGCAGGGCCTGCTCCGGCCCCGCCAGCACCAGGGTGAAGCCCAGGTGCTTGGCCGCCCACATCCAGGAGCGGCCCATGTTGTTGTCCACATCCCCGAAAAACGCTATGCGCATATCCTTCCACGCGCCCACGCCGTAGCGCTCCTCGATGGTGAGCAGGTCCGCCAGTATCTGGCAGGGGTGCTCGCGGTCGGTGAGGGCGTTGATGGTGGGCAGCCCGGAGAGCTGGGCGAATTCCTCCAGCTCCTCCTGCGCATAGGTGCGGATGATGGCGCCGTGGATCATGCGGCCCAGCACGCGGGCGGTGTCGCGTATCGGTTCGCCGCGGCCCAGTTGGATGTCGCGCACGGAAAGGAACATGGGGCGGCCGCCCAGCTCGCTCACCCCCACCTCGAAGGAGACGCGGGTGCGGGTGGACGACTTGGAGAAGATGAGCGCCCAGGTTTGGTTTGCCAGCGGCAGCTCGCGGTGCATGCCGCGCTCCGCCTTCAGGCGGTGGCCCAGGGCCAGCAGCTCCTTCATCTCCTCGGCCGTCAACTCCTCTATGGAAAGCAGGTTCTTCATCTCTCGAATCGTTTTTATTGTACGTCCCGCGCGGGAAGCCCGCAGATTACCACCATCCCCCGCTTTTGTAAAGCACCAAAATCACGCCTTGCCTGCACATGGCCCGCGGCTACGGTTCCCCCATCATCAAAGCCGGCCCCCGCAGCCCCAGCGGAGGGGACGGCCTTTGATATACTACCGTAGGTAGTATTTATTTCTTTATTGTTATGTAAGGGGCTATATAGGGGGCTATCCGTTCCCGCAGTGGCGGGCATTGCGGGCTGTCTGCGCCGGCGGCGCGCCAGCCCCCCGCAGCCGGCCGTGGTGCGCAGTGAAATTCCGGTTTCTCCAACGTCCGTGTATGTCATTCGACTCATCGTTCGGGCAGGATAGCCTGCAGCACGGTCTTGTGCATCAAAAAAACGCCGCCCGCAGCAGCAACCCGCCGCGGGTTGCTGCCGCGGCGGAGCGGTTTATTGTGCGGCGGGGTGGCGGTGGCCGAAGCGGCGTGCCACCTTGATGATGCCGTCGTTGGACTCCGCGCCGCTGTTGGAGAAGAACACGCGGCCGGGAATGCCGTACAGGTTGGAGCAGTGCATCAGCTTGCGCGCCTGCGTGCACAGCGCCTCCACCACCACGGGGTTGGCGTGTCCCAGGCAGCACGTGGCTATGCCCGCGCAGAAATCCACATAGCGCCGCCCCTCCGTGTCGAACAGGTACAATCCCTCGCCGCGCTCCATGTCCATGGGCGCCCGCCCGTACGTTGCCAATACATGCGCGTATTCCGTAACGCCGACAATCTACACCCCGCGGCGCGTGGTGTCAAGGGCGGATTGGCTTGGGGGCGATTGAGGATTTGGGATTTCGGATTTAAGATTTGGGATTTGTCTGGGTGCGGGGGGTGAGTGCTGCGGCAAGGGTGATTGGCATAGCACGCCAACACCACCAAACAAAGGCCAGCCTCCCACGCTCCACGCGCATGCGGGGTGCTACCTTGCAAAACGAATGGCGAAGCGGTTGAACTTGCCCCTTACTTTGTGTTTTCGTCTACCAGCTTCAAAAGTTTATCCACACACGTGTTCTGCTTTGTGTGGTGGGCGCTGAAAGAAATGATTTCTCGACCTGTCTGATTGTCGATGATGCTGGCATCAAAGTTAAGGATTGGTTGTCCGGTAAAGACATCGTTATCATATTTGTACCATTCGTAATCGAAGCCGTAGCGGGCGGTTCCCGGATGAGACACGGATTGGCCGTCTCCTTTATCCTCGCGAACTGACAGCGATCTTGAAACAATAATCCAACCACGCTGTCGCAGGCCTGCTTTGAGAGGTGTGAGAATTCCGCCGCGCCCTGTTGTTATAGAGATTGTCTTCTGTGATGCATCGATGACCCCATCGACGGAACTTGTGCTGCTGGAACAGGAAGGGATGATGATAGCCGCGGTGATGGCGGCGGCGAAGGAGAAGATTGGTTCCTTGTTCATACGTGAGAACTCTATCATAAAGAGTGTTTCACTGCAATTATTTTTTCAGTTTGAGTTTGTTGCTTTGCGCGGGTGGAGGTGGGTGACGAAGTAGACGCCTATGGCAATGAGGACAACGGCGACAACCTTCTGCCAGGTGATGACATCCAGGCCGAGGAGGACGCCTGCGGCGGCGGCAACGGCGGGCTGGATGTAGTTGTAGGTGGCCACCACGGGGGGCTTGAGATGGCGCTGGCCGAAGATGAGCAGGAGGTAGCTGACGAAGGAGCCGAACACCACCACGTAGGCGGCGCCGAGGGCGGCGTCCGGCGTGAGCTGTTCCCAGGGCGCGGTGGCCATGTCCGGAATCACGAAGGGGAAGATGGCGACGGTGGAGATGGTGAAGAGCCACTTCATGAGCGTGACCGGGCGGTACTTCTTCACCATGCGGCCGAAAAACACGAAGTAGCACGCAGCGGAGAACTGGGACACCAGGCAGAGGCCGTCCCCCAGCGGGTGGCCGCTCATGCCGCCGTGTGCGCCGCTGCCCAGGATGAGCACCAGCGCGCCCACCGCGGCAAGCGCCACGCCGCCCACCATGCGGCGCGTGACCGCCAGGTGCAGCACCACAATGGACAGGATGAGCGTGAACACGGGCGTGGTGGTGGAGATGACGCATGCGTTGGTGGGCGAGGTGAACTCCAGCCCCCACACGTAGAAGAACTGGTTGATGCCCATGCCGCAGAGCGACATGCCCACCAGCATGGGAAAATCGTGCCGCCAGTCGATGCGCTCGCGCGGCAGGAAGAGCGACAGCAGCCAGAAGAGCGCGGCGGCGCCGGCAATGCGCATCATGCCCAGCGAGCACGGGCCAATGGCACCGTCCTCCATGGCCACCTTGCACATGGGGCTCATCAGCCCGAACAGCACCGCGGCTAGCCCAGCCGCGGCGTGCGCGCGCAGGGGGCGACTCTCCCTCCGCAGCCTAACGCGAATAGAGAACATGGGTGAACCCCGCGTACCGCTCCAGCTCCTGCCGGTGCGGGAAAAGGTGCGCGAACTCCGGGAAATAGGTATCCGCCTCAAACTCGCCCTGCACCTCGGAAACGTGGAGGCGTTCCATCCTCCCGAGCATGGCGGCGTACAGCTGCGCGCCGCCTATCACCATCACCTCCGCGTCTTGGAGCTCCATCCGCTCCAGCTCCGCGAGGTCGTGGATAACAACAGCTCCCTCCGCGGCGTAGCCGGGGGTGCGGGTGAGCACAATGTTCTGGCGCCCCGGCAGCGGGCGTCCCAGGCTCTCCCAGGTTTTGCGCCCCATGAGGATGGGGTGTCCCATGGTGAGCCGCTTGAAGAGCTTCATGTCCTCGCTGAGCTTCCACGGGATTCCCTGTTGGAAGCCGATGGCGCGGTCGGCGGCCATGGCCACCACCCCTGTGAAGTGCGGTGTCATACGGAAACGGCCGCCTTGATGTGCGGGTGTGGATCGTAGTTTTCCAGCGAGAAGTCGGGGTAGTCGAACCCGTCGATCTCCTTCACATCTGGGTTAATGCGCATGGTGGGCAGCGGGCGCGGCTCGCGCGTGAGCTGCAGGCGCGCCTGGTCCAGGTGGTTGCGGTAGAGGTGCAAATCCCCGAAGGTGTGGACGAATTCGCGGGGCTCGTAGCCGCAGACCTGCGCCACCATCATGAGCAGCAGCGCGTAGCTGGCAATGTTGAACGGCACGCCCAGGAACAAATCGCAGCTGCGCTGGTAGAGCTGCAGGCTCAGGCCGTGTTTCTCCCCCTCCGCCTGCGCGGGAATGACGCAGAACTGGAACAGGCAATGGCACGGCGGCAGCGCCATGCCGTCCACCTCCGCCACGTTCCACGCGCTCACCAGGTGGCGGCGGCTCCACGGGTTGTTCTTCAGGCCGTGGATGAGCTTGGCGATCTGGTCGATGCTGCCGCCGTGGCCGTCCGGCCAGGCGCGCCACTGGGAGCCGTACACGGGGCCGAGGTCGCCGTTCTCGTCGGCCCACTCGTCCCAGATGGAAACGCCGTGCTCCTGGAGGTAGCGCACGTTGGTGCTGCCCTTGAGGAACCAGAGCAGCTCATAGATGATGGAGCGCAGGTGGAGCTTCTTGGTGGTGAGGCAGGGGAAGCCCTGGCGCAGGTCGAACCGCGCCTGGCGGCCGAAGACGCCGATGGTGCCGGTTCCGGTGCGGTCCTTGCGGCCCACGCCGTTGTCCAGCACATCTTGCAGGAGGTCCAGGTATTGTTTCACGGCGGGGCGTGGGGTTAGAGGTTGAGCGCGGCGCGGATTTGCGCGGCGTACTTCTCCGCCTTCTGGGCGAAGGTGAGCTCCGGCTCCTTGTAGAGGATGCCGCGGGAGACGTTGATGGTGGGCGGTGCCGTGCGGGTGCCGCCGGTGAGGGCCGAGAGGTCGCCGCCCTGCGCGCCGAGACCGGGAATGAGCAGGGGCGCATCCGGCAGCTCCGCCAGGATTTGGCCGTTGGCGTTGGTGAGGCCCACCACCATGCCCACCTCCGTGGCGGCGTTCTCCGCCTTGGCTCGCTCCACCATGTCGCCCACCAGCTGGTACACGCGGCGGCCGTTGGCGAGCACCTGCTGCTCCACGTCCGCGGAGCCGGGGTTGGTGGTGACCGCCAGCAGGTACACGCCCTTGCCGGGGCGGTCCAGGAACGGCGCCAGGATATCATAGCCCATGAAGGGATTGAGCGTCACCGCATCCACGTCCATGCGGTCGAAATACGCCTGGGCGTAGTATTTCTGGGTCTCGCCGATGTCGCCGCGCTTGGCGTCCAGAATCACCGGGATGTCCTTGGGCATGTCCGGCAGCAGCTCCTCCAGCACCTTGAGGCCGGGCAGCCCCATGGCCTCGAAATACGCGATATTGGGCTTGTAGGCGGCAGCGTACGGCGCGGTTTCCTCCACCACGCGGCGCAGCCAATCGGCAAGCTCGTTCATGTTCTCCGACTGCGGGCGGGGGTCCAGCCCCACGCAGAGCGCAGACCGCGTGGCGGCGATGCGCGCAGAAAGCTTTTCCGTGAATTTCATGATGGACGGATTATACCATACCCCCGCCCGAACGCAAGCACCGAAGCAGGCAGATGTGACCCGAAATCGCCTTTACTTTGGGATGGCGGCGGGTTACAATGCCGCACACATGAGCGCCGCATTCGTACCCGGAGACTACTTTGCCCGCTACACCGTGCCGGAGATATTCGGCGCGGGGGAGGCGTGCGAGGTGGATTTGGGGTGCGGAGACGGCGGATTCCTGCTGGAGATGGCGGCGCACTACCCGGAGCGGCGTTTTCTGGGGGTGGAGCGCCTGCTGGGGCGCATCCGCAAGGTGTGCCGGGATGCGGAGAAGCGCGGGCTGGCGAACGTTCGCGGGTTGCGCGTGGAGAGCCGCTACTTCTTGGAGTGGATGATTGCCCCCGGCAGCATCAGCCGCCTGCACTACCTCTTCCCGGACCCCTGGCCCAAGGAGAAGCACCACAAGAACCGCCTGGTGCAGGAATCCTTCATCCCCGTGCTGCACCGCGCCCTGGCGGAGGACGGCGAGATGCTCTTCAAGACCGACCACGAGGAATATTTCGAGTGGGTGTGCGGGCTGATGGACGCCTCCCCCCTGTTCACCCGCGCGGAGTGGAACGCGGAGTTCTACCCCAAGACCGATTTCCAGAAGCAGTGGGAGGCCATGGGCAAACCCATCTTCGCCGCCAGATTCACCAAGAGCCATGTCGTTTGATTTGCACAGCACCGACCCCTCCGGCGCGCGCCTGGGCACGCTGCACCTGCCCCACGGGGATGTGCAGACGCCCATCTTCATGCCCGTGGGCACGCAGGGCACGGTGAAAACCCTGCACCCCGCAGAGCTGGAGGAGCTGGGCGCGCAAATCATCCTGGGCAACACCTACCACCTCTGCCTGCGCCCCGGCGACGAGTCCATCCGCGACCTCGGCGGCCTGCACGCCTTCGCCGGCTGGGACAAGCCCATGCTCACGGACAGCGGCGGCTTCCAGGTGTGGAGCCTCGCCAAGCTGCGCAAAATCACGGAGGAGGGCGTGCGTTTCTGCAACCACATAGACGGCGCGTACATGATGCTCTCCCCGGAGCGCAGCATGGAGATTCAGGCCAACCTGGGCAGCGATATCGCCATGCTGTTCGACGAGTGCCCGCCCTACCCGTGCGACCGCAAGTACGCGGAGAAGTCGCTGGGCTACACCCTGCGCTGGGCCAAGCGCTGCAAGGCCTGGGTGGACGAGCACCAACCGATGAGCGGCCCCGCCCCGCAGCAGCATTTCGGCATTGTGCAGGGCTCCGTCTTCGCAGACCTCCGCCAGCGCTGCGCGGAGGAGCTTGCCGCCATGGAGTTCGACGGCTACGCCATCGGCGGCGTCTCCGTGGGCGAGCCGGAGGAGGAGATGCTCCGCGCCATCGAGAACACCACCCCCCACCTGCCGCAGGACAAGGCGCGCTACGCCATGGGTCTGGGCACCCCCGTGCAAATCCTGGAGATGATTGAGCGCGGGGTGGACATGTTCGACTGCGTGATGCCCACGCGCCTGGCGCGCCACGGCATCGCCATGACGCCGGACGGTCCCATGCACATCAAGAACGAGCGCTGGAAGAACGACACCAAGCCCATGGACCCCGAGGGGCACCCGCACGTGAACCGCTTTTCGCGCGCGGCGGTGCGGCACTTCTTCCGCGCGGGGGAGATGCTGGCGTTGCGCCTGCTCTCCTTCCAGAACCTCCACTTCTACCTCCGGCTCATGGCGCAAGCGAGAAGCGCCATCGCGGCCGGTCAATTCGCTGCCTTCAAACGCAGCTTCATCTCGCGTTACCTAGCAAACGATATACAATGAACACCATGTTATTCCTGGCAGACGGCGCCGCTCCCCAGGGCGGCGGTTTCAGCGGCATCATCTCGATTGTCCTCATCTTCGTCATCATGTACTTCATCCTCTTCCGCCCACAGCAGAAGCAGCAGAAGGAGCTCCGTGAGCGGCAGAACAACCTCAAGGTCGGCGACAAGGTGGTGACCGCCGGCGGCATCTACGGCATCATCCGCGAGGTGATGGACGCCGCCGTCAAGCTGGAAATTGCACCCAACACCGTCATCAAAATCGCCAAGACCAGCATTGTCACCCTGGTGAACAAGGACGGCTCCGCGGACATCCCGCAGAAGTAAGCCATCCGTTCCCGCGTTTCCCCTGAAACGTGCAAGAAGTCTATACAGCGGACGCCGCATTGGCTGCCGACACCGCCCCCTATGCCGCGCGGCTGGGGGTGGTGGGCAACCCCATCGCGCACTCCCGCTCGCCGCAGATGCAGATGGCGGCCCTGCGCGCCGCCGGCATCCCCGGCACCTACGTGCGCGTGCTGGCGGAACGCGAGGGAGACGACTTCGAGCGCACCCTTTCCTCCCTGCAGCGCATGGGCTTCTGCGGGCTGAACATCACCGTGCCCTTCAAGTACCGCGCCTTTGCCGCGGTGGATGCCTCCGCAGACCCGCTGGCCGCGCTCTGCGGCAGCTGCAACACGCTCGCCTGGCGCAACCGCTGGGTGGGATGGAACACGGACGGACCCGGATTCGCCCGCGCCATACGGGAATTCTGCGGGCGTGAGCTCGCAGAGCTGCGCATTGTGCTCATGGGCGCGTGCGGCGGCGCCGGCAGCGCGCTCGCCTGCCAATGCGCGCTCTCCGGCTGCAGGCACCTCACTCTGGTGAACCGCCCCAAGCCCGCCCTGCAGGCGCTGGAGCAAAAGCTCTCCCCCCACGCCGCCGTGCAGGCCGTGGCCGTGGGTGAGGATGATGCCCGCCGCACCGCCGTGCAGCAGGCGGATCTGGTGGTGAACGCCACCTCGCTCGGTCTCGTCCCCGGTGACGAGCTGCCGCTCCCCGCCGAATGGCTTTCGCCGCACCAGGCCGTGTACGATATCGTTCCCCACCCCACCCCGCTGCAGGCCGCGGCGGCAGAACGCGGCTGCCGTGCCGCGGACGGCACCGCCATGCTTCTCTGGCAAGGCGCGTACGCCTTTGAAAAATGGTTCGGCTCCATGCCGGACACCGCCGCCATGCGCGCCGCGCTCCTGGCGTAGGATAAGCTCCCCCACGCGCCCGCTGAACACCTGAGTTCGTCTTTTTAAGGTCGTTTTGGCCGTTTTTCCTATGAAAAAATGGCAAAACGTGCCACTTTTTCGTAGGAAAAACTGTCAATTCCGCTTGGCAAGGGTGTCTCTACCTGTGCATCGGCGGCATATCGGAGGCCGCGGACGGTCTTTTCAGCATCCCCCTCTACGCGCTGGAGCAGATGACGGATATCCTGCCGTGATGCCGCGGGCGGTGGTGTTACGGCAACTCCCTGCGCTCGATGAGCACCTCTGCGCGCAGGGGCGAGGCGCCGATGAGGTAGCGGCGCTGGTCTCCCTGAGCGGCGGCGGCCACCTGCACGGGCTCGCCGGCCATGGTCTCCTTCTTGAATTTGAGCTGGATGGCAAAGGGCTCTGCGGGCAGGGCGGCGGCATCATGCTCCAGCACCCAGATGAGATAGGCGGAGTTGTTGATGTGGCCGTTGAAATCCGTATCCCGCCGCGGGGCGGGGAAGGCGGGGGCGAATTCGGGCTCTCCCTCCCAGGCCAGCCTCTGCAGCGGCTGCGTGATGGCGGGGCAGGGGCCCAGGTCTGCCAGTCCCGCCTTTTTCAGCGGCACGGGGCCGCGTGTGGTGATGTCCATGAGGCACCATTGCAAATCCGCGCGCGCCAGCACGGTGCCGTCCGGGGCGGTCATCTCGATGAAGCGGCGCGCCTTGAGCGGCCCCGCCGCGCCCGTGTTGGTGCGCATGAGCACGCGGTCCTTCCAGCGCGGACTCCGCAGGAATTCGTAGTTGGCCTGCACCTCCACCCAGATGACGTTGCGCTCGAAGCCCCAGTTGAACCCGAACCCGTTTTCCTCCGCATGCCGTTCCGCCATTTCCTGGCAGAACATCATGAAACATTCCGGCTTGAGCACGTGGTCCGCCCCGCACTCGTAGCTCGTCACAATGTGTTCCTGTACTAAATCCTCCACGCTTCCATTCTGCCACCGGGGCGGGGAAAAGTCAAGCGGGAGGCTGCTGCCGGGCCACAGGTGCGCGGGGCGCCAAGGGGCGCTACAGGTCGAAGGTCTGGCTCATGTCCGGCTTGGTGGCGTCAAAGGTGACGCGGAGCTTGCGGCAGCCCTGCTTGCGGTACTTGGCGGCGGCCTCCTTGGAAAGGCCTGCGGTGAAGGTGCCGTCCACCTGGCAGTTGAACACATGGGTGGCATCCACCTCCACGCGGGTGCCGTTCACGGTCACGTGGCTGTCGTCCGGCAGGGTGATGGCCACGCTCTTGAGGTGGACTCCCTTGGCCTTGAAGGTGGTCTTGCCGGTGACGAGGGCGTTCTCGATGGTGATGATTTCGTCCTGGGCCTCGATCTTGGCATCGCGGATGCCTGCGGGCTTGTTCTTGGTGCCCTTGATGCCGTCCGCCTCAATCTTGCAGAAGCCGAAGGAGGCGCAGCGGTTCTGGGCGGAGGAGAGCAGCAGGGTTTCGCCGATGCGGAGCTTGGAGTCGCCGGAGAGCGTGGTGCGGCCGGGGGTGGGAAGCTCATCCAGCGCAATCTCTCCGCAGTTGCGGAGCTCCAGGAACCCGGCGTTCTCCAGGTGGGCCACATGCACGCCGCCGCGCAGGTGGCACTGCCCGGCGTTGCGGATGGCCTCCGCAATGATTTCCGCCTTGTCGCCGCGCAGGGTGAACTGCGCGCCGCGGTCCACCTCCAGCGCGCCATCCTTGAGGGCGAGCTGGTTCTCCACCATCAGCACGGGATAGCCCTTGGTGGAGGAGGCGGCAATGCGCAGCGCCCCCTGGAATTTGGCGGGCGCGGCGAGCACGGTGTTGCGGTTCACGGCGCCCTTCTTGGGCAGCTTGGCGGCGCAGCCCATCTTCCTGGCCACGCCGTCCGGCGTGTTGATGAACGAGGCGGAGGTAACGTACACGCGCAGGCTCTCCGGCAGGCAGAAGCGGCTTGCGGGGTCGTTGGAGTACACGTAGATGCCGTTCTTGTCCTGCGCCAGCTCCACGCGGAACACACCGCTCTGGCGGTCGTCGGACTCCGTGAAGTAGAGGGCGTCCGGCAGCTTGTCGTTCCCCTTCTCATATCCCCAGCAGGCCAGGCAGTGGCCCATCTGCATCACGGGTTTGGAGGGGGTGGACACATCGTAGAGCTCCACGCTGAGCAGCAGGGCTTGGCCGGCGTGCGCCAGCGCGGCATCGAATATCTGGCGCATCTCCTTGCGCGTCTTGGGAGAGGTGGGGGAGGGCGAGTAGTCTGATGAGCCGTAGTCCCACACGCAACCGCTGGCGCCGTTCTTGCCGTCCTTCCAATCGGAGGGTTGCGGGAACATCTTCTTGTAGAAACCGCCGCCCTGCTGGGGCTCCGCCAGGTGCAGGCGCTTCACGCGCTCCTCCGTGGGCGGGTTGGCCAGGGTGCCGTTGAGCCACCAGGTGAGCGTGTTCAGGTTGAAGCCGGGGCCGTGGCTCCAGTTCTTGAGCAGGTAGGTGTACACGTTCAGCACGCCTGTGGCGGGCAGGCTGGCGGATACCTCCTTGCCGCCGGTGGGCGGCTCCGCCCCCTCGTCGTGCTGCTTGCCGTAGAAATCCTGCCAGTGCTGGATCACGCTTGCGCCGGATGCCGCCCAGCAGAGGTCCATGTCCTGCATCCACTCTTCGGTGGGGCGGGCATCGTCATCGTTCATGGCGTACTTGTCCACATCATAGATGCGGCCGGCCACCAGGTTGGATGCCTGCAGCGGCAGCATGCCCAGTGAGATTGCAACAATTGTGGCGGTGAGCGGTTTCATGGTATTAGCGGGCGGGGGGTGGATTGTCTGTTGGGGGAGGTGCCGGCTTGCTGTTTCCGCGCGGCTTGCGGGGCGCGGCCTGGGGTGCGGGGTGCCCCAGGCGGCGCATGCGCTGGCGGTTCTGGCGCATGCGCTGCATGTTGATGCGCAGCTCCTGCATGCGCTTCTCATCAGAGCTTTGGAGCAGCAGGGAGATTTCCGTTTCCTGCTGGGAGCGGTCCGCATCCTTGGCGGGGTGCATGGATACGAGCATGGCCAGGCGCTCGCGCTGCTCCTGGGTGAAGTCGTCCCGGCTGGTGACTAGGGAGAGCACGCCGAGGGTCTGCTCGTTCACGCGGCGAGCCTCTTCCGCCTTGTCCTGGCGGGAGAGTGCGGCGGCGTAGCGGTCGCTCACGTTGATGAAGCGTATGAGCAGGTCTGAATCCCCCGGGTTTTCCGCCAGGATGCTGCGCATGTATTTCACACCGCGCGCCCATTCCTCCAGGGTGACGGCATCACGCCCGGGCAGGAATCCCTGCGGGCGCAGCAGGGCCTGCACGTAGGCCTGGCGGTACGCATCGTTCTCCGGGTCGTCCTTCAGCCAGCCGTCGATAAGCTGGCGCATGCTCTGGCCATCCGTGAGCAGGAGCCGTGAAATCTCCCGCGCGCCGGAGCGCTGCAGCATCTCCACCTGCAGCATGCGCAGACGCTCGTTGGCGGGCTGTTCCCGCAGCAGGTCGTGCAGCAGCTTGGCGGCGGCCAGGCGTTCCGCGGCAATTTGCGGAGCCCCGCCGTGCGGGGTGTGCGCGCCGCGGCCGCGTGCGTTTGCTGCAAACTGCGTGTTGCGTGAGGAGAGGGTCATGAGCGCTCGCACCTTTTCCAGGCGCAGCTCAAAGGGGGCGTTGTCTGCAATGCCGTCCACCTCTGCGTGGAGCAGTTTGTAGGCTTCCCTGCGCAGGGAGGGCTTGTCTTGCTGGTGGAGCATGGAGGCGGCAAGCCCGTTGAGCACGCGCATGCGCTCCACGCTGCCCTTTTCGAAGTGCTCTGCGGCGCGGCTGAAATATTCGGTGGCGGTGGCGTAGTCGCGCGTGCTGTAGGCAATACCCGCCAGGATGCGGCAGGCATCGCCCATGCGGGCGTCTCCCTCTTCCGCCTGGGCCACGATTTCCTCGTAGTACGGCATCAGGTCCTCCAGCAGGCGCGCATCGGCTTTCGTCGGCTGGTCGCTCAATCCGTGCGCGGCATCTCCCACCATGCCGGTGAAGATGCGTTGCAGGGCGGCGTCTGCGATATCGGCGTTGCGTTCCGCGAGCACGCGCTGTTCGCTCTCGCTGCGGTACGCCTTGCGCACGCGGGCGTATCCCAGGCTCACGGAGACGAGCAGCAGCACCACCAGCAGTGCGGCGGCGTGGCTCCACAGCGCCACTGCCGGACGCCGCCGGAACCACATGGCGTAGCGCCGCAGGAAGGATGCGGGGCGCGCCACCACGGGCTCCCCGTTCAGGAAGCGCTGCAGGTCCGCGTGCATGTCGTCCATGCTGCGGTAGCGGTCTGCGGGGTCGAAACTGATGCTCTTGTTGATGATGGCCCCCAGCTCGCCCTCGTTGCGCAGGGGGGTGATGGGTTCCGAACAGATGCGGTGGATGAGGCTGCCGGGTTCCGTTTCCTGGAAGGCGGGGCGGTTGGTGAGCAGCTCGTAGAGCGTGAGCCCCAGCGCGTATTGGTCCCCCGCAAAGGAGTTCTCGCCGCGCGTCAGGCGCTCCGGCGCCATGTAGCGCAGCGTGCCATCGTGGCTCTGGGTTACGAGCGGGGCCTGCTCCCCGCTGTTGAGCACGGTGGCCAGGCCGAAATCCCCCACGTGCAGCACGCCGTCGTCATCCAGCATCAGGTTGCCGGGCTTGATATCGCGGTGCAGCACGCCCTGCCCGTGGGCGTATGCCAGTGCGGCGGCGGCCTGCACGCCCACGCGGGCCACGGCCTGCTCCGGCGGCATGCCGCGGAACACGGCGCGCATGCGTGCGGCGGTAACGCCTGTGCCGTTCACCAGCCCCATCACGTAGTAGCGGTAGGAGCCTTCCTGGCCCGCGCCGTACACCTCCACGATGTTGGTGTGGCGCAGGCGTGCAATGACGCGTGATTCGTTCTCGAAGGCCTCGCTGTGGCGTGCATCTGCGTTCCAGGAGGGAGCCAGGATCTTGATGGCCACCTCGCGGCGCAAGGATTCCTGGACCGCGCGGAACACCGTGCCCATGCCGCCGCTGCCGATGCGTTTCAACAGGTGGTAGCCGCCCAGGTACTCCGGGAAATCCAGCACCAGCCCGGCGTTCGGGCGCGTGCACTGGCTCAGCCCCTCCACGTCCATCATGGCGGGCAGCAGCTCCAGCAGCTCCGCCGCGCATTCCGGGTGCTCCGCGGCAAAGGAGTCCGGTGTCACGGCCTCCCCGGCGCGCAGACGGCTCAGGAAATCGTCTGCCAGGGATGCCACCAGCTCCTCCTGTTCGGTTTCTGTCATGGGTGGTGTTAGAAGAGGTCCGATTGCTGTTTCACGAGCTCCTGGAAGCGTTTGAGAGCGCGCACATAGCGGATGCTGGCGGCCTTGGGGTCAATTTCCAGCACGGCTGCGCATTCGTTGTTGCCGAGCTCCTCGAAATGGCGCAGCTCCAGGATTTTGCGGTCGTTTTCCGAAAGTTTGGAGAGCACGCGGCGGGTGATGGCCAGGCGCTCCAGCTTCTCCATGTGGGAGCGCGGGCTGGAGATGGAATCCGCGAAGTGCGCCCAGGCATCCATGGAGCTGTCGTTGGCGGGACCATCGCTTTCCTTCATGGCATCCCGCTTGGCGGCGCCCAGGTGGCGGC
>JAUNHW010000006.1 GCA_030523775.1 Akkermansia sp.
AAGATTCTAGAATTCTGCAAGGAGCCGCACGGGGTGTCAGAAATTGCGGAAATGTTGGGAATTAAGGATAAAAAATGGGTGCGGCGCCAGTATGTAGCGCCAATGGTAGGTAAAACGCTTGAAATGACCTTGCCGGAAAAACCCCATAGTCGGCACCAAAAATACCGCACCATTCAGCCGAAGCAGTAGAGCTGAGGCTTGCGGACCTTGCGACAAAGCACCGCAAGTGAGATGTACCCGTCTACGCCCTACGGGCTTCCGTCTGCGCTAAAGCTTCCGTCTCCGCTAAAGCTTCGCCGAGGCAAGCAAGGCGCACAAGATTCACCAAGGCCCAGCCGGTTCGGCTGGGCCTTCTTGCGGGGTAATTCGGCGGTGGCGTGAACCGGCCCCTTCCATGGCTGGGAATGGACTTGACAAGGGGCGCGGGGAAGGGCACAATCCGGGCGTGATTACACGAATTGCCTCACTGACCATGGTGGCGGCCGCGGCCGCCTTTGCACAAGGGCCGAATGTGGCGGCGGTGCCTGCGGCGGAAGCCGCGCAGGCAGCCCCGCAGGCGGCCAAGACGAATGTGGAGGATGCCTACCGCGGCATCGTGAAACTGGAGGTGGCCGTCACCAAGCCGAATTACCGCACGCCGTGGCAGACGGGCGGATTCGGGCGCGGGAACGGCACGGGTTTCATGGTGAAGCCTGGGCTGTTCATGACGAATGCGCACGTGGTGGCGGATACGGACCGCATTTACATCTCCCCGTACGCGGATTCCCGCAAGCTGCGCGCGCATGTGAAGTATGTGGCGCATGATGCAGACCTGGCGCTGGTGGAGGTGGAGGACAAGACGGCTTTCGCCGGGGTTCCCTGCCTGGAGTTCAGCGAGGATATCCCGCAGCTGGAGGACCGCGTGCGCGCCATCGGCTACCCCATTGGCGGCAACCGCCTTTCCGTGACGAGCGGCATCGTCTCCCGCATTGATACGGTGCCCTATTCCCACCCGCGCAATTCCGCCCACCTGGCGCTGCAGATAGATGCCGCCATCAACCCCGGCAATTCCGGCGGCCCCGTGCTGAAGGGCGACAAGGTGGTGGGCGTGGCCTTCCAGGGCCTGCAGGAGGCCAATTCCACGGGCTACGTGATCCCCATGTCCGTGATACGCCACTTCCTCCAGGATGTGGAGGACGGCCGCTACGACGGCTATGTGAACGTGGCCGCGGAGTTCATGCCCGCGGAGAACCCCGCGCTGCGCCAGTACCTGAACCTGCCGCAGGATGCCACGGGCTGCCTGGTGGCGGAGGTGGCCGTGGGCGGCAGTTCCGACGGCGCGCTGAAGCCCGGTGACGTGATCCTGGCGGTGAACGGCATCCAGGTGGACAGCTCTGCCATGATTATGCTGGACGGCGTGCGCGTGCCGCTGGAGGAGCTGGCGGAACGCTCGTTCTCCGGAGACAAGGTGAAGTTCACCATTATGCGCGAGGGCAAGCGCATGGAGACGGAGGGTACGCTGGCGCCGATGGCCGCCAACAAGGTGCTCGCCCGCGCGTACGATGTGCTGCCGCGCTACGTGGAGTTCGGCGGCCTGGTGTTCCAGCCCATGCAGGCGGATGTGATCAGCGCGCGCAACATTTCCCCCAAGAACTACCTGGCGGAGATGGACAACTATGTGCGCGGCGGCGGCTGCCAGACCAAGGAGGATGTGGTGCTGCTCACCAATGTGCTGCCGGATGAGGTGAACGCGCGCATGGACGACTTCGGGCGCCGCGTGGTGAAGAAGGTGAACGGCGTGGAGGTGAAGGGCCTTTCCCACCTGTACGAGCTGCTCTACCCGCAGGATACCGCCAAGCGCCCGGCCTACACCGTTATCGAGGTGGCCGGCGCGGACCGCCCGCTCGTGTTCGACAACGCGGTGATCGATGCCGCCAACAAGCGCATAGGCACCAAGTACAACGTGCCGGAACCCGCCCGCCTCAAGTAACCCCCAACCCGTTTCCAAGTTATGATTCGTACACTCACCCTCCTGGTGCTCGCCGGCAGCCTGGCCATAGGCTGCAAACCCACCGTGCGCACCGCAGACCAAAACCAGAAGCCCGCACAGCAGGAGCAGGCCGCACAGCAGGAGCCCGCAGCCCCGCAGGAGCAGGCCGCAGACCCCTCCAACAGCCTGGTGGACGTCAATTCCACCAACCAGGACTACAACATCCTGCAGCCCTGGGAGAAGGAAACCCCCGGCAGCAACTCCACCCGCGGCATCTACCTGGGCAACAACCTGGTGCTCTGCAACGGCAAGGCTGCGGATGCCGCCACCTATGTGGAGCTGGCCCTGCCGGACGGCTCCCGCACGGTGACGGCCAAGGTGCTGCGTTTCGACCCGGACCTGCGCCTGGCCCTGCTCACGCTGGAGCATGAGGAGGATGCCGATTTCTTTGCAGATCGCACACCCATGCAGGTGGGCGAGCCCCTGCGCATTGGCGACACGGCGGAATTCGCCGGGCTTATCCAGGGAATCAAGCCGGTGCACGCTGGGCTCACCGTGGAAAGCGCGGATGCCCCCGGCATGCCGCGCCTGAACCTGCACGCGGAGCGCTCCCTGCCGGACGGCGCCGGCATGGGCTGCCCCGTGGTGAAGGACGGCAAGCTGGTGGCCATGAGCGTGAGCTACCGCGCCCAGAACCAGATGCTCGGCTGCATCAACGCAGAGCTCATCTCACGCTTCCTCAACCAGAAGGAGAACGCGGGCGTGCCCATGGTGGGCTTCTCGCTCATCGAGCTCAAAGACCCCGTCTTCCGCAAGTATCTCAAGATTGACGACCCCAAGGCCGGCGGTCTCTACGTGAACAAGGTGGAGCCCAGCGGCGCCGCCGCGGAGGCCGGCATGAAGGAGGGTGACGTGCTCACCGCCATCGAGGGAATCGCCATCGACAACACCGGGCGCTGCGTGCACCCCGTGTACGGCCCGCTGCCCGCCACCTGCCTGCTCAACAGCTACAAGCCCGTGGGAGAGACGCTCAAGCTCTCCCTGCTGCGCGACGGCCAGCCCGTGGAAATCACCCTGCCGCTCAACCGTGATGCCGCAGAGAAGAGCCTGGTGCGCGAGATGCAGCCCGGGGAGCGCCCCCGCTACATCATGTGGGGCGGTCTGCTCTTCCAGCCTGTGACGGATGAGTTCCTGCAGGCCATCCGCGAGCGCGCGCAGGATTCCCTGCCGCTCTCCCTGGCCGGCATAGAGGAGAACGAGGACACCTACCGCAAGGAGGGCCGCCGCGAGCTGGTGGTGCTCTCCCTGGTGGTGCCCACCCCCGCCACCCTGGGCTATGACAACGCCCGCTTCAACCTGGTGACCAAGGTGAACGGCAAGGATGTGCACGACTTCGCGGAGTTCGCCAAGCTGATAGACGAGCCCACGCCCAACGGCCTGGTGAGCATCTCGCTCAACAAGGCGCCGTATGAAATCTACCTGAGCGCCCAGGCCGTGCAGGGCAGCAACGATCTCATCCGCCGCCAGGCCATCCCCCGCCTCCGCTATGTGGGCGGGGAGGAGGAGCAGAAGTAGTCTTCCCCCTCTCCCCATGGGCGTTTGGCGCTCCATTCTCCAAGGCGCATGCCTGCCGGTGCTCACGGCGGCATGCGCCTTTGCCGTGGAAACCGCGGACTGGATGCGCGCCGTGCGGGATGACACCCCGCTGCGCTGCATCGCCATTCCCGGCGCGCATGATGCCGCCACCGCCGGCATGCCCTGGTACGCCCGCACCCAGGATGACGACACCGCCGCCCTGCTGGCCAACGGCGTGCGCTACCTGGACCTCCGCGTTTCCCTGGAGGAGGGCCGCCCCCGCATCTTCCACGGTCCCGCCACCGGCGTGGGGCTGGATGCCGTGCTGCAGGCCGTGGCCGCCTTTCTGGACGCCCACCCGGCGGAGTGCGTGCTGCTGGATTTCCAGCACTTCCGGAACGGTGCGGAGAAACCCGCACTTGCCGCGCTGGAGGCCGCGCTCGGCACGCGCCTTTTCACCGCGCCCAACGCGCAGGACAAGCCCGCGTGCGTGGATGCCCTCACCCTTTCCGCCGTGCGCGGCAAGGCGGTGGTGTTCTGGGGCAGCATGCAGGATCCGCAGCTGGCGGATGCGCGCCTGTTCCCGCGCGGCAACAACGCGGGAACGCGCCCCGGCGCCTGCCTGCACTCGTTCTATGATGAAGCCGCCCACACCGGGGAATCCGCGGATTTCATCGCAACCGCCCTGCCGCGCTACCTGGCGCGTTTCGCCGCGCTGCGCAGCGGCATCTGCGTGCTGCAGGGTCAGCTCACGGATGGATGGGGCATACGCGGCCCCCGCTCGCGGGAGGATTCCCACGCCGCCGCCATGGATGCCTTCGTGGATTCCCTGGCTTCCTCTCCCCATCTCCCGGCGGTGAATGTCATCATCCGTGATTTCGCCACCGCTGAAAAAAACAGCAAAACCATAGAGCTCAACCGCGCCAAGGGAGTGATGGAGGGAACGTGTAGCCGCCCCGCCCTGTCTCGGCATAGCAAGGGCGCGAAGCGCCACGCGGAGACGGACGCGCGGCGGGGTGGCTGGACCTACCTTCATTGAGGCACATGCGACATGTGGCGGACGCCGCGTGATATTGTCTTGATATGGCTCGGCGCGCGGGGTAGAATACGGCACGTATGAAGAGGACACACCGGAATTGGCTTGTGGCGGCGGCAGCGCTTGCGGTGCTGGCGGCGCCGGCGGCTCTGGGCCAGAGCGCGGACATGACGCGCGACCGCGGCGATGTGGTGCGGGTGACGCGCCAGCCGGACGGCACGCGCTCCGTGTACCAGCGGCAGGTGGGGTGGCACGGCATGCGCTGCTCCACGTACTCCCCCAGCGGCAGGCTGGTGGCCGTGAACGTGTACACGGAGGGCAAGTACGGGCACCTGGTGTCCTGCATCATCTACGACCACACCAAGAAGAACATCCTCTACAAGGTGAGCTACGGGTATGATTCCCGCGGGCGCCTGGTGGAGGAACGCATGTACGCCGCGCCGGATTTCAAGCAGAAGGACCTGGTGCAGCGCGTCATCTACCGGTACGACAGTAACGGCAACCGCTCCAAGCCCCTCATCGTTTCCCTGAACAAGGGCGGTACCGGCCCCGTGAATGAAATCACCCCCACCATGCGGGATGATGTGAACAAGATCAACCGCGAGGCCCGCGGGCAGGGTGCCCGGCCTTCGCCTACACCCGCCAGGTAACCATGGAAAGCTATTCCTGGCAGGACCGCGACGAGGCGGGCAACAAGGTGGTGTACGAGGCCCGCTATTTCGGCGGCTGGTGGCAACTGGTGTGCGCGCCCAAGGTGGGCCGCTCCCAGCGGGATGAGGTGGAGTTCTCCCCGGTGGAGTTCACACCGGAGCTCTGGCAGGCCCTGCGGGACCACCTGTGGGCCAAGTACCAGCGCCGCCGCGTCTCCTGGGATTTGGTGAGCCACATAGACGATATCCTGGCCGGAAAGGCCACCAACGAGCGGCGCGACCAGCGCGGCGGCAAGGGAAAATGACAGACGCAGAAATCATCAACTGCCGCGAGCCGGAGCGCCAGCTGGAGCGCGCCGTGGCCATCATGCGCCGCCTGCGCATGCCCGGCGGCTGCCCCTGGGATGCCGAGCAGACCCACGAATCCATCATCAGCAACATGCTGGAGGAGTGCTACGAGTGTATCGACGCCATCCGCGCCAAGGACGCCCCGCACATGCGCGAGGAGCTGGGAGACGTGCTGCTGCAGGTGCTCTTCCACGCGCAGATGGCCAGCGAGAACCCGGCGGAGGGTTTCGGTATCAACGAGGTGGCGGCCGAGCTGGCGGAGAAGCTGGTGCGCCGCCACCCGCACGTGTTCGGGGATGCCAGCGCCGCGGATGCGGATGCCGTGCTGGGCGTGTGGGATGCCGTGAAGCGCCGCGAGCACGCCATCGAGGACAAGCCGTACCTGCACGATTGCGGCAAGGGCCTGCCCGCCATGCTGCGCGCCTACAAGCTCACCAAGAAGGTGGTCAAGGTGGGGTTCGACTGGCCGGACCACGCCGGCGTGGTGGACAAGATACGCGAGGAGACGGACGAGGTGGCGGAGACGCTGCCGCTGGCGGATGCCGACCCGCACGTGCAGGAGGAGCTGGGTGATTTGCTCTTCACCATCGTGAACCTGTGCCGCCGCCGCAAGGTGGACCCGGAGCTGGCGCTGGATGCCGCCAACCGCAAGTTCGAGCGCCGCTTCAACGCCCTGGAGCGCCTCTTGAAAGGGCAGGGCGTCTCCCTGGCGGATGCCACCGCCGCGCAGATGGAGCAGGCCTGGCAGGAAGTCAAACGGCAGGAACGGCCATGAACGCCAAGTACAGCCTGCCGCTCTTCTGCGCGCTCCTGCTGGCGGCGTGTTCCAGCACACCCAAGGTGGACGATGCCACCGCCGCCGCCCGCGCACGCCACTTGCTGATGGAGCAGCAGAAGGCCGCGCAGCAGCTCGGCAACCCCCTCCTCCCCGGCGGCGGTGACCCCAATGCCGTCAACTACAACGTCTCCACCGCAGAGGAGCTGGAAAAGATAGACAACGGCGCGGAGGGCGAGGTGTTTTTCACCGATCCCGACAACCCGGATGCAGACATTGCCGGCATAACGGAGGCCTTTGAGAGCAAGCGCCACGGCAACGGCTGGATGGGCGACTACATGGCCGCGCGCCGCTTTGCGCGGCAGGAGGGGCGCCCGCTGCTCGTCTGGTTCCATGATTCCGTGCTCAGCCCGCGCAGCGGCGAGCTGGGCGAGCACCTGCTGGATTCCCCCGCCTTCAACGCCTGGTGCAAGGACCGCGTGGTGCGCATCAAGTTCGATTCCGGCATCGCCATCGATGACAAGACGCGCGAGAGCGCCAAGTACGGCATCGACACCATCCGCCGCTACGCCCGCCAGTTCGGCCTCACCAAGCGCCCCGCCCTTGCCATCGTTTCCCCGCGCGGGGACCTGGTGATGGGAATCGACGGCTACAACGGTTTCATCCAGGAGACGGAGAGCCAGGTGAAGGACGGCATCGAGCGCTGCGAGCAGGAGATACGCGAGGACCGCGCCAAGCTTGCCGCCAAGGGCTACCGCGAGTGGCACGCCGCCAAGAACGGTGCCAAGATTTTCGCCAAAATCCAGCGCCTGGACGATGAGCACGGCCGCGTGTACCTCAAGAAGGACGGTGGCCGCATCTCACGCACCAAGATTGACAACCTCTCGCAGGAGGACCAGGATTTCATCCGCCAGTACCGCCAACAGCGCAAGGACAAGAAAGACAAGCGCCCCCATGAATAAATCCGATGCCACCAAGGCGCAGATGATGCGCGCCGCCATAGCCCTCTTCACCCTGCGCGGGTATGAGGGCGCCGCCGTGCGCGATATCGCCAACGCCGCCGGCGTGAACATCGGCCTCATCCGCTACCACTTCGGCCACAAGGCGGATTTGTACCGCGACACGCTCGCCTACGTCTCCGCCCAGTACAACGAGGTGTGCCTGGAGGCCCTGCACCGCGCGCAGGAGAACGGCGGCGCGGAGGAGGTCATCTGCTCCTGGCTGCTGGCACCCGTCACGGATTGGAAGGACGATTCCGTGGCCACGGGCGAGCAGGTGCTCTGCTTCCTCAACAAGATGGGTTACGAGGACCCCGAGCTCACGCGCGAGGTCTACGAATCCCACTTCTCCTACGCCCTGCAGGAGTGGCAGGATGCCGTGCGCGCGTTCTTCCCCGGCATCTCCCGCGGGGATTGGCTCTGGTGTCTCACCTGCCTGCGCGGCATGTACTTCAATATTGTGGCGCACAATGATTTCACCCTCTGGGGGCTGCCCCGCATCCAGGGCAGGGAGGCCGCCATCCGCCGCCTGGCCGCGGATATGGTGCACCTGCTGCATGCGTATACCGCGTGACGAAAAAACGCCTTGCATCCACACGGTGTTTCGGCTAGGATGGGCGGGTATGAAATTGAGCCTTGCCGCACTCGCCCTCTGCGTGATCATGCTGCCTTCCTGCGAGCATGGGAGCACCATTGTTTCCACGCCCACGTACCTGCAGGCGGATTTGCCCTCAGACCCGCCGGGCCTGCGCGCCGCCCGCGCGGCAGAGCGCGCCAAGCGCGTGAAGGAGGGCGCCTACAAGCCCGGTGACGAGCTGGAGGTGCAGGGCGGCAAGGTGTTCGTGTTCCGCCGCAACCCGGATATCGACCAGGAAACCAGCGGCGGCATGGTGAGCGCGGAGAAAGCCAAGGTGGTGGTGTGCGAGGGCATGTACTACTACGCCGAGCTCAGCGACGGCAGCAAGGGCTACATCCGCGAGACGGACCTGGTGAATCCCCTGCGCCTGGCGCAGCGCGGCCTGCTCCCCGATCCCAACATGGAAGGCATGGTGACGGATGCCGGCGGCGTCCTCTTCCCGGAGGAATCCCCCGTGCAGGGCCAGCCCATTGAGCTGGATGCCAACCAGAAGCTCATGACCAATTCCTCCGGCCGCACGGTCATGGTGGTCAACAAGACTTCCGAGAAGGGCGACGAGTTCGAGGCCCGCAAGAGGGCCATGATGGGCGAGCCCGCCAAGGGCGACCAACCGCAGGGTGGGGACAACATCCCCCAGCCCGCTCCAGACCAGGCCGCCCCGCCCGTCCCCCAGCCGGCGGGAGATGACATACCCGACCTGCCGGACCCCACCGGAGCCCCGGCGGTGTAACGCCGTTCCCGCAATGGCAGAGCGCCCGTTCCCCACGCTGATAGAGGAGTTCCTGCTGTATCTGGCGGCGGAGCGCGGGCTGAGCCTGAACTACCGGCTTTCCGTGCGCCGCAGTCTCACGCGTTTTGCGGATTGGTGCAAAGGGCAGGGGCTGGGTGTGGAGCAGCTCACGGAACCCCTGCTGGCAAGCTACCACCGCTCCATGCGGGCGGACGGGTTGGCGGCGTCCTCCTGCCGCGTGGCCATGGTGCACCTGCGCATTTTCTTCCGCTATCTGGCAGCCGCCAAGGTGCTGCCGGAAAACCCCGCCGCCCTGCTGGTGGCGGGCGGTATCCGCCGCAGCATCCCGGAAACCCTCAGCGCGGACCACGTGAACCGCCTGCTGGAAAGCATCGACCCCGCTGATGTGCCCTTCGGCGCGCGCGACCGCGCCATGCTGGAGATGCTGTACGGCAGCGGGCTGCGCGTGAGCGAGCTGGTGGCCCTGCGCGCAGAGCAGATAGACTGGGAGGAGATGTTCCTGCGCATTACCGGCAAGGGCGGCAAAACCCGCTATGTGCCGCTGGGCGGTGTGGCGGCGGATGCCCTGCGCCGCTACCTGCGGGAGGGCCGCCCCAAGCTCTGCCGCGCCGGGCAGCGGGATGCCGCGCTCTTCCTCTCCAACCGCGGCGCGCGGCTCACGCGCGAGCGCATCCGCCAAATCATCAAGGCACGTGCCGCCGCCGCCGGGCTCCCGGAAAACGTGTACCCGCACATCATGCGGCACTCCTTTGCCACCCACCTGCTGGAAAACGGCGCAGACCTCCGTGTCATCCAGGACATGCTCGGCCACTCCGACCTGGCCACCACGCAAATCTACACCCACGTGGAGCAGAAGCGCCTGGTGAACCTCCACCGCAACTTCCACCCGCGCGGCAGGAAATAGCGAATCTTCCGCCGGTTCACAAAAAAATTGCATTGGCGGAACCAATGCAATTTGGGCGTACGGGGGACAGGACTTGAACCTGCGACCTCCACCATGTCAAGGTGTTGCTCTACCAACTGAGCTACCTCCGCATGAGATGGGCAGGGATGGATTCGAACCATCGAAAGCAAACGCTAGCAGATTTACAGTCTGCCCCCTTTGACCGCTCGGGAACCTACCCATGCTGAGATTGCAGGCTGCCGAGGCAGCGTGCGGCGGGAATATACCTGATAACGCTCCCCCATGCAAGCCTTTTTTTGCGGTCTGCCCGTTTTTTCTTGCAAAGCCGCATCTGCTTTGGGCTTGAGCGGGGCTGCGCGCTGTGCTATAAAGCCCGGCATGAACGCGCTTGCCACCTATGTCCACAACCTGGATCCCGTGATACTGGATATCCCCGGCACCCCGCTGGCGCTGCGCTGGTACGGGCTGGCCTACGTGGCCGGCTTCATCCTGGGCTACCTGGTGCTGCTGGCCCTTTCCAAGCGCCGCATGTATGTGGTGGGGCCGGACAAGTTGGGCGATTTCATCACTTCCGTGTGCATTTTCGGTGTGCTGCTGGGCGGCCGCCTGGGAGAGTTCTTCTTCTACTGGCTGCCGGAGAACGGGCTGGGCGGCTTCTTGGATGACCCGCTGTGGGTGCTGCGCGTGTGGGAGGGCGGTATGGCATCCCATGGCGGTATCTTGGGCGTGCTGACCGTGGCGTGCCTGTACGCGCGCCGCAACAAGCTTTCCGCCCTGGCGGTGTGCGACGGCTTGGCGATTGTGGCGCCCATAGGCTTGTTTTTCGGCCGCGTGGCCAATTTCATCAACGGCGAGCTCTACGGCCGCATTACGGATTCCGCGCTGGCCGTGAAATTCCCGCAGGAGCTCTTTGAGCTGCCCGCCGCGGAACGCCTGGAGGCAATCACGCAGGCGGAGCAGGCCGCCGGCACCCCCCTGGCGCAGCTGGCGCATGAGAACGAGGGCGCCTTCGACACCCTGCTGCGGCTCTGCCGCGAGAACACCGCCGTGCAGGACGCCCTGGCGCCGCACCTGCACGGGCGCTACCCGTCCCAGCTGTTCGAGGCCGTGGGGGAGGGCCTGCTCATCTTCGCGGTGCTCATCACGCTGCGCCTGGTGCTCAAGGATGCCCGCGCCGGGTTCTTCAGCGGTGTGTTCTGCCTGCTCTACGCCGCCGCCCGTATCACCTGCGAGTGCTTCAAGCAGCCGGACGCCGCCGTGTGGCACGGCATCACCCAGGGGCAGCTGCTCACCCTCATTGTGGTGGCCATGGGGGTGTTCTTCCTCTGCGGGGCGGCACGCGGAAAGCGCACCGCCTGACCCCCTGCGCGCCACACGCGCCCGCGCCGAAAAAGTTTGCGCGGCGGCAAGTTTCTTCTCGCCAAGCGGCTTTGTTTGGTGTATAAGGGCAAGGTACGTTGAAATTTCTTATGAAGAAAAACCTGATTTGGCCCCTCGCTGTTGCGGCAGTGCTCGGTGCGCCTGCGGCAAGCGCCGCCAGCGCCGACCACGCCCGCGTGACGCTCGATTTGAAGGCTACCGATGCCAAGGTGGAACGCGTGGCCCCGCCCGCAGGCATGTTCGGCTCCAAGGAAAGGGTGAAGCCCGGCTCCGTGGATGCTGCCTCCTGGTATTTCGTCCGCGTTCCGCTCAAGGTGGAGGGCAAGGGCAAGGCCTCCGAACCCATCACCTTTGTGGACGACCTGAAGGTGCATGTGTACGTGGTGTTCACCGGTGAGAGCTCCGACGACCTGACCATGGCCGAGCGCGAAATCACCTACACGGAAATCCCCGTGGCGCCGGGGCAGGGCGACAAGCCCTCCGAGGGCACGCTCACCGCGGCCGTGTTCATTTCCCCCTCCAACGCCGCCAAGATTTGCGGCACCAAGGGCAAGGTGGACCTCACCAACCATCACCTGGCCGCCATTGCCGTGGAGGCCGAATTCGGCGGCTCCAGCTGCCTCAACACCAAGGAGGAGCCCGCCGTGGTCATCGACAACAAGCTCAAGGGCAAGCTCACCAACGGCTGGTGGAAGAAGAAGAGCGCGCCCAACAAGAAGGGCGTGGTGATTTGCTCCATTGCCGACACGCCGTTCGCTCCCTACTATGCCGTGCTTTCCGGCGCCCCCACCGTGCCCATGTACGGTGCGGCGGCATCGTCATCGTCTTCCTCCTCCTCTTCCTCCTCCGACACGGTGGACGACAGCGATTCCGGCAGCGCGGACAGCTCTGCAGACACGGGCGATGACACCACCGATTCCACCGACAAGAAGAAGGACAAGAAAAAGAAGAAGAAGGCGGAATAACGCCCCGCCGCCGCGAAACAGATTTCAACTCATAGACTGATATGGCCGAATACAAGAAAACAGTAGCCCTTGAAATAGGTGCACAGAGTGTCTCCATGGCCCTGTTCACCCCGGCGGGGCGGGGATTCACGCTCTCCCGCTACGCCAGGCGTGACATTGTGCTGGACCCTGTGGAAGAGGGCATGCGCATGGATTACGTGAGCAACGCCATCAAGGAGATGGTGGCGGAGCTCAAGGTGAACGGTAGCGAGGTCCGCAACGTGGTCTCCGGGCAGCAGGTCTTCCTGCGCTTCATCAAGCTGCCCCCCATCGAGGGCGACCTGGCGGAGCAGGTGGGCTACGAGGCCCAGCAGCAGATTCCCTTCCCCATTGACCAGATACAGTACTCCTACCAACCGCTCTCCGACACCCCGGAGGGCGACAAGGAGGTGCTGCTGGTGGCCATCAAGAAGGAGGTGCTGGATTCCCTCAACAGCCAGGTGGAGGACAACGGGCTCAAGACCAAGGCCGTGGACTGCTCCATCACCTCCCTGTACAACGCGTACCGCGCCAACCACCCGGAGGAGACGGAGCCGGTGATGATCCTGGATATCGGCGCCAAGACCACGGATATCCTGTTTGCGGACAACGGGCGCTTCTTCACGCGCTCCGTCACCGCCGCCGGCTCGTTCATCACCAATGCCGTGTCCCGCGAGTTCAAGATCGGCTTCCGCGAGGCGGAGCAGCTGAAGGTTGCCAGCGGCGCGGTTTCCCTGGGCAACGGCCACACGGATTCCATGGATGAGCAGACCGCCGCGCTTGCCACCTGCATCCGCACCGCCATGGGCCGCCTCTGCTCGGAGGTGCAGCGAACCATCACCCACTACCGCTCCCAGTACAAGGGCAACCCGCCCGCAAAGGTGTACATCTGCGGCGGCGGCGCGCGCCTGCCCTACGCCCAGGAGTTCCTGCAGGCAACCCTCAACCTGCCCGTGGAATACCTGAACACCCTCGGCATTTTGGGTGTGGGCTCCCATGTGGATGCCAACGCCCTGCAGCTGGATGCCGTGTGCCTGGGACCGCTGGTGGGCGCTGCCGTCACCGGTGCCAAGGCGGGCGAGTACAACATTGATTTGGTGCCCACCAGCGTGGGCAAGGACCGCGCGGAAAAGGAGCAGCTGCCCAAGGTGATTATCGGCGGTATGGTGGCTCTCATCGGCGCCTCCATCTTCGCCTACAATGCCTCTTCCTCCGCCGCGGCCGCAAACAAGGAGCTTTTCCGCGCCCAGCCCAAGGACGAGGACGCGGAAAGAATGAACACGCGCCTCACCACCGTGAAGGGCAATTACGACAAGGCCATGCGCGATGTCAGCAAGCTCAGCCAGCTCTACAGCCAGCGCGCCGCCTATGCGGACGTGATGCGCCAGCTCTCTGAAAACTGCGCCTCCGTCAAGTTCTGGGTTTCGGAATTCTCCCCGCTCGTCGATTACAGCGTGGAGGACAACACCCTCTCCGAATCCAGCGATGTCAAGGGCCAGAAGCTCATCGACATGAACGGCAGCCGCAACTCCGCCGTCGCTTCCGCCATTACCAAGGCTCCGGAGAGCGCCGGCCGCAAGAATGCCCCCGCCGTCACCGCCATCTACCTGAGCGGCTACACCATCAAGCCCGTGGACAACGACCAGGCCACGGAGCAGCGCCAGGTGGTGTACGACATGGTGGCCACCCGCTTCAGCGAGAGCACGCCGGATTCCCTGTTCTCCTATGAGACCGCGAAGGTGCAGAAGGACCTCAACTGCTACTTCCAGTTCGTGAACGCGAAGTCCGCCAAGGAGAAGATGCCGCCGTACGTGGAGAAATTCATAATGGTGATGCCGCTCAAGAACCCCATCCCCATTCCGGAGTTCGACCCCGCGGAGAACAAGTAACCCCCAGCCAATTTGACGACAATGAGTATAAGCGACAACAAACGCGTGGTGACGCTGGCCTCTGTGATGGGGCTCGCCTTCGTGGGTATCACCTACTTCGGGTTCACCAAGAACCAGGAGTATGAGGAGACCCAGGCAAAGCTCACCGAAATCAGCGAGCGTTTCCAGGACTACGAGAACCAGGAAATCACGCCCACCAAGCAGAATGTGGACAACCTCTCCGCCGCCTACAAGGAGGTGAAGGCCGTGGGTGACGACATGCAGAGGGAGTTCGGCAAGTACGCCTCCTTCTGCACCGGCCAGCCCCAAATCTCCGCCCAGGAATTCCAGAAGCAGCTCCTGGCGGATATCGCCGCCGTGCGCACCATGGCGGCGGACAACAAGGCCACGCTCGCGCGCCCCGCAGAGGATTTGGGCATGACCACGCTCAAGACCGCGACCCCCACCAAGGACCAGGTGCCCTTCCTCGCGTTCCAGCACCAGGCTGTGAAGCGCGTGGTGGAGGATATCCTCTCTTCCGGCCCCGCTTCCGTGGAGAAGGTCTTCTGCGAGGAGCTCCCGGAGCAGGCCAGCCTGGACAACAAGAAGCCCGCGGAGTATTTCCCGCTGCGCTTCCAGGTGGCTTTCGAGGCCAAGCGAGGAACCCTCCCGCAAGTCATCAACAAGGTGATGGCGGACAAGGAATTCTTCCTCACCATCACCGGCCTTGCCGTGGAGAGCAGGGAAACCCCGCCGCCCGTGAGCCCCTACGTGGCCCCCGCCACCGCCGTGGAAGTGCAGGGGGATGACATCGCCGGGGGCGGGAACGAGGCGGATGCTCCCGCCGCGGCACCGGCCGCACGCACCATCGCCGTGCAGCTCACCGGCAAGGACACGGAGACCACTCGCGTGCACATGACTTTCCAGGTGCTCTATTTTAACAACATCAAGAAGAAGTAACCCCCAACCGACCGTTTACTATGGCAGATCAATCCAATCCCGGAAACAAGATTCTCACCGCAGGCATCATCCTTGGCCTGGCCGTGGGCGGCTGGGGCATGTACCTCTCATCCGCCAACAAGGTGGAGGCACCGGAAACCAAGGTGGATTCCGGCAAGGTCAACAAGACCCTCACCGATGCCGCCAAGAAGATGCGCGCCGATATGCAGCAGGACCGCAAGGTGGCGGACACCGCACCGGAAGGCGCAACCATCAACGGGCAACCCCGCATGGCCCCACTCTTCTTCTCCACGGAGCTCTGGCAGTTCGCCGCGGACGACAAGAAGGCCAACCTGGTGGTGGACATCTACGACCCCGAATCCAAGAGCATTCACGCGGATGTGCCCAACACCTGGTTCGTGGTCAACGGCATTGCGGATGCCCTGGGCCGCGCGGACGGCTTGGCGCTGGACAGCGACAAGGACGGTTTCTCCAACCATGAGGAGTACAAGGCGCAGACCAAGCCGGCGGATCCCGCCAGCTATCCCGCCGTGCTCGCTCCCGGCTGCGCTCCCAAGATGGAGCTCGTGAAACTCTCCACCGCCCGCGCCACCATCACCACGGACAACTTGAACTCCGATCCCACCCTCTCTCCCACGGAGGCCAATATCCGCATCCTCGCCCCGGACGGCAAGACCGTGGTGAACAAGGCCACCGTCAAGGTGGGGGAAACCTTCGGCCTCTCGGAAAAGGACAGCAAGCGCTTCACCCTCGTCGGGTATGAGAAGAAGACCTTCCCCGGTTTCGCGGACGACACCGTGGAGGAGAACGTCATCCGTGTGCGCGACAACGAGACCGCAGGCAAGGAGAAGGAATTCACCGTGCGTGCCGGAACGCCCAACCCCAACCTCAAGGGTGATGCCGTGAAGGGCCACCTCATCAGCGACACCACCGCCACGCTCCGCATTACCGGCGGCAGCGCGCAGGGCACCACCGTGAAGGCAGAGCTCAACGCAGAGTTCACCATCCCCGGCGGTGCCGGCAACGGCAAGGACATGAAAGCCACGTTCACCGGCACCAACCCCGCCGGCGGTGTGGATATCACCCCTCCCGGCGCGCAGGCCCCTGTCTGCGTCCCCAAGGCAAAAAACAAGCGCTCCGATGGCTAAATTCGGCCCTCCGGAGCAGAAAATCAAAAAAAAATGAATTGTAGACTTTACATTCCAACAAAAATCTGGCATAAATTAGACATTACCATGAACCACGCACCTCTCACTATAGCAAAGCGAACAATGATTCTCATGGCTGTGGCTGCAGCGTGTCCCTACGTGCAGGCACAATCCGAAGTTTCCATCCCCGCGCCCGATCAGCCCCAGGCTGCCGTCATGCCCGCTCAGAGCATCAACGCCGCGCGCCGCGGTGGCGCAGCCACGGAAGGCTACATCACCCCCTCCACCTCCGCAGGCGTGAGCGAGGTCGGCCCTTCCGCCGTCTACGTTGACACTCCCGTCGCCACGCAGCAGGCTATCAGCGCCCAGGCTCCCGCAGCCGTGCAGGACAGCATCAACTACCGCGAATCCGCACGCCGCCAGGCCCAGACCCAGGAAGCCCTGCTTCTGCTGGAGGAAGGCCGCAACGCCTACCGCGACAAGAAGTACGCCGTCTCCCTGGAGAAGTACCAGGAGGCTTGGAAGAAGATCCCCAAGGCGCCCGCCACCGCCAAGTGGCAGGACTTCATCGTCAAGAGCATCAGCGATGCCTCCATCGCCGTCGCCATCGAGTACTCCCGCGTGGGCCGCTACGATGACGCCGAGCAGCTCCTGCTCGATGTGCTGGTGCGCGACCCCAACAACAAGCGCGCCCGCCAGGAACTCTCCCTTCTGCGCGACCCCGTTCGCAACAACCCCGCCCTCACCCCGGAGCACGTGAAGAACGTGGACGAGGTGAACCGCCTGCTCACCCTCGCCTACGGCTACTATGACCTGGGCGACTACGACAAGGCCTACGCCGAGTTCGCACGTGTGCTGCGCATCGACAAGTACAACATGGCCGCGCGCCGTGGCCAGGAGGCCGTGAGCAAGCGCAAGACCAAGTACTATGCCGGCGCCCATGACGCCGTGCGCGCCAAGGCCCTGGAAGAGGTGGACGCCACTTGGGACAACCTGTACTCGGATTCCGATGCTCCCGCAGACCTGGCCTACGGCAACAACGGCGGCGGCACCGTCATCTCCCCGGATGTGCTCCGCAACACGGAGGCCCTGAACGGCCTGCACATCGCTGCCGTGAACTTTGAGGACACCCCCATGGAGGACGCGCTGGACTTCCTGCGCGCCGAGGCCCGCAAGCAGGGCGTGCATCTGAACTTCATCTTCGAGAAGGCTCAGCAGTCCGCCGCACCCGTGGTCGCGCAGGCTTCCGCTTCCTCCGCGAGGACGAGGATGAGACTTCCTCCGCCGGTCCCGTGGCCGTGGCTGCCCCGGTTGCACCCGCGGTGATTTCCTCCCTGAAGATGAGCGACCTCTCCGCAGCGGAACTGCTGCGCCGCATGTGCTCGCAGGCCAACTGCGACATGCGCGTGGAAGACAGCGCCGTGGTGGTGTACCAGAAGGGTGCCGCCTCCCAGCGCATGAGCCGCCGCCAGTGGCAGGTGCGTTCCGCCTTCTTCCAGGCCAGCGGCGGTGACGAGGAGGACTCCGATGATGATGATTTCACCTCCGACAGCGGCCACAAGTCTGCCAAGATCGACCCGAAGGCCGCCCTCATCAACATGGGCGTGAACTTCCCGCAGGGCTCTTCCGCCAAGTACTCCCCCGCCACCGGCATGCTCACCGTCTACAACACGGAGGATGAGCTGGACACCGTGGAGGAGGCCGTGAACACCTACCGCCAGAACATGCCCAAGATGGTGAAGGTGAGCGCCAAGTTCGTGGAAATCGCCCAGACCAACGAGGAAGAGCTCAGCTTCGACTGGGTGGTCAATCCCTTCTCCGTCAACGATGCCGGCAACACCTACGTGGGCGGCACCAGCGGGGTCAACTCCTCCCCGCTGCGCACGGTGTCGGATTTCGTCACCTCCGGCGGTCAGGCCTTCGGCAACAACTACAACGGTGATGGCGCCTGGCCCGTCTCCCGCCACGTGATGGGCTCCAACAATGTGTTGAAGGACGGCATCAACACCACCACGCTTGGTAACGGCTTGGTGACCGGCGGCAACCGCTCCGGTTCCGGCGCTGTCACGGCGAACACGCTCGACAACCTCATCAAGGCCGGTTCTGCGGGTGAATCCCAGACCACCAGCGTGGCTCCCGGCATCATGTCCCTCTCCGGCATCTTTGATTCCGGCTCCTACCAGATGATTATGCGCGGCCTTTCCCAGAAGAAGGGCGTGGATGTGATGTCTGCCCCGAGCCTGGTCATCAGCGGTGACGAGCCCATGGAGTTCGCCCCCGCCCCGGATGAGCGCATGCAGGCCCAGGACGATGAAGAGGGCTGCGCCAAGATTGAGGTGGTGCGCCGCTTCGTCTATAGCATCTCCTACGAGGCTCCTCAGATTATGAGCGGCGGCAACAACTGCACCAACGGCACCAACACCAACAACGGCAACTGGGGTGGCGGTGGCCTTCCCGTGGCCGCTCCCGCCAACCCGGATGACTGGGCCGTGGAAGACGTCGGTATCATGATGCGCTTCCAGATCGACCCGCTCAAGGAGGGTGAGGGTGACATCATTCACTTCAAGCGTTTCGAGATTCGCGTGGTCGAGTTCGAAGGCTTCGTGAACTACGGTTCCCCGATTACGGCCGGTATTGCCAACGAAACGGAGATCGAGCACATCGTGCTCACCGAGAACCGCATCGACATGCCTGTCTTCAGCCGCCGCTACATCAACTCCAACCCCTGCGTGTACGATGGTCACACCATCGCCATCGGCGGTTTGATTCAGGATGAGGTGCAGAAGGTGGAGGACAAGGTGCCCGTCATCGGCGACCTGCCGTTCATCGGCCGTCTCTTCCGCAGCAATGTGGAATCCCACGTGCGCAAGAACCTGATGGTCTTCGTGACCGCGGAGATTCTTGACCCGCTGGGCAAGCCGATCCGCCACCGCGACGCCGGCAGCACGGATGCCTCCCCCGCCGCCACGCCCGGGCTCTTCCCGGATGACGGCCTGGTCAATCCCTGATTGGCCTGCGAGGTTCAATAGGTAATTTCGCCCGCCCTGCATTGCGCAGGGCGGGCTTTTCTTTTGCGGGGCGTGGCAAGGAAATGCGGGCGGCGGCGCCATCTGTGCTTGCCATGTGCGGCGCGCGGTGGTAGGATGGTGGCATGAGCAGGATTGATGATCTTTTTGCCTTTTTGAGTATACCGAGCGTTTCCGCCGTGGCAGAGTACGCCAAGGATGTGGAGCGCTGCGCTGATTTCCTGGTGCAGAAGCTCACCACCATGGGCTTTGATGCCAGGAAGCACATGACGGATATCCACCCGATTGTGGTGGCCCACAGCCCCAAGGTGGAGGGCGCCCCCACGGTGGTGATATACGGCCACTATGATGTGATGCCCGTGGACCCCGTTTCCGAGTGGAAGAGCGACCCCTTCAAGCCTGAAATCCGCGATGGCCGCGTGTACGCCCGCGGCGCCTCCGACGACAAGGGGGAAATCATGGCGCACATCTTGGCGGCGGAGGAAATCATCAAGGAGGACGGCAAGCTGCCGCTCAACGTGATTTACCTGCTGGAGGGCGAGGAGGAGCGCGGCAGCGAGAGCCTCTTCAAGTTCATCCGCACGCCGGAGGCCCAAAAGGAACTCGCGTGTGATGTGATTGTGGTGAGCGACACCGGCATGGCCGCGCCGGATATCCCCTCCTTCTCGTACGGCCTCAAGGGCCTGTGCTGCTTTGAGCTGGAGGTTTCCGCACCCGCCATGGACCTGCATTCCGGCATCTTCGGCGGTGCCGTGGCCAATCCCATTACCACTCTTTGCGAGATGATCGCCACCACGCACGATGACAACAACCACGTGACCGTGGAGGGCTTCTACGACGGCGTGCACGAGATTGAGGACTGGGAGCGCGAGAGCTGGCGCCGCGTGCCCGGCATGAGCGATGCAGAGCTCGCAGAGCTCACCGGCGTGCCGCAGCTGCGCCCGGAGAAGGGCTTCACCGGCGCGGAATGCGTGTACGCGCGCCCCACCTTCGAGCTCAACGGCATCTCCGGCGGCTACGAGGGCGAGGGCTCCAAGACCGTCATCCCCACGCATGCGTTCGCCAAGATGAGCTGCCGCCTGGTGCCCGGGCAGGACCCGGAGGCCGTCATGGACAAGGTGGAGGCCCACTTCAAGAAGGTGTGCCCGCCCAGCGTGCGCATGAAGTTCACCCGCCAGCACGCGGGAGACGCCTACCTGAGCGACCCCAACTCCGCCTTCGGCAAGGCTGCGCAGAAGGCGCAGGAGATGACTTTCGGCAACGCTCCCGTGCTCGTGCGCGAGGGCGGCTCCATCCCCATTATCGCAGAGGTTTCCAAGGTGCTCGGCAAGGATGCCCTCTTCCTGGGGCTGGACCTGCCGGATGCCCGCATCCATTCCCCGAACGAGAACATGCGCGTGGAGATTTTCGAGAAGGGCATCGAGATGGCCAAGAACATGCTGCGCCTCATGGCGCAGGCCAGGTAAACCGCTGAACGGAACGCCAATGCCCGAGGCTGTTGAGATAGACTCTGTCCACAAGAGTTTCCCCGGGCATTGGGGCAGGGGCGGCGTGTACGCCGTCAAGGGTGTCAGCCTGCGCATTCCGCAGGGCGGCGTTTACGGCCTCATCGGCCCCAACGGCAGCGGCAAGAGCACCGTCATGAAGATGCTCGTGGGCCTGCTGCGCCCGGATGCCGGCTCCTGCCGCGTGTTCGGCCAGCCCGCCGCCGCGCCCTCCAACCGGCGTGAAATCGGCTTCCTGCCGGAGAACCCGTACTTCTACAAGTTCCTCACAGGCGCGGAAACCGTGCGCTTCTACGGCCGCCTGTGCGGCCTGCGCGGCGCCGCGCTGCGCGCCAGGGTGGATGAGCTCCTGGAGCTCACCGGGCTGCAGGAGGCGGCACACAGGCGCCTGGGCGGCTATTCCAAGGGCATGCTGCAGCGCGTGGGGCTGGCGCAGGCCCTGGTGCAGCGCCCGCGGCTCCTGGTGTTGGACGAGCCCACCGCCGGCGTGGACCCGCTCGGCTCCCGCACCATACGGGATATCATCATGAACCTGCGGGGGCAGGGCACCACCATCTTCCTGTGCTCCCACCTGCTGGAGCAGGTGCAGGAGGTGTGCGACCGCGTGGGCATCCTCTACCAGGGCAACCTGATTGCGGAGGGCTCCGTGGACGAGCTCACGCGCGATTCCCGCCGCACGGAAATCACATTGGAAAGCCCCACCCCGCAGCTGCTGGAGCAGATACGCGCGCTGGCCGGGGATGCCTGGGTGGGTTCCGCTCCCGCCCGCAACACGCTGGAGAGCGTTTTCCTGCGCGGTATCCGCGCCAAGCTCGCAGAGCTCTCCGAAAAGTAGCGCCCGCGGCCGCTTATGCCGCGCTCATGGCTTGAATATGCGCCGCGCATGTGTAGAATATATGCGCAATGCAGGAACAGGACGACAACAGGCAATTGCAAGGCGGCCCGCTGGGTGACGGCGCGCGCGCTCTCATCATCGGGGCGGCGGCGCTGGTTATCATTTTCGGCTTGCGGCAGGCGCAGCCGGTCATCATCCCCGTCCTCATGGCGGGTTTCCTGGCCATCATCAGCTACTCCGTCACGGGGCTGCTGAGGAGGTTCCTGCGCTTCCCGCACTGGCTGGCGGTGGTGGCCACCGTGGCGTTTGACTTTGTGGTGCTGTACGCGGTGGCCAGTCTCATCCAGTTCCTGGCCATGGACATGAAGGCCACGCTGCAGGGCGAGTTCTCCGTGCGCTTCAACGAGCTGTACAACGACACCATGGCCTGGCTCGGCACCATCGGCCTGGAGGAAAGCGCGCGCGCCATCGTGGCCTCCCCGCAGGATTTGTTCGATGTGAACAAGGTGCTCTCCATCACGCAGACCATCACCGGGCAGATTGTCTCCCTGTTGAGCACCTGCACGCTGGTGCTCATCCTCATGACCTTTTTCCTGGGGGAGGCCCCGCTGTTCCTGCGCAATCTGCGCGCGCTGCCCAACAGCACCAAGGGCAAGGATGATTTCCTGCGCGCGCTGCAGGGCATCCAGAAATACCTGTTCATCAAGACGGTGTCCAGCGTGGCCACGGGGCTGCTGGTGTGGGGCATGTGCGAGTGGCTGAACGTGCCGTTCGCGTTCCTGTGGGCGGTGCTCGCGTTCGTGCTCAACTACATCCCCACCATCGGCTCCATTGTGGCGGCCATTCCCGGCATTGTCATGGCGCTCACCATGAACGGCTGGGGCTGCGCCATGCTCATTGCCGCGGGATACCTCTTCATCAACTGCGCCATCGGCAACGGCATCGAGCCGCTCTTCCTCGGCAAGCAGTTCGGCATCGCCACCTCCGTGGTCATCCTCTCCGTCATCTTCTGGGGCTGGATGTGGGGCCCGTGCGGCATGCTGCTGGCCGTACCCATCAGCGTGCTCATCAAGCTCGCGCTTGAAAACTCGGAAGACCTTTCCTGGGTGGCCAAGATTGTTGATGACGAACCGGACAAGAATCCCGAACACTCCTGAACCATGCACAGCTTTTCATACAGGAACGGATTCCTCCACTGCGAGAACGTGAACCTGGCGGACATCGCCCGCGAGGTCGGCACGCCCGCATTCGTCTACAGCAAGCGTGATATCGCCGGCAGTCTGGCCGCGTTCCGCCAGGCGTTCTCCCCGCTGGACGCTCATGTGGCGTACGCCGTGAAGGCGTGCTCCGGCAAGGCCGTCCTGCAGCTGTTGGCGCGGCAGGGCGCCGGGTTCGACATCGTGTCCGGCGGCGAGCTCTGGCGCGTCATCAACGCCGGGGGCGACCCCGCGCTCTGCACCTATGCGGGCGTGGGCAAGACGGAGCAGGAAATCCGCTACGCGCTGGAGCAGGGCATCTACTGCTTCAACTGCGAGAGCGAGGAGGAGCTGCGCGCCATCGACCGCATCGCCGGCAGTATGGGCAAGGTGGCCCCCGTGGCCGTGCGTGTCAACCCCAACGTGGACGCCCACACCCACAAGTACATCACCACCGGCACCAACGAGAACAAGTTCGGCGTGGATATCGACCGCATTGAAAAGCTCTACGCGGATATTTTCGCCACCATGCCGAACCTGCAGCCGCGCGGCATCCAGATGCACATCGGCTCCCAGCTCACGGAGGCGCAGCCCTACCGCATGGCCATTGAGAAGGTGGCCCCCATCGCCATGAGCCTCAAGGAGAAGTACGGCATCGAGTTCTGGTCCATCGGCGGCGGCGTGGGCATTGTGTACGACGGCTGCCTGGAGTCCGCCTCCGCCGACTGGTGGCGGCAGCACCCGGAGCAGATGACCATCGAGAGCTTTGCCGCCGCCATCGTTCCCCTGCTGAAACCGCTCGGCCTGCGCATCATCGTGGAGCCGGGGCGCCGCCTGGTGGGCAACGCCGCCGTCATGCTCACCACCTGCCTCTACGAGAAGCGCGGCGAGGCTAAGCTCTTCAAGATTGTGGACGCCGGCATGAACGACATCATCCGCCCCGCACTCTACGAGGGCTACCATGAAATCTGGCCGGTGAAAGAGCACCACGGCGACACCGTCACCGCCGATGTCGTCGGCCCCATCTGCGAATCCGCCGACTTCCAGGCACAGGACCGCCAAATCCCGGATGTGAAGCCCGGCGAGGTGTTGGCGGAGATGAGCGCGGGCGCCTACGGCTTCAGCATGGCCTCCACCTACAACTCACGCCCCCTGGCCGCAGAGGTCATGGTGGACGGCGACCGCTGGCAAATCATCCGCCGCCGCCAATCCCTCCAGGAAATGGTGCAGGGAGAATGCGGGCTGGGGGACTAGCCGGGCAAACTTTCCGTCCGAAGTGAAGGAACATTTTTTCCATTCCCCTTGAACATTTTGCCGTTTGGATGCTTATAAGGGTATAGAAACAATTATTTGGAACCGCCATGTTCGCCGCCGCATTCTACACCGTCCTCATCTTGTCCTACATCATCTGCGTGGGGGGCATCCAGCGCTGGAAGCAGACCATCCTGCTCAGGACTGCCATAGCCTTTTGCCTGAACTGCTTCCTGTGGTTCTTTTCCGTCTTTTTAGACGATTTCAGCGAAACCGCCCAAGGGTTGATGCTATTCCTGCTGGTGGTGCTCATGCTCGTCTTCGCCGTTGCCGTCTTCCTGAAACAGAGGTGGAAATGGCAGTCCACCCTGGTTTTCTCCATCCCGTTCGTCACGCTGATCATCATCCGCTGCTGCGGCGGCTACTTCATTATGTCCTAACCACCTTCCCGCCTCTATGTGCTCCACGAGCGCAATCTGCGCCAGGTAATGGTTCATGCAAAGCACCCCGGCCAGCGCCGCCAGCAGCAAAAGCCCCGCCAGCACGCCCAGGATGATGTTGTACGCGCGTTTCATGCACACCTATTAAACATGCCCAAGGGGGGGTTGCACAAGAAAAACCGCCCTATGACAAAAATCGGCTCATCTGGCGGAACGCCAGATGAGCCATGAAAATCCCGCGCGCGCAGCGCGCCTAACTTTCCAAATCGTAAATTGTAAATCCAAATCACTTTTGTGATTTCTTTGCTGCCTTGGCCGCCATCTTGGCCTTTTCCTCCTCTGAGAGAATGCGCGGGAACACAGGGCTGGGGGCCTGGATGGTGTGGCCGTTCTCCAGCACGCCCCACGCCAGGGACTGCGGGCGCAGCTTGGTGCCGTCCACATTCAGCTGGGAGAGGATGCGGGCGGAGGCGTCCGGCAGCACGCAGCCCAGCAGGTAGCCGATTTGCGCGCAGCTCTCCAGCAGGTGGGCCAGCGTGCGCTGCAGCTCCGGCAGCTTGGTCTCGTCCTTGGCGAGCACCCAGGGCTGCTTCTGCTCGATGTAGCCGTTGCAGAGGCCCACGTGGGCGTTGAGTGCGGCCAGGGCGTCGGCTGTGTTGTACTCGTCCATGAGCTGGCAGAAGCGCTTGACGGTGTCTGCCATGCTGTTGCGGAGGTTGGCGGAGAGCTCGTCGTCCTCTGCGCCGATGGTTACGGTGCCGCCGCAGTAGCGCAGGCACATGTTGAGCGAGCGGTTGCAGAGGTTGCCGAGGTCGTTGGCCAGCTCGGTGTTGTAGATCATCTTGAGGCGCTCGGGGTCGTAGTCGCTGTCGTACCCGGTCTTGGTGTCGCGCACCAGGTAGTAGCGCACGGCCTCGGGGCCGAAGGCGTCGCAGAGGTCGTTGGGGTCCACGATGTTGCCGAGGCTCTTGCTCATCTTCTCGCCCTTGATGTTGAGCCAGCCGTGGACGAGGAGGCGGGGGATGTCCTTGTCCTCGAATCCCATGGCGTGGAGCATGCAGAGCCAGTAGATGCCGTGGGCGGGCACCAGGATGTCCTTGCCGATGACCTCGCACACGGACGGCCACAGCTTTTCGAATTCCGGCAGGTCGCTGCCCTCCTCCTTGAGGTATCCGGCGAAGGAGATGTAGTTCACCAGCGCATCAAACCACACGTAGGTGACGTATTCCTCGTCGAAGGGCAGGGGGATGCCCCAGGCCAGGCGCGACTTGGGGCGGGAGATGCACAGGTCCACGCCCTCGGAACGCTCGATGGCGTTCAGGAGGTTCTGGCGGCGGAACTCCGGGGTGACCACCTCCGGGTGGTCGGTGACGTACTGCTTGAGCCAGGGAATCTGCTGGCTGAGGTTGAAGTACCAGTTTTCCTCCTCCAGCTCCACCACCTCGCCCCATTCCGGGCCGAAGTTGCCGTCCTCGCCGCGCTCCTTTTCCGTGAGGAACTGCTCCTGGCGCACGGAGTAGAAGCCCTTGTAGGCCTTCTTGTACAGGCAGCCCTTCTCCTTCAGGGCGGTCAGAATCTTGCCCACGCAGGCCTCGTGGCGCGGGTCGGACGTGGCGGCCCAGCCATCGTACGCGATGCCCAGGCGCTCCCACAGCGCGATGAACTTCTGCATCACCATGTCCGCGTACTCCTTGGGCTCCATGCCGGCGGCCTCCGCCTTCTGCTGCACCTTCTGGCCGTGCTGGTCCACGCCGGTGAGGTAGTACACGTCCTCGCCACACATTCGGTGCCAGCGAGCCAAGACGTCCGCCAGTACCTTTTCATAGGCGTGCCCGATGTGCGGGGCGCCGTTCGTGTAGTCGATTGCCGTAGTGATATAGAACATAGCGCGCGGATTGTACCATGCCGCGCCGCCCAAGGCAAGACGAATGAAGCCGGGTGCATGCCAAGATTGATTCTTGCATGGACGCGGGGTGTATGTTAGGATGCGCGCATGTTCCGTGCCGCAAGACACCTGACGCTTCTGCTCCTGGCCATGCTCGCCGTGTGCGGGTACCGCGCGGAGGCCATACGGTATGCCCGCGTGACGCCCGACCAGAAGTGGGCGTACACCCCGCTGGCAGACGGGTTCGACTACCCCGTGGGCAAGCCCAACGGGGAGGGGTATTACAAATCCCGCGGGCTGCGCCTGGCCACGCCGCGCCACCTGGGGGAGGATTGGAACAGTGTGGCCGGCGGCAACTCTGACCTCGGCGCGCCCGTGTACACCATCGGCCACGGCCTGGTCACCTACGCCTCCGACGCCCGCGGGCGCTGGGGCAAGGTGGTGATAGTGCGCCACGCCTTCCGCGAGCCCCGCACCAAGAAGGTGCTCTGCTGCCAGACGCTCTACGCGCACCTGGACCGCATTGACGTGAAGCTGGGCCAGCTCGTGAACCGCGGTGACCAGATAGGCACCATAGGCACCAACCACGGCATGTTCACCGCGCACCTGCACGCGGAGCTCCACTTCAACATCCTGGTGAACTGCGGCCAGCAGGGCATCCCCAAGACCGCCGGCAACTACGGCAACCTGGAGAACTTCATCCGCCACTACCGCCGCCTCACCCCGGAAACGAAACTGGTGAAGCTGCCCATCGGCTGCTTCCTCCCCTACAAGGACACGGAGGGCCTGTAACAACCCCACGCCGCCCCGCCCCACTCCCCATGAAAACGTGCCTTTTCGGCGGATCGTTCGATCCCGTGCACGCGGGGCACCTGCAGGTGGCCGCGGATGCGCAGCGCGCCTGCGGGCTGGACGAGGTGGTGTTCCTCCCCGCCGCGGAATCCCCCTTCAAGCAGGGCAGCCGCCACATGTTCACGGATGGGCAGCGCCTCGACATGCTGCGCCTCGCCACGCAGGGGCTGCCCTGGGCGCGCGTTTCCGGGCTGGATTTGCAGCTCCCCCCGCCCAGCTGGAGCTGGCGCATTGTGGAGGCCTGGCGCAGCGCCCACCCCGCGGCGCAACTCTTCTGGCTGCTCGGGACTGACCAGTGGGACGAGCTCCACCGCTGGGGGCGGTACGACTACCTGGTGCAGCAGCTCACCTTCATCGTCTACCACCGCGGCCACGCCCCCGCCCCGCGCCCGGGGGTGAACGCCGTCTTCCTGGAGGGGGCGCACCCGGCTTCCTCATCCCGAATCCGCCACCTCCTGCAGCAGGGCTCTCCCCTGCCGGACGGCTGGCTCCCCCAACCCTGCGAGCAGTACGCCCGCAACCACGTCCACTCCCCGGAATGACCCCGGGGCAGGGGGCGAGCACCGCCATGGGATTTACTAGGTACCCGTCTCCGCCAAGGCTACGCCGAGGCGGGCTATGTACTAGGTACTATTTGCGAAGTAAGCGCGCGCTTCGCGCGCGGGGCAACCAAACGCTCGCGCGGCAACGGAGTGGCAACAGAAAAATGCGCACGATATGTACCCTACGGGCGCGCTGGCATTGAGCCATCTTGATGGCGATACAAATTTAGCCCAATCCCGTGAGGGTTGGGGGTAACCTGCCAATTTCCAGCCCCACTTTTCGATTTTCCCAGACCCCGCCCCGCTGCCGGAGCATAATGGGCCGCCAATGCAAAAAAAATGAAAATTTCGGAAAAAAAGGCTTGCCATTGTAAAAAAAACGGCTAAAATGAGCGCCCCTGCACGCCGCCTCTAACAGGCAACACAACGCAGGGACTTATCGGGTGCGCCGCCGGAGAAACGGCAGGTTTCCTCTAGGGAGAGGCAGCTTGCAGCAACTGGCTAAGCCCCGTGCAACCACAAAACTAGAAGGAAACATGCCGACCATCAATCAGCTCGTCCGCAAGGGACGAATCGTACCGGAAGAGAAGTCGAAGTCTCGCGCTCTTCACAGCTGCCCGCAGCGCCGCGGGGTCTGCCTCCAGGTGATGACCCGCACGCCGAAGAAGCCCAACTCCGCTCTTCGTAAAGTTGCAAAAGTTCGCCTCACCAACGGCGAGGAAGTTATCGCCTACATCGGCGGCGAGGGCCACAACCTCCAGGAGCACAGCATCGTGCTCGTCCGCGGAGGCCGTGTGAAGGACCTTCCCGGTGTGCGCTACCACATCGTCCGCGGCGCCCTGGACTGCCTGGGCGTGGAGAAGCGCCGCCGCGGCCGCTCCAAGTACGGTGCCAAGCGCCCCAAGGAAGCCGCCAAGAAGTAAGAACCCCCAACATAAATCACAGTTATGGCCCGTCGTAAACGCGTCTACAGAAAAATTGAACATCGTGACTCCCGTTACGATTCCGTGCTTGTTGGCAAGCTCATCGGCAAGGTGATGCTGGGCGGCAAGCGTTCCCTCGCAGAGCGCATCGTCTACAAGGCGATCGATATTGCCAACGAGGGCACCGACACCGTCAGCCCCCTGGAAATCCTGACCCGCGCGATTGAAAACGCCAAGCCGCGCGTGGAGGTGAAGAGCCGCCGCGTGGGCGGCGCCACCTACCAGGTGCCGCTGGAGGTTGCCCCGGACCGCTCCGAGGCCCTTGCCATGCGCTGGCTCATCAACTTTGCGCGCAACCGCAAGGGTGTGCCCATGGCCAAGGCCCTGGCAAACGAAATCAAGGAAGCCGCAGCCAACCAGGGTGCCGCCGTGCGCAAGCGCGACGACGTGCACAAGATGGCCCAGGCCAACCGCGCATTCGCCCACTTCCGCTGGTAAGCAGCCGGCGGAAGTTTCTCGTATTCTCGCAAAACGTAATCTCTGAACCCCAAACATTCATATTACCATTATGGCTAACGTAAGCAGCCCAGACCGCAAGGCCCCGCTCGAGCGCTACCGCAACTTCGGTATCGCCGCTCACATCGACGGCGGCAAAACCACGCTCTCCGAACGCATCCTCTTCTACACTGGCATGATCCACAAGATCGGCGAGACCCACGAAGGGTCCGCAACGACCGACTGGATGGAGCAGGAGCAGGAGCGCGGTATCACCATCACCTCCGCCGCCGTTACCACCAACTGGCGCCAGCTGCCCGCCGAGGGCTGCTACAAGATCTACGAGAACGAGAACTTCCAGCTCAACGTGATTGACACCCCCGGGCACGTGGACTTCACCGCAGAGGTGGAGCGCTCCCTGCGCGTGCTCGACGGCGCCATCGTTGTCTTCTGCGGTGTGGCCGGCGTGCAGCCCCAGACCCAGACCGTGTGGCGCCAGGCCACCAAGTACAACGTGCCCCGCATCTGCTTCGTCAACAAGATGGACCGCACAGGCGCCAACTTCGCAAGCGTGCTGGACGGCATCCGCAACAAGCTGCATGCAAACGCCGCCTCCATCCTCGTCCCCATCGGCGCAGAGGACCAGCTGCGCGGCCAGATTGACGTGGTGAACCAGAAGGCCATCCTCTACGCGGACAACGACCGCCTGGGCTCCACCTACGAGGTGGTGGACATCCCCGCCGAGCTCAAGCAGCAGGCGGAGGACGCCCTGCAGGAGCTCAAGGAGAAGGTGGCAGACGTGGACGACGAGCTCGCGGAGCTCTTCCTGATGGAGGAGCCCATCGATGCCCCCACGCTCAAGGCAGCCATCCGCCGCGCCACCATCGCCAACAAGTTCGTGCCCGTGGCCGGCGGCTCCGCCTTCAAGAACAAGGGCGTGCAGGCCCTGCTGGACGCCGTGGTGGACTACCTGCCCTCCCCGCTGGAGGCCAAGCAGGCCACGGTGACCTCCACCATTTCCAACGGCCTTGACGAGAACGGCTACGAAACCTTCGAGACCAAGGAGGTGAACCCCTCCGACGACGACCAGCCCATCGCCCTGGCATTCAAGCTCTGGGCAGACAAGTTCGTGGGCTCCCTGGTGTTCATCCGCGTGTACACCGGCGTCATCCACAAGGGCGACACCGTCTACAACCCCCGCACCCGCAAGCGTGAGCGCGTGGGCCGCCTGCTCCAGATCCAGGCAAACGTGCACACGGATGTGGACGCCGTGTACTCCGGCGATATCGCCGCCATCGTGGGCCTGAAGAACGCCACCACGGGCGACACCCTGGCCGCGGACGACTTCGACTACACGCTGGAGCCCCCCACCTTCCCGGACACCGTGATTTCCATGGCCGTGGAACCCCTTACCAAGGCTGACCAGGAGAAGATGTCCAACGCCCTCCAGCGCCTCTCCGCAGAAGACCCCACCTTCCGCGTGAAGACGGACGAGGAGACCGGCCAGACCATCATCGCCGGCATGGGTGAGCTTCACCTGGACATCATCGTGGACCGCCTCAAGCGCGAGTTCAAGGTGGAGGCCAACACCGGCAAGCCCCAGATCGCCTACCGCGAAACCATCACCAAGAGCGCGGACCACGTGCAGGGCAAGCTCGTCAAGCAGTCCGGCGGCCGCGGCCAGTACGGTGATGTCATCATCGACATGCGCCCCGGCGAGCGCGGCACAGGCCTCAAGATTGCCAACAAGATTGTTGGCGGCGCCATTCCCAAGGAGTACATGAACGCCGTGTACGCCGGCCTCAACGAGGCCATGAACTCCGGCTCCGTTGCCGGGTATCCCGTGGAAGACGTGGAGGTGGACGTGGTGGACGGCTCCTACCATGAGGTGGACTCCAACGAAAACGCCTTCAAGATGGCCGCCATCTTCGCCATGAAGAACGCCTTCGCCAAGTGCGGCCCTGTGCTGCTGGAGCCCATCATGAGCGTGGAGGTCACCACCCCCGCCGAAAACCAGGGCGATATCATGGGCGACCTCAACCGCCGCCGCGCCAACGTCAACAACATGGAACACCGCGGTGCGGAATGCATCCTCACCGCCAAGGTGCCCCTGGCAGAGATGTTCGGCTACTCCACGGATATCCGCACCCTCTCCAAGGGCCTCGCCTCCTACTCCATGGAACCCTCCCACTTCGAGCAAGTCCCCCCGAACCTTGTCGCACAAATCGTCAAGGCCCGCGGTGGTGATGCCAAATAATCCAACCTGATTACTAACCCAAACATAACCGCACGTTCATGCAAAGTCCCAAAATCCGCATCCGTCTCCGTGCATTTGACAGCCGCGCCATCGACCACTCCGCCTCGGAGATCGTCGAGACCGCCAAGCGTACAGGTGCAAAAGTCGCAGGGCCGATTCCTTTGCCGACTCGTATCGAGAAGTTCTCTGTGAACCGCTCGGTCCATGTTAACAAGAAATCCGCCGACCAGTTCGAAATCCGTACCCACAAGCGTCTGCTCGACATCGTCGACCCGACCTCCCGCACCGTGGAGGAGCTCAAGAAGCTCAACCTTCCGGCCGGCGTGGATATCATGATCAAGATCTGAGCCCGTCTTATTAACCTCAACTCTTATTTACGAACATGTCTTTAGGACTTATTGGTAAGAAGGTTGGCATGACCCGCGTCTTCAACAAGGAGACCGGAGCCATGGTTCCCGTCACTGTCATCGATGTGACCGGCAACACCTACGGCCAGGTGAAGACCGCCGAGAAGGACGGCTACACCGCCGTGCAGGTGGCGTTCGACTCCCAGAAGGAGAGCCGCCTCTCCAAGCCGGTGGCCGGCCACTTCAAGAAGCTGGGTATCGCCCCCGCCAAGCTCCTCAAGGAGTTCCGCGTGGAGGCCGCCGAGCTCCCCGAAGAGGGTGCCGCCCATCCCGGCTGCGATCTCTTCGAGGAAGGCGCCTGGGTGGATGTCATCGGCACCTCCAAGGGCAAGGGCTTCCAGGGTGTGATGCGCCGCCACAACTTCCACGGCTCCCCCATGGCCCACGGCTCCATGATGCACCGCCGCACCGGTGGTGTGGGCGCCTGCGCCACCCCCTCCCGCGTGTGGAAGGGCCAGAAGATGCCCGGCCACATGGGCAACGAGCGCCGCACGGTGCAGAACCTCAAAGTTGTCCAGGTGCGCAAGGACGACAACGTGATCCTCGTCTCCGGCCCGGTTCCCGGCGCCAAGGGATCCTACGTGGTTATCCGCCCCGCCAAGAAGAAGAACGGTAAATAACAACACGAACTAGGAGAACCTATCTATGTCCGCTAATCAATTGACAATCGAGGCCGCCAACGCCGCCAACATCGTGACGGTGGGACCCGAAAAGGGCAGCCAGGCCGTGCATGACCTGGTGACCGCCTACCGCGCCAACCGCCGCACCGGCTCCGCCAACACCAAGACCCGCGCGGAGGTGGCCGGCAACAACAAGAAGATCTACCGCCAGAAGGGCACGGGCAACGCCCGTCACGGCGACCACCAGAGCCCCATCTTCGTGGGTGGCGGCGTGGTGTTCGGCCCCCGCCCCTGCGATTACAGCAAGAAGGTGAACAAGTCCACCCGCAAGCTGGCCCTCCGCCGCGTGCTCGGGGATATCATCTCCGGCGGCAAGGTCGTCACCGTTCCCTCCTTCTCCGTGGAGGACGGCAAGACCAAGAGCTTCGTGGCCGCCGTGGCCGCCATCGCAGAGGGTAAGAAGATCCTCATCATCGCCGAGTCCTTTGACGAGAAGACCAAGCGTGCCGGCCGCAACGTGGCGGACGTGCTGCTCATGTCTGCCGCAGAGGTGAACGTGGAGCAGCTGCTTGACGCCCGCAAGGTCGTCATCGTTGAATCCGCACTGGAATCCATCGCCAACCGCACCAAGTAACCATGAACGATATCTACGACGTCATCAAGAAGCCCCGCGTGTCGGAAAAGGCGACCGTGCTTCACGAGACCACCGGCGTGCTCACGCTGGAGGTGGACGTGAATGCCACCAAGGTCGATATCAAGAAAGCCGTGGAGAAGGCCTTCGGCAAGAAGGTGCTTTCCGTCCGCACGGCCAACTACGACGGCAAGGAGCGCCGCAAGCGCACCAAGGACGCCGGCTGCTCGCCCGCCTGGAAGAAGGCGTACGTGCGCCTGGCCGCCGGTGAGAGCCTGGACCTCATCTAACCCGGAACCCCAAACCACGTAAGCTATTATGTCACTCAAGTCATTCAAGCCTACCACGCCTTCCAACCGCTACAAGGTGCTGCCCTCCTACGAGGAGATCACCAAGGGCAAGCCTGAGAAGAGCCTCCTGGAGCCCATCCGCAAGAGCGGCGGCCGCAACAACAACGGCCGCATCACCACCCGCCACATCGGCGGTGGCCACAAGTACCACTACCGTTTGGTGGATTTCCGCCGCACCCGCACAGAGGCGGCCACCGTGCTCGCCATCGAGTACGACCCGAACCGCACCTGCCGCATTGCCCTGGTGCAGTACCCGGACGGCGCCAAGAGCTACATCCTGGCCCCTGCCGGCCTGAACGTGGGCATGACCGTGCAGAGCGGTGAGAACGTGGCCCCCAAGGTGGGCAACGCCATGCCGCTCAAGAACGTGCCCCTGGGCACCGCCATCCACAACATCGAGGTGCGCCCCGGCACCGGCGGCAAGATTGCACGCTCCGCAGGCCAGCAGGCCGTGCTCTCCAACCGTGACGGCGAGTACGCACTGGTGAAGATGCCCTCCGGCGAAATCCGCAAGTTCCGCGTGGAGTGCTACTGCACCATCGGCCAGGTGGGCAACGCACAGCACATGAACGAGTCTTCCGGCAAGGCCGGCCGCACCCGCTGGATGGGCATCCGCCCCACCGTGCGCGGTATGTGCATGAACCCTGTGGACCACCCCAACGGCGGTGGTGAGGGTAAGTCCAAGTCCGGTGGCGGTCGCCAGCACCTGAAGTCCCCCTGGGGCCATGTCAAGGGCCAGAAGACCCGCCGCATCCGCAAGCCCTCCGATGTCTTCATCGTGCAGCGCCGCAACGCCAAGTAACCTATAACCCTCAACCATAGATCAGAACAATGGGACGTTCCCTCAAAAAAGGACCCTTCGTAAGCCAGCCTCTTCTCGACAAGGTTGACGCCCAGCTGCAGAGCGGGGACCGCAAGCCGATCAAAACGTGGAGCCGCGCCTCCATGGTGATTCCGGACTTCGTGGGCCTCACCTTCCTGGTGCACACCGGCAAGGCGTTCGCCACGGTGTACGTAACGGAGAACATGGTGGGCCACAAGCTCGGCGAGTTTGCCCCCACCCGTATCTTCAAGGCACACGGCGGCATCGGCAAGAAGTAAACCATAAGCATTAACCTACCATGGGCCGTATCCTGCACAGCGTTGCGCTCCTCCCCCTCACCCTCGCGGTGGCCGGGGCCGTGGCCTGCGCACAGGATGCCGCCAATGGCACGGATGCTGCCAAGATCAACCAACTGGAGCGCCAGCTCGCCACACTCCGCGAAAGCTACGCCCTTGCCAGGGCGGATGCGGACGAGGCGCGCAAGCAGCTCCGTGATGTGCGCTCGCGCCTGGAGGCCCTCGGCGGTTCCGCCCTGGGTGACCGCGAGGAGCGCCTCATTGAAACCGCCGCCCAGCTGGAGTCTGTGCGTGCAGAGCTTGAGGCCGTGCGCCAAAGCTCCCTGCGCCTCACCTCCGCACTGGTGGCCTACATGCGCGGCGCCCTGGTGGAAGACCAGGCCGCGCGCGAGGCCCTGGAATCCGCCGTGCGTGATCTGGACGTGGCCCTGGGGCTGCGCCGCACCAAGGCGGATGAGCTTGCCGGTGGTTCCGTGGATGAGGCAAAGGTGCTCAGCATCGATTCCGAATCCGGGCTGATCGTCATCAACGCCGGCCGCATGGGCAAGGTGGAGGTGGGCATGTCCATGGAAATCTCACGCGGTGACCAGGCCATTGCCATGGCCGTGGTTACCGATGTGCGCAAATCCGTGGCTGGCCTCCTGGTGCAGCAGCACCTCAACCCCGCGCTCTCCGTCGCCGTCGGTGACCTCGTATCCGTGAAATCAAACGACTAATCTTCAACAAATACTAAAACACAATGGAAGTGAAAGCAGTATACAAGAATGCTCGCATATCTGCGAAGAAGATGCGAGACGTAGCCGCGGCCGTCCAGGGTATGTCTGTCTCCCAGGCTACCGACGTTCTCAGCTACTCCCCCAAGAAGGGCGCTTATCTCCTGAATAAGACGCTCAAGTCCGCCGTGGCCAATGCCGAGAACAACAACGGCCTCTCCGCCGATGAGCTCGTACTCAAGAGCGTCATGGTGGACGAGGGTGTCACGTTCCGCAGAACCATGGCTCGCGCACGCGGCTCCGCAAACATGATCCGCAAGCGCACATCGCACATCACCGTCATCCTCGCCAATGCCGAGGCATAACCAACTCTAACGAACATAACACTATGGGACAGAAAGTAAATCCTATCGGTTTCCGCCTGAGCGTCACCAAGGACTGGCGCTCCAAGTGGTATGCCACGGGCAAGGACTATGCCACGAAGCTCCACGAGGATATCAAGATCCGCAAGTTCATCAAGGACTTCACCGCGGACCTCAACAAGGACCTCAAGGGCGCCACGCCCGCCATCTCGCGCATCTCCATCGAGCGCGCCTGGAACAACGTCCGCGTCACCATCTCCACCGCACGCCCCGGCATGATCATCGGGCCCAAGGGTGAGAACATCACCAAGATGACGGACGCCCTCGCCAAGCTCTGCAACGGCGCCGTGGTGAAGCTGGATATCATGGAAATCCGCCAGCCGGAGCTGGATGCCCAGCTTGTGGCGGAGAACATTGCCACGCAGCTGGAACGCCGCGTCTCCTTCCGCCGCGCCATGAAGCGCGCCGTGCAGGTGGCCATGGATTTCGGCGCGGAGGGCATCCGCGTGCGCTGCGCCGGCCGCCTGGGCGGTGCGGATATCGCACGCGCTGAACAGTACCGCGAAGGCAAGGTGCCGCTGCAGACCCTGCGCGCCCCCATCGACTACGGCTTTGCCGAGGCCCACACCCTCTACGGGCTCATCGGCATCAAGTGCTGGATCAACAAGCGCCCGGAAGCCGCCGGCGCCAACCGCCGCGACAACCGCCCCAACCGTGCCCCGCGCCCCCGCAGGGAGCGCCCGGAAGCCCAGCACCAGGAGGGCTGATCGCTAACCATTTCACAAAGAAAGGAGAGACAAGACTATGCCTTTAATGCCAAAACGAGTAAAGGGTAACCACCGCAAGATGCACCGCGGCAACCGCGGCGGCAATGCCACCAGCGGTGATTACGTGGCCTTTGGCGACTACGGCCTGCAGGTGCTTACCCGCGGCTGGGTCACCAACAACCAGATTGAGGCCTGCCGTATCGCCATCAACCGTTACCTGCGCCGCCGCGGACGCGTGTTCATCCGCATCTTCCCGCAGAAGTCCTTCACCAAGCGCCCGCCGGACACCCGTATGGGCAAGGGCAAGGGCGCCGTGGAAGGCTGGGTGGCCGTCTGCCGCCCCGGCAACATCATGTTCGAGGTGGGCGGCGTCACCGAATCCGCCGCCAAGGAGGCCCTGCGCCTCGCTTCCAACAAGCTCGGCATCCGCACGCGTTTCGTCTATCGCCAGGGAGTGGAACCCCAGGCCTAACCAAGTATCAACACCTAACATTACACTATTATGCCTGTCAAGAAAGCCAAAGACTTCCGCGGTATGCCCGTCAAGGAGCTTGAAGCCCACGTCCGGGAGCTCCGCAAGGAGTACTTCGACCTCCGCATCCAGAAGGCCACCGGCCAGCTGGAGAACAACCAGCGCACCAAGATTGTGCGCAAGGAGCTCGCCTGCGCACTCACCGTGCTCGGCGAGGGTGCCGCCAAGACCGATGAAGCATAACACCGAACCCAAGGACTTATTATGAGCGAAGATACTACTACCACCAAGCCCCAGGGCCTTCGCAAGACCCGCGTCGGCGTTGTTGTCTCCACCAAGATGAGCAAGACCATCGTTGTGGAGTACGTGGCCCGTGTCCCCCATCCCACCTTCAAGAAAATCGTGAAGAAGAGCAAGCGCTTCTACGCCCACGATGCCGAGGAGACCGCCAAGGTGGGCGACAAGGTGCGCATCCGTGAAACCCGCCCGCTTTCCGCGCTCAAGCGCTGGGAGCTCGTGGAAATCCTCAAACACTAATCAATAGGAAGGAGATTACCTATCATGCTCCAGATGGAATCACTCGTTCAGGTCGCCGACAACACCGGCGCCCGCACCGCCAAGATGATCGGCGTCATCGGTAAGGCTACCGACCAGGCCCACATCGGCGATATCATCACCGTCCACATCCGCGAATCCATTCCCACCGCCGCCGTCAAGAAGGGCACCGTGGTGAAGGCCGTGGTCGTGCGCACCGCCGCCCCCATCCGCCGTGATGACGGCTCCGTGCTGCGTTTCGACTCCAACGCGGTTGTGTGCATCGACAAGGACAACAACCCCCGCGGCACCCGTATTTTCGGGCCGGTGGCGCGCGAGCTTCGTGAAAAGGGTTTCATGAAGATCGTCTCCCTGGCACCGGAGGTGCTGTAACAGGAAGCGTATTTGTTGAAGAGAATTCACTTCCCTGCGGGGCGGCTGGTAGCAGCCGCCCCGCTTCCCTTTTATAGGGGAGGGGTGCGGCTTGACGCGGCCCGCGGCGGGTGCTAGACTCTGCGGCATGAAGATACCACGCCATTGGGTGCGCGAGCAGCGCGAGCTGTGCGGCGTGCAATGCCATTTGCGCGGCTGGTCGGATGACTCCATGGATGCCGCGCGGCAGATGCTGGAGGAGCGCGCCCGCCTGCTGCAGGAGTTCTACGCCGAACCCGTCACGGATGAGCGCGCGCGCCGCCTGCGCGCAGATCTGGCATCCCTGGCCACGGCGGGGCAGGGGGAGTATGCGGCGGATATGCTGGAACCCGTCGTGCGCGGGCTGGATGCAGCCAATATCATCACCCGCAACCGCTACGGCTCCCTGGTGCTCAACAGCACGGACACCTGCTTTGCAGACGTGGACACCGTGCCGCAAACGCTGCTGCAGCTCCTGAAAAGCCTCTTCGGCGCCGGGGCTGCGCCGGAGCAGCGCCTGCTGGCCACCCTGCGGCAGGTGGGCGTTGAACATCCGGAGCTCTCCATGCGCCTGTACCGCACCGCCAAGGGCTGGCGCATCCTTTTCTCCGGGCCCGGCATAGAGCTTGGCTCCCCGCTGGTGGACACGCTTTTCACCCGTCTGCACGTGGACCCGCTGTACAGCGCGCTCTGCCGCAAGCAGGCGTGCTGGCGCGCGCGTCTCACCCCCAAGCCGTGGCGCCTGAAACTCCCGCGCTGCCCGCAGCCCGCAAGCTCGGAGGAGGCCGCCGCCCTGCAGGAGGACTGGGTGCAGCAGTATAACCGGGCATGCAGCGGCCACGCCGTGTGCCGCCTGGTGGAATCCCTGGGCCCGCGTGTGCAGCACGGCATTGTGGAGCTGCACGACCAGCTCACCGGTGTGAGCCTGAATGCTGACACCCTGGTGTGACATGCCCGGTTGCCCGCCCCGGTGGATTCTGGTACAATGGCCCCATGCTGCCAGGGATTGCCACCATCTTGAAACGCGTGCTGCCGGCGGCGGCGCTCGCGCTGCTCATCGGCTGTGAAACCGCCGTGGTTCCGGAGCCGGAGCTGCCGCGCGTTTGCTCGCAGAACTCTGCTGCGGAGCTCTCCGGCCGCATGCTCGTGGAGCGCCTGCACGAAAACTGGCGGCAGCTCATGCGGCGCGACCTCACGGATGCCGAGCGCACGCAGGCCGTGGATGCTTACAACGCCAACCTCTACCTTCTGGTCGCCCGCTTGCGGTATGAGATGCAGGAGGCGGAGAAGGGCACCATGGCCGAGCTCCGCCAATACGTGGATGTGGTGCAGGACGTCCTGCCGGCGGACATGCCCCTGAACCTCATCTACGATGACATGGTGCCCGCGCGCGATGTGCGCTTCAACGAGTTGGAGGAGCACTACGCCCTGCCCGGGCTCGGCGTGCCCATGGTGGGCATCATCCCCGCGGAAAAGGCCCAGCGGTTGCAGAATGAAAGCGTGCTCAACATCCGCACCAAGGGCACCGTGAGCACCGTCACCGCCGTGCTGGAGTTCCCGGCCGGGAAGAAGGGCGCCAAGCCCCGCCTGCACCTGGTGCCGCGCCTGAGCCGCGAGTCTTTCCCCATCGGCCGCCTCAACTACTGGCTGGCCGCGGATTTCTCCGCCTCCATAGAGGTGTACTGGGACCTCACGGAGGTGGACGACGACCGCTTCCTGGGCCTGCTGCGCCCGCAGGAGCTGCGTGACACCACCGGCCTTTCCAGCCTGGAGGAGTACAACCCGTCAAAGATTCCCGTCATCCTCACGCACGGCCTGCTCTCCAGCGCCGCCACCTTCTGCAACCTCGTGAACCGCCTGCAGACGGATGCGGAGATCCGCAACCATTTCCAGTTCTGGTATTTCAACTATCCCACAGGCCCGGCCTGGGTGCAGACCGCCGCCAGCTACCGCCAGGCGCTGGCGGATGCACGCAAGCGCCTGGACCCCCGCCACCGCAACCGCAACTGGGACAACATGGTGGTGGTGGGCCACTCCATGGGCGGGCTCATCACCCACTACAGCCAGTGCACGGAGCCCTGGAAGCTCCTCTCCAATTCCGGTGTCGTCAAGCCGGAGAGCATCCGGGGCCTGGATGCCAGCTACGTCAACAAGCCCTTCTCAGACCCCGCCATGGAGAGCTTCCGCACGCAGTTCTTCTTTGAACCGGTGAAGGCCGGCGCCGTCTTCTACCTCGCCACACCGCACCGCGGCGCGCCCCTCGCGTCCTACCGCATTGTCAAGCTCATCGACAAGCTCATCAGCCTGCCCTCCAGCATCCTCAACGAGGCTGTCAGCCTGGTCACCCTGAAACGGGATATCTTCCTGCTCAATCCATCCGAGCTCACGGACTGGTTCACCAGCTTGGACCAGCTCTCGCCGGACGGCTACTCCATCCGCGGCCTGCGCGGCCTGCAGGTGCGCAACGTGCCCACCTATTCCGTCATCGGCGACCGCGGTGACAACGACACCCCCAACAGCTCCGACGGCGTGGTGCCCTACTGGTCCAGCCACATCTCCTGGGGAGAGGAAACCATCGTCCCCTCCGACCACCACGTGCAGGATGACAAGGCCACTGCGGAATACATGAAAAAAATCCTCCGCGCCTATCTCAAAACACACCGCCCCAAGCGAATTCACGCGAATTGACAAGGGCGGGCACGGGCGCGCCCGGCGGCGTGGAAACCAGCCTCAGGGCAGCGGCAAGCCTGCCTGTTGCAGGATTTCCCGTATCTGCTCGCGGGGGCGTTCCGGCCAGAACTTGTTGGAGACGGGGCTGGCTGGGCTGGGGTGCAGGATGGTGCCCAGCACCATCTTGCGGTGCGGCAGCTCTGCGGCGGCCAGCTCCAGCTGCTTGAGGGCGTATGCCCCCACGCCCACCAGGCAGCGCGGCTCCAGCACCTCGATGAGGCGCACCAGGTGGCGGCGGCACGCGGCGTCTATCTGCGCGGCCTGCTCCTTGGGAAGCTGCGTGGGGGTGATGTTCGCCCCGGTCTCGCTCATCCATATCAGCGGGCAGTAGTTGGCCACGTAGGCGTGCGCAAAGAAGTTCTCCGCCGCGCCGTACATTTCCTCGAACAGCCCCCACAGGCGCCGCCCGCTCACTTCCGAACGCGGGCAGTTGAACCCCTGCACAGGCCGCTTGGGGTGCGTGGCCGGCGGCGTGCCGATGGGCGCCGTGATACCCATCCAGAGCGTCACCGCGGCTATCTCTCCAAAGGGAACGCCCGTTTGCGCCATGCCGAAGGGGCCGGGGTTCATCCCCAGGTAGAGCACGTCCTTGTGCCCCCGGCCGAACTTGCGGATGTAGGCCTCGTGCCCCGCCCAGGCGTACTCCAGCGGGTTGTAGGTGAAAGCCACCGGGGCTCCGAACTCCAGGGCCTCCATTTCCGCGCTCAGCTGCCGCGCGGCGGCCACCAGCTCATCCGTTGTATCCATGCGGCCATCATACCACACGCCGCCCGCGCTGCCAACAAAATATCGCCTTGCCTTGGCGTGCCCGCGCTGCTAGAATAGCCGCCGTGAAAGTTGTTGCCATAGCCAACCAGAAGGGCGGGGTGGGCAAGACCACCACCGCCGTGAACCTGGCCGCCGCCATCGCCAAGCGCGGCAAGCGCGTGCTCCTGGTGGACACGGATTCCCAGGCCAACGCAGGCTCCGCCCTGGGCGTGGAGGTGCCCAGCGACCAGAGCCTCTACCAGGCCCTGATTGGCGGACGGCTCCTGGAGGACCTCATCGTGGATACCGGGCGCCGCAACCTGTGGATTGTGCCCTCCCATATGGACCTCTCCGGCGTGGAGGTGGAGCTCACGCAGTCCGGCACGCACATGAGCTGCCTGCGGGATGCGCTGGAGGGCATCCGCAAGGCAGACGCATTCGACTACGTGTTCCTGGACACGCCGCCCTCCCTGGGCGTGCTGATGACGGCCTCCCTGTGCGCGTGCGACGAGGTGCTCACCCCCATGCAGTGCGAGTTCCTGAGCCTGGACGGGCTTTCCAAGATTTTGTACATCATGCAGCAGGTGCGTGAGAGCGGCGCCAATCCCAAGCTCATCCACGAGGGCGTGCTCATGACCATGTACAACAACACCAAGCTGGCCAACGAGGTTATCTCCCAGGTGCAGCAGAACCTGCCCAAGCAGCTCTACAAGACCGTCATCCCGCGCTCCGTGCGCGTGGGAGAGGCCCCCAGCTTCGGCAAGACCGTGCTGGAGCACGATCCCTACAACACTGCCTCCCTGGCATACGGCAACGCCGCCCGCGAATTCCTGCAGCGGCACCGCAAGTAGGATTTACTAGGTACTATGTACTAGGTACTATTTGGGAATAATGCGCGCCTGACGGCGCGGGGAAGGAGGGTGCCTATGCTGGACTGGATTTTCCCGAACACCTGCCATCTTTGCGGAGAAGTTGCCGGAGCCACGCTCTGCCCGGACTGCCTGCATGCGCTGGCGCGCGTGCCCAAGCCCGTGTGCATGTACTGCGGCGCCCCCGTGGCCGGAAACCAGCAGGACCCGTACCACTGCGAGGCCTGCCGTGGCAAGCCCCGCCCCTTCTCCTTTGCGCGCTCCGCCCTGTATGAGGATGATACCACCCTGGACCTGGTGCACGCCTTGAAATACCACAAGCACACGCATCTGGCGCGCGCCCTGGCCCCGGTGCTCGCAGAGCTGTGGGAGGACAGCCACCTGCTTGCCGATGTCGCCGACTGGGCGCTCGTGCCCGTGCCGGTCACGAAACGCAAACTCTTCTCGCGCGGCTACAACCAGGCGGAGGAGCTTGCGGAGGAACTGGTGAAACTGCGCCCCATGCCCATCATCCAGCCCCTGCGCCGCGTGAACACCGGCGTGCGCAGCCAGACCAACCTCTCCGCCACGGAGCGCATGAAGAACGCCTACCGCGCCTACTCCCTGCTGCCGCGCTATGCGGATGGAGCGCGCTCCCTGCCGCGGAACGTGCTCATCCTGGATGATGTGTACACCACCGGGGCCACCGCGCGCGCCTGCGCCCACGCCCTCCGCCAAGCCAAGGGCGTGAAGAACATAGGCATCATCACCCTGCTGCGCGTGCGGTAGGCCCTGCCTCAAGGCAGGATGGTGCGGCAAATCTGCCCCGGCAGGCGGATGATGGAATTCAGCATGCTGCTGATGGTGCCGCAGGAGGTGAGGCTGAAGCATGCCGCCGCCAGCAGCGCCGCAAGCGCGCCGCGCTTCACCATTTGCAGTTTTGATGAATGCTTGTCTGCCATCACGTCGCCATTCTATCACAGCACCCTCTCCCTTGCCAATACAAAAGGGAAATTTGATGTCTGCGCGGGCGCGGGGCACTCCGCGAATGTACTTGCATTCCGCGAAACTGCGGGTATACTTGCCGATATCTGCAATATGGCGTCCAAGAACATCAGCTTCAGCGTGGTCATGACCTGCTACAACTTGGAAAATTACGTGGCAGAGGCCATCGAATCCGTGTTGCGGCAAAAGTACGATGGAGAAAAGGAACTCATCATCGTGGACGACTGCTCCACGGACGGCTCCATGCAAGTCATTCGCCAAACCCTGGCCCGCGGCACGAACGGTTGGCAAGCTACCGTCATCCAGACGGAGCGCAACTCCGGCGTAGCCGGTGCCTGCGATGCGGGCTGGGCGCGCGCCAGGTACGAGTGGATTATCATGGCTGATGGCGACGACATTCAGGACGAACGGCGCCTGGAACTCACAAACGCGCTTGTGCAGCGGCATCCCGATGCAGTCATGCTGGTGGGCTCGGCAAACTATGCGGATATCAACGGGAACGTGTACGGCTACGTGGGATGCTGCGGCATGCCGTATGAGCAGTCGCCGGAAAGCTCACTCCTGAACACGCCGGAAGAGAGGCTGGGAAACTACCTGCTGCCTGACGGTGCTCCGCGGTGGGCACCGTTCGGATGCTACATGGCCATGAGGCGCAGCGTTTTCATGCGGTGGGGCGAGTTGACGAAAAGCGCGGGAGAAGAGCGCATTCTCCAAGACTCCACATGGTATCTGCGGGCTCTTCTCACAGGGCCGCTACTGAACAGCAGGGAACCCGTGTGCAAGTACAGGACGCGCGAGAACAACATCCTGAACCGTATGCAGGACGGCAGCACTTTGAAGGGTTGTCTCGCCTACGAGCTGCACATGACCAGCTTCTACAGGCTGAACGTTAAAAACTACCACCAGGAACTCAGGGACATCCAGCGGGCCATGAAGGATGCCACCCTCACAGATTTGTCCACTGAGCAGTTGCAACAGTTGGAGGCTCACGTTTCATCAAAGCTGGCATCGTATGAAATTCTTGCAGATTGGTGGAACCTGCCGTGGGGAAAAAGGCTCTGCATTGCCTTGCACAACCCACTGCCTGCCAACTTCAGTCGCTGGCCGTTGCCGCGTCTGCTGCCGTTCCGTGTGTACGTGTTCCTGCGTTGGGCGCGCCAGAAAATGAAGGGCTGATTATACAATACAAAAAGCCCCCCGCTGCCATACAGCAAACGCCCCGCCGTGCGGCGGGGCGTTTGGCCTTGGGTTGAGGTTGACGTGAATCCGCCTCCTTACGCTTCCTCCGGGGTTTCATCCGGGAAGATGAGCTCCTTGGGGGCGGGCTCGATGCTCTTGATGGTCATCTTCACCTGCTCGCCGCCGATTTCCAGGGGCAGGCGCAGCACCTCGCCCACCTTGTGGCCGAGCAGCTTGGCCCCCAGGCGGGAGCTGTAGGAGATGATGTGCTCCTCCGGCACGGAATCCCAGGCGCCGAGGACAATGTAGACCACCTCCCGGCCCTCCTCTGTTACAAAGGTGACCTTGGTGCCCATGTTGATTTCCTCGCAGGAGACGCTGGCGAAATCCGTGGGAACGGCCTGGGAGAGCAGGCGGGAAAGCTCCACCGAGCGGCGCGTGAGCACCTGGCGCGTGGCCTTGGCGTCCTGGTAGCCGCCGTTCTCGCGCAGGTCGCCCTCCGCGCGGGTGACTTCCAGATCGTGCTTGTTCTTGGGGATGCGCACGTTGATGATATCCTCGTACTCCGCCTTGCGGGCGGCGAAGGAGCGCAGGGAAACGTACATGGCCTGCTTCTCCTTGGCCCCGGCACGGGACTTCACGATGTCGTGCAGCGTTTCCTGCACCTTCATCATGTTGGCGAGCAGCAGGTTGCGGTCCAGCTCCGGCAGCACGGATGAGTTGTAGATGGCCTTGGCGAACGGGCGGGCTTCCAGCTCGCTCAAGCCGCTCACCAGGTCCGGGGCCAGGCTCTTGTCCTCCAGCAGCATGTTGCGAAGGCGCAGCGACCGGTTGGGGCCGCCCTCCGCGCTGTCGCGCTCAATGGCCGCAATCAGGGCGGAACCCAGCGTCATCTTCGTGCCGTCAACCAGCTCCTTGGCCACGCCGTTGCGTTCCTTGCACACCCAGATGAGCACGTCCGGGCTCAGGTTCTGGCGGGAGAGGCCGTTGGAGATGACGGAGAAGAGCTGCTCCTTGGCGCCCTTGGCAACAATGAAGTCTGCCACGGGGGCGGTGACCTTGCTGCCGCCGAAGAGGAAGATGTTGATGGCGTAGGAGAGGCAGGCTTCCCCGTAGGCTTCCGCCAGGGCCTTGTAGACCTCCTTCTGGCGGCTGGCGTTCAGCTCGCCGATGTAGCCGACGATTTCCTCCGAACTGATAGTCTTGAGCTTGTCCGCCAGGGTGGTGATGGTGGTGTCGTCCGCGGCTTTCAGGGCCTCGTCCAGCTTTTCCCTGGCCTCCTGGCTGCCGGCCACGGTCTCCAGGATTTCATCGCGGATGATGATGAGCTCCAGCACGCGCTGGGGTTCCTCGTGGGCCTTCAGGATGTCCTCCTCCATGCTCTTCACCAGCTCGGCCACAATGGCGTATTCGCCCTTGAGCACCTCCAGGTGCGCCTGATCCAGAATGCGCACGCAGGATTCAAGCGTCACTGCATCCCGGTAGTCCGCAAGCAACGCCTCCGCGGCGGATGCCGCCTCGCGCGTCACTATGGCCTCGCCGCGTTTCGTGGGCAGGCGGAAGCCCGGGTCCTCGCGCATGGCGGCGCGCGCCTTGTCCCACCACGTCTTCCATTCCTTGGCGGGTATCACGCGGTCGCTCAGGAAGCGCTCCAGGTCCTCCGGCAGCAGCGGCAGGATTTCATCGATGCCCTCGCGCAGGGACTTGTTGCCGTCTATGACGAAGCGCATGAAGTCCAGGATGCTCTTCTTGTCCGTGGCCCGCGCGTAGCAGCCCTGCGGGTCGTCGTAGCAGGGGATGAGGAAGTGGCCCTCCGGTATGGGTGTCAGCGAGTTGAAGGCGAGCTTCAGGCCCATCACGTGGTCCCTGCCGCCCTCGAAGGCGATTTTGACCTTCTGCTGGGGCAGGCTCCAGGCGCTCACCTTGCCCACACCCATCTCTTGGTGCATCACGTATTTTCCGGGAGAGAACTTATCAAGTCTGGCGGCAAAGTCGGCCGGAATCTTACCAGCTTGCACCAGTTTTTGTAGGTCGGAATTCATACTGGCAACCATGGTATCACACATTCTGTCAAATGCAAGCCCAACCGAGCATTTTTTTGCTCCCCCGCACCCCGATGGTAAGGAAAATTTAACTTTTCTCATTTTTCCTGTGGACAAAGCGTGCGCGCGGGGGTAAGATAGCCGCGATGCTCCGCTGTGGCAGCAGCAACACGTCAACCTCTATCACAATATGTTCAAGTATCCCAAGCAAAACGACGACAAGTTCTCCGGCTCCCCGTTCAGCGATGTGCCCGAGGATTGGGCCACCAAGGCGGAGGACACCCCCTCCACCTCTCCCTTCTCCCAGAAGAAGGACACCGCGGAGACCGCTCCCTCCAGCTCACCCTTTGATGAAATCCACACTTCCTCCACGCTCACCACGGCTGCCAGCCGCAACGTGCTCAACCAGGACGTGGAGGTGGTGGGTGTCCTGCGCTTCACGGACGACCTGCTCGTGGACGGCTCCGTGGAGGGCCGCATCGAGTCCGACGGCGTGCTGACCGTGGGCGGCAACGCCTTCATCAAGGCGGGAGACAAGGAGAAGAGCACCGTGCAGACCAAGAGCGTGATTGTGCACGGCCGCGTGCACGGCAACATTGAGGTGACGGACCGCGTGGAGCTGGCCGCCACCGCAGAGGTCATCGGCGATATCTCCGCCAACAAGATTTCCATCCAGGAGGGTGCCATCCTGGTGGGCCAGTGCCGCATTGGCGCCCCCGCCAGCATGCCCGCCGCCAAGGCCAAGCCGGCGGCTTCCCCCGTGGCTTCCAAGACGCCGAACCTGCTCGGTTGAGTCTTGCCGGGCCCCAGTGAGACATGCTCGAATTCCGTCCAGAACCGCTAGTCGTTTCCTCGGTGTCCGGGCTGTTACCCGAAGGTGAGCGTGACCGCCGCGTCGCGCTCACCTCGTTTCATTCCCAGGTGAAGGAGTCGCACGTCCCCATGCAGGAGGTGGTGTGCTATGAATGCGGCATGACCTCCAAGGTGCCGGCGGCGGCGCTTTCCGCCAACTGCCAGCACTGCCAGGCCCACCTGAACATGGCGGATGTGGAGATACGCCCCGGCTCGGAGCAGCTCTCCATCCGCACGCTGGGGGATGTGACCGTGCCGCCGGAAACCACGCTCTCCCGCCTCTCCGTGGTTTGCCGCAACATGGAAATCAGCGGCCGCGTCTCCGGCTCCTTCCGCTGCACCCGCGCCCTGGTGGTCAACGAATCCGTGCAGATTGAAAACCTGCAGGCGGCGCGCCTGGTGGTTTCCAAGGGTACGGAGGTGGTCATCACCAAGAACGCGCAGGTGGAGGCGGCCAACATCTACGGCAGGCTCACCGGCGTGCTGCGCTCATCCGGCGTGGTGAAAATCTACGGCTCCGGTGAGGTGAACGGGCTCATTTTCGCCGCAGACGTGGTGATGGAACCCGGCGCGGTCTACAACCGCGATAACTTGAGCTAGCGCGGCGGCTCCGCCGCATCCCGCGCACCCCACGCCCATGGACATCCGCATTACAGGAGCGAGCCAGAACACCCTGCGCCATATCAACCTCACCCTCCCCGGCGGCAAGCTCATCGCCCTCATGGGCCCCAGCGGCTCCGGCAAGAGCACGCTCGCGTACGATACCCTTTTCGCGGAATCCCGCCGCAGGTTCCTGGATTGCCTCTCCCCCGGCGCGCGGCGCCTGCTGGCGCGCCCGGAAAAGCCCCGCGTGGAGGCTATAGAGGGCCTGCCGCCCGCGCTCTGCCTGGAGCAGAACCCGCCCGCCGGGCGCTCCCGCACCGTGCTCGGCTCGCTCACGGAGGCCCTGGACTACCTGCGCATCCTGTACGCCGCCATCGGCACGCCGCATGATCCCGCCACGGGCGCGGTGCTCACGCGCCTGAGCCCGGAGGAGATTGCCGCGCGCCTGGAGCGGCTGTCGGAGGGCACGCGCCTCACCCTGCTCGCGCCGCTGGCGGATTCCTTCGGGCGTGATGCGGAGTCCGACATCCTCACGCTGCGCAAGCTCGGCTACCTGCGCGTGCGCGTGGACGGGAACATCCTTGACCTGGAGGAGCTGGAGGCCGCACCGCCCAAGCCCGGCCAAGCCTGCGAGCTGGTGGTGGACCGCATTGTGCGCCGCGCGGGCGTGGAATCCCGCCTGGCGGACTCCGTGCAGGCCGCGCTGCGTATCTGCGCGGATGAGCTGCGCGCGCTGGTGCAGGAGCCGGGGGAGGAGCCGCGCGTGCAGTGCTTCCACACGCGCTACCGCAACGAATCCACCGGATTCACCCTGCCGGATTTGACCCCCGGCCTCTTCTCCCACTTCTCCCCGCACGGCGCGTGCCCCGAATGCGAGGGCCTGGGCACCGTGGAGGGCAGGGGAGGAGCGCCCGCGCTCTGCCCCGCCTGCAAGGGCATGCGCCTCAACCCCGCCGCTCTCGCCGTCACGCTGGATTTCGGCGGCCGCGAGTGCAACCTCGGCGCCTTCTGCAACCTCACCGTGGAGCAGAACCGCCGCATGCTGGACGAACTCTCCATCCCCGCCGCCTACCGCGATTCCCTGCAGACCGCGTGCGGCGAGCTCCGCAGCCGCCTGGACTGCCTCATGCAGCTCGGCCTCGGTTATCTCAGCCTTTCGCGCGCCGCCAACACGCTCTCCGGCGGCGAGCTCCAGCGCGCCCGCCTCGCCGGGCAGATCGGCGGCGGCCTTTCCGGCGTGCTCTACATTTTGGACGAACCCACCATTGGCCTTCACCCGCGCGAGACGGATATGCTCATTGCCGCCCTCAAGCGCCTGCGCGACAAGGGCAACACCATCCTGGTGGTGGAGCACGACCCCCAGCTGCTGCAAGCCGCGGACTGGCTGGTGGAGATGGGCCCCGGCTCCGGCGCGGAGGGCGGCCAAATCCTGGCGCAGGGAACGTACAAGCAATTTTTGAAGAACGCGGATTCACCCACGGGCGCGTGGCTTGCGGGCCGCAAGCGCATGCCGGAGGCGGAGCCGCGCGATACCGCCGCCTGCCGCTGGGCCACCCTCTCCCACGCGAAGGCGCGCAACCTCAAGGATATTGAATTCCGCTTCCCCCTCGGTGCCTTCACCTGCCTCTCCGGCCCCGGCGGCAGCGGCAAGAGCACGCTCGTGCACGAGTGCCTGCTGCCCGCGTTCAAGGCGGGCAAGCTCGCGGGCGCGCGGGATATCGCGCGCGCCGTGGTGGTGGACCAGTCGCCGCTGGGCACCTCGCCGCGCTCCACGCCCGCCACCGCCGTGGGCCTGCTGGATGTGCTGCGCCCGCTCTACGCCAGCCTGCCGCTCTCACGCCAGCGCGGCTACAAGCCCGCACGCTTCTCCCTGAACGTCCGCGGCGGCCGCTGCGAGCGCTGCGGCGGCACCGGCATGCTCCAGGTGGACATGAATTTCCTGGCCGACCTCTACACCGAGTGCGATGCCTGCCGCGGCGCGCGCTACAACCGCGAGACCCTGGAGGTCACCTGGCGCGGCAAGTCCATTGCACAGGCACTGGCCCAGACCGTGGACGAGGCGCTGGAATTCTTTGCCGCCATCCCGAACGCGGCCGCCCTGCTGCGCGCGCTGCACGACCTGGGGCTGGGCTACCTGCCGCTGGACCGCTCCGTCACCACCCTATCCGGGGGAGAGGCCCAGCGCATCAAGCTAGCCGCCCACCTGGCCAAGGCCAACCCCAGGCGCGGCACCAAGCCCGGCGAGCACCTGCTCTTCATCCTGGACGAACCCAGCACCGGGCTCCATTTCGCGGAGCTGGACCTCCTCCTGCGCGCCGTCTTCCGCCTCCGCGCCGCCGGCCACACCATCCTCTGCATCGAGCACAACCGCGACATCCTCTCCCGCGCCGACTGGCTCGTGGAACTCGGCCCCGGCGCTGGGGAGAACGGCGGCTCCATCACCTACGCCGGCGTGCCAAACCGTGATGTTTTGTCATGATGCACTTTTTCCTGCACAAAACCGCTGCGGACGTGCTTCATAGGGGTGTATGAAACGTGTGTTTAACAGCACTTTGGGAACGCTGGCGGGGCTTTTGCTGCTGCTGGCGCTGGGGGCGCAGGTTTTGCTGCATTGGGGCATGGCGGGATCGGCGTTTGCCGACAGGGTGAACCGGGATATTGAACAACTGTTCGCCACCGTGGACAGTGTGGCCCCCCTGCCGGAGAATGAGGGCAAGCCCGTGCGCGTGTGCGGAGAGGCGGAGATTGTTGCCGCCGAAATGCCGGAGCAGGTGGATGAGCTGCTCGGCGTGCGCGTGAAGGCCATTGCATTGAGCCGCGGTATGAAAGCCCGCAATGAGAGCGGAGACTTGGAGTACATTGATGAAGTCGTGCTGCCGGGCGACTTGGAGGTGAAGAGCCGCGAACTGTTCTCTCCTGCAAAGCTGGAATGCCGCTTGGGCGGGTTCTCTTACCAGGACACCTGGCCGGAGGAAGAGACCTGGAGTTTTGCCCCCTATTGTCACGATAGGCGGTGGCTTGGCCGCGATGAAATGAATCCCGTGCCGGGGGTGTTGCAGGGCGCGGAATGGGTGGAGAAAGACCATTGTTGGTCCTACATGGACGGCAAGGTGACCGTGTGCGCATCCTGTGATGAACCGGTACTGGGCGACGGCAACGCTGCGGCGGTCTACGGCATGCAGCGGGGAGACAGGATTGTTCCCTATCCCTACAGCATGCCGCGTGCGTGGTCGCTTTACGCGCTGTGCAGGTGGCTTGCGGGCGAGCCTTTGCCGCGGCAGGTGGATGTGCTGCTGGTCTACGAAGTGATGATGGATCCCGGCTGTCCTGAAGAGGTACGTGGATCCGGGGATGTGCTGGACCGCCTGCAGAGGGCAAGTGTGGGCGGCGTTTGCGGCAGGTTGGTGCCGATGGGTGATGCGACGCTCCGGGATTTGGGGGCATTGGCGGGTCTGGCGGTGATTGTCCTTGGTACACTTTTAGCCATGGTGCTGCTGGCGGTGGAGCTGCGGTTCTGCCTGCGCCGCCGCGTGTGGCCGTGCATGCTCTACGTGGGTGGCGGCATGCTCTTGCTCACCCTGCTCAACTACTGGAACGCCCACTGGATTTGGTAACCCGCCCCGGCAAAACCGGGCTGTGCAACGGATGGGGTGAGATTCGAACTCACGGAAGGCATAACCTTCGGCGGTTTTCAAGACCGCTGCATTAAACCACTCTGCCACCCATCCATGGTGCAGGCCAAAAGCGGCGTGCGGGGCGATGATAGCGCACCCCCAACCTTGTGGCAAGCAAATTCCATGAACGCTCCCGCCATTACTGCGGCAGGCGGTCGTTGAGCGGGAAACCGTACAGGTTGAACGGCCCGTTCCCCGGCTGGTAGTAGTGCCACCATTCCTTGTCGTACCCCTTCATGCCCGCGGCCAGCATGGCATCATGCAGGATGCGGCGGTTCGCGCGCTGGCGCGGCGTGACCAGCGGGGAATCCAGCGCGGAGGCGGGGTCCAGCAGGTCGTGGCGGCCGCCCATGTCTACCTCCCTGCCGTCCCTCAGGCGGTAGAGGGTGACATCCACGGCTATGCCCATGGAGTGCTCCGAAAGCGTGCCGATATAGCGCCCCTCGTAGATCTGCCGCTTGGTGAGGTTGGGGTAGAATTCCCGTTTCATGCGGCAGTCCGGCGTTTTTGCCCACTCGAAGAAGTCCTGCATGGCGGAGGTGGGGCGGTAGGCGTCCCACACCAGGATGCCGTACCCCTGCGCGGCCAGGATGCGTGCGGCCCTGGCCACGCACGCGGCGGTGCCGCGCCCCAGGATGGCACGCCGCCCGGTGTAGCCGCGTATCGGGCGCCCCACAAAGTTGTCGCTCCCCGCGTATTTCAAATCCGTGCGCAAGTGGGGCACCACGGTATCCATGTAGCACATGGCCGCGGGCATGGACGCCGCGGGGGCATCCGGCGCCAGCAGGGGCTTTTCCGTGCTGCACGCGGCAAGCATGCAGGCCGCGGCGGCTGCGGCTATCCACTTCCTGAACATGCGGCCAGTGTAGCACACCCCGCGCCGTTTCTCAAGGCGGGGGTGGGAATTGGGGAATTTCCGGCGTGCCACGCAGGTGCCCCATGGATTTTTGCTTTCACCCGCGCGCGCGGTGTGCTACCATAGCGGGCAATGAACGACGCAGAGAAACTCATCATCATAGGCAGCGGCCCGGCCGGGTACACGGCGGCCATTTACGCCGCGCGCGCGGACCTGAAGCCGCTGCTCTTCACCGGCGGCCAAATCGGCGGGCAGTTGACCACCACCACGGAGATTGAAAACTTTCCCGGGTTCCCGGAGGGTATCATGGGACCGGAGCTCATGTTCAACATGAGCCAGCAGGCGGAGAAATTCGGCACGCGCTTCGCGTTCGAGGAGGTGCTCTCCGTCACGCAGGAGGCCTGCAGCGGGCTCTTCGTGGTCACCACCTCCGGCGGCGCGTACAAGGCGCAGGCCGTGATTGTGGCCACGGGCGCCACCGCGCGCTACCTGGGTATCGAGGGCGAGAAGGAGCTCATCGGCCACGGGCTGACTGCGTGCGCCACCTGTGACGGCGCCTTCTACCGCGACGTTCCCGTGTGCGTGGTGGGCGGCGGCGACAGCGCGTGCGAGGAGGCCACCTTCCTCACCCGTTTCGCCTCCAAGGTGTACCTCATCCACCGGCGCGACCAGCTGCGCGCCAGCAAGGCCATGCAGCAGCGCGTGCTCGGCAACGAGAAGATAGAGCCCCTGTGGAACAGCACCATTGCCGCCTACCACAAGGATGCGGAGGGCGAGCTCTCCTCCATCACGCTCAAGGACACCGTGGACGGCTCCGAGCGCGAGCTGGAGGTGAAGTGCGTGTTCATGGCCATTGGCCACGTGCCCAACAGTTCGTTTATCGGCAACCTGGCGGAGGTGGACAAGGCCGGGTTCATTGTTTCCACCCCCGGCGGCACCGCCACCAGAACGCCCGGCCTGTTCGTGGCGGGCGATGTGGGCGATGCCGTGTACCAGCAGGCCATTTCCGCCGCGGGCATGGGCTGCCGCGCCGCGCTGGATGCGGAGCGCTACCTGCTCTCCCTCTCCTGATTCCAACCATACCACACCGCCATGAAAACATACGCTCCCATACTCGCCCTGGCCGCCCTGGCCCTTGCCGCGTGCAGCACGCAATCCCCCAGGGTGCGCGAGGCCCAGGCCCTCTACAATGCCAAACAGTACAACAAGGCCATCCCCCTCTTCCTGGAGGAGGCGCGGTTGGACAACGCGGAGGCCCAGCTCATGCTGGCCAAGTGCTGTGATTTCGGCAACGGCGTGCCGCAGGATGCCGTGAAGGCCGCCAAGTGGTACCGCAAGGCTGCGGAGAACGGGAACGCCAATGCCCAGAACAACCTGGGCGGCTGCTACTTCGATGGTGCCGGCGTGCCCAAGGACTACTCCACCGCCTTCTACTGGTACAACCGCGCCGCCCAGCAGGGCAACGCCTCCGCGCTCAACAACGTGGGCCTCTGCTACCGCAACGGCGAGGGCGTGCCGCAGGATGCCGTGATGGCCGCGAAGGCCTTTGAGAAGTCTGCGAAGGGCGGGAACGCCAACGGCATGTACAACTACGGCCGCTGCTTCTTCCACGGACTCGGCGTGCCGCAGGACCTGCTCAAGGCCCGCGAGTGGATCACCAAGGCCGCGCAGGCCGGCCACAAGAACGCCGCCGCCTTCATGGAGGACCAGGGCTGGAACTGATGGCCGGCACCGCACAGGATGCACCGCGCGGGAAGACTCCCTGGGGCGCCTTCTGGAGCCTGGTGGTCATCCAGTGCATGAACTCCCTGAATGAAAAGGGGGTGCAGTTCCTCCTGATTGCCCTGGGCATCTGGATGGTGGCGGATCTGCAGTACCCGCTCTCCATCCTGATTGTGGTGCCCTTTGTGCTGTTTTCCCCGCTGGCGGGCTGGCTTTCCGACCGCTACTGCAAGACGCGCCTGCTGCAAAGCATGGTGCTGCTGCAGGTGGTGGTGCTGGCGGGCATGACGGCGGGGCTCTTCCTGCACAGCCTGCACGTGGCGGTGGCGTTCTTCACCGTCTTCTGCATCCAGGCCATGTTCTTCAGCCCCGCCAAGAAGGGGCTGGTGAAGGACATGGTGGGCACGGAGAACATAGGGTTCGCCAGCGGCATTCTGGAGATTACCTCCATGCTGGCGCTGCTGGTGGGGCAGATTGGCGCGCTTTCCGTGGTGTACATGCTGCTCAGGGAATGGGGGCGCGATGCCGGCTGGGAGGCCGCCGCGGTGCCGTGCGCGTGCTGCGCGGGCGGTGCGGTGCTGGTGTTCCTGCTCAGCCTAGCCATCCCGCGCTTCAAGCCGCAGAGCACCCGCCCCTTCGAGTGGAGCCTGTTCTGGCAGCACTTCACCCAGCTGCGCATGCTCTGGCGCGTGCGCGTGCTGCGCAACAGCGAGATTGGCATCTGCTACTTCTGGTTCATCGCCGGTATCATGATGCTCATCGTCCTGCAGATGGCCGCAGAGGCCAACCCCGTGCAATCCGCCGCAGATTTCATGCAGGTGCTCGGCCAGCAGAAGGATTCCGCCATTCTCTTCGCCTGGCTCAGCGGCGGTGCCATTGCCGGCGGGCTCGTGGCCTCCATCGTCTGCGCCAAGGCCATCCGCCTCTGGGTCGCCCACGTCGGCGGGCTCGGCATGATCATCGGCTGCACCGCCATGGCGCTCATCCCGTACGGCCAGCCGCTCTTCTTCGCCGCCCTCTGCCTCACCGGGTTCTCCGCCGCAGGATACCTGGTGCCCCTCAACGCGCGGCTCCAGGACCGCGCCGACAACGACAAGCGCGGCGATGTGATTGCCGCAGGCAACCTGGTGGATTGCTTCATGGGCATCCTGGCCGTGGTGCTGCAGGCCGCCATGAAGGCCGCCGGCCTCACCCCGCAGTGGCAATGCGGCATCCTGGCCGCGGTCACCGCATGCGTTGCCATCTTCCTTCTGCGCGAGAAGGAAGAATGACGAGGAATTTACAATCTACAATTTACAATTGACGATTTTGAAATAATGCGCGGTGGCGCGGGGCGAACATGTTTGACTTGTGGGGGCGGGGGTGGTATGGTGCGAGTATGAAGCGAGCATATCTCATTGCATCGTTGTTGGTTCCGTGCCTGGCGGCGTGGAGCGTTGCCACCGCGGCGGATTCCGCCGAACCCGCCGATGACGCCGCTGCCGTGCAGCAGGAGGGCAAGGGAAATGCCAAGGGCAGGAAGAAGGCCGGGAAGGCGCACTCCCCCATGGCGCGCGCACTCGGCAAGGTGAAGTGCTACACCACCGCCAAGCCCCACTTGGATGCCAAGTACTTCATCTTCCTCTTCTCCACCTCCAACTGCACGCACTGCCACCGCACCATGCCCGGCAACGTGGACCTCTACAAGGAGATGCGCCGCCAGGGTGATGTGGAGATGATGCTCGTCACGCTCACCAACCTGGACAACGCACAGGCCGCGCTCGGCTTCCTCAACAAGTACAACGCCCCATTTGCCGGCGCCACGGACACCGAGATGCGCGCCGCCGGCGTGCCCGTCATCGACAAGGTGAACGCGGGTGGCCCCGGTTCGTTGCTGGCCCTGCCGCCCCACATCGTGATTGTGGACAAGGGCGGCAAGCTCGTCTTCCAGGGCCCCGCCAGCGTGGAGGGCCGCAACACCATGGAGGATTGGAGACAATACACCGGCGGCAAGCCCGCCCCCAAAAAGCCCAAGGCAAAGAAGGGCAAATAAAGCGCGCGGGGCTCACTGGCGCTGCAATTGCGCTGGTGCGGGGGCTATGGCGGCCACGGGTTCCAGGGTTTGGCGCAGTTCGTCCACCTCGTAGAAGTTCGCCGTGGCCAGGCGCAGGATGTTGGTGGCCAGCTTGGTGCGGATGGGCGCGAACTCGTCTTTCAGGCCGCGCTCGATGGCCATCTTGCCCGCTTCGTCCGGCTGGGGCACGCCGCGTATCTTGGCGGCCACTTCCGTGTACTGTTCCACGATTTCCCGTACGCGCGGGAGTGCGGCCCTGGCGCTGGTCTTGTCGGCCACGCCTTCCAGCACGTCGGCCAGCTCGGCGCGGATGCCGATGCTCTCCTTAAGGAGGTTTTCGTAGTCGCTGAAGTCTGCGGCCTGCACCAGGCCGGGCACTGCACAGAGGATGATGATGGCGGTTTTCATGAGGATGGGAATCGGTGTTGGATGAGGACGTTGAAGTGGTCTCCCGCGCCGGGGATGGCAATGAGGTGGCGGTCCGCGGCGTTGGCGGGGTCCGCCAGCGGGGAGAGGTAGTCTGCCTGGCTCAGGTACTGCACCACGTCTCCCGCGCAGCGGTTGGCCAGGTTCATGAGGTCCGTGAAGTTCACGTCCGCCGTGATGTCGCAATGCCCGGCCAGCGCCGGCAGCTCGTCCGCCGTGAGCAGGGTGTGCGCCTTGTAGCCGCGCAGGGTGCCGGCGGGGCGGCGGTGGTAGAGGGTGTCGTTGAGCTCGCCGTAGTCGATGGTGACGAAGGTGCCGCTCTTCCACAGCGGCTGCCATTGGGCGTACCACTTGTGGTAGCTCTCGTGCACCTCCACCACCTGGCCCTCCGCGGCCCAGCGCGCGAAGGCGCTGGATTCCGGCAGCGGGCGCGGGCGCGCCTGGCGGAAGATTTTGCCATCTGCCACGGCCAGGCCCAGCTCCAGCCACTCGCCCCCCTGGAACACGAACTGGCGCGCGGGGAAGGCGTCCGGCAGCTCGTTGCAGAAGATGAAGGCGTGGCCGCGCGTCTGCTTGAGCGCGTCTTTGATATCCGCGTGCACGCGCACGGCGCTGCCGCCGGCGAGCTTCTGGAAATCCCGCAGCGCGCGGGAGCGGTCCACCATGTGGTAGCGCATGCGCAGGCGGTTGAAGAAGCCTATGTGGCGCAGCACCGCGGCGGCCATGTCCCCGCTGCCGCCGCCAATCTCGATGATGGGCAGGAAGCGCCCGCAGGCGGCGCACGCCTGTTTCCACTGGGCGGCCAGGCGGCGCGCGGGCAGCTCGCTCATGGTGGCGGAGGTGGAGAAATCACCGCGGAAGCCGATATCGCCGATGTTGGCGCTGTAGTACCCGCCCTCCTCATCGTAGAGCGCCAGTTCCATGAACGCCTCCATGGAGATCCAGTTGCCGTGGGCGAGGATGTGCGGCGCCAGGTTCATGCGGGGCAGGGGGGTAAGGGGCGAAAAATGTCACTTGGAAAGCTCCAGCATGCGCAGCAGCGGCTTCTCCGCGCGCAGCCGCAGCGCCTCGTCCAGCTTCACCACGGGCGCCATGTCGCGCAGGCAGTCGCGCAGTTTCTCAAGCGTGTTGAGCTTCATGTACCCGCACTCCGTGCAGCTTGCCGCGCCACCCGCCACCGGGATGAATTCCTTCCCCGGCACCAGCGCGCGCAGGCGGTGCAGGATGCCCGTCTCCGTAACTATGATGAAGCTGCCGCACGCGCTCTCCCGGCAGTAGCCGATCATTTTTTCCGTGGAACACACGTGGTCCGCCAGGGCGCGCACCTCCGGCCCGCACTCCGGGTGGCACACCACCTGCGCCTGCGGGTGCGCCGCCCTGGCCTGCCGCACCTGCTCCGCGGTGAAGCGGCGGTGCACATGGCACGCGCCGTCCCACAGCACCATCTCGCGCCCCGTCTGGGCTGCCGTCCATGCGCCCAGGTTCTTGTCCGGCACAAAGAGGATGGGCCTGCTCTCCGGCGCGGTCTCGATGATGCGCCGGGAGTTGCCGCTGGTCACAATCACATCCGCCAGCGCCTTCACGCCAATGGAGCAGTTCACGTACGCCACCACGTAGAAATTCCTCTCGCGGTTCTCCTCCAAAAACTTTTCCAGCTCCTCCGCCGGGCATGATTGCTCCAGCGAGCATGCCGCCTCCAAATCCGGCAGCAGCACCGTGCGCGCGGGGTTCAAAATGCACGCCGTCTCCGCCATGAAATGCACGCCGCAGAACACAATCACATCACACTCCGCCGCCTGCGCCTGCCGCGCCAGCGCCAGCGAATCCCCCACAAAATCCGCAATGTCCTGAATCTCCGGCCGCTGGTAGCTGTGCGCCAGTATCACCGCATGCCGCTCACGCTTGAGCCGCAGTATCTCCTCCTTCAAACTCTCGCTCGCCATGCAAAAAACATACCACCCATGCCCCGCCAAGTCAAACCAGATTGAACGCGCAACACACATGTGCCCACATGTGTCCCAATCGTTGCATTTCGGTTATACAAGGCATCGATGGACAAGAGGTTGGGAATTTCATGAAAATGGAAGCCCCCCCTCTTCAAAATTTGTCAGTAATGACGGCCAGAAACATTTGGGAGGGGACAGGTCCAACCACCCCGCCATTCGTCCGCCTTCGCTACGCAACGGCGTGACTAGGCGGGGTGCTCGGCTGGGAGGTTTGGATGGGGGACAATCCCCACGTTGACACGTGGGGCGAATTTTTGGAAGCACCCCCCATTCGGCGGGGTGCAAAGGGAGCGCGCGCGTCGCGCGCGATGCAACCATGCGCTCGCGCGCAACACAGCGCACCGTCATGAAAAGCATGCTGCGATTTGCACGTTGGCTGCGCAAACCTGCGCTTGCGTTTGCCCCGCGCATGCGGAGCATTGTATTGGAAACGCGCCCGAAGGGCACGCTAACTTTGCACCCCGCCGTTCAGGGGGGTGCTTCCTTTCAATTCGCCCCACGTGTCAACGTGGGGATTGACCCCGGCACAAATGTTTCGGCTCCGCACCCCGCCGGATGGCGGGGTGGCTGGACCTGCACCGGAACGCATGTCTCCTCACCACCGTCACGCGTTTTGCCTCGCGCCCGCCTCACGGGCGCTCACCCTGCGGGCAAACCCTTGCGGGTTTGGCTACCCGCCCTTACCGCACAGCTGTGCTGTGCGCCCTCTACGGGGTTGCTTCGGGCACGCCTCACGCGCCCGCACCCTTCGGGCAGCCTTCGGCTGGCTAATCCCCCTCCAAGCCTTCGGGGGCTTTGTCGGGCGTTTTGCGCATTCATGTCTGCGCCATTCAAATTCATTCTCCTCGGAAAACAATTGAGACACATGTGACGCGCAACACACATGTGCCCACATGTGTCCCAATCGTTGCGGCCGTCAATTGCACATACCCAGCACGTCTCCCATGTGGGCGTAGGTTTCCAGGCAGTTGGCGGTGTTGTCCAGAATGTCCTGGGCCAGGCGGATGCGGCCGGGGAGGAAGAAGGTCATGACGGTGGAGCCGCCGAAGGCGAAGTAGCCCTGCTCCTGCGCCTTGTGCACGTGTTCGCCGGGGGTGTAGGTTTGGAAGATGGCGCCCACGCCGGTGGCGCCCACGGCCAGGGAGAGCACATCTCCCAGGGAGTCGGAGTGGATGACGGTGAGCTCGCGCTTGTTGGTCCAGAGCCAGGCCAGGTTGCGGCGCAGGCAGTAGGGGGAGACGCTGGCCAGGGGGCCGGGGATGCGTATGGGGGCCTCCGGCGTGCCCGCCACGGCAAAGTGGAAGCGGTGGTAGTCCACCGGGCAGAGACGGCTGAGCACCACGGTGCCGTGCTCGTACTTGCGTGCCAGCTCTGCGCTGCCCAGGAGTGCGGGAAGATCGAAACGCTGCCCTTTGACGAAGGCGCCGCGCATTTCCGCGGCATCCTGCCAGCCGCTGTGGCGGGCATCCGCCGGCAGGGCCGCGGCGCCGTCCGCGCACACGGGGCGGGCGCCCGGCTTGAGCGTGCGGGTGAAGAAATCGTTGAACGAGCGGAAATCCTCCAGCGGGCGCGCGGATTCCGTCATGTCGATGCCGTATTCCTGCACGAACTGCGGCAGGCTGCGCGCGCTGCCGGGGCGGTCTTTCAGCCAGCCCATCACGCGGGATGCCACGGCGCGCTTGAGCAGCAGGTGCAGGCTCAGGCGGCCCGCGGCGGTGCCGTAGATCCAGCGCAGGGCGCGCTCGCCCAGCACTTTCTCACGCTCCACGCGGCCGGTGTAGCGGTTGAAGTAGGTGATGCCGTCCTCTTGCATGCAGGGGGATGGTGGTGGCGCGGTGCGCGCCGGTTTACTTGATGATGACGGTGTCTCCCACGGAGGTGTTGTCGAAGAAGATTTTGGCCATCTTCTTGGGGAGACGGATGCAGCCGTGGCTCTCCGGGGCGGAGGTGACGATGCCCTCGTGCATCCACACGCCGGTGTTGGTGAGCTGGAGCGCGTTGGTCATCTCCGCGCCCTTGTAGTGGCCGCCTGCGGGAATGGGCTGCCCCTGCGTGTACTCCGCCACCAGGGTGTTGCCGGCGCCGTCCACAATGCTGCCGTAGGTGGAGGATTTGTGGTCTGCATCCTTGGCGAGCACGTGGAAGGTGCCCTGCGGCGTGCCGTGCCCGGCCTTGCCGGAGGAGATGGTGGAGGTGCCCACCAGGTGGCCGCCGATGTAGTAGTTGGCCTTCTGCAGGTTGGTGTCCACCACGATGAGGTGCTGGCCGGTGATGCCGGCGGGGGCATCCCAGGAGCCCGCGTTCACGGCGTCGTTCGGTGTGAAATTCGTGTTGCGCTTGAAGGCGTATCCGTTGATGTCGGCAAGTTCCGTTTCAGGTGTGCAGGAGCACAGGGCGGCAGCAGCGGCCAGGAGAACGAGAGGCAGGTTGTTCATGGTGGATAACGGTGGTTCCATGCGCGCGCGGCGCGCCCGGTTTATGCTCCTCCCGCGCGGAAATGTCAAGTACAAATTGTTGAATTCCGCCGTGGCGCGTGGTACAATGGGCGCATGATACTAGCGCTCGCCCCCATGCAGGATGTCACGGATCTCGCCTTTATGCGCACCCTTTCGCGCATCGGCAGCCTGCCGGATATGCTGATTACGCCATACTTCCGCAGCACGGCCACCACCTGCGCCATGGGGGACGAGAACCTGCGCTGCATCCGCGAGAACGAGACCGGGCTGCCCATCCACGCGCAACTGGCGGGCAGTGATGCCGCCGCGCTGGTGCGAGATGCCACAGAGCTGCTGCAGCTGCCGGTGGCGGGCATCAACCTGAACGCGGGGTGCCCATCACCGCTGGTGAACCGGCACGGTGCGGGCGCGGCGCTGCTGCGCGACAAGGAGAATTTCCGCGAGATCCTGCTGCGCTTGAGGGATGCGGTGCCGGAGGGCAAATTCAGCGTGAAATGCCGCATTGGCTGGAGCTCCCCGGCGGAGCTGGAGGGAATTCTGCCGCTGGTGGCGGAGGCGCGGCCGGACCTGGCGATATTCCACCTGCGCACGCGTGCGGATTTGTACACCAGCAAGCTGCGCTGGGATTTGGGGCCCGCCATTGTTCAGGCCCTGCCGTGCCCGGTGCTGCTCAACGGCAGCATAGATTCCACCGCCATGGCGCAGCGCGCCCTGGAGGAGACCTCATGCGCGGGGCTCATGCTCGGCCGCGCAGCCGTGCGCAACCCCTACCTCTTCCGCATGCTCCGCGGCGGCGCCCACGCCTCCCGCGAGGAGATGTGCAACTACTACAACACCCTCATCGAGGAGACGGGCCGTATCCTGCACGAGAACGCCACCCAGGCCGCCCACTGCAACCGCATGAAGAAGTACCTGGCCTTCTGCTATGACGATTTCAGCGATATCCAGGAGTACGCCCTGAGAAGGTGCATCGATATCAACCAGATGCGCACCATACTCACCAAGTGAATACAGGTACTAGGTACTATGTACTAGGGACTATTTGGGGAATTTGCGCGCACAGGGCGCGGGGGCTTTCAAAGCTGCCAATCAATCTGCCAGTTCCATGATGAGCGTGTTCTCCATGAACTTCTGCACCTCCTCCTTGTTGGCGGGGTCGTTCATGTACTCTATCAACTGCTGGTCGTTGAGCTCCGGGTGCTCGCTGCGCAGGTTGTCCAGCATTTCCTCTGCGGTTACCTTGGCCAGATAGGCAGCGGCCACGCCGAGGGCCGTCCACGCAATGAAGATGCCCAGGCCGATCCAGCTGAGCACGCGGCCCGCGCTGCCCTTGGGGTACTTGCAGAGGCCGATGATGGAGAGGATGAGGCCGATGAGGTAGCAGAACAGGGAGCCGAAGAGGGCAAAGATGCCCAGCGCCACGGACATGGGCTGTTCTGCTGGGGTATTCTGCGGAATGGGGGGAAGGTTTTCTTCTGGCATGGTGGTGGATGGTTGCTTGATGCTCCCATTCTACCAGCCCCCCAGCGCCGCCGCAAGAGAAAATTGGCGCGGCTGTTACGGCCGCAGGCAATCGAAGAGGGGCAGGGGGATGTTGCGCAGGAGCGTGAAGGCGGCCAGCACCGCCAGGCCCGCGTGGAGCGTGGCGTTGAACACCCGCGCGCGGCGGATGACGCAGAGCGCCAGCAGCCAGGCCAGCGTGGGCGCCAGCAGCGCGTTGCAGCGCAGGGATGCGGCCCAGTCCCCGTGCAGCAGCGCCAGCGTGGCGCGCGTGCCGCCGCAGCCGGGGCACAGCAGCCCCGTCCATTTGTGGAACGGGCACTCCGGCAGCCACGGTGCGCGGGCATCCGCGGCCAGCAGCACCGCCAGCCCGGCCAGCACCACGGCGCAGATGGCGGCGGCGGGTTTCATGAAAAGGACGGGGCCTATTCGCCGGGCAGCAGGGTATCCACCAGCGTTTCCGGGGTCACCTGCACAGCCTGGCGGGTGGAAAGCTCCTTGAGCTCCATCTGCGGGTATTCCGTGCCGATGATGAGGGCGTAGGTGGCCCCCATCTTCTCCGCGGCCTTCAGGCGGTTGCCGAACTTGGCGGGGGAGAGCGGCAGGTCCACCCGCACGCCGGCATCACGCAGCGTGGAGGCCAGCGCCAGCATCTGCGGGCGCATCTCCTGCGCGGCCAGCACCATGCACACATCGCACGCCTGCGGCTTCACCGCGGCATCCCGCAGCGCCTTGGCCGCCGGGCACGCCTCTATCAGGTGCGCTATCACGGCGTCTCCCATGGCAAAGCCCGTGGCGGGCATGTCCACCGCGCCGGCGGAAAGGGTGGAGACGAGGCCGTTGTAGCGGCCGCCGCCCGCCACGGCGCGCAGGGTGTGCCCCTTGTCAAAGATCTCGAACACCAGCCCGGTGTAGTACGCCAGGCCGCGCACCACGGAGAGGTCCAGCTGCACGTACTCCTCCAGGCCGCGGGCGCGCAGCTCCTCCAGCACGGCATCATAGCGCGGGGAGCAGCCGGCGGGCGGGTTGGAGATGAACTCCACCAAATCCTGCCGCTGCATGCCGAAGGCGTCCAGCTTCTCCTGGCAGTACTCGGGGCGGTCCCGCTCAAACTTGTCCACCACGGCCAGGAAATCCCCCACGCGCTTTTCCGGCACCCCGTGGTCCGCCGCGTACTTGAGCCACACCTCGCGGTCGGACACGCGCACCACAAAGTCGTTCGCGGTGAATCCGAACTCGCGCATGCAGTCGATGGCCAGTGAAATCAGCTCCGCGTCGGAGCCTTCGCCCTCCTCGCCCAGAATGTCCGCGTTGAACTGCACGAACTCGCGCAGGCGGCCCTTCTGCGGCTTCTCGTAGCGGAAGCAGGAGCCTATCTCAAACCACTTGAGCGGCTTGGTGTACTCGCGCTGGTAGGCGGCGGCTATGCGGCCCAGCGAGGCCGTCAGCTCCGGGCGCACGGTGATGTCGCGCTCCCCCTGGTCCGTGAAGCGGAACAGCTGCGTGGGCAGCTCGCCGCCGGACTTCTTGAGGTAGAGCTCGGTGGCCTCGATGGTGGGAGCCTCCCACTCCACGAACCCGTAGCGGTGCGCCACCCGCCTCCACGTGTTGAAGAGGTAGTTGCGGAGGGCGCATTCCTGCGGCGCAAAGTCGCGGAATCCCGGCAGCGGTTGGAAGCGTGCGTCTGGCATGCCGCGCATTATACTACCTTTCCAACCGTAGGCAAGGCAAAAGGGTGATTGGGGACGGGGATTGAGATTGGGGATGGGAATTGGGGCGGCGCATGCCTTGCGGGCGGCGCCGCGCAAAAAGTTCGCAAAAAGTCGAGATTTGGTCTTGCCATGGGTGCGGGAAGCTGGTAATATGCCGCCGCGCCTGATGTGAGGGCGCAAACCATGTCTGGATCGTCTAGGGGTTAGGACTCAGGATTTTCATTCCTGCAACACGGGTTCGATTCCCGTTCCAGATGCTACCAAAGCCTGCCTCCGCTGCGGAGGCAGGCATTTTTATCACGCCATGGCAAACGGAAAATACAGCGGGTGGATAGACCGCGGGGAGCTGCGCCGCCTGCTCTCCCTGATGGGGCCGCTGTACATTGCCAACCTGCTGCACATGGGCATGGGCGTCATTGACACCATTGTGGCGGGCAGGGCGGGGGCCACGGAGCTGGCGGGCGTGGGCCTGGGCGCATCCGTATCCGCGCCCATCCTGGTGGCGGTGGGCATGGTGCTCACCATCACCACGCCCATGATATCGCGCCTGCGCGGGGCGGGCAACCCCGGGCGCGTCGGCGCGCTGCTGCACAGCGGCCTGCACCTGGCATGGTGGCTCATGGCCGTGGAGCTGGCGGCGCTTTACCTGGGCTCGTTCATCTTCGACTACGTGACGGATGACGCGGGCATGGCGCACACGGCGCGCTGGTACGTGTACTTCATGATGACGGGCGTTCCCGCGAGCGTGCTGCTGCGCCTGATACAGGGCAATTTCGAGGGCAACGGGCAGGTGCGCCCCGGCATGGTGGCCGCCCTGCTGGGGCTGGGGCTGAACATCCCGGCCAACCTGGCCTTCGTGTTCGGCTGGGGGCCGCTGCCCGCCCTGGGCGGCGCGGGCTGCGGGCTGGCCACCTCCATCATCCACTGGGGCATGATGCTGGGGCTGCTGGCGCTCATGTTCGCATCCCGCCGCCACCGCCAGGCCGCGCAATGCATGGTGGCGCGCCGCAAGCCCAACCGCCAGCAGGTGCGGAAAATCCTGCGTCTGGGTTTCCCCCTCGGCGTGGCCTCCCTCTGCGAGATGACCTTCTTCTCCGCCCTCACCCCCGTTATCGCACCCCTCGGCAAGATGGCCGTCTCCGCCCACCAGATCGTCATCAACATGTCCGGCGTGGTGTTCATGCTGCCGCTGAGCCTGAGCATCGCCACCTCCATCCGCGCCGCCTATCACGTGGGCGCGCAGAACCGCCCCGCCTTCACCGCACTGGTGCGCACCGCCGCCCTCAGCGCCGCCGGCGTGATGAGCCTCTTCATGCTCGGCCTGATCTGCTTCCGCGAGCAAATCGTCTCCGTCTACACCACGGAGCGGGAGATTGTGCAAATCGCCCTCCCACTCGTCACCCTCTGCGCCGTCTACCAGCTCTCAGACGCCACCCAGGCCTTCATGAGCGGCCTGCTGCGCGCCTGCCACGACACCAAGGCCCTCACCTGGGTCAACATCGTCTCCTACTGGCTGGTGGGCTTCCCGATTGCGGTGGTCCTCATCCGCACGGACTGGCTCTGCCCGCAGCTGGGCCCGGCGGGTGCGTGGGTGAGCTTCATCGTGGGCCTCACGCTGGCGGCGGTGCTCCTGCTCATCCGCTTCACCGGAACCTTCCGCCGTACCTTCCCGAAAGGGAGGTGAGCACGCGGGAAATCTCAATTCCTTTCAGGATTGCGTGCTTGCAATTTCCGCCAAGTCACGGTAGAATCCAGCAGGTTTTTGTTTGTTCAAGTTCTTATTTGCCATGAAAATCCGTTTGCCACATTTGCTGATGGCCGTCCTGCTGGGGGCGGTGGCCGTTCCGCACGCCGCGCTTGCCGCCGTTTCGATAACCGATGTAAACGTGAGAAGCGCGCAGGATATCAGCGACCATTCCGACGAGAACGCGAAATACGAGCTGCAGAATAACGTGGATGCCAAGGATAAGGGCGTGCGCACCACCGGCAACTACCAGCTGTGGGAGGGCAACGGCTGGGTCCTCACCCTGGGCGGCAACAGCGTGCAGGATGCCGGCGGCAGCGTGTTTTTCAAGGCGTTCTGGGATGGAGACAGGCTCTTGGCGAGCGGGTTCAGAGACTTCTTCCTGCTGGGTATCAACGGCAACTCGGTTTCCGGGGCGAACGGCGGCGCCATTTCCGGCGAAAGGGCAGCCGCGCTGGAAATCAGGGACAACATACAGGTGGACATGTGCGGCAACTCCGCATTGAGCGGCGGCGCCGTCTATGTGCGCAGCGAGGGCGACGCGGGCGGCGGCTGGTTCGGCTCTCTCACGCTTTCCGGCAACGGGGACATGCTGTTTGACGGCAACACCGCCACCGTCGGGTATGGCGGCGCGCTGTACTGCACGGCCATCACCATCAGCGACAACAATGGCACACTCAAGTTCATCGACAACGCCTCGCAGGAGGGCGGCGGTGCCATTGCCGTGGAAACCAAAGGGTTCGGCTCCCGCGATTTCCTGCGCATCACCGACAACGAGGAGTTGGTGTTCAGCCGCAACACCGCCGCGCGCGGCGGCGGCGCCATCCGCGCCGACGGCACCGGCAGGCTCGAAATCACGGGCAACCAACTCGTCTCGTTCTCGGGCAACGAGGTTACCCAATCCGGCGGCGGCGCGGCCATCCTGGCCAACGTGGCCACCATCTCCAACAACACAACGCTGCTCTTCCAGGGGAACGTGAACAGAAGCGGGATCTCCGGCGGTGCCGTGAGCGCATACGACCTGGAGATGGACGGCAACGGGAGCCTGTCCTTCACGGGCAACGAGGGCGGGTACGAGGGCATGGCGGTGTACGTGAAGAACACCCTGAGCATGTGCAACAACGATTACGTGGAGTTCAGCCGCAACGTCGGCCGCGCCGGAACGTTCGCCAACGGCGCGCTCTACACGGACCGCGCGGCCCTTATCTCGGGGAACGGGGAGATGGTGTTCTCCGGCAACACGGCCCCCAACGGCGCCGCGGGCTATGTGTCCTACAGCTCCCTCTCCCTCACCGGGAACGGCAGCATCTCCTTCACCGGCAACACCGTCACCGGAAGTTCCGCCTACCCGTTGGCCGGCGGCATGTTCATCCATGTCAACGGGAACACGCAGATTGCCGACAACAGCCGCATCGAGTTCCGCGACAACCTGGTGAACGACACCAAGACCGGCAACACCTTCCTGCGCGGCCTGTATGTCAGCGGGAACTCATCGTACAACCTCTCCATCTCGGCATCCGTGGGGCAGGAGATTCTCATCTACGATACGGCCATGTTCGACTACTGCCCCGGCATGCGCCTCAACTCCGTGAAGGTGGGGCCAGACTGGCAGGCCACGGGCGGCTGGATTGTCTTTAGCGGCAAGTATGCGGAGGAAGACCTGAAGAAGCACAAGGAGGATTACTCCGCCGAGGAGCTGCTGCTCTCCCGCACCTCCACCATCACCGCCGCCACCACCCTGTACGGCGGCGGGCTGAGCGTGGAGGGCGGCGCCGTGCTGGCCCTCAACGGGCTGGATGTGGAATCCGGCGCCAAGCTGAACCTGTCCGGCGGCTCCATCGCCAAGAGCCCCGGCAGCGGCCCCAGCTACAACCCGCAACTCACCTTCAAGAATGGCGCCGCGCTCTCCCTGGAGGGCGCCAATTCCGTGAGCGCAAGCACCCTCACGCTGGCGGATGGCAGCAGGGTGAACCTCACGCTCACCGGCTCCGACCCCGCGCTCACGCTCGACGGAAGCCTGCAACTGGGGAAATACGTTGCCTTCAACGTCACCACCGCGCCGGGGCGCGGGCTGGCGGAAGATGCCGCGCTCATTGCCATGGCGGACGGCACCACCCCTGGGAGCTGGGACTTCTCCAAGGTATCCATGACGGTGGACGATGAGACGATAGTCGACCCCGGGCGCGTATACTGGCGGCAGGGAACGCTCTACTGCTCGCGGGACTACATCCTGGGGTGGATTGGCGGCGACAGCAACGTGTGGGCCGAGAACGACGACAAGAACTGGAGCTATTCCTCATCGACAGACACCCCGCGCGCCTACCGCAACAACGCCGCCCTCTTCATCCAGGAAGTGCAGGGCGGCAGCCTGGTGCTGCAGGGAGAACTCACCCCGATCGGCGTCACCGTGAGCTCGGCCGATGATGTCGCGTTCACGGGCGACGGCTCTATCGCGGGTGCGGGCGCCCTCATCAAGGGCGGCACGGGCACGCTGCTGGTGGAGACCGCCAACACCTACACCGGCGGCACCTCCATCGAGAAGGGAACCGTGGTGATGGGTTCCGCCTCCGCCCTCGGCTCCGGTGCCATCACCATGACGGTCGGCACCCTGGACCTCGGCGGGCACGCACTCTCCAACTCCGTCACCATGGAAGGCCCCTCCTCCATCGGCAACGGCACGATTGACGGCAGCGTCACCGTGCAGCAGGGCGCAACCGCGAACTTCTTCGGCGAAACATATATCAATGACGGCACCGTCACCGCCGGGAACACCTCCATCAAGGCGCTTGCCGACGATGCCCCCGGCCTGCTGCAGGAGCTTTCCGTGAAGGACGGTCTGATTGCCGGAACGGAAGGGCAACCCAGCCTGGCGGATGGGCTCTATATCGAGTCCGCGGCAGACTTGATGATCCAGGGCATGACCATCACCGCCAACAACGAGATCCACGTGGGCGACAACACCATCACGCTCCGGGAGGTCACCATCAAGCTCTCCGAGGATTCCTACGAGCTGGTGGACGACGTGTACTACTTCAAGCTGTCCAACCTTTTCCACTGCTCCGTGGACATGGCGGACGTGGTGTTCGATGCCTCGGACCTCACCCTGCCGGATGGGTTCAACCCCGCAACCGATTCCATCGCCTTCAAGCTGGGGGATGCCAAGTTGACCCCGGAAAGCGCCGGGAGGGACATCTACCTGTTGATGGATGGCCAAGGCAGCCAGACCATGAGCATAGACCCCCAGGGCAACCCCGTGTTCACCGAGCTGGAACCCATCCCGGAACCCGCAACGGGGACGCTGTCCTTGCTTGCGCTTGCCGCCCTGGCGGCAAGACGCCGCAGAAAGTAATTTACTAGGTACCCGTCTCCGCCAAGGCTACGCCGAGGCGGGCTATGTACTAGGTACTATTTTGAAAGTTCGCGCGCCATTCGGCGCGGTTGCGGGGGGGGATGATTGGCGTGAACAGGCGTGATTAGTAGGCGGGCCTTGGCGTGGTCCGGCGTATTCCTGAAGAAATTTTCAAAAAGCTGCGGAATTCTGCTTGACGGATGGCCGCGCAGGCGTATAATAAGCGCCCCGTCCTGTAGGTGCAGGGCGGGATACAAAACGTAAAAAGTAAACACTAACACGATGAAAACCCATGTGAAGAAAGGCGATGAGGTCCAAATCATCGCCGGCAAGAGCAAGGGCAAGCGTGGTGTCGTGCTTTCCGTGAACGCCAAGAAGCAGACCGTGACCGTGGAGGGTGCCCGCATCCTCAAGAAGGCTACCAAGCCCAGCGAGTCCGATCCCGATGGCGGCATCAAGGAAATCGACGGCGCCATCCACATCTCGAATGTGAAGAAAGTGAGCTGAGGCCAAAAACCGATACTCCGCGCTTAAGCCAAAACCAATAACCAATAACAGAGCTGACCCGCTAATATACTATGAGCACACCAACATTGCTTACATACTACAAGGAGAAGGTCGTTCCGACCCTCCGGGCGAAGCACAACTACACCAACGTGCACCAGATTCCCCGTTTGGAGAAGATTGTTGTCACCACCTGCATGGGCAAGCAGCCCGACCGCAAGCAGGCCGTTGAGGATGCAGTTGCAGAAATCGCCAAAATCACCGGCCAGAAGCCGGCTATCACCTACGCCCGCAAGAGCGTGGCTAATTTCAAACTGCGTGAGGGTGAAGTCCTGGGCGCCCGCGTGACGCTGCGCTCCACCCAAATGTGGGAGTTCCTGGACCGTTTCATCAACATCACGGCCCCGAACATCCGCGACTTCCGCGGCCTTCCCACCCGTTCCTTCGACGGACGCGGCAACTACGCCATCGGCATCTCCGACCAGAGCATCTTCCCTGAGATTGAGCTGGACCAGATCAAGCGCAACATCGGCTTCGACATCATCTTCGTGACGACTGCCCCGACGGATGAAGAGGGCCGCGACCTGCTGGCGGAACTGGGCATTCCCTTCCGCAAGCCGAGCAAGAAGCAAGAAGAAACCGCTAACTAACATACGACCATGGCAGTATTAACAGATCCCATTGCAGACTTCCTGACCCGCGTGAAGAACGCCGGGGCCGCCCGCAACGAGCAGTTCCAGGTCCCCCATTCCGCCATCAAGGCGGAGATTGCCCGCATCCTCCAGGAGGAGGGCTACATCTGGAGCTACGAAGTCACCGGTGAAGGCAAGGACAAGGTCATCAACGTGAAGTCCAAGTTCACCAAGGACGGCAAGTCCATCATCCAGGGCGTGAAGCGCTGCTCCAAGCCGGGGCGCCGCCAGTACGTCCATTCCGCGGAAATCCCCAACGTGATGAACGGCCTGGGTATTTCCATCGTGTCCACCTCCGCCGGCATCATGACGGGCGCCAAGGCCCGCAAGCAGCAGATCGGCGGCGAGCTCCTGGCACTCGTCTGGTAACCCCCAACCCCAAGATAGATTATGTCTCGAGTAGGTAAGAAAGTTATCAACATCCCCTCCGGCGTCACCGTCACCATCAATGGGGCAGACGTTACCGTGAAGGGCGGCAAGGGCGAGCTCAAGTGGAGCCTTCCCGCCGGCATCACCGCCGCCGTGGAAGGGGACACGCTGACCGTATCCCGTGCGGACGACACGCGCAAGCTGCGTGCGCTGCACGGCACGAACCGCTCCCTGCTGGCCAACATGGTGGAGGGCGTTTCCAAGGGCTTCGTGAAGGAGCTTGAAATTGTGGGCGTGGGCTTCAAGGCCGCCGTGAAGGGCAAGAACCTGGACCTGGCGCTGGGCAAGTCCCACCCCATCCTGCACCCCATCCCCGCGGGTCTCACCGTCACCGTGACGGAGAACACCAAGCTGAAGGTGGAGGGTGTGGACAAGCAGGTGGTGGGCCAGTTCGCCGCGGAAGTGCGCGGATACTACCCGCCGGAGCCGTACAAGGGCAAGGGTGTGCACTACGTTGGTGAGCACATCCGCCGCAAGGAAGGCAAGAGCGTTGGCAAGTAATCATCCGTTTATCAACAATCCAACAGAAAGTTTATACAGATATGAGTACAATCAATCGCAAAGCCATCCGCAGCCGTATTCATGCGCGTATCCGCCGCAAGCTCTCCGGTACGCCTGAGCGCCCCCGTCTGGCGGTTTGCTTCTCCAACCAGCACGTCTATGCCCAGGTTATCGACGACACCAAGGGCGTGACGCTGTGCAACGCCTGCACCAAGCAGGCGGACATGAAGAAGGCCAACAAGGAAAGTGCGGCCAAGGTGGGCTCCATGATAGCGGAGCGCGCTCTGGCGGCAGGAATCAAGGAAGTCGTGTTCGACCGCGGAGGTTTCCTCTACTGCGGAAAGGTGAAGGCGCTTGCCGACGCCGCCCGTGAAGCCGGTCTCAAGTTCTAAACAGAAAGGTTGCAAGTATGAATCCTGAAGAAAACAATACTCCGGTTGAAGAAGCAACCGAGACTGTGCAGGCTCCCGTGACCGAGGCCGCTCCCGCAGCAGCCGAGGCCGCCGAGCAGCAGGCGCCCCGCGGCCCCCGCCGCGACCGTGACAACCGCGACCGCGGACCCCGCGGGCCCCGCCGTGAGGGCGGACGCCGCGGCGAGGCCCCGGCGGAGGACGGCCCCCAGCTCATGGAGAAGGTGGTGTACGTGAACCGCTGCGCCAAGGTGGTGAAGGGCGGTCGCCGCTTCTCCTTCTCCGCGCTCATCGTGGTGGGCGACCAGAAGGGCAAGGTGGGCTACGGCTTCGGCAAGGCCAACGAGGTCTCCGATGCCATCCGCAAGGGTACCGATGCCGCCAAGCGCGCCATGAAGAACGTGGTGGTGGTGAACGAGACCCTGCCGCATGAGATCTACAGCGAGTTCGGAGGCGCCAAGATCGTCCTCAAGCCCGCCGCATCCGGTACCGGCCTGGTGGCCAGCAACAAGGTGCGTGCCGTGCTGGAGGCCGCCGGCGTCAACAACGTCATCGCCAAGTCCCTGGGTTCCTCCAACGCCGCCAACGTGGTGAAGGCCACCATGCAGGCCATGCTCACCATGCGCACGGCAGACACCATTCTTTCCGCCCGCGGCAAGAAGAAGAAGGAATCCGCCATCTAAGTTACCAACATTCAACAATAGATTCCAAACATCATGTTGACACTCCATACACTTCAGCCCAATCCCGGTGCCAAGCACCGCAAGAAGCGCCTCGGCAACGGGGAGAGCTCCGGCCTGGGCAAGACCTGCGGCAAGGGCAACAAGGGACAGAAGGCCCGCTCCGGCGGCTCCATCCGCCCCGGCTTTGAAGGCGGCCAGATGCCCCTTCACCGCCGCCTGCCCAAGAAGGGCTTCAACAACGCCCGCTTCCAGAGCACCATCGCCATCGTCAACCTCAACCAGCTGGAGGCCTTCTTCGAGGCCGGCTCCGCAGTCTCCGAGATCGAGCTGCGCGAGAAGGGTCTGGTGAAGGGCCAGGCGGATGCGGTGAAGCTGCTGGCCAACGGCAACCTCTCCAAGGCGCTGAACGTGACCGTGGACTTTGCCAGCGCGGCAGCCGTGCAGAAGGTGCAGGCCGCCGGCGGCACCGTCACGGTGCTCAGCCAGGAAGCCAAGGCGTAAGAGCCACACCCCGCGGCCCTGTGCCGCGGATTGAAAAAAACATCACTTCACAGGGGCCGGGCAGCGCAGCGCTGCCCGGCAACTGTGCAGGATGAGGGAAGGGCGCAAAGCCCGCCCGAAAAGCCTGAACCCCGCGCCACGGCAGAGAGCCGGCCCCGCGCAAGAACGCTGCCGAACCCCATCACGTTTTCCACAGACAAGCCATGATATCTGCGTTTGCCAACACCATGAAGGTGCCCGAGCTGCGGGCCCGCATCCTCTTTACCCTTGCCATGATTGTCATCGTGCGCATGGGCGTGCATCTGCCCCTGCCCGGCGTGGATGTGCAGACACTTTCCGATTTCATGCAGAAGCAGGCGGAATCAGGCGACAGCCCGCTGGGCGCCCTGGGCTCCATCCTCACCATTTTCTCCGGCGGCGGCCTGCAGCAGTGCGGCATCTTCGCGCTCGGCATCATGCCCTACATCTCCGCATCCATTATGACCCAGCTCATGGGCGCCGTGCTGCCCAGCTGGCAGAAGATGCTGCGCGAGGAGGGCGGCCGCCAGAAGATGACCAAGTACACGCGTGCGCTGGCCATCATCATTGCCATCATCCAGGGCTACTTCCTCACCCAGACCCTGCACAATCCCAGCTCCATCGGCCTGGACGTGCCGGACCTGGTGATGCCCACCGTCAACTCCACCGTCTTTGCCTTCACCACCATCTTCATCATCGTCACCGGCACCATGTTCCTCATGTGGATAGGTGACCAGATCACGGAGCGCGGCGTGGGCAACGGCATCTCGCTCATCATTTCCGTGAACATCATCCACGCGCTGCCGGGCGCGTTCTCCATTGCGTGGAAGACCTGCGTGATGCACGGCGGCACGGAGATTGACCCGCTGGGCTCCCTGGGCATGGTGGCACTCATCCTGTTCATGGTGCTGGTGGTGGCCTTCGTGGTGGTCATCACGCAGGCGCAGCGGCGCGTGCCGGTGCAGTACGCCAAGCGCGTGCTCGGCCAGGGCAAGATGACGCAGGGCGGCACCCAGTACCTGCCGCTCAAGCTCAACTACTCCGGCGTGATGCCCGTCATCTTCGCCACCGCCATCATGGCCCTGCCCCAGATGCTCGCGCGCCAGGTGTTCTCCCAGGACAGCTGGATCAACGCCATCATCAACAACTGGCTCTCCCCGAATGATGTGTACTACTACATCATCTCGGCCATCATGATCTACTTCTTCTCCTACTTCTGGGTGGCCACCATGTTCCAGCCGCCGCAGATTTCAGAGGACCTCAAGCGCTCCGGCGGCTACATCCCCGGCGTGCGCCCCGGCCCCCCCACCGCAGCTTTCCTGGACCAGACCATGGGCCGCCTCACCTTCGCGGGCTCCCTGTTCCTCACACTGGTGTACTTCCTGCCCAGCCTGCTCTCCGTCTTCGGCGGCCTGCCCCAGCTGGTCACCCAGTTCTTCGGCGGCACCTCCCTGCTGATTCTTGTGGGCGTGCTGCTGGACATGATGCGCCAGATTGAGGCCACGCTCCTGCAGAAGAACTACGACGGCTTCATGAAGAAGGGCCGCATCCGCGGCAAGTACGGCCATCTCCAGGGCACCGGAGACGCCGCGGAGGGCCGCGGTATCGTCATCATCTGGATTGTCATCGCCATCATCGTTCTCGGCGGTGCCGTGGTGCTCGCCAGCTGAGCGCCTGCCCCAAAAACCATTTCCCAAGGCCCGTCCGGTTGCGCCGGACGGGCTTTTTCCTATTTCTGTTCGCCCCATGTGCCAAAACGGCAGACAACACGCCAGACGGCATATGGGCGGGTAGCCAGCCGTCAATCCCTTTGTTTGCGGCAATCGATGCGCGTGCCGCGGCGGCGTGACATGCTATCGCCGCGGCGGCGGGCGCGTTCCGCCTCCCGCTGGGCGGCGGAGGGTGCGTTGTTGAGGCGGTGGTCCAGCTCGTCGCACAGGGTGCGGCGTGCGAGGAAGCGGTTGGTTTCGCGCTCGCGCTCGCGGTGGCAGTGCACCACAATGCCGCTGGGGATGTGGGTGAGGCAGACGCAGTTGTTGGTCTTGTTGACCTTCTGGCCGCCCTTGCCGGAGCCGCGGGTGAATTTCTCCTCCAGGTCGCACTCGCGGATGCCGAGTGCGCGCATGCGTTCGGTGAGCTCGGCGCGCTTGGCCGGGGTAACGGGCATGGCGGCGCGCGGGCTTATCCGATTTCCACGCAGCCTTCCAGCGGCTCGCCGTCCGTGAAGCGGTGGGGGCCGTTCACCACCAGGCGCTTCACGTGCTTGAGGGAGGGCACGCCCAGGGTATCCAGGGAATCCACCAGCTTGTACAGCTTGGAATCCAGCAGCACCACCGGGGCCTCCCCGCCGCATTCCGGCGCCAGGGACATCTTGCCATCGGCGCCAATCACCACCGCGTCCGACCGCAGCAGCAGCAAATCAGAGCAGGTTTTCACCGGGAAGAAGCGGGAGCGCGGCACGCACACGGCGCGCGCCCCGGCAAAGCATTGGATAGCCGCGCCCATGGCGGTTTCCAGCTGGTACACCTTGGGGGATGCGGCATCCCGCGGGTCCACGGTTTTCACGTTGCGGATGACGGGCAGGGGCATCACGCCGCCGTGGGAGTCCAGGTATTCCTTGAGGGAGTCCAGGCGTATCCAGAGGTTGTTGGTGTTGAAGAAGCGGTGCTTGTCTATGTTCTGGAACTCCGGCACATCCGCGGCGGGGCATTGCGCCACCTCGCGCAGGATGGGCTGGCCGTCCGCCTTGCGCGTGGCCAGGTGGCCGCCCTTTTTGTCCGCTTCCGTGCGGCGGGTCACCTCCATCACGAAGGGTGCGCCGCTCTCCGCGAACCAGCGCAGGAAACGCGTGTCCATCTGCGCTCCCAGGTTGTCGGAGTTGGACACAAAGGCGTATTTCACGCCGGCGGCCAGCAGCTTGTCCAGCCAGCCGGAGCCCACCAGCGCGGGGTAGATGTCCCCGTGGCCGGGCGGGCACCACTCCAAATCCGGGTTGGCGGGGAACTCCGCGGGCTGCAGGGTGTCCACGGTGAGCTTGGGCACGCGGTTCTGCAGCATCTCCACCGCGGCGCGGTCTGCAAAGCCGTCCTCCGCGTAGCGGGTGAGGTAGGCCATGGTGTCGTCCGACGTGGAGAAGGAGTCCATGAGCAGCAGGTTCACGTGGCAGCCCGCCTGGCGGCGCAGGTTTTGCACCTGGCGCACGATGAGGTCCAGGAAGGTGACGCCGGGCTTGATTTCCAGCAGGCTCTTGGCCTTTTGCAGCCCCATGCCGGTGCCCAGGCCGCCGTTGAGCTTCACCACCACGGTCTGCTTGAGCATGGCGGCATCCGCGGGTGCGGTTTGCGCCACCAGTTCCTCCCAGTCCGCCACGCCCTCCGCGGGTGAGATTTCCTCCTCTGATATCAGCATGGATTCGTTGGAGGTAAGCACGCGCACGCTGTGGCGGAAAGCATCAATGGCGGCGCGGGAGAGCCCCACGCCCTGCATTTTCTCTTCAATGGCGGAAAAGTCGTTGCTCATGCCACCGAGTATACAACGTTGCCGCGCGCGTGCAAGGATTTTCTGCCCGCCGTGCGGGGCAGGGCGGGCAAAAGGCCCATCCGGCGGGATGCCGGACGGGCCTTGAGGGTTTCGCGCGCGGGTGCGCTTGGGTAATTAGAAATTGATTCTGTACCCAACCACGCCGTTGACGTTCGTGTAGCTGCTCCAGAACTCTGCGGAGAGGTCGAAGAAGAGCGTGTCCGTATCGCGCAGCATGGGGATGGCGAGCCCGGCACCCACCTCCACGCCGAAGTTGCCCGTCTCCGCGCTCTTGGCGGTGTGGGTGGGCAGGCCGTGGAGGTTGACCTTGGTCTGCACGTCCTTGTCGCCGGTGGCGAGCTTGGCGAGCACGCGGCCCTCAAAGAGGGAGGAGCGGTTGCAGGGCACGGCGCCGTAGGCGGACTGCAGGCGGGCGCCCAGGGCGAAGGTGACGACATCCGACTCTGCATCACCCACGGTGAGGGCGGTCTGGCTGCCGGTCTCCGTGTAGCCGCCCAGCGAGGAGTGGCGCCAGGAGACGTTGAACACGGGCTGGATGGCGGTGGTGCCGGACTCGTTCAGGGCGCGGGTGTAGCCGAGCTCGTACATGAGGCCGAATCCGGTGCCGTCGGAGTCACCCTCCGTTGTGGCGGCGGTGCGGCCGTAGTTGATGGAGCGCGAGAGCTTGGTGTCGAAACGGCCGATGGTGCCGATGAGCGTGTGCGCCCAGGCGCGGTGCGTGTAGTGCGCGAAGGCGGTGATGTAGGTGCGGTCCAGGTCGCCGTCCGCCTCCTCTGCGGAATTGGCGGTGAAATCACCGTACATGGCGGTGACTGCCAGGCCGCAGGTGAAGCGCGGCGTGCAGTCCACGTCCAGGCCCAGGGAACCGCCCCAGCTGGTCATCTTGTAGCCGGCGAGCATGCCGTCCTCGCTGAGCTTGCGGTAGTCGCCCTCTGCGTTGATCCAGGCGTTGACGTAAGGCATGCCCTTGCGGTCGGCGCCCTCGCCCACACCCATGGTGGTGGTGCGGTTGCGGATGGCGCGCAGCTGGCGGTCCACATCCGCGGATGCGGCCAGGCCGAGCGCTGCGGTGGAGGCGCCGGCCAGGCCGGCTGCAATCTTCTCCGCGCTGCCGCTTGCCAGCTTGCCGCTCTCCAGGGCGTCCATGATGCCGGCGAGCTCGCCCTCCGGATCGGTCACCTGCGGGTTGGTGTACTTCAGGGTCTCGTCCAGCATGGTGGCGCCGGTGTGCACGTTCTCATCGGCGGAGGGCACCACGTCCTGCGCGAAATAGCCGCTGCGCAGGTCCACGAGCACGGCGCCGTTCACCAGGCGGGCGTTGGTGTAGTACTTGTTGAAGAGCTTGCCCACGAGCGATACCTCGTCCGTCTGCGTGCTTTCGTCACCCACGTAGGCGAGCACCAGGTCCTCGGTCTGGCCCTTCGTGTCGATGACTAGGGCTCCCTTGCTGTAGGAGCCGCCCTGGCCGATGACGAGGGAGGAATCCGTGAGGTCAAGCCCGCCGAGTGCGGTGAGCACCACGGGCGCCTTGCCGGTGCCCAGCGTGGCGGCGGTGGATTCCGGATCCAGGCCGAACACGAGCGAGCCGTTGGTGATGGCGGCTGCGCTGTCCAGCACCAGGCTCTTGCCCACGGCATCCTCTGTCCGTGAGTTGAGCACCACGGTCATGGCGTCCGTGTCCAAGCCGCCCAGGTGGGCATTCCCGCCATAGAGGAAGGTGACGCTGCCGGCAGTGCCCTCCACGCTGAGCTCGCCGTCCGCGGCCAGTGTCTGGTTGATGGTGTCTGGGGAGGAGGGAAGCTCAGTCATGGTGATGTGCACGTTGTCGTACGCGCCGCGGTACACGCCGCCGCTGCCGTAGACCATGATGTCACCGGTAATGGTGGCACCCGTGCCGTCGCTGCTCAGGGAGCCGGTGGCGAAGGTGGCGCCATCGCTCACGCGCAGGATGGAGCCGTCCGTGAGCCGCGTGCTGACGGCCTGCATCTGGAAGCTATCGCTCCCGCTGCCCACCTGGATTTCGCTGTTCAGGATTTCCAGGCGCCCGGCAACGCCCAGGCTGCCGTCTCCCTTCAGCACGTGCGCGGTGTCCTGGTAGGCGGTGACGCGGTCCACCGTCTCCCGGGAGTCGATGGTGATGGCGCCAATATCATGCCTGTCTGCGCGCAGCTGCACCCAGCTTTCGGCTTCCGGGGCTGCGCCGCCGGACCAGTTGGCGCCGTCCGTCCAATCGCTCGTTCCGCCGAGCCAGATGTATTCGCTCTCCTTTTCATGGGCGGTGAGGATGATGTCCTTGGTGTCGGCATCTTGCGAGATGGTGTAGGCGTAGTCGCTGCCGGCCTTGGAGATGGTGGTGCCGCCGTTGACGGTCACGGCGCCGGAGATGGCGGAGGAGACATCAGCCAGGGTGAGGCTCATGCCGTCGCTCAGGCGCAGGCCTTCCACGGTGTCCACGTTCACAATGAAGTTTGTGGTGGCGGCGGTGAGGCTTCCGGCGGTCAGGTAGACCTTCTCACGGTTGATGCGGCCCAGGGTGACGCTTTGCGTGTTCAGCGCATTGTCCACGGTGAGGGAACCGGAGGTGGTGAGCGCCACGGAGCCGGCGGTCACGCTGTCCAGGTGCAGGTTGGTGGGCACGGTGAGCGTGCCGGAGACGGCCAGGTTGCCGTCCTCTCCCGTGGTGGCCTGCAGGGTGAGCGCGCCGTCCACATCCAGGGTTTGGCCGGAGGAGATGTTCAGCGTGGAGACGGAGCCGCCCTTGGCGTGCACGGTTGCCCCGGCACCCTCCAGGGAGAGGCGGCCCTTCACATCGAGCGCGCCGAGCTGGATGGCGTCTCCCGCCACCAGTTCGCCGGTGGAGGCCACCTGCAGGGTGCCGCCCTCCGTGTAGTTGGCACCTGCGGCCAGGTGCAGCCTGCCGGCCAGCGCGAGCTTGCTGCCCTGGCGGATGTCCAGTGTGCCGCCTGCGGCCACGTTCACGGCGCCGTTCACGTTCACGGTGCCGGAGCCCGTGCCCACGATACCCAGGTAGAAGGCTCCCTGGGCATCCACGTTCACGGTGCCGTCCACGGTGCCGTTGAAGGCGGTCAGCCTGCCGGCATCGCTGTTGACCAGGATGGTGGAATCCTGTTCCACGGAAAGGTTGCTGGCAATCACGCCCGCCTGCACGGTGGCCGTGGCCTCGTTGCCCACGGTGAAGTTGCGCGGGGCCACGTTGCCCTTGATGGTGGAGCTGCCCAGCACGTTGAGGTTGCCCACGGGCGTGCCGGTCTGGTTGAAGTTCAGCCCGCCTTCCCCGGTGCCGTACACGTTCACGGTGCCGATGGTGTGCGTGGTGTCCGCGCCGATTTCTGCCGCGCCGTACACGTTCACGGTGCCTTGGGAGAAGTTCACGGATGACTGCAGGTCGCCGCCGTACATGTCAACGGTGGAGAAGGTGACACCGCGGTGTCCTTCCGCATAGCTGATGATGTCCGCCAGGCTCTTGTGGCCCTCGTGCAGCTCGTAGGTGGTCCAGTCCGGGTCGTCGCTGATGCCCACGATGGCGCGCGCGGTGGAGGCGTCGAACGTTACATCCTCTCCCTTGTAGGTGAAGTGGGCTCCGTTGTCCACGGTGGTGCCGCCCTCCACTACCTGCACGTAGTCCGTGCCGCCCTGGCGGAAGCCCTGGTGGTCGTTCGTGGCGCCCTGTTCGTCCACATACTCGGCGGCATCGTGCTGTACGGTCAGGCCGTCCGTTTTCACCGTGAGCTTGTCGGAGAACACCACGGTGCCCTTGTTCTGGATGGCTTTGCTGAAATTGCCGACACCCACGGTGAGCGTTTTCCCGGAGAGCACGTTCACGGTGCCTGCGGCTCCAATGGTGAGCCCGTTGCGGGAAAGGTCCACATCACGCTCCACGCTCAGGGTGCCACCCTTCACCAGCACCGTGCCGCTGCCGCCGCCCAGGGTGCCGTTGCCGGTCACGCGGAGGGTGCCGCCCTCTATGGTGGTGTTGCTGCGGTAGGTGTTGACGGCGCTCAGGTTCACGGTGCCGTTGCCGGCCACCCTGATGCCGGCGCCGCTTATGCTTCCGGTCACGTTGAAGGTGCCGCCGGACGTGCCTTGGGTTACGGTAGCCTGGTCAGTGGTCGCATTGCTCCAGGTGTACTGGGTGGTGTTGAAGTTGATGAAGCCGTTGGAGGCTTCCAGGTTGGTGCTGATGGTAACGGTGCCGGTAGAGAGCCCCAGTTCGGCATTGTCAATCTTGAAGAAGCCGTCGGTGCCGTTGGTTTGTGTGATGCCGCCGTTGCCCACGATGATGCGGGCTCCCTCTCCCACGGTGTACTTGGTGGCGCTCTTCCCGGAAATCTGGGAGAAGCCGTTCACGGCCACGGTGGAGCCTTTGTTGAAGGTCACATCGGAAACCTTGTCGCCGCTGCGCATCTGCGCGCCCTGGGCGTAGAACTCGCCGAACACGTTCACGGTGGTGGTGTTGCCCCATTCGCTGAACACAATGCTCGTGTCCTGGTACGAGGTTGAGTTCACTGCGCCGGTGACAACAATCTTGCCGTTTTTGTAGACGGTGACGCTGCTGGTGTCGCCGGAGTTGTTGGAATCGCCCACTTCCAGGCGGGTGGTGACCAGGGTGGCGGAAGAGGCGCCGGAACCGACCTCCAGCTTGGTGTCCTTGCCCAGGTAGGTGGCGCCCTTCACGGTGGTGGTGCCGGTGGAGACGATGGCCTCGCCGTTGGTGTTCAGGCAGAGGCCGAGCGCCCTGTTGGTGGAGCCCTGGCCGTTGCCGCCGCCGGTGACAATCACATGGCTGCCGTTGAGCTTGACCTGGCCGGAGGTCTTGAGAGTGGTGAGGCTCAGCGTGCCATCTCCGGTGGCCGTGAAGATGGAGCCGTTATCCACGTTGGTGGTGCCTCCGGCGGTGATGGTGACCCCCTCGCCCACCTTGATGGTGGGGGATGTGCCGTTCAGCGAGGCCACCGTCACCTTGCCGCTGCCGTTGAAGGTGTACAGGCCGTTCACAATCATCGCTCCGGCGGTCAGCGTGCTGTCAATCAGCACGGTCTTGTTCTTGGCGTTGTTGCTGAAGGTGACCGCGCTGCTGCTGCCGGATTTGAACGCTGCGGGCGTGCCGTCCTGGGTCCAGTTCAAGGTGGTGGTGTCCCACACGTTGCTTACATCGGCCGTCCAGATGTACGGGCCGGCGGCTGCGGCCTGCGGGGCGGTTCCGGCCAGGAGCAGGGCTGCCAGGGTGCCGGTGGCCACGGACACGCAGGAGACGGAGGACAGGGCGGCGCGGAGCGCCGTGCGGAGCATCTTGGGGAGATGTGGTTTCATGATTCGGTTTCTGTTGAGGAATATGGGGCTGGATGACAGTCCCGCTATATACTCTGCCAGTCTACCACATTTGCCGCCCGCCGCAAGCAAAAAACAGCCCCAAATTCACATTTGTTAATTCTTGGCAGTGCCCCCGCGGCATGGTAAGATAGCCGCATGCCTAGAGTTGCCCTTATCCAGCAGGAGGCCGTGGCCGACCCCGCGGAGAACAAGCGCAGAACGGTTGCCGCCATCCGCGAGGCCGCCGCCGGCGGCGCGCAGATTGTCTGCACCCAGGAGATGTGCACCACGCAGTATTTCTGCCGCACGCAGGACTGCGCCCTGTTCGACACGGCGGACCCGATACCTGGGCCGTGGACAGACGAGCTGTGCGCGCTGGCCGGGGAGCTGGGGGTGGTGCTGGTGGTGGCGGGGTTCGAGAAGCGCGCCACCGGGCTGTACCACAACACGGCCTTTGTGGCGGATGCGGACGGGAAATTCCTGGGGGTGTACCGCAAGATGCACATCCCGCAGGACCCCGGGTTCGAGGAGAAATTCTACTTCACGCCCGGCGATTTGGGCTACAGGTGCTTTGAGACGAAGTACGGGCGCATCGGTGTGCTCATCTGCTGGGACCAGTGGTACCCGGAGGCGGCGCGGCTCACCGCCATGGAGGGCGCGGAAATCATCTTCTACCCCACCGCCATCGGCTGGATTCCAGGCGAGGAACCGCTCTACGATGCCCAGCACTGCGCCTGGGAAACCGTGCAGCGCGGGCACGCCGTGGCCAACGCCTGCTACGTGTGCGCCGTGAACCGCTGCGGCACGGAGGGCGAAACCACCTTCTGGGGCCAGTCCTTCGCCGCGGACTTCTGCGGCCAGGTGATAGCCAAGGCGCCCGTGAAGGAGCGCTGCGTCCTGTACGCGGATTTGGATTTGGACGCCCTGGAGGACCACCGCCGCATCTGGCCCTTCTTCCGTGACCGCCGCATCGATTCCTACGGCGGCATCACCCGCCGCTGGGGAAAGGACGGCGGCTGCTGACCCACCGTGCCCGAATCCCGCTTCCAGTACCCGGACCTGCCCATTTCCCGCAAGCGGCGGGAGATAGCGGAGGCCCTGCGCCGCAACCGCGTGGTGGTGGTGGTGGGCGAGACCGGCAGCGGCAAGACCACCCAGCTGCCCAAGATTGCCCTGGAGGTGGCCGGCGAGCGCCGCGGCCGCCTGGGCTGCACCCAGCCCCGCCGCCTGGCCGCCGTGGCCGTGGCACGCCGCATCGCGGATGAACTGAACGGCGAGGTGGGAGGTTTCGTGGGCTACCAGGTGCGTTTCGACGACCACACCGGGCCTGAGACGCGCATCAAGATGATGACGGACGGCATCCTGCTGGCGGAGACGCAGAACGACCCCGACCTGCGGCAGTACCACACCATCATCCTGGACGAGGCGCACGAGCGCAGCCTGAACATCGATTTCCTGCTCGGCTACATGAAGCTGCTGCTGGCGCGGCGGCGGGACTTGAAGCTCATCATCTCCTCCGCCACCATGGACGCCGCCGCCTTCTCGGAATTCTTCGATGGCGCACCCGTGGTCAACGTGGAGGGCCGCACCTACCACGTGGACCTGCACTACATGCCCCCGCGCAACACCGAGGAGGAGCTGGCGGACCACGTCTGCCGCGCCGTGGAATGGCTTTCCGAATACGACTCCAAGGGCGATGTGCTGGTGTTCCTTCCGGGCGAGCGCGAGATCCGCGACTGCGCGGACGCGCTGGGCATGATGGACCTTCCGCGCACGGACATCCTGCCGCTCTTCGCGCGCCTGGGGCTGGCGGACCAGCAGCGCATCTTCCATCCCGCCAAGGGGCGCCGCCGCATCGTGCTCGCCACCAACGTGGCGGAGACATCCCTCACCATTCCCGGCATCATCTACGTCATCGACAGCGGCGTGGCCCGCATCTCGCGCTACCTGCCGGGGCGGCAAATCCAGCGCTTGCAAATCGAACCCATCTCGCAGGCCAGCGCCCGCCAGCGCGCGGGGCGCTGCGGCCGCGTGACGGAGGGCGTCTGCATCCGCCTGTACTCGCAAACGGATTTCGAGACGCGAGACGCCTACACGGACCCGGAAATCAAGCGCAGCGCGCTGGCGGGCGTCATCCTGCGCATGGCGGATTTGCACCTGCCGCCTCTGGGAGAGTTCCCGCTGCCGGACCCGCCCAGCCCGCGTCTCGTCAGCGAGGGCTACAGAAGTTTGCGCGAAATCGGCGCCATCGACCGCAAGAAGGAGCTCACCGACACCGGCCGCAAGCTCGCGCGCCTGCCGCTGGACCCGCGTCTGGGGCGCATGCTGCTGGAGGCGCGCCACCAGCAGGCCTTGCCGGAGATACTGGTGATGGTGGCGGGGCTGAGCATCATGGACCCGCGGGAGAGGCCGCAGGAGGAGGCCGCGCAGGCGGACCAGGCGCACGCGCAATGGAAGGACGCGGACAGCGACTTCCTGGGCATGCTGAAGCTGTGGCGCGCCACGCTGGCGTTCCGGGAGCACCACCGCATGCGCCGCAACCAGCTGCGCAAGTGGTGCACAAAAAACTACGTGAGCTACCTGCGCATCATGGAGTGGCACAACCTGGTGCTGGACCTCACGCTCGCGCTGCAGCAGAACCTGCGCTGGCGTATCCCCGCCCTGCCGCCGGAGGACAAACAGGCCACGCCGGAGATGATCCACCGCTCCCTGCTGGCGGGCGCGCCGCTGCAAATCGGCTTCTGGCGCGCGGACGACAAGGTGTACCGCGGTGCCAACGGGCGGGAGTTCTCCGTGTTCCCCGGCAGCGGGCTCTTCCGCCGCCAGAAGCGCCCGGAGTGGCTCATGGGCGCGGAGCTGGTGGAAACCAGCCGCCTCTTCATGCGCCGCTGCGCCGTGCTTGACCCCAAGTGGGTGGAGCAGGTCGCACCGCAGCTCTGCTCCTACCACGCCTACGACGCCGCCTGGGACAAGGCCGCCGGCGTGGTCTACGCCAAGGAGCGCGTCACCTGCGGCGGCCTCACCATCGTGGACAGCCGCCGCGTGAGCTACGCCCGCTACAACCCCGCCGCCGCACGCGAAATCATGATACGCGACGGCATCATGGCCATGGAGCTGCGCGACACCCCGCCGTTCCTGGCGCACCTGCAAGACATGCGGGAGGCCGTGCGGGAGGCGGAATCCAAGCTGCGGCGGCGCGACCTGGTGTGGTGCGCGGAGGGCGTGTACCGGTTCTTCGACGAGCGCATCCCCACCGACATCAACAGCGAGAAGGCCCTGCGCGCCTGGCGCGAGAAGGTGGAGGCACGCAAGCCCAAAACACTCTTCATTCCGTACGAGGACTGCATCTACCCCGGCGAGGACGACACCCCCGCCGACCTCTATCCCGACGAGCTGCACGCCGCCGGGCAGGACTACCCCGTGTACTACAACCACGCGCCCTGCGAGGAAGACGACGGCGTGACCATCGGCGTGCATATCGACCAGCTGGAGGATTTCCCGGACTACCTGCCGGACTGGGGCGTTCCGGCGCACCTGGCGCAGCGCGCGGAGATGCTGCTGCGCAGCCTGCCCAAGGACCTCCGCAATTTCCTGATGCCGATGGCGGAATCCGCAGCGGACTTCTTCGAGGAATGGTACGACCGCGAGCCGGACCGCCCGCTGGCGCAGGCGCTGGCGGAGTTCGCCGCCCGCCGCACGGGCAAGTTCTGCAACGCCTCGCAGTTCGACATGCAGAAGCTGCCGCCCGAATTCATCACCAAAATCTGGGTGTGCGACGATGCCGGCAACGAGCTGGCGCTCGGCACCGATGTGGCCGCCCTGCGCGAGCGCCTGGCCGACTACCGCCAGCGCCGCTTCCGCAAGAAGGCCAACCGCGGGTTCTCGTCCACCCCCATGACCCGCTGGGATTGCGGCACCCTGCCCGACACCGTGGACGTGGGCAACGGCGAGGGATTCCCCGCCCTGCAGGACGACAGCGAGCGCGTGCGCGTGCACGTGTTCCCATCGCGCGAGGAAGCGGACTTCGCGCATCTCGCGGGCGTGCGGAGGCTCGTGCTCATCCGCTGCGCGGATTTCGTCAACAGCATCCGCAAGCGCATGCCCATCACCTCCATGGAGGCCAAGCTGGCCATGACCACCGTGGGCGCCAAGCCCAAGGGCAACGTGGCGGACACCCTGCACGCCGCCGTGAACCTCTGCCTGCCCAGCCCCCTGCCCCGCACGCAGGAGCAGTTCGACGCCGCTTGCACACGCGTGCGCGAAAACCTGTACGACACCCTCTCCGGCCCGCTCGCCAAGCTCTGGGAGCAGCTTGCCGCCGCCGACCAGGAGCTGCGCGAATACACCCTCACCGCGCGCGACCGCTTCGCCCGGCAAATCGCCGCAGACCTCCAGCAGCAGTGGTCCTGGCTCACCAGGGAGGGCGCACTAGCCGCCCTCTCGCACGATTCATTCAACGACCACGCCCGCTTCCTGCGCGGTTTCCGTGAGCGCATACGCCGCATCAGGGAGCAGCCCGCCGCACGCGAGCTGGAGCGCATCCAGTCCGTTTCAGACGTGGTGCCGCCATCCTTCCCGGAGCAGTTTGCCAAGCATCCCGCATCTGCCGCCTACCACCGTTTCGGCGTGCTTCTCCAGGAATTCCGCCTCACCGTTTTCGCCCCGGCACTGGCCCAAAAGGGACGCGCCTCCACCAAGAAAATCCAGGCCGCCGCACTGGCGCTGCAGGGGGTGCAGGGCGGCTGAGCGGCGCGTTACTTGCCCTTGGTGAGTTTTTTCCAGTTGCCGATGATTTGCGGTGCGCGGTCGATGCTGATGAGGTTGCCCGCGGCATCCACCAGAATGGCGGTGGGCACGGAATGGGTGTCGCGGTAGCCCGGAAGCTTTTGCGTTTCCGAGGTGACGTTGCCCATGAGGCAGGGGAAATCCCCCTTGTTGCGCTTCATGAAATGCTTGGCGCTTTCCTGATCATTGTCCGCGCTCACCATGATGAGCTGCACGTCCTGCTTGAGCATTTGCGGGTACTCCTTCACCACGTTCGGCATCTCGCGGTTGCAGGGGCCGCACCATCCCGCGGTGGTCAGGTAGATGTAGAACTTGGCATCATAGCGGGGTTTGGTGGGGGTGATGAAGTTTACGCCCTTGAGCGCTTCCCCCACCACATTGCCCGCAGGCTGCTCCGCGGCCGGGGCGGCTTCAGGTGTCTCTGCGGCGGGTGCAGCCGCTTCTTCCTTCTTGTCCTTTTTCTTCTTCTTCTTGTCGGCCTTCTTGGCGGCGGTCGGCTTGGTGTTCGCGGTATCGGCCGCCATGGCGGCGGGCACGGCAAGCGCCAGCGCGGCGCCCAGGGCAAGGTAAAGGAACGGATGTTTCATCACGCCGCAAATTCTAGCGCATACAATCCGCGCTGTCAACGCTAAGACGCCACGCTTCCCGCGCGGCCACACATGTGTCCCAATGATGATCTACGCGGCTTTGCCGCCTAAATTTCAAAATAGTACATCACTTGCGGCGTCTGCGCGCGGCAAGCGCGCAGAGCGCCAGCAAGCTCAATGTGCCCGTGGCGGGTTCCGGAACCGGGGGCGCCGCCTGATACAGGCCCACATTCAAGGTGGCGTTCATGACTATGGCGCAGCCATCACTGCCGTAAAACTCTATGTTCTGGATTGTAATCGCCGCTTGAATCCTGTTGGCCACAATGTCCGCTTCCTCCGAGTTGAGCTCAAAGCGGGTCCTGAGCTCCAGCTCATCGAGATGCGACTGGTAACTCATCGATAAAAGCGGGCTGACGCTGCTCAACCCGTCCAAAAAGTAGACTTGGTTCAGGGTGACCGTAAAGTTGGTGTCCAAGGCATCGGTCAAGTCGTTCACATGGGCACTCTTTTCCAAGAGGCTGGAACCCAGGACGAACACAATCTCATCCGGGTTCAAGGTGACGCCCTTGTTGCTCATTTGAATGTTGGAATACGAGCCGGAACCCCACCCATAGCTCGTTTCGGTGGCTTGGTTAAACCATCTGTTCGGTATGTCGTCTATGCTGAACTCCATGGTGCCGCCTTCCACGACCAGTTCATCCGTGTAGGTTTGCCTGCCGGGGGAGTTGCCCACGACGAGGGTGCCGCCTGTCTCCATCTTCACCTTGCCGAACTTGCCGGAGCCCTTCAGCACGCCGCCATCTTCAATCTCGCACTGGGTGAAAAGCTGGGCTGCGCTGCTGCGCTTCATTTCGGCAACGCCGCCATCGCTGAGTGTCAACGTGCCGGCCGTGCCCGCGTTCACCAGGCGGCCCTTCCCGGAAACCGCCACATTGCCCAGGCTGCCGCGGTTGATGACATCGCCCTCCCGAACATCCAAGTTCGCAGGGGCGGCGCCTTCCTGGCCTGTGGGCGTCTGCTGGATTTCGAGCGTTCCCGCGCCTGTCTTAAGCAGCGTGTTGTTGCCGGTCGCCTGGCCTACAACCAGCTTGGAGCCGGCCTTCACATCAAGCGTGTTGGTGCCGGCGCCATTCACGCACAGCCTCTCAGCCGTGTGTACACCCTCCACGGTCAGCAGGCGGTTCTGCGTTCCGCGGCTGCCGTCGTAGATGATGTCGTTCACCAACTGCGTGCCCGACAGCGTGACCCCCTCACCGTTCACTGCCTGCTTCATGACGATGTTGCCGCTCTCGGGGTCCCGGTAGTTGAAGTAGTTGATGTCGTTGCTCAGCCTGGAGTTCAACACCGTGAAGGATTCGATGGAGCTTTGGGTGGAGCCGGACTTGACGAACATCGTCCCGCTTGTATTGGGCTGGATGCCGACCTTCGTGAGCTCCGTCTTGTCATCGTCGGAGTCCGTCAGATACAGGGCGGTGAGCAAGCCGCTTTCCGTATCGTAGACCGCACCCCAGACCGTCACGGCATGCCCCATGGTGCCTGAGGTCGTATACGGGGAAGGGGTTACCCAGGACAATCCCACGCCATAGCCCTGGCTGATGGCGCTGACAAGGGAGGACGACATTTCTTTCAAGTTGGACCCCACGGGGGAGATGGTGTAGAGATCCCGGCCCTCCACAATGCCTTGCCAGAGGGAGCCCTTGTAAAAACCTCCATCCTCGCGCTTCAGGGTTGCCTCGCCATGCACAAAGTCTCCTATCCGCCCCTTCAGCTCCTTCTCGCCCAGCCCTTTCCCGTAATCGCCGTCCAACCACCAGTGCAGCCCCTGGCCAATGTCCCCGCCTTCGTTGTCAAAGGTAAGCCTGTACGTGTTCCACACATCTGCCAGCTCCGTGGGTGCCCGGTCGGGGATAAACTCCGCATTCTGCTGCTGCCACCAGGTAACTATGTTGCTGCATGTGGCGGCCCAGCACTGCAGGCCATCGCTGTAGGAGCCCCACCGCTTGTTCGCGTCCAGCCAGCCGTCCGCCGTTTGGGTTTCCTCGTTCCACACCCCCTTCACCCAATAGGTCTGAGTTTCCGCCTTCGAGTTCATGGGAACCATCGGCATCAGCGCGGCAATCAGCGCAAGGAGTGTCAGTGTCTTTTTCATTGCTGTGGAGAAAGGTTGAAGGCTCGGCGCCCCATACGGGCGCACAGTTTGATTCTTCATTCTACCATCCCTCCCATACAGGAGCAAGAAAAAACGCAAGGTTCCGCGGAATTTCACGGTTTTGTCGCATGGCTGAAACGGGCTGCTTGGGCATGAAAGCGGGCTTATTGCCGCGGAGCCGGGTGCTTCTTCATGAGCTCGCGAATCCTGTTCTCTCGGGTGGCGGGAATGGTAGTGTAGAACATCAGCCAGCGGTCGACGGTTTTGGGGGTCACTTGGCATTGCTCTGCCAGCCATGCCCTGTCCTTGTGCAAGGCTTCCAGCCAGCTTGAGATTTCGCTTTTGAGGTCTTCTTGAATCGGCGGGATAAAGAGCCCTCCAAGATGTTGGAACACCAACGGTTCGGTGGGGACATGCTTCGCGGGTGGCAGTGACGGCTTCTCGGCGTTTTTGCACGGGGTAATTTTCATTGCTGATAGGGGTGGGTTTCTAAAGAAGCCATGGAATCCACAAGCAACGCGCCGGGTCCCTTTAAACCCGATCTTTTGCGTCAGGTGGTGAACCATGGCTTCGCGGCACATACTATCACCTCCGCATGCCTTGTCAAGCGTTATGTAAAAATGAGCATGCCCTGCGGGCATGCGGGCTGGGGGCGGGTGGAGTATGGTCTTCCCCTTCGGGCCGCCCCCCTCGTCCCCAGCTGCGCTGGGGATACCCGCCAAGGGCAAGCCACGCCCATGACACCGGAACGGGCTTCGCCGTTCCTTGCGTCATGGGGCTGAATCCCAACTCCAAACAAAAATGCCCAGCGTAAAGCTGGGCATTTTTATCGGGTGGAGTATGGGATTCGAACCCATGACAACCGGAACCACAATCCGGGGCTCTACCGCTGAACTAACTCCACCATTACAACGGAAGGTTGCTGGGTGAGTTTAGCGTGTTTTGCGTGGAATGCAAGACTAAAGTTGCAAGCCCGGTGATTTTTTTTGCGGTTGCAGCGCGGGAGCGGGGGCGTTCAGCGCATGGTGACGTTTGGCAACGCGGTGATGGATTCCAGACGGCGGATGAGGAATTTGATGACGCCGAAGAGGGTGAGGAGCAGGGGGACGCCGATGACGAGGTATCCCCACCAGGTCATGTTGCTGACAGCGTAGTTGTACTCCAGCGCCTGCTGTGCGGGTTCCTTGTCCAGCACGGGGAGCAGGAAGTGCAGGGCGAGCAGGAAGTTGGCCACGGCGGAGACGAAAAGGGTTGCGGCCAACATGAGGCTGGCGCGCCAGAGCGTGGCGGCGTACCGCGCGTGCTCCCGCCGCTCCTCCACGGCTTTTTCAATGCGCGGGATATCGAAGATGGCATCCGAGTACACGAAGAGGCGCAGCATGGAGTCCCGGCGGCGGGCGGTCACCAGCACGGCGCCGCAGAGGAGCAGGGCGATGAGCGCTTCCTTGGCGGCGTACCACCAGGGGGTGTCCGGGCGGATGGCGCCGCCGTTCCCGGTGTTGGCGTACACGGTGACCACGCCGGTGAGGATGGTGCCGAGCAGGCCGAAGAGGGTGATGGGGTCCACCTTGCGGGAATCGATGAAGGTGTAGACGCCGCAGGCGATGGGCAGGGCGAGCGCAATCACCATGGCCCACACGGTGCCGAGCTCATAAAAGGCGGGGCCGTCTGTGGAGCAGTGGTCCAGCACCAGCACGGGGGCCAGCACGCTGAGCAGCACGTTCACCAGGCTCTTGCTTCCGCTATCCATGGGGAAGGGGGGGAGTTATTTCATGGCGGAGATGGCGGCAGCCATGTCCGGGGCCTTGAAGGTGGAGGAGCCGGCCACCAGGCAGTCTGCCCCGGCCTCCCTGCAGAGCGGGGCCTGCGCGGGGCCGATGCCGCCATCCATCTGGATGAGGAAGGAAAGCCCGTGTTTGGCGCGCTCCGCGGCCAGGGTGCGCACCTTGTCCAGCACCTCTGCCATGAAGCTCTGGCCGCCGAACCCCGGCACCACGCTCATGATGAGCACCATGTCCAGCTCCGCCAGGTAGGGCAGGGCCCTTTCCACGGGTGTGGCGGGGTTCACGGCCAGGCCGCAGTGCAGCCCGGCGGCGCGTATGGCGGCCAGGGTGGCGTGCAGGTCCACGGCGCCCTCGCGCTCCAGGTGGATGGAGATCATGTTCACGCCGGCCTTCACGAAGCGCGGGTAGTAGTGGTCCGGCGCGTCGATCATGAGGTGGGCGTCCAGGTAGGCGTCCTGCGGCACGCTCTTGCGGATGGCGGCGCAGATGTCCGGGCCGAAGGAGATGTTGTCCACAAAGGAGCCGTCCATCACATCCAGGTGGAGCCAGTCTGCCCCGGCGTGGAGGGCGCGGCGGGCCTCATCCCCGATTTGGCGGAAATCACAGGCGAGCATGGAGGGAGCAATCAGCATGGCGGTGGGGTGGGTGAAGGGTGAAGGGGGATTATTTGCGGCGGCGCGGGAAGCAGCGCGACGGGAACACCAGCGGCGGCGAGATGAACGGGCGGTTGCCCTGGTCCGTGCCGAAGAAGCGCACTTCCATGGCTGCGGGCTCGGAGTCGAAATACGTGCAGCCGCCGTAGGAGAAGGCATCCCCCGGCTTGAGCACGGGCTGCTGGTTGAAGACGCGCTCCGCCTCGATGATGCGCGTGCGGCCGGCGGAGTCCCGCAGGGTCCATTTCCTGCCCAGCAGGCGCAGGCTGGAGCGCCCGGCGTTGAACATGCGCAGGCGATAGCACACGCGGTAGCACGGGCGCGGGTGGCGCGCGGCGTGGATGCCGTACAGGGAGACCCCCATGTCCAGGAAGTCGCGTTCCGGCAAACTGCGGCTGTCAGTGCTCATGGCCTTGGCCGATGGCAAGGGAGGAGAGCGCGGCGGCGGTCTTGTGCAGGGCCTGCACCTTTTCCGGCGTGGGGGCCTGGCCCTGTTCCAGGGCCATTTCCGCGGTCATCTGCTCCAGCAGCTTGCGCATGTCCGCCACGTGCAGCTTCTCCGCGGTCTTGGGGTTCACGCCCTCCAGGATTTCGTTGAAGTACGCGGGGGCGTCCGGGTAGAAGATGACGGCGGCCTGCCTGGCATCGAACTTGGCCTCAATGGCGGCGCAGGCGGCATCCAGCGCGCGGATCCACCCGCCCAGGGCGATCAGGTGCGCCAGGTCGGGGTCGCGCAGGGCGGCCAGCTCCGCGTTCACGTCACCCTGGGTGGATGCCAGGATGCGCTTGAATTCCTCCAGCTGGCCCTTTTCCGCGTGCTCCAGCAGGCTGGCGGAGTGCGCGTTCATCTTTTCCCCCACGCCCATGGCGTTGCCGTAGCGCGTGAGGTCCAGCGCTATCGGTTTGATGTCGTTCATATGGCCGCTGCGCACGGCGATGAAGCCGTCTGCCAGCAGGTAGCCCATGGAGAGCGCCAGCTTGCCGGGGTTGGTGGAAAGCGTTTCCTCGCGGTCGCGCAGCACGTACTCCTCCGGCACCGGCGGCAGGTTGTCCATCTGGTCGAAGATTTTGCTGATGGACGGCGCGGTGTACACGTTGATGCCCAGCTCCTGGTTGGAGTGCGACTCGTCCAGCATGGCATCGTCGCGGAACATGGCGGGCACCTCCCCGGCCTTGCGGTCCTCGTCCCGCTGCGGGGCGATGTAGTCCGGGATGCCCTCGGACACCACCTCCTCGTCCAGCTCCTCCACTGCGGGTGCTGCGGGAACGGGCGCGGGGGCGGGAGCCGGCGCGGCTTTCTTGGGCGCTCCGAACAGCGGGGCGCACGCCGCGGCGGCGGTTATCAAGTATATCGGTATTCTCACTTTCATGGGAAGTACGGCAGCCTGTTTATTTAAGTTTTATTTAAGGCTTGACACCTGTTCCATTATACAGTAGTATCAGGCTGCGTCAAGTACATCCCGCACGGCTGACATGAAAAGAGTTCAGCCGCCACGGGGTGCGGGAGGCACCTGCCGCTCGAGCGCACGGCGGGGCGGAAAACGCCTGCGGGTATCCGCCGCCGCCCGTCCCCAAATGGAGTCGCTATGAATTACCTCAAACAGATTTTTGCAGCAACCGCGGCACTTGCGGCCGTTTTGCTCAGCTCTTGCCAATCCCAAAAATACTCCTACGGCAAGGATATTCCCCCCAGGGCCGTGGTGCGCAACGGCGTGGTCGTCACCCTCAACGACCAGAAGCTCACCCTGCTCCAAAACGGCAAAAAGGTTAAGGATTACAAAGTAAGCACCTCCAAGTTCGGCATCGGCAACAGCAGGGGCAGCCGCCGCACGCCAACAGGTATCCACGCCGTCTCCCAGAAGACCGGCGACGGCCAGCCCAAGGGCATGGTGTTCAAGGGATGCCGCCCCACGGGCGAGGTGGTGCCGGTGGATGCGGACGGGCGCGACCCCGTGGTCACGCGCGTGATTCAGCTGGCCGGGCTGGAGGACAAGAACCGCAGCACCCACAGCCGCCGCATCTACATACACGGCACGCCAGAGGAGCGCTATATCGGCCGTCCCGCCTCGTACGGCTGCATCCGCATGAAGAGCGATGACATCGTGGACCTCTTCCAGCGCGTGAACCGCGGCACCCCGGTGGCCATAGAGATGTGCTCCCAGAAGACCTACATGGCCGCAGAGATGAAGCCGGATATCGGCAGGATTGTGGTCCCCCAATCCGTGGTGGACAAACTGCCCACGGACAGCATGCGCTTCCGCCCCAGCTACCGCTCCGGGCGGCGCTCCTACCACCGCGGCAGCCGCCTGGCGCGCAGGAGCTCCGGAAGCGCCAGGCGCCGCGTGGCTTCCACCAGGACCAGGAAACGCAGGTAGCATAACCGTGCGGTTCCTCCGTTGGAGTTTGTTGCCACCCCGGCAGGAGTGCTATGTGCTATTTGGAAAGTTGGCGCGCGCCAACTCATTCCCAATCCTAATCTTGATTGGTTAAATCCATTGTCCGTCAAGGCCTTGCAAAATCAAAACGCAACCATTGGCCACACGTGCCTTTGAACTATTTCTCTTTTGCTGTTGACTGTTGGTTTGAGTTTGGTATGCTGCCCCGTGAGAGGGCAGGCGACCGTTATGGTGAACCGACTTCAGGAGAATTCCCTGTTCCCCTCTCCTATTTTTGCGCTTGAAACGCGTGCGCGCGGGCGTATAATAGGCGCGTTATGTTAGATATCCGCATTGTCAGGGAAAAGCCTGAATATGTTAAGGAACGTGTCCGCCTGCGCGGCGGAGACCACTGGATGCTTGTGGACAAGGTGCTGGAGTGCGACGAGAAGCGCCGCGCCGCAGAGACGGAGAAGCAGGCGCTCTCCCAGGAGCGCAACAGTTCATCCAAGCTCATCGGCCAGATGATGAAGGAGGGCCGCCGCGACGAGGCGGAGGAGCTCAAGAAGCGCATGGGCGAGGTGGGCGACCGCATCAAGGAGCTGGACGCCATCTGCACCGCCGCGGGCGAGGAGCAGGAGCAGCTCCTGCTCTCCATCCCCAACATGCCGCACGATGGCGCCCCCATCGGCATGGACGAGACCGCCAACCCGGAGCTGCGCCAGTGGGGCAGCAAGCCGGAGATTGCGGACCCGAAGGACCACGTGGAAATCGGCACGCGCCTGGGCCTGCTGAACTTTGAGGACGCCGCGCGCATCTCCGGCTCCGGCTTCATTGTGTACCGCGGCCTGGGTGCCCGCCTGGAGCGTGCGCTCATCAACTTCCTGCTGGACACGCAAACGCTGGAGAACGGCTACCAGGAGACGGGCGTGCCGTTCATGGTGCGCCGCGAGTGCATGTACGGCACGGGCCAGCTCCCCAAGTTCGAGGAGGACATGTACGGCCTGGAGGAGAACCAGATGTTCATGGTGCCCACCGCGGAGGTGCCCGTCACCAACCTCTGCCGTGACCAGATTGTGAAGGAGAGCGACCTGCCCATCAAGATGACCGCCTACACGCCCTGTTTCCGCCGCGAGGCCGGATCCGCCGGGCGCGAGAACAAGGGCATGATCCGCGTGCACCAGTTCGACAAGGTGGAGCTGGTGGAAATCTGCAAGCCGGAGGACGGCTGGAACGAGCTGGAGAAGCTCACCGGCCACGCGGAGAGCATCCTGCAGAAGCTCGGCCTGCACTACCGCGTCATCGAGCTCTGCACCGGCGACGTGGGATTCTCCTCCGCCAAGACGTACGACATCGAGGTGTGGGCGCCGGGGCAGGGCAAGTACCTGGAGGTCTCCAGCTGCTCCTGCTTCACAGACTACCAGGCCCGCCGCATGAAGCTGCGCTACAAGGATGCCGACGGCAAGGTGCGCACGCCCTACACGCTCAACGGCTCCGGCACGGCCCTGCCGCGCCTGTACGTGGCCCTGCTGGAGCAGTGCCAGCAACCGGACGGCTCCGTGCGCATCCCGCAGGCCCTGGTGCCGTATTTCGGCGCGGAGTGCATCAAGCCCCAGGCCTGACGCCCCGCGCCGCGCGGCGCATAGCAACCCTCACCCAAACACCGTAACGCAATGCTGGAAACCATATCCACCATGGGCCCGATGTTCTGGCTCATCATCCTCTTTGCCGCCCTGGCCCTGGCCGTGGTGGCGGAGAGGCTGTTCTACTACCACCGCATCAACATCAACAGCGGTGATTTCCTGCGCGGCCTCTCCGCGCTCATCCGCTCCGGAGAATACGCGGAGGCCCTGCACGAGGCCCGCCAGCTGCCCGGCCCCATGGCCCGCGTGGTGGAATCCGTGCTGGCCCGCCCCAAGCTGGAGCGCCAGGAGCTGCGCGAGATTGCCATGGGCGCCGCCGAGCTGGAGGTGTACCGCATCGAGCGCCACGTGCGCCTGCTGCAGCTCTGCGCCACGGTGATGCCCCTGCTGGGTATCCTGGGCACCCTGCTCGGGCTCATGGATTTTTACGAGACCCCCGGCGTGACGGATGGCGCCGCAGCCCCGCCCGCCGTGGCGGATGCCCTGCAGCAGGCCCTGCTGCTTTCCGCCACCGGCCTGGCCTTCGCCATTCCCGCGTACCTTTTCTACATGTACCTGGCCTCCCGCGCACGCAAAATCATCAATAGCGTGGAGCGCGCCGGCATGGAGTGCGTGCACATCATCAGCGATGCCCGCATGAACGCTGCCGAAAACAGGAAAGATTGAACCGCCATGCGTCTCCCGCACGACAGCTTGCCGGACCGCGGCCCCGTCATCGTCATTGTGGCGTGCGTGGGGCTCTTCCTGGTGCTGTGCCTCACCGTGCTGCTGCCCAACCACATTGTGCCGCGCTTCGGTATGCGCGTGCGCCCGGCGGAGTCGCATTTCGTCATGGGCTCGTACGACCGCGATGCCGGGCACGTGGTGTCCGTGGCGCCGGGCGACACTCCGCGCGTGTACGTGGAGTCTGAAGAGGTGCCGGGCGGCGTGAAGGGTTTCGAGGCGTATCTCAGGAAATGGGATTGCGACACCCCGTCGCGCGTGCGCGTCACCCTGGTGGTGGATGCCGCCGTGCCTGCCGGCACCATGCAGGAGCTGGCGGACATGGTGATGCGCCACAAGTTCACCTGCAGCTTTGCCGGGCTTCCCGCCAACAATTGATGGACACGGAGCATGACAGCCTGTTCCCGGATAGGAAGGAGCGCCCTGCGGCCGGTTGCCTGCCGCTGTTCATGATTCCCGCACTGGCGGGCCTGGGCGCGTTGCTCTGGTTTGCGCCGGTGGAGATGCGTGCTCCCGTGCAGCCGCAGGGGCGCGGCACCATCGACTACCGCTCCGGGCGTGATGCGGATTTCGTCCTTTCCCTGCGTCATCCGCTTCCGCTGCCGTTCCCCGGCATGGTGGCGGATGAGGCCCTGCGGGTGGAGCTTCCGCCCGCGCAGAAGCCCGCCATGCTGCCGCCGCCCGCCGTGGGTGATGTCTCCCCGCAGCCGCAATCCGCCGTTCTGCCGAGGGAGGAGATGCTGCGCCGCCCGCCGCAGGACACCAATGGAAAGGGGTTGCAGCCGTGATTGCCGCATGGTCGCCGCATTCCTTTTTCGAGGTGGTGGTGTGGGGCGGCGTGGCCCTGCTGCTGCTGGTGTTCATTCCCATGCAGGTGGTGTCCAAGCTGCGCCGCATGCAGCGCCGCCGCGCAGCCCGCGTTTGCCGTATCTGCGGCTACCGCTTCATCCGCAAGGATGCGGAATGCACCTGCCCCGCATGTTCCGCCAGGAACAAGTGAGGCGGGGTTAGCGTGCCGTTTTGAAATCCGCGGCGTGGCGGAGGATGTATTCCGCAATCCGGGTTTTCAGGCGGAATTTCCACGCCTGGTCGCCGCCTTCTATCTCATCCAGCGCTTCCGGGTTGTCCAGGGATTGGATGATGGCGGCGTATTTCTCCGCCGCTTCCGCCGCGCCTATTTCGCGCATGGCGCGCAGCAGGTCCTGCTGCTCCTGCGGGCTCATCTCCCCCGCCCAGAGCCTGACCGTGGAGGTGAGCAGGAGCGCGGTTTGCACGGCGGGGGATTTCTCACAGCCGGGGTGCTCTGCCAGCCAATTCTCCACGGCGTATTCCTCCGGCAGCGGCAGCCCGGCGCGGTCCAGCTGCGCGCACAGGGCACCCGCCTGAAGGGCGGGGTTCGCGGCATCTGCCGCCAGGCGTTGCAGGGTGTCCGCCGCTTCCTGCGTGGGCATGGCTCCCAGCAGGGCAATCAGGCTGCAGGCTTCCTCCCGCATGCCGCGGGAGTTCATTTCCCCCGCTATGCGGCACACGTGCTGCGGCGGCAGGGAGAGCGGCAGGCGGTTGTCTTGTACGGCGCTCGTCATGGCGGGCAGCAGGTTGGTGCCGCCGGATTGCTCCCACGTTTCCAAGTCCCGCCAGAGGGGTAGGGCGGCAATGTATGCAGAGGTTTTCTGCGGGTCCGTGCGCAGCAGCACGCACAGCGCGCTGCTCACGATGTCGTGCTCGCAGCAGCAGTCCATGTCATCGTGCGTTTCCGTGAGCAGGGCGGCCACGCGGTGGAACGCATCCGCATCCCCGGCGGGAAGCCCCCGCCGCAGCATGTCCGCGCGTATCACCTGGTGGTGCAGCTCCTCCCCCTCCGTGAAGACGGGCGGGGACGGCTTGATGTCGTACCCGGCGCGGCGCAGGGCTTCCGCCCAGGCGGGCACGGCGCAGATGATATCCGCCGCGCTCGGCTTCTCCTCATTGTCCTCGATCACCGCCTGGGGGTTCGCTCCCAGGCGCAGCAGGGTTTCGCTGGTGGGCACGGCGTATGCGAGCGTTTCCCCGTCTGCGGAGATGCCCGCCGCGTTCGCCGCAACCATGAGCGCGGTGTCCAGCGCCTTGCGACTCACGTTCGGACCGTACGACAGCAGGGTTTCGATGATGGGTGTGCAATCATCTTCATAGCATCCCGCAACCACCTCGATAAGATTGTCGATTTCTTTCTGCGGGCGCGTTTTCAGGAAATCCCCCTGCCGCTGCAGCAGCTCGTTCCAGCCGAGAATCACGGTGTGGAGGAGACTGTCTTCGCTGGGCGGGCATCCCATGTCCAGCAGCGCGGCAAATACGCGCTCGCGGCGTGCTCCTGCGCATGCGGCGCGGGCTGCGTTCGCCAGTGGCTCCGGCGCGGGCTGTGCTCCCGCGCAGTGCAGTGTTTTCATGATTTGCAGCACCACTTCCTCGTCGTCATCGTCCGGTGCGCCTTCGCCCACGGCCAGGGTGAGCGGGGTGAGCCCCGCTTCCGTGGCGGCGTTCGGGTCGGCCCCGTCCGCCAGCAGGCAGCGCGCCAGCTCCGGCTTCTTGAAGAAGCAGGCGGCGTGCAGGATGCTCACGCCGCCGGGGGTGGTGAGCCGCGTGTCGTCCGCATCATGGAAGCGCTCATAGAGCTGTTGGAATTCCGCCACGGCCTCCCAGTCCGGGAACAGGCGCTCGCTCATGCAGGATGAGGGCCCGTCCTGGATTTCTTGCATGAGCTGTGCGAGCTCCTGCGCGGCCTCCGGGGTGGCGTGGCTGTACTGGGTATCGCAGCTGCACAGCGCGGCCCCCAGCACCAGCGCCATCAGGAATTTCCTGCGCTTCAGCATGTGACCGTGGTGTTCAGGTGCGCCACGTGGACCTCCCCGCCGTGGAATTCGGCAAGGGCTTCCTTCATGGCGGCGGTGCACTCCTTTTCGCCGTGCACCAGGTACACCTTTTCCTTGCGGCCGCCCGTGGCTTTGAAGTAGCGCAGCAGCTCATCGTGGTCCGCGTGGCCGGAGAAGGAATCCAGGCTTTGCACGCGGGCGCGCACGGGGTACATGTCGCCCAGGATGGGGACCTCCCGCGCGCCGGTCATGATGCGGCGGCCGAGCGTGTTGGCGGCGCAGTATCCCACGAAGAGGATGGTGTTGTTGGGCTGGCCGATGCCGTTCTTGAGGTGGTGGAGGATGCGGCCGGCCTCGCACATGCCGGAGGCGGAGATGATGATGGCCTTCTCGTGCAGGTTGTTGATTTTCTGGGATTCCGAGACGGTGCGCACCATGTGCAGCTGCTCGAAGCCGAAGGGGTCGCGCTCCTCGAAGAGGAAGTTGTACACTTCCTTGTTGAAGCATTCCGGGTGCAGGCGGAAGATTTCCGTGGCGCTCACCGCCATGGGGCTGTCCACATACACGGGGTAGTAGCCGCGCAGCGTGCCGTCCTTGTACGCGCGGTTCAGCAGGTAGAGAAGCTGCTGCGTGCGCTCCACCGCAAAGGAGGGGATGTACACGTTGCCGCCGCGCCCCATCGCTTCGCGGATGGTTTTGCAGAACAGCTCGTCGCTGCGGCTGGGTGCCTCGTGGTGCCGCCCGCCGTAGGTGCACTCCATGAGCATGATGTCCACGTCCTCCACCGGCACGGGGGCCCGCAGCAGTTCGTTGTTGCCGCGCCCCACGTCACCGGAGAACAGCAGCCGCTTGTGCCGCCCGTCCTCTTCGTCGTCGAACTCCAGCAGCACCTGGGAGGCGCCCAGGATGTGCCCGGCATCGATGAGGGTCATGGTGATTCCGGGGAGGATGGGGAAGGGGGTGTCGTAGTTGATGCTGATGAAGCGGCGCAGGCAGGTTTCCGCATCCTGCTCCGTGTAGATGACCTGCGCCACGTTGCCGCCGCCGCCCTTGCGCTTGTCCATCTTGTTGAGGAATTTGCAGTCGCTTTCCTGGATGCGCGCGGCGTCTGCGAGCATCACCTGGCACAGGTCGCGCGTGGCATCCGTGCAGAAGATGAAGCCCTTGTAGCCTTTCTTCACCAGGTTCGGCAGGTTGCCGGAGTGGTCGATGTGCGCGTGCGAGAGCACCACCGCATCCACCTGTGCCGGGTCGTAGTACGGGAAGTCCCGGTTGATGCGCAGTTCATCCTGGCGGTGGCCCTGGTACATGCCGCAATCCAGCAGGATGCGCCTGCCGTTGATTTCCAGCAAATGCTGGGACCCCGTGGTTGTTTCCGCAGCTCCGCAAAAGTGTATTTTCATCACTCCCCAAGATACACTACGGTGGGCTCGCTTTCAAGTAAATTCGGTCAGAATGCGTATCGCAGGCCGATGCTGCCGGAGATGCCGCGCCGGGTGCCCACCCAGCCGGTGATGTTTGCATCCACGCCGATGCCGCGGTTGCCGGGGGGCGTATACTGCACCCCCAGTTCAAAGAGCCCGCTGGCACCGCCCAGGGATGGGGTGGGCCCGGTGTGGCCGTCCACATTGCCGTGTGTGCCGCTGCCGTACTGCTGCATCCAGCCGGCTCCGGCGTAGGCGCGGGTGGTGGCGCTCACATCATGCAGGTAGCGGGTGCCCAGCACGGTGCGGTTGGAGTTGATGCCGCGGAAGTGGGCGTGGCGCCCGCCGGTGATGCATGCGTTGCCGCCGTTCACGTGGTTGTAGAGGTAGCGCAGGTAGGTGTCGAACGCTCCGTGCTCCCCGGTTTTCTGCATGTAGGCAAAGCCGATGGATGCCCCGGCGTACGTGGAGCTTTCGTTGTAGCCCACCGGGCCGCAGGTGGCGGCGCTGTAGGTGTTGCGCACCTTGCCCACGCGTGCAATGGTGTCCATGTGCCACCCTGCGCCCAGGTTCCAGTCGCCCAGCAGGGCGCCGCCCCAGCTCTTGCTCTTGCCGCTGGCATGCAGGTTGTGCACGTAGCTGTCGTAGTTGCTGAATCCGTGCTCGAACCCGGCGCCGATGGCATGGGAGTTCACCTGGCGGGCCAGGCCCACGGCCAGGTTCATGCCGTGCGCCTTGATGTGCGAGCCGGTTTCATGCCGCAGGGAGGACCCGCCAACCGCCACAAAGGGCAGGGCGGCACCCGCACCTTGCATTCTGCCCGCAGCGGCCGTGCGCTTCACTTGCCAGATGCCGTTGCCCACCAGGAAATCCGCACCGCCGTTCACCAGCGCCATGGCGTTCGCGCGCGTTTCCAGCACGCTCTTCACGGATTCCTCGGAGGTGACGGGGTCGTTGCCGATATAATCCACGGTGAGGATGAGCGCGGTGGCGTCCTCAGAGAGCGTCACGGTGCCCTTGAATCCCTCGTACCGGCCTTTCTTGAAGGTGATGCTTTCCGTGTCCACCCCGGTGAGCTTGCCTTCCCCGGCTGCCTTGACGAGTGTCACCCGGTCTCCATACACAAGGTGGGGAATCCCCCACTGCGGTTCCAGGGAGACGGCCACGCCGGTCAGGTCGGTGTCGCCATCCCCGCTGATGGTAAGGATGGTCATATCCGGCCCCAGGCACGGGCAGAGGTCGAATTGCACCGCGGTGAAGTTGCCTATGCTCTCCGCGGATACGCCGGTGCCGTACACATCCAGCGATGCAGAGCTTTCCGGGTGGGTGTTGCCCTCGTAGCCGCGCACTTCTCCCAGTGTCATGTTCTTGCCGATGATGCGGAGCGGATCCTGGCTTTCAGGCACGTAAATGCCCAGTGTGTTTTTGCTGTCCGGGATGTAGGGGCCGCCGCCCACCAAGATAACGCGGTTGTTGCCCGAGACTGCGCCGGAGTAGGCACCCACAACTTTATCCAGGTTGCCGCCGACCACGGTGACGGTGTTGCCGTTCGCCGCTCCGGAGGCAGACCAGCCGCCGTACACGCCTTCATGCGCGCCCTGCACGTTGTCCAGGATGATGGTGTTGCCGCTCGCGTCTCCACTGGTAGATTGCCCGCCCACTATCCTGCCATCCACGGAAATCCCAAGCTCATTTGTTCCTTCGGCATGAACAAAGTTGTTGGACGCGTTGCCGGAGGCGGAACAGCCTCCGTACACTTCCGCCACGGTGTATCCGGCCTCTCCGGGAGCAAGGGTGACCTCCGCCCCGGTTGCATCCTCATTCTCGGTTTTCTCGCCGTAGAAAACAGTGGGGCCTTCGGCGGGATTCGGATTCGAATCGTTGTAGCCGTTCACCACGGTGCCGCCATCCTCCGCCAGAAGCAGGGAACCGGCGGATGCTGCCAGAAGGGTGAGGAAAAACGTCTTTTTCATGGTGGGGTGTACGAAATGTTTGAAAGTTATTCTACCAACGCCATTCCCCCGCTGCAAGACAAAAGCCCGCGCGGCATCGCCGCGCGGGCTTGGCAACATGGACTGAGAGTACCTATCACTCGGTGGGCATGCCCTGCTGCTGTATCTGCTGCAGCATTTCAGGGGTGAGCTGCATGGGCATGGCGGGTGCCTGGCCCTTCTGCAGGTCGGTCAGCTCCAGGGTGAAGACCAGTGTTTCGTTGGGACCGATGGGGCCGCGGCCCTCCGGGCCGTAGGCGAGCTTGCCGGGGATGGCAATCTCCCACTTGGAACCGATGGGCATGAGCTTGAGGGCCTCGCTGAAGCCCGGTACCACCGCATCCAGCGGGAACTCCACCGCTTCCTCGCTGGAGTCGAATTCGGTGCCGTCGATATGGGTGCCGCGGTACTTCACCATGGCCACGGCGTATTCGCCATGCTCCTTGGCATCGTATTTCTTGCCCTCGCCCTTGGTGATCACGCGGTACATGAGACCGGAATCGGTCTTCACCACGCCGTCCTTCTTGGCGAATTCAGCCATGTAGGCCTCGCCTTTCTTGCCGTTCTCCTCCGCCACCTTGGCCTGGCGTTCCTGGAGCGTTTTCTGGAACGCCATCATGGCGGTGCGCAGGTCGTCTTCGGAGAGCGTGGGCTTCTTGCCCTCGATTCCCTCCTTGAACGCCTGCAGCAGCGTGGCATCGTCAAAGTCTGTCACTTCAATGCCCGGTGCAGCGGCGGAGAACTCCTGGGCGGTCTTGTAGCCCACAATGTAGGAGAGGGCTTTCTTCACCTGTTCCGGGGAGACGTTGGGTGCTGCGGGTTGGGCCGCCGGTGCGGCGGGGGCCGCGGGGGCTGCGGGTGTATCTTGAGCGGTGGCTGTGGCCATGGCGGCCAGCCCTGCCAGTATCATTGTGTACTTTGTTTTCATAATGTGGGGAAGGGGGTTAGAAGCTGTCCTCCGATGAGATGGCGGGCTTGTCGTTCTGCGGCGCGGCATCGGGCTTGGGGGCCTCCAGGATGGTGTCGCTCTCCGGCGCGGTTTGCGAGGGGTGGTCCTTCTGGGCGTCGTCCGCCTTCTGGAGCGGCTCGCGGGTTTCCGGGTCCACCTCCACACCGTTGATGAACATGCGCTTCACCATCTTTCCGGTGCGGGAGTCGTAGTGCTGCGTCACCTGGGTGCTCTGCACGTTGCCGCCGTTGCCGCCGCCAAAGGAAATCTGGAAGGAGCTGCCGCCGCCGGTGGGCATGCCGCCTTGCAGCAGGCTGTTCACCACGCCGCCCATGCCCATGAAGTCGTCCTCGTCATCCATTTGCGGCACCTGGGGTGCGCGGTTGCCGCCGCTTCCCAGCGGGGCCGCGGTGGTGGGAACGGAGCCGTCTGCCTGCGGGGCTGCGGGCTGTGCGGGGGGCTGGGGCTGCTCTGCCGTTTGTGCAGGTGCTGCGGGGGCTTCCGCGCCGCTGCGGGCAATGCGGCTGCACGCGCGCACGGGGTCGTTCCCCGCGCTGCCTATCATATAGAGGTGGTCCATTTTGAGCACGGCTTCCTCTCCCTGTTTCATCTGCAGGATTTCATCCGCCACGGCTGCGGGTTGGCCGGGTATGTCCTTGCGCAGTTCCACGGTGAAGCGCGTGCCGGGCTCCAGCCGCCCGTCCCCGTAGCGTACGTATTTCTTGTAGGCCAGGTTCTCTATTACCTCGAACACGGCCACCTTGGTGGTCACCGGTTGGTCCTGCTCCAGGGATTGGGTGGTGATGTCGCGCACATCGCGCAGCGCGGCGCGCACCGTGTTGGCGGCCAGCAGGTCGCAGTTGCCTTGCGGCGTGGCGGCGGGGGGCGCGGGTGCGGTGATGTCCGCCACGGCCGCCGGTGCGGTGGCCACGGCTACCATGGCGGGAAGGATAATGCTGTAGGAAAATGCTTTCATAGCCGAATGACAGATGGCGTAAACCGCCCTTCTGTTCAAAATCCTACCACAGGCGTGCGGGGTTTTCCACCCGGAAATGCGCGCGCACCCGGAAAAAGCCGCGCCGCGCGGGGCTTTTCTTTGTCATGATGGGGTGCATGCACCAATGCGTGCTTGTGCCGCCGCACCCGCCGTCTAAAATACAGGACGATGATAAGCTTCTCCTTGTTCAGGGTGCCGGTGAGCATCCATCCCTCTCTCTGGATCACGCTCGCGCTGCTGGGCGGCGGCATGCGCATTTCCCACGCCGGAGATCTGCTGGGGGTGGCGCTTTTTGTCATTGCCGGCTTTGTCTGCCTGCTGGCGCATGAGATGGGGCACGCCCTCACCGGGCGCGCCATGGGCGGCGGGCACCCGGAGGTGCATCTCGCCTGGCTCGGCGGCGACTGCTCCAACATGGACGCACGCCTCACCCGCACACAGGGTATCCTGATGACGGCGGCGGGGCCTCTCGCCTCGCTGGCGGTGGGCGTGCTGGCCACGCTCCTGCTGGGGCTCTATATCGGCAACCTGCAGCTGGCGGGCGGGCTTGCCCTCAACTTCGTCTGCGGCTCCATTCCCTGGGAGCTGCTGGAGGGATACCCCGCCATGGCCATGCTATTCTTCGTGTTCGTGATAGAGGTTTCCTTCTGGTGGACCGTGCTCAACCTGCTGCCCGTTTTCCCGCTGGACGGCGGCCAAATCATGCACGGCCTCATGCGCTCCCCGCGTCTCATGCACACCGTCAGTCTCGCGGCGGCCATTGTTCTCACCCTCTTCTTCCTGGTGCTGGGTGCCTGGCTCATGTGCATCCTCATGGGCGCCCTCGCCTGGTTCAACTTCCGCATGCGCCGGCAGTGCCCCTATTGATTGGGGAAACTGCTCGTGCTGGCACGTGATGCCGAAATTTTTTGCGGCCCGCGAACGCAGGCGCCATGCGGGTTTTGGCG
>JAUNHW010000022.1 GCA_030523775.1 Akkermansia sp.
TACCCATACCGAATACGGAAGCCATGAAGACGAAAGAGATTAACGAAATCGAAGGCGCAGCGCTAGAAGTTCTTCGCTCAACAGGAGTGGATATACTGGAGGCTGCTTTGGTGGCCAAGGAGGCATTGGAGTGTGGGCGGGGGAGGGTGAAGCGGGCGCGGGAATGCGTGCGATTGGGGGCGGAGGAAATGAGGAAGCGGGAAAGGACGGTGACGTTCGCCAAGGCTGTGGAAACGGCACTGGAGGATAGGAAGCGGAAAGGTTTAAGGGCGCGGTCGATTGTGGATTTCAGGTATCTGTGCAAGCGGATGATGAAGATGAATCCGGGGCTGGCGGAGCGGCGGATGCGGAGTGTTACATCAGAAGATTGTCGGCGGTATCTGGAGACGGCGTTCGGTGGGAGTGCGGCGCAGTATAGAAAGGCGCGGGCGATATTGAGCGGGGTGTTTTCCACGACTATCAAGCACGATTGGTGTGATGCCAATCCGGTGTTGCGGGTGGAGGTTCCGGAGGTGGTGGAGAAGCCGATAGAGCCGCTGACGATTGAGGAAGTGGAGCGTCTGGAAGCGGCGGCGCAGATGCCGGAGCACCGGGATATGCAATTATCGCTGCACCTGATGCTCTACTGCGGCATCCGCCCCACGGAGGTGAGCCGGATTGATCCCGAACGCGACATCGACTGGCAGAACCAACGCGTGGTGGTGCGTCCCACCACCAGCAAGACGGGCGGCGGCCGCGTGGTGCCGCTGCGCTGCGGGAACATCGACGCCCTGCGGCACGATATCCCGCGCCGCTGGGTGCAGCGCTGGCGGGCGTTACGCAAGGCGGCAGGGTGGAGCAAGGAGACAGCCCACCCCTGGCGGCAGGATGTCTGCCGGCACACGTTTGCCACCTACCACGCCGCGCATTTCAGGAACTTTGCGGCATTGCAGCTGGAGATGGGACATAGGGACAGCGGGCTGCTGAGAACGCGATATATCTATGCCACCCACGGCGCGGATGGGAACGCGGAAAGCTTTTTCAAATGTACAAAGTACAATGTACAATGTACAAATTGAGAATAATGCCGCGCCTTTGGCGCGGGGAATTCATGCCCCGCCCGCGGGGCAAAAGCGCGGCGGCCACGCCGCCGCGCAACGAGCGCGATGCGCGATGTTAGCCGCAACGCGGCACCACGAACTACCCCACGCACGACTCTATTCCCCGCGAACAAAAATATCTCGCCTCTCTCTTACATTGCGCTCCTTTACTGGGCAAAAAGCCCAAAAATTTCCAAAAACCGGGTGTTTGCGGGTGAATTTCACACGCATAGCGGGGCAAAAATCCGCTATGCTTCGCGCGTGCGGCACGGAGTGATTGTGCGCGAAAAAGGCTTGAGTAGGGCTGTTGGTTGTGTAGAATGCAAGGCAGACAGACCTCCCCCGCTTAGGACTTGAATCCGTTGATTCATGGAACCGCGCACATCGGGAGGTATTCTTTTTCTCACATGCCGTACGGAGAACAGCATCTTGATTTCGGGCAGCAGGCGGATTGGTGAGCGATGCGCCGGCTATTTCAACAATTGGCGGGTATCGACTTCAGAGAGTACGCGCATTTGCTGAATGGCTATCTGGTTCAACCTTTTCAGGCGCTCGGGTTGGGGCAATCCGCTTTCAACGAAGACGGCGTTCAGGTTTTCCATGTTGGAGAGGCAGATAAGCTCATTGATGGAGGCGTAATCGCGAATGTTGCCTTTATCGTTGGGGTGGGAATCTCTCCATTGGCGGGCTGTCATGCCGAACAAGGCCACGTTGAGCACATCCGCCTCATCGGCATAGACAAGCGCGGCTTGGCGGGGCGTAACTTGGGCGGGAATGAGATTGTGCTTGATTGCATCCGTGTGGATCCTGTAGTTGATTTTGGAGAGTTCGCGCTTGGCTGACCAGCCGATGAGTTTCTGCTCCTCCTCCTTGAGACGCTGAAATTCTCGGATGAGATACACCTTGAATTCCGGGCTGATCCACATGGCGAATTCAAAGGCGATGTCCTTGTGGGCGTACGTGCCGCCGTACCGCCCTGCGCGGGAGACGATGCCGATGGCATTCGTTTGCTGCATCCATTCCTTGGCGCTCAGGCGATAGCTGTTCAGTCCGGCCTTGCTTTTAATTATGTCGAATTCGGCACAATTAAAAGCGGGGTTGTTGACCTTCTCCCATACGCCGAGAAATTCGATGGTGTTGCGATTTCGCAGCCAATTTGAGAAGAAGAACTCGCCGTCTTTCGCCTTGAGCATATCGGTCAGACTGATGTAGTCGTCGTCACGTATGCGTAAAACGGAGACCTCCGTTTCCCCTACAACTATCTTTTGAGCCGTTGCCATTGCCGGGAATGATGCAGCAGAGCCGATAACAAGTCAAGTTTTCATTTCCCAGCCCACGGAGTCATGCTGGCCGTGAGGCAATTTGGGATTTGGAATTTCGGATTTCAGATTTATCCGTCTTCGCGTGGCGCTGCGCGCCCTTGCTACGCCGAGACAGGGGATTTGGAAAGAGAGCGCCAGACGATGTGGTAGGCGGGGTCGAGGGGGCGGATGGCGGCGGGGTTGTCTTTGGCGAACTGCAGGAGGCGGGGCAGGAGGTCTCCGGTGGCGAAGTCGTGGAGGTTTTCCTGCACGTCGGGGGTGAGGGCGGGGCAGGCGTCGTAGCAGCCGATGAGGAGGGAGCCGTCGGCATCGTGCATGAGGCGGAGGGGCCAGATGCGGCACTCGAAGGGGCGTTCCTCGCGTGGCAGGGTGCAGCCGCGGGTGGTATCCAGCAGGGGGCAGAGGGCCACCTCCTCCGGGTCATCGGAGTGGAAGGGCAGGGCAATGGTGTCGGCGCCGTTGGCGTGTTTGGCGAGGGGCACGTTGCGTGCGCGCAGGCGATCCACGGCTTCCGGTTCCAGTGCGGGAGTTTCCCAGGCGGTGCGGCGGTGGAAGTTGCAGCAGAGGCGGCAGTGGGCGCAGGCATCCGGCGAGAAGAGGTGGGTCAGCATGGCAGGAGGGAGATTTTGGGGAGGAGGAGGGCGGGGTGGTAGGATTCCTTGGCCTTGCGAAGGCCGGGCTGGTCCAGGTCCTCTTCCCGGTTGATGAAGGTGGCGGTGAGGCGGCGTGCGATTTCGCGGTTGACGAGGGTGTAGGCATCGCGCCAGTCCGGTGCGCACTTTTCGTAGTGGATATCCGCCACGTCCGGCGTGATATGGGAGACAACTGCCATGGCGGCGGGAGCGCCGTTCACGTAGAGCACGCCGCCGGTGAGCTGCAGGGGCTCGCGCAGGTCCAGCGCGTGGCAGATGGCGCGGTATTCGTGCTGCAGGGCGAGGGAGCTTTCCCTGGCGTCCAGCCAGGCCTTGGCGATGCCGCGCGCGTCGTCCGCGGTGGCGGCGTCCAGCGGCTTGAAACACCAGTGCGGGTGCAGGCGGGTGAATTTGGAGATGTGGTTGCGCTTCTTGTGGAACGCGGTGCCGGGCAGCTCCGCCAGGTCGCTGCGGCGGTAGAGGTAGTCGGCATCGCCGCGTTTCACCATCTCTTGGAATTTTCCGGGGTGGAGCTGCTGCAACAGAGCGCTCTGATCTTCCGTGAGCAGGCAGAACTGCAGGGGCACGCCGCGTTCTGCGGCATCCTGCTCAATGCGCTGCAGGGCAGGGGTGCAATCACCCGCACCCAGGGGGAAGGCGTATCCGTTCAGGCGGGAGTTGCCGGAGTAGTGGCGGTACAGGAAACCGTCTTCCACGGCCACGCGGATGCCGTACTTGGCTTGCAGCAGGTACATGCTGGCAAAGGAGAGGTCGTTCCCCATGCCTCCGCAGGCCGACACCGCGGCGCGGATGCCGTCGGCATCCTGCAGGCGCGGTATTGCTAGGGGCAGGGGGGTTCCCATCTCGCAGGGAGTATACGCGCACCGCAGCCGGCGGTCAAGGTTGGAGCGCGCGGCAGCGGCTACCAGGTGGCTACCAGGGCACGGGCACGGGGTCTGCGGCGGCGTTGCGGACAACGAGACGCTTCTCCCTGCGGCAGGCGGAGAAGCCGCCGGGCAGGTTGACGCGTGCCGCAGGGGCATCCGCGGGCAGGATGGCCAGCACCGCCAGCACATGCTCCTCCGTTAAATCCGGCACGCAAGCGGCGCGCAGGAAGCGGGCCACGGCGGCCTTGCGCAGCGGCCCGGGAAGTTTCTCCACGCCGGGGAGGAAGAGGCGCCCCTGCGGGTCTGTGAGCGGCATCATGGAGAGCGCGGCATCCAGTGCCGCCAGGGTTTCCTGCTGCAGGCGCGCGCTGCGGTTGAGCACGGGCACCACATCCCGCTCCAGGGCGCGCGCCAGCGCGGGCAGCACCTCCAGGCGTATGCGGTTGCGCGCGGCATCCGGCACGGCGTTGGTGGCGTCCTCACGCCAATCCTGCCCCTGAGCCTGCAGCCACGCGGTGATTTGTGCACGGTTGGCGCCCAGCAGCGGGCGCAGCCAGGTGGTGGTTTCATCCTGCCGCACGGGCAGCATGCCGCGCAGCCCCGCAGAGCCGCGCGCCAGGCGGAAGAGCACGGTTTCCGCCTGGTCGTCCGCATGGTGGGCCAGGGCCACGGTGTGGCCAGCGCAGCGGGCGGCGCAGGCAGCCAGGATTTCATGGCGCGCGCGGCGCGCGGCGGTTTCCAGGGATTCCCCGCTCTGCTCCGCGAGCTGCGGCACGCAAACGCGGTGTTCCTCAAAGGGGATTTCCAGCCGTGTGCAAAGGTTTTGGCAGAAGGCGGCGTCTTCATCCGCCGCGGCGCCGCGAATGCCGTGGTGCACGTGGCATGCGCGCAGGGAGCAGCCGTGCCGGTGCAGCGCCAGCAGGAGCGCCACGGAATCACGCCCGCCGCTCAGGCCGACCACCACCGTGCGCCCGGCCAAATACGGCAGGCACTCCGGCAACAGGGGAAGCTCTGCCACGCCGTGCATTGCGCGTTACTTCTTGGCTTTTTTCTTGTCCTTGGCGTCCTTCTTACCCTTCTTGCCCTTTTTTCCGGCGGGTGCGTTGGCCTCTGCGCGGGCCATATCCGGGGCTATGGCGGCAAACACCTCCTCCGGCTTCATGTCCGCATCCGCCTCCACAGCCTTCACCAGGCCGCTGGCATACAGCACCATGATGGTGCCCTTGTGGCGCTCCGTGGCGGGCATCACCATCTTGGTGAAGCCCTCCAGGTCATGCACGCTCTGGGATTTCACGGGGTTGCCGTCCGTGAGCCAGGGCAGGCTGTCCAGATGCTGCTTGGCGCTGGTGCGGATGCAGGAGTTCGGGTTTTCCGGGTCCTCGCTGGCATCCGTCCAGGACACATAGGAAACCGTCTTGTAGTCTGCGGGGAACATCTTGCCCTCGGCCACCTCCGCGCGGGCATCGTTGGGGCAGTGGAAGTAGCCCGGCAGCTTGATTTTCTCCTTGGGTTTCGTGGGCACCACGGCGGAGCTCTCCTCCAGCTGGGCCAGCGCTATCCACCACCCGTGCGTCTCGATGACGTTCTCCGTGTCGGGGTCGTCGTCCATACCGCTGGTGGGCAGCAGGGTGCTGTGGGCGCGGTCCTCGCCGTACTTCTGGCCGAGGGTTGCGAGCTGGGCGAGGTTCTCCTTGCATTTCTGGTCGTTGCCCGCGCTAACCTTGCCGTAGATGGTGACGAAGGCGATGGAGCCGACGACGGCGAGGATGGCGATGACCACCATGAGCTCAATGAGCGTGAAACCGGAAAGCTTGCGGATGCGGGCTGTCTTCATACTGCGTTCACTCTAGCATAATCCGTGCGCGTTGCAAGAAAAAAGAGCCGCCTGCGCGGGTGGCGCGGGCGGCTCGCAAAGGCATGTGCGCCTCCTATCAGGAGTGCATGGGCATGATGACGTAGAGGAACTCGTCCTTCACGCGCACCACGCCGGGGCTGGAGGCATCGATGAGGTCGATGGAGATGTCGCCGTCACCCACGGCCTTGAGCGGGGCCAGGATGAAATCCGCGTTGAAGGTGATGGCGAGCTCGCGGCCCTGGTAGTCGATGGGCATCTCTTCATGGGCCTCGCCCACATCCGCGGCGCTGGACTGCACCTCCATGGAGCCGGGAGCGAAGCGGAAGCGCACGGTGTTGGTCTTCTCTGCGGAGAGCAGGGAGACGCGGCGCACAATCTCGCCGAGCTCCGGGGCGGGCATGGTGATGCGCTCGTTGTAGCGGCTGGGAATCACCTGGCGGTAGTTCGGGTAGTTGCCGTCAATGAGCTTGGTGATGAGCAGCGTGTCCCCGAAATCGAAGAAGGCCTGGTTGCTGGTGATGCGCACCAGCACATCCCCGGCGTCGCCCAGCAGGCGGTGCACCTCTGCCACGGCGCGGCTCGGGATATCGATGCATACGGAGGAGCTTTCCGGGAATTCAAGCTCGTTCTCGAACAGGGCCAGGCGGCGGCCATCCGTGGCCACCAGCGTGAGCTTGCCGTCCTGGAAGCAGGTGTAGATGCCGTTGAGCACGTAGCGCGTACCATCGTTGGAGATGGCGAACTCCGTGAAGCGGAAACCGCGGGCGAGCATGGCCTGCGGCACCTTGAATTCGCGCGCCTCCTTCACGGCGGGCAGACCGGGGAATTCATCCGCGGAGAGGCCATTGAGCTTGAACTGGGCGCGGTCGCAGCGGATGGTGGCCACGGTGCCGGTGATTTCCACGCTCACCTCGCCGTCGCGCATTTCGCGGATGATGCTCTGCAGCTTCTTGGCGGGCAGTGTGATGGCGCCGGGCTTCTCCACCATGCAGGGGATTTTGGACTCGATGGTGAGCTCCATGTTGGTGGTGGTGAGCTTGAGCTCGCCCTCCTCCGCAGCCAGCAGCACGTTGGAGAGGATGGGCATGCTCGGGCGGGTGGACACCACGCCGGCAACCTTGTTCAAACCATCCAGGAGTACTTGTTTCGCAAGGGTGAATTTCATATCTGGTCCTTTGTTGATGGATATTTTACGCCTTTCGCGCGCGAGCCGCAAGAAAAAAATTGCCGTGCCACCATATTTTTGGGGAGAGGAGCACCCATGCCACAACATCTTGTGGCATATTGCCGACATCATGGGACACCAACCCTGCGGCGGCGGGAGTTAAATACCCCTGCGGCCCTGGATGGCGCGCATGAGGGTGACGGCATCCGCGTGGCTGAGCCCGGCCCCGGCGGGCATACCCTGGGCAATGCGCGAGACCGTGCAATCCAGCGGGGCCAGCTGCTCCGCCAGGTAGAGGGCGGTGGCCTCTCCCTCCACATCGCTCCCCACGGCCAGGATCACCTCGCAGCCGGGCAGGGCGCGCACGCGCTCCAGCAGCTTCTCCACCGCCAGGTCCTCCGGCATCACGCCGTCCAGCGGGGAGATCTTGCCGCCCAGGCAGTGGTAGAGCCCGCGGAACGAGCCGGACCGCTCAATGGGCAGCACATCCGTGGGCTGTTCCACCACGCAGAGCAGGCGTGTGTCGCGCGTGGCATCGCCGCAGGCGGTGCAACGCTCCCCCTGCGGGGCGAAGAAGCCGCACTCCGGGCAGGTGGAGACGGTGTCTGCCGCGTGCACCAGGGCGGCGGCCAGGGTGCGGGCGTCTGCGCGGCCCTGCTGCAGGAACCAGAGGGCCAGGCGTTCCGCGCCGCGGCTGCCCACGCCGGGCATGCGCTTGAGTGAGGCAATGAGGTCCTGCACGGCCTGGGGGTATTCCTGGGCTTTCATGGCAGGTTGGGCCGCACGTGGCGGTAGTAGAGCTTTTTCACGGCCGGCTTTGCCTCCACGGCCAGCCAGGCGAGCAGCACGCAGGCGCAGGGTGCGCTCATGTTCAGCACGCCGTGCCACAGCACGCACAGAATGCCCGGCAGGGCCAGCGCCAGCAGCGCCAGCAGCGCGTACTGCGCCCGCATGAGAAAACTTTTCTCACGCAGCAGCAGGTGGGAAACGTACAGCGTAACCGGTATGCAGATGCAGAAGATGCCGCCGTTGCCCAGCAGGTCCACCTGGGCCTCCAGCGCATCCATGTAGAAGGGCGCGCCCGCCAGGAAGCGCACCTGCTGCAGCCCCAGCTCGTACGTGATCCCGCAGAGCATCATCCCCAGCACGGCGGCCAGCACGCACAGGCACAGCGCGGCCCACTCCAGCAGCAGGCGGTCGGCGCTGCCGTGGCACCGCGCAGGGGCCAGGTAGTCCAGCATTTTTGCGGCGCGGGCCAGCAGGGCATCTATGGTTTGGGGGGTCATGCGGGTGTGGGGTGCCGCCTGCTACTCCGCATAGCGCCTGACCACCAGCGTGGCGTTGTGCCCGCCGAAGCCGAAGGAGTTGCTGAGCGCCACATCCACCTTGTGCTCGCGGCCCCGGTTGGGGCAGACGTCCAAATCGCATTCGGGGTCCTGGTTGAACACGTTGATGGTGGGGGGAATGAAATTGTCCTGTATGGCCTTCACGCAGGCAATGAGCTCCACGCCGCCGGCGGCACCCAGCAGGTGGCCGGTCATGGATTTGGTGGAGCTGAGCACCAGGCCGTTCCTGGCGTGGTCTCCGAAGGTGCGCTTGATGGCCTTGATTTCGCACACATCCCCCATGGTGGTGGAGGTGCCGTGGGTGTTGATGTAGTCCACCTGTTCCGGCTTGATACCGGCGTGCTGCAGGGCAAGCTCCATGCAGCGGCTGGCGCCTTCTCCCTCCGGCATGGGGGAGGTCAGGTGGTAGGCATCGCAGCTCAGCCCGTAGCCGGCGAGCTCTGCCAGGATGCGCGCCCCGCGGGCCTTTGCGTGCTCCAGCGTTTCCAGCACCACGGCCGCCGCGCCCTCGCTCATCACAAAGCCGTCGCGGTCACGGTCGTACGGGCGGGATGCGGTGGCGGGGTCGTCGTTGCGGGTGGAAAGGGCGCGCATGTTGGAGAATCCCGCCAGGCCGATGAGTTCGATGGGGGCCTCCGAGCCGCCGCAGATCATGACGTCCGCATCACCGAATTTCATGATTCGCCAGGCCTCGCCGATGGAGTGGTTGGAGGTTGCGCAGGCGGTGGAGATGCTCATGTTGGGTCCGCCGAATCCGTATTCCATGGCCACCAGGCCGCTGGCCATGTTGGTGATCATGTACGGTATGCAGAAGGGGGAGACGCGGCGCACGCCGCTTTCCAGCATGGTGCGCATGTTGGCGCCGTGGATGTGCAGGCCGCCAATGCCGGAGCCGATCATCACGCCGATGCGCGTGCAGTCCTCCTTCTCCGGCTCCAGTGCGGCATCCGCCACGGCTTGCGAGGCCGCAGCCATGGCCAGCAGCTCGAACCGGTCGCACCGCCGCGGCGTCTTGGGGTCTTTCTGGAAATAGGGCGCGGGGTCGAACCCGCGTACCTGCCCGGCTATCTGCGCCGGGGATTCGGAGGCATCGAAGGTGTCCACCAGACTTATCCCGGAGCGGCCTTCCCTCATGGCTGCCCAGGTTTCATCCGCGCTCAAGCCGAGCGGCGTCACGGCGCCCAACCCGGTGATGACGATTCGTCGTTCTGTCATGGCTGTTGCCATCTTATCCCGCGCCGCGGGCGGAGTCAAGCCAAATCGGGAACGGGGGCATGCGGTGGGCGTGCGTGCGTGCTCGATTTTGTTTTACAAGGCAAACGCTCTGGGCTAGAATGGCCGCCTATGGAAATCAAACCCCAAACAGTGAAGCAGGTGGCGTATCCCGTGCTTGCCGCCACGGCCGCCGCCCTGGCGCTGTCCGCCTGCCAGCAGCAGCAGACCGAGCAGGGACACGCCGGGGCACCCCCCGTCCAGCTTCTCGGCGGTTACAAGTGAATTTCAAGATAGAACCCGGTAAATGATGAACATTCCGCAGCACGCAGCCACCGTCTTGGAACGCCTGGAACACTACGGCTTTGAGGCCTACGTGGTGGGCGGCTGCGTGCGCGATTCCCTGATGGGCCGCACGCCCAAGGATTGGGATGTGTGCACCAACGCCCTGCCGGAAGAGGTGCTGCGCGTGTTCCGTAAGTTCCACGTCATCAAGACCGGGCTCAAGCACGGCACCGTCACCGTGATGGTGAACCGCCAGCCCGTGGAGGTCACCACCTTCCGTATCGACGGCGCATACACCGACAACCGCCACCCGGACGCCGTGAGCTTCGTCTCCCGCGTGGAGGAGGACCTGGCGCGGCGCGATTTCACCATCAACGCCATGGCCTACAGCCCCGCCCGCGGGCTGGTGGATGCCTTCGGCGGGCGGGAAGACCTGGCCGCGCGCACCATCCGCTGCGTGGGCGAGCCGGACGCGCGTTTCAACGAGGACGGCCTGCGCATCCTGCGCGCGCTGCGTTTTGCCGCGCGGTACGATTTCAACATAGAGACGGAAACCGCGCACGCCGTGCGGCGCAACCGCCACCTGCTGGCAAACGTGAGCGCGGAACGCATCTTCACCGAGCTGAAAGGCATTCTCACCGGGGAGGGCGCGCTGAGCATGCTGCTGGGTTTCCCGGAGGTCTTTGCCACCATCATCCCGGAGCTGCAGCCCACCATCGGCTGCCCGCAGAACACGCCCTACCACTGCCATGATGTGTGGTCCCACACCGCCCATGCCGTGGCCGCCGCCCCGCAGGACTCCCTGCTGCGCCTGGTGATGCTGCTGCATGATATCGGCAAGCCCGCCCGCCGCACCCGGGACGCGACCGGGCGCGACCACTTCTACGGCCACCCGGAGGTGAGCGCCCGGCTCGCGGAGCAGGTGCTGCTGCGCCTGAAGAGCGACAACGACACCCTCCGCCGCGCCCGCATCCTGGTGCGCGAGCATGATTTGGACTGGCCCACCACCACCGCCGGCATGCGCCGCCTCATCGGCCGCATAGGCCCGGAGAACGTGCGCTCACTCTTCACCGTGCAGCGGGCGGACCTGGCCGCGCACACCGCCTACGCGCGCGACAGGAAGGAGGGCGCCCTGCGCTCCGCGCTCCTGCTTTTCGAGGACGTGTTGGAATCCACCCCCGCCTTCACCGTGAAAGACCTTCCCGTGAACGGCGCGGACCTCATGGCCCTGGGCATGCAGCCCGGCCCCGCCATGCGCCGCGTGCTGGAGCAGCTCTTGCAGGAAATGCAGGAGGACACCCTCCCCCCGCAGAGAGACGCCATGCTCGCCCGCGCCAGGGAAATCATCATGCCCCGGCCGAATTAATCCAACTATTAAAAAATATTTAACAGTTCAAGTAAAAGTTGACAATTCACCGGCGTTTTCTTGAACGTTCCCGCTGCGTTCTGCATCACCACTGCAACCCAAAAGCGTAAACAGCCATGGAAGAAACACAAAGCCCGCGCTCCAGGACAACCACATTCATCCTCTCCCTGCTCATCATCTTCGGATTCGCAGGGGTGCACCGCATCTACGCCGGCAAGGTGTGGACCGGCATCCTGCAGTTCTTCACCCTCGGCGGTTTCGTCGTCTGGCAGGTGATAGACATCATCATGCTGCTCGGCGGCGCCTTCCGGGACAAGGAGGAGCGCATCATCTAACCCCCCCGTGAAGTCCCGCGCGCAGGGCGCGCCGTACCTTCCAAATTGTCAATCGCAAATTGTCGGTTGTCAATTCCCCGGTGTTGCCAAGCGCGCGGGAATCTGGTACAATGCCGCCCGCCGTGGTACGGCACCTTATGGCTTTCTCCTTCTTCAACAAGCTGCGCAACAAGAAAGAGCACCTCAAACTCATCCGGCAGGAGCTGGACCGGGTGCGCGCCGTCATTGCTCAGCAGATAGAGCCTTTCGGCCCGCACGTGCGTCCGTACATGGACCGCGTGTGCCGCGGCCGCGGCAAGCTCATCCGCCCGGGGCTGGTGCTGCTCACCGCCGCCGCCACGGGCGGTATCAGGGACTCCCACATCACCTATGCCGCCATGCTGGAGATGCTGCACATGGCATCCCTGGTGCATGATGATGTGCTGGACAAGGCGGATACGCGGCGCGACGAGCCGACGCCGAACGCGCTGTGGGGGAACGAGCTGGCGGTGCTGCTGGGGGATTCGCTCCTGGCGCAAGCCATGGTGATGGGGTCGGATTTGGGCGGCCCGCGCTTCATCCGCCGCATGGCGCTTTCCGTGCGCGAGCTCTGCGAGGGCGAGGTGGAGCAATCCACCCGCCTGTGGGATGCAGATATGAGCCGCGCGGACTACTACGAGCTTATCCGCAAGAAGACCGCCACCCTCTTTGCCCTGGCCATGAGCGGCGCCGCCATGCTGCAGGAGCTGGATGACGAAACCGTGGACCACCTGGAGCGCATGGGCACCCTGCTCGGCATCGCCTACCAAATCTACGACGACTGCCTGGACCTCACCGGCAGCGAGGATGTGGCCGGCAAGACACTGGGCACGGATGCCGCCAAGGGCAAGCTCACCCTGCCTTTCTACTTCCTCATGGAATCCTCCTCGGAAGACGTGGCCGCCCGGGTGCGCGGCTGCGTGGAGCGCCGGGAGCCCATAGATTTCACCAACCTGCGCGGCACAGACGCCTTCCACGAGGCCATCCGCCTCTCCGTGGACGAGGGACTGGCCCGCACCGCAGAGGCGCGCGAGGTGCTCTGGATGCTCCCGGAAAGCCCCGCCCGCGCCGCGCTTGCGGAAATGACCTACCGCCTGGATGAGCTGCTGGAAGACTGCTGCAGCTGATATTTCCCACCCCACGCGCCACCGCACGGCATGATCCGCGAGCTTGACATCCACCTGCCGCTGGCCGCCGCCCTGCGTGAGGACGCCCGCCGCAAGGCCGTGGCGCAATCCCTGCAAATCTCCCCCGGGCGCGTGCTCGGCATGCGGTTGGTGAAGGAGAGCATAGACGCCCGCCGCCGCCCCGTGTGCAAGCAGCTGCGCCTGCTGGTGGGCATAGACGAGCCGCTGCCGCCCTACGCGCCGCCGCAGCGCCACTACGCGCCCGTGGCGGCGGATGCGCGCCGCGTGGTCATTGTGGGCAGCGGCCCCGGCGGGCTCTTTGCCGCCCTGCGCTGCCTGGAGCTCGGCATGAAACCCGTCATCCTGGAGCGCGGCAAGGACGTCTCCGCGCGCCGGTTCGATTTGCAGCCCATCAACTGCCGCGGCTACGTGGTGGAGGATTCCAACTACTGCTTTGGCGAAGGCGGCGCCGGCACGTTCTCGGACGGAAAGCTCTTCACCCGCGCCACCAAGCGCGGCCCCGTGATGGAGGTGTACGAAACCTTCGTGGCCCACGGCGCCGCGCCGGAAATCCTCACGGATGCCCACCCCCACATCGGCTCCAACCGCCTCCCCAACATCATCAAGGCCATGCGCGCCTCCATCCTGGCCGCAGGGGGAGAGGTGCACTTCCAATCCCGCGTGGCCGGCCTCCTCAAATCCGCGGATGGCCGCCGCGTGCGCGGCGTGCGCACCGCAGACGGGCGCGAGGTGGAGGGAGACGCCGTCATCCTGGCCACCGGGCACAGCGCGCGGGATGTGTACCGCATGCTGCAGGCAGAGGGCGTGCGGCTGGAGCGCAAACCCTTTGCCGTGGGCGTGCGCATAGAGCACCCGCAGGCCCTGGTGGACGCCGCGCAGTACCACCTGCGCCCCGGCCAACCCCGCCCGGATGCCCTCCCCGCCGCCAGCTACACCCTGGCCACCAAGATCCGCAACCGCGGCGTGCACTCCTTCTGCATGTGCCCCGGCGGATTCATTGTGCCCGCCGCCACGGAGAACGACGAGGTGGTGGTCAACGGCATGTCCCTCTCCCGCCGCAACTCCCCCTTCGCCAACTCCGGGTTCGTGGTCACCGTGGAGCCGGAGGACACGGATGCCTTCCTGGCGCAGCACGGCGCGCTCTCCGGCATTGCCTTCCAGAAGGCGCTGGAAACCGCAACCTCCCGCGCAGGCGGCGGCATGATGAAGGCCCCCGCGCAAAGAGTTGTGGACTTCCTCGCCCACCGCGTCTCGCAAACCCTCCCCGCCACCAGCTACCACCCCGGCATCTCCCCCTGGGACCTCCACGCCCTCCTGCCGCAAGGCATTGCAGGGCGCATGCAGGAGGGCCTGCTCCTCTTCAACCGCAAGCTGCGCGGATTCGCCGGGGAGGACGCCCTGCTCATCGGCTGTGAGACGCGCACCAGCTCCCCCGTGCGCATCCCCCGGGATCCCGCCACCCTGCAGAGCCCGGACCTGGCCGCCCTCTTCCCCTGCGGCGAGGGAGCCGGATTCGCCGGCGGCATCGTCTCCGCCGCGCTGGACGGACGCCGCTGCGCAGAGGCCGCAGCCGCCATGCCGCGCGCCTGACACGGCGTTGCAAAAAAAGAGAAAAAAGGGAACAAAAAGCGCTTGACAACCCCGCACACCCTGCGTATACTCCGCCCGTTCCTGCTACACAGGGCTATGGTGTAATTGGCAACACATCGGTTTCTGGCACCGCTATTCGGGGTTCGAGTCCCTGTAGCCCTACTATCGAGCATGCTTGCCCCACGTGGGCAGGCATGTTTTTTTGTGCATGCGGGCGGGCTTTTCTACCTGTTTCCGTTTTCCCAGCGTTCACGGCTTGACATGGTGCGGGTACTACTTTACCCTGTTCCGTGGTACCCAATGGTACCGCTCAACCCCGATACTAGTACCTCCATGGCTTATCTCGTTCAAGTTCCAAATTCTCCGTTCTGGTGCGCTATGTGGACTGGTCCCGCTGGCCGCAAGCGCAAGCGTAGCACCCGCATCCGTATTGTTCCGAACTTTCAGCTGGACGGTGTGCGTGAGACCAAGGCGCAGGCGCGCGCCCGTGCGCAGGGCGTGGCTGATATGTTTGAGCGCGCCGAGCGCGGTGCCGTTACCATGGATAAGCTGCGCGGCACGCTGAACTCGCTTGTGCCCGTCTCCATGGCCCTGCCCACTATTGACGACTTCCTTGCCGCCCATCTCAAGCGGGTGGAAGGTAAGTCCACCTACAGTAACGACTACACCGCCGTGCAGGTGTTCCTTGCGTGGCTGGGCAAGTCCTCGCGCAACTATATCGACTGGGTGACGCGTGACGTTGTTGCCCGCTTTGTTTCGGAGCAGCTGGAGCGCGTGCAGCGTTCCACCGTGCGCCGCTATGTCGGTTCGCTCTCGGTGGCGTTCAAGGAAGCGTACCTTAACGAAGTGTTGCCCCGTAACCCGTTCGATAATATCTCATGGCCGCAAACTGTGGAGCATGGCAAGGCGCGGCGTGAGGCGTTTTCCCCCGCAGAAGTGCGCTACATGATGGATAATTTGCCGCCGCAGTGGGCTTCCATGGTCAAGTGCTGCTACTACCTCGGCGGGTTGCGTTTGAAAGACTGCTGCTATCTGCGCTGGTCATTCTTTGACCTAGATGCCAAGACGTGTACGTTGGAGACCTCCAAGCGAGGCGTGTACATGTGCATCCCGCTGGTTGCCCCGTTGCTGGAGCATCTGCGCACCTTGCCACGCGATTCCGTGTTCCTGCATCCTGACATGGCTGCAAACTACAAGCAGAGCAGGGGGCGCAACCTCTCGGCAGAGTTCTCGGCGTTTGTCCGCGCCTACGGGTTCGGAGTGATGCAACATCCAACCGCTGGCGGTGACAGGCGGGGGATGACCTCCAAGACGTTTCACTCCATCCGTTCCACGGTGGCCACCCAGCTTCACTTGCTCGGCGTTGACGAGAATGTTGCCATGAAAACGCTTTCCCACGCTTCCAAGGAAGTGCATGCCATATACGTGCGGCCATCAACCGATGAGCTGCGCGCGGGTCTGGAGGCCGTGGCAGGGAAGCTTGACAACGTATAGCGCGCGCAGTTGATTTAGCCAGACGCGGCGGCCTTTTTGGCGAGCTTTCGTTCAACAAGACCTTGGCTCGCCCCGCAGCATGGAAAGCTTGGAGTCGTCCAACTTCTCCCATGGAAGCTCGGGCTTGGTGAAGTGTCCGTAGTTGGTTGTTTGGCAGAAGATGGGCTTGCGGAGGCCAAGTACGCGTTCCATGTCGGCGGGCTTGAAGGAGAAGGCCTGCAGCGCGCGCCCAATGATGGTTGCCTCGTCCACCTTGGCGCTGCCGAAGGTGTCCACGTCCAGGGATACGGGGTCTGCCTTGCCGATGGCGTAGGCCACCTGAAGCTCGCAGCGGTCGGCCAGACCAGCGGCCACGATGTGCTTGGCGACCCAGCGGCACATATAGGCCCCAGAGCGGTCAACCTTGGAGCAGTCCTTGCCAGAGAATGCGCCGCCGCCGTGGCGGCCCATACCGCCGTAGGTGTCCACGATGATTTTGCGGCCAGTAAGACCCGAATCGCCGTGCGGGCCGCCGACAACAAAACGGCCCGTTGGGTTGATAAAGAATTCGGTGTCATCGGTGATGAGTTCCGAGGGCAGGACGCGCAGGATGATTTCCTTGCAGAATTTGCGGATGGTGGCGTTATCCACGTCGGCGCTGTGCTGGGTGCTAAGCACCACGTTGCGTATGCGGGCGGGACGGCCCTGCTCATCATACTCAACGGCAACCTGACTCTTGCTGTCTGGCCGCAGCCATGGGATGACGCCCTCATGGCGCACCTTGGCCAGCTCCATCATGATGCGGTGGGCATACATGATGGGCGCGGGCATGAGTTCGGGAGTCTCGTTGGCGGCGTAACCGAACATGATGCCCTGGTCCCCCGCGCCCTGTTCCGCGCCATCCTTGCCCTCTGCGGCGCGGGCGTCCACGCCCTGAGCAATATCTGGGCTCTGGGTGGTGAGGTAGTTGGTGATGTCCACGGTCTCCGCATTGAACAATTCATCGTCCGCAGGGGTTCGGTAGCCTATGCCGCGGATAGTGTCGCGCACAATCTGGTCGTAATCTATCACCGCTTGCGTGGTAATCTCGCCAGCGAGGATGACGTGGCTGTCCTTTACCATGGTCTCGCAAGCCACACGACTGGCAGGGTCCTGCTCTAGGCATGCGTCCAGTATTGCGTCGGAGATGAGGTCGGCCACCTTGTCGGGGTGACCTTCACCAACGGATTCCGATGTGAATATGCTGTTGTTTTTCATTGTATCTGGTTCTTGTTTCATAATATCAAAAGGTCTTCATCGTGCGGGGCAATTAGCGTTTCCTCCACCTCCTGTGCCATGGTGCGGGTGGCGCGTTCAGGTGTCTGCTCGCCGTTGTCGCTCTCGTAGCGGAACAGGCCGTCCCACCCGCCGCTCTGGATCCACGCCCAGTACACGGCCATGCAGAAGCTGTCCGCGCGGTCGGGGCTGTGGTAGCCCTCCTGCTTATACTTCTCCTTGGGCTGGATGCGGAGCTTGCCTCGGTCGTCTATCTCGTTCTTGCGGGTCGTGAGCTGCTTGAACAGTTCGCCCTCTCCAGGCAGCCCCTTGTCCATCTCGGACACGTCCAGCAACCCGCGCTTGATGAGCAGTGCGGTGATATTGTACGCGGCGGTTATCTGGTTGCGGTAGTTGTCGTCTTCCTCGCAGGGTGCGCCGCCGTGAAATTCCTCCATGTCGAAGCCCTCCTCCTGCACGTCCTGCACCTGCACCTTGCCCAGCCCATCCGCGTCACCGATGGCGTTGCCGTCTTCCACGCCCCACTGTTGCAGCGTCTTGATATGGCGGCGGCGGCTCTGGACCGTGTTGCGCAGCCTGAACGCGTCCACCACGCGCGCCCAGTTGCCCGCGCACACGCTGGTCGTGTCCTCGTCACCGCCTGCGGCGAAGTCGCTCGCGCCAAACGCTATGCCCTCCTTGCGCGGCGGGGGGTTGTCTATGGCATGCTGAAGCTCCATCTCGGTGATGACCAAGCTGCCCTCCTGAAGCATGAACTCGGCAAACACCATCGAGAGCGTGAGCGGGCTTTCCAGTCCATAGCGGTTGACAATATCGCGTATCTTGCTGCGCTTGATATGCGGGCAATCCGTGCGCTCGTAGTCAATGTTGCCGTTCGCGTCCTTGTACGCGGCTTGCACAACGATGCGCGTGAACGCCCGCGCCTCGCTGGAAAAACAGCGGTAGAACTGCCCCGACGGGCCTCCTGGGCTGGAGCAGTACAGGCGGTACGTTATCGTGCATCGGTCAATGGCGGTGAATATGGGGTCGGGCACGGTCTTGGCCTCGTCCACTATGTACATCACGGGGCTGTCGGGTTCGTCCTCCATCAGGTCGTACTTATCCGTGGCTGCGTTAATGACTTTTAGAAAATCTGTCAAGTCCAGTTCTTCCCGCTCGTCCGTCACCCGCTCGTGGTAGCCCTCGGCACGTCCAGGGTTCACGGTGGACAAGCCAACTATGAAACCGCCCTGCGGGGTCATGATTGCGGAATTGTTGAACGTCCACCCCTTGAAGCACGGGCGGTGCTTGTGCAGGTGCAGATTGTAGAACAGCTGCGTGGCAATCTGGTTCCATGAGCCGCTGGTGACGAGGGCGCGGCCCTTCGGGTACCGCCACAGGAACCACAGGAGCAGGGGCGTGACAAGGCACGCGGTCTTGCCGCTGCCGTTGGCCGCTCGTACGGCGGTCTTGTGTTTCATCCACACGGAGAGCATGGCCTTGACCTGCCACTTGTACAGCTTCATGCCAAGGTGGAAGCGCGCGAACATGTCGGGCGTGACTTTACGGCGGTCAATCATGCTTCTGTTCCTCCATGAGTTCGCGCATGGCCTGTTTCTGCATCTCCATGAACTCGGCAAGTTCCTGCTCGGTTATGCGCTCCTGTTCCTGCTGGTCGGCCTCCACGTCCATGCCCGCATTGTGGCGGGCAATCTCGGTGTGCACGGGGTCGTTGCTCCAGTTGTTCTTGTTCCAGTTTTTCAGCAGCAAGTGGATGGCGGCGACATTGGGCAGGTCTTCCGTCACCGTCTCTTCCGTGAACCTGAACACTTGACCATCGGGGTCGGTGCGGATATAGTTCCGCTTTACCTTGCGCTTCATGCCGCAAGCCCGCTCGTACAGCTTGTTCGTCAGCACCTGAACAGGCTTGATGCGTGCCTTTTCTATCAGCTCCGCAAGTTCTGGGTGCTCCCGCTTGCACTTGTAGAAGTTGTCCTTTCCGACACCAAGGTTCAAGATTATCTGCCGCTCAGATAATCCCTGCTGCGCCCACATTTCGATATCCACAAAACGCTTGCGTATCCTTTGCCATGTAGGTGTCGGGTTGGCCATGTCATATCTGGACTTTTAAATGACGCGTTGCTCCTGCCCCCAGATTATGCTTCGCATCTGGAGCTGGAGACGAATACGGGTCATGTCAAGTTCGTGTTCCTCGCTCCATATTCTCATCCTATCAACCACGTCCCGCGGGTGCAGCTTGCCGAATACCGTGGTGATGTAGCACTTGGCATGGCTCACGCGCTGCATTTCCTTGATGACCACCTCCGCGCGGTCAAGGTCGCGTTCGCTGCCGCACACCAGCTTGAGCACGTCTCTCGCGCGCAGGGCCTTCAGCAGTTCTGGGTTCATGTATTCCTCCATCTTGGAGCTGGGGAGCTTCCAGTCCATGGTAACGCGCAGATGGGGCGCGAATTTGTCGCGCAGCAGCGGTCGGAAGTCCATGCTGCCGTTCGTTTCTAGGTTGACAAGGTGTGTCGTCATTAGCTCTCGGATGAGCCGCATGCTTGCCTCGCCCTGTGCCAATGGTTCCCCGCCCGTCACCGTCACGTTGTCGGTCTGTACGGCTTCCAGCACGGCGGCAATGTCCATCGTCTCGCCCTGCACGGCGGTCAGGGCGTACGGCGTTTCACACCAACAGCAGCGCAGGTTGCAGCCCGCAAGGCGCACAAATGTCGTCCATGTGCCAGCGGTGACGCCAGACAAGTCCACGCTCTCGAATATATCCTTGACGTCGATGCGCGTCGGTTCCTCGGTTACGCGCGTGTCCAATTTCGTTTTCATAGCTTTTTACTCGTTTTCGTTCTCTTCGCTGTCGGGGTCGTCCTCGCCGCCTTCCTGCGTCTCGAAATCGGCCAGCTCCACCTTGCCCATGCGGGCGGCGGCGGACTTGGCGTCACCCTTCAGGAACACAAGCACGTTTTGGTGGACCTTGCGCGGCTTGCGCCCCGTGTCCATAGTTTTGCGCGCGGTGATGGCGTTCGTGCCGATGCTGGTAAGCAGCACCATCTCGTTGTAGTACGTGAACCCTGCCTCCAGGAACGCCGATATGGTGTCGCCGACAAAGTTGTAATACGAACCCGACTTCTCCTTGCGGTTGCGCACCTCGCCGACTACCCACACCACAAAGCTGTTGTCCTTCAGCTTGGAGAACATCTTGCCAATGATGGAGCGGTACACTTCCAAGAACTGCGCATAGTCCATGTTCGACAAGTCCGCTGGGTCGTTCGAGTACTTCTCAAGGTCCGCATAGGGCGGGCAGGAAAGGGCCATGTCGAACGCCCCGTCCTCAATGCGGTCAAGCTCCACGTTGCTGTCTCCGCAAACCCATGTGGGCGGGTTCTCGCAAAGTTTATCGCCTTGCGCCCTGTTGGCTTCCACCTGCTCTTGCCTAAGGTCAATTCCCACATAGTCGCGCTCCATCTTTGCGGCCACCACGCCGCGCACCGAACCGCCAGCAAACGGGTCGAGGACGCGGTCGCCCACCTTGCTGAACCAGGAATACGCCACCTCGCACAGCACGGGGTCGAATATGCTCGTTCCCATCCAGTCTCCCTTCTTGGAACACGCCTTTTCTGCCAGTTTGCCAAGCCCCTTGTACAACCCCTCGCGCGTTTCATTGGAGCGCAGACCGCTCTCAAGCCACGCGCGCTTCCGTTCCTGCCACCGTCCGTCCTTGGCATCCAGAACGGAAAACGGCGGCACAAGGAAGGTGTCTGAAAGTTTGCCGCCGCCGTTCTTGTCCCAATCACCGACCTCGTCGCCATCAGCATTGAGCATGTTGTCCAGCTCCTCCTGCGTGTAACCAGTGAGGGCAAGGACATCGGCGGGCATTCCCTCCAGTAGTTCGGTCAACTTGGCATCGTCAAGCTCTGCCAGCTCTGCAATGCGGTTGTCGGCCACCATGTCGGCAAGCTCGGCGGCCTCGTTCTCGTAGTGCTGCACCTCAACGGGAACCTCGCGGAAACCAGCCAGCTTCGCCGCCTGAAAGCGGCCGTGGCCCTTGATGATATACCCCGACAGGTCGGACACGGTGATGGGCTGCCGCCAGCCGTTGCCCTTAATGACATCAGCCAGCCGCAGGAGCTGGCTTTCGGGGTGGGTGTTCGGGTTGAGTGGGTGTTCGGCCAGCGAAGTTAGCAGCCGCATTTCAGAATGCCTGCAATAGACGGGTGGCTCGCCATTGTCGCTTTTGCCTTTTTTCTTGCTCTTGGCCTTGTCGTTTTTGTCCATATCGTGGACAGTATACGGCAAGGGGAAGCGCGGAAAAAAGACCCACTTTGTGGGCTAAAAATGGCACTACTTTTCGCCCCTCGTTGCAGCAATGATGCCCAATCCCATGGCAATCTGCTGCGCGCGCAACTGCCCGCGCACAAGCGCGTCCGTGTCAAACTCAACCTTGCGGAGTTCGCGCTGTAGTTGCCGCAGGGGCATGCGTTCGCGCTTGGCGCGGGTAAGTAGTGCCGAGAGCGGAGCCACCCAGCGGCGCGCGTCCTTGCGTGCGCGGTTGGCCGCCATCTTGTCTAGTAGAGCTGGGGTCATGCAAGTTGATACCTATGCCCTTTTTTACGCTCTTGCCTTGCCCACCAGCGGGTGATAATGGTAGGAGACTGCCTAAGGCATTTCAGCTTTATCGGCTCGTCATTCAACAGGCGCTGATGAACGGCATCTTGCAATTCCTTGCAAGTGATGTCGCCTTTTTCAAGCGCGGAGGATAAAAACTTCTCGGCTTCCGCGTTTTCCATCGTCAATGCCTTTTGTAATACTTGTTCCGCATTCATTACTTTGCTGATAATACTTTTTCTACTACTTCGCGTCGCTTTGCTGAAAGTTTGCTTTTGTCTTTTACATACTGTGTAAACATTTCAGCAAAATACTCGCACTCGTCACAGCAGGAATATCCGCTAAGACTCGCTGGACGTTCTTTTGCCGTTGTTGAGTTCATGTCATTAATATATATGTTCAAAAGGTATCTGTCAACAGAAATCTTATAATTATTTCCTTTGTCGTCTGATAATATTACATTTTTGCCAGAATGTAAAAAATGGAGGGAATGACCTGTTTCGTGTATTATCAAATCATTAATTGACCCGTCACCTGTCATCCATGAATTGTAGTAGTCGCCATTTGGGGCTTTCCCTGATTTTGTCCAACCGTCGCGGCTATGTATACCTTGCGTTTGATTGTCTCCGTTTACGTGAAGGACGGTCGGATTATCATAACTAACCCATGCAGCTATATTATCTGCATCTTCTGGCGTATCATCGGGGAAACTTCTCCTTGTTGTTTCCCCTGTTTCAACGATAATCGAATCGATTTGTACTTGCGGATATTTATTGCGAATCTCTACGACAGCATCTGTAATCTCGTCCAGTTCGTTCTTTGAGCATGGACCGTAGACCTCCACGCCGTTGGATATTCCATCTGATACCGCCCTGTCGTTGGCTTGCTTTATCTCGTCCTTAGTCGCATTTATTATCTGGTTGCTATTCCCCGTCTTGCCCTTGCCTTGGCTGGGGGCGTAGTATTGGCAGTCGGGGTCGTGCTCGTACTGGTTGCAATGAGGTCCATTCTCAGCGGCCATGATGAGAACGTGAGCCCGCGCCAGATACCCAGCACGGCGCAGGCGGTCGGGACACACCCGTGCCGCCGCTCTGTATACCGCTGCTTGTACGAGTGCATTCATGGCTTAGTCCTTGTCGCGCGGGCACCCAGGCTTATGCTCGTACTGGTTACAGCCAGGGTGCGTGCCGTTGCCGTTGTGTTCCTCTCGTTCACGTCCTTTATTCTTGCGTGCCTCTTTTTTGTTCGTGACGTGCTTTCTTGCTCCCCTTGAACGATGCATTCATTTTCTGAAACTTCTTGCTGATGCTTTTTGCCTTTTCCATATCGTTGTCTTCATAAGCTTTATTAAGCTCGTCGCTCAACGTATCTAATTTTTTTATGTACTCTTTATAACTTTCCTGTTTGTTGTTTGCAGTTTTCTCATCCATGCTTCTTATCTTGCGAATGAGCTCGTCGCTGTTTTTCTGTATGTTATCGTACAGTTCCCTGTTTTTTTCTTTTAGTTTCCAAAAGTTTTCCTTTCTTTTCTCCCAGTTGCGTAAACGTTGCTCCATATCTTCTCGTTCCCGTTCCTCACGTGTTGCCGCAAGGATGAGTACGTGTTTCTGTGCAAGGTACTTGGCCTTGCGTTCGGGGTTGGGGCATGCGTCTGCCGCTGCTGCGAGTACTGCGATTTTTTGTTCTCGGTTCATTGTTCTTTCTGTTTGGGGTTAGTGGTTTCTTCGTTGTCGGAAGTCTTGTCGGGGTCCTCGTCCTGTTCCTGTTCATCCTGCTGGTCGCCCTCCCTGTCCCAGTTGCCGCCGCCCTCGTAAGGCATATCGCCGAAGCTCGCGGGCTTGAACAGTTCGTCACCATCGGTTGGCATGGGTATGTCAAGTGAGCTGTACACCCACTCCTTGGACACGGGCACGCGCTCAATCACTTGCAGGACGTAGTTCAGCTTGCGTTCATCGGTCTTGCCGTTCGGGTCTGCAAACGTGATGGTGGGCAGGTGCTCGGGCATGTTCTCCGCACCGTAGTTGACGCGGATGACGGACTCAACAAGCTGGTTCAACTGCGCGCTGACGTAGCGGGCGTAGCTCTCTATCACTTCCTTGCGGACATCGTTGTGTACCTCTCCAAGGCTGCGCGCGTTGCTGGCGGTGTCGTTGGTGCCGCTGGCGAGTTTCTGCCCGCCTATAATCACGTCCACTTGGTTCTCCGCGGCCTTTATCAGGTTCAAGTGCGGTTCCTGTGTGCCGCTGTTCGCGGCGTTGATGATTTCCAGTTCCACGGACTTGGGAGACACCATCCACGTGCTGTTGCCCATGGCCTTCATCATCTTGACCGCCGCGTCTCGCCCGCTCTTGGATGCGGAGCGCGCCACGCGGATGGGCTGGGCATAGCGGGATATGTAGTTCAGGGCTTCCTTGAGGCCGATGAACGCGGCGATATACCACGGAATGAGTGTTATCAGAGCTGCGGCAAATATCGGGTGGTCTCCAAGCGCGCCGCCGAGTGCCACCACGAACTTGTCCTGCGGGAACGGTATGTACTGCATCTTGTCCACGCTCTCGGGGTAGAGTACCAGCATGTCGGGCTCGTTCTGCTCGGTTGTCCATCCATAGTAGCGCGGCGAGACTGGACGGAAGCAGCGCGGTACCATGATGCCCGCTTCCTTGTCGTACCGCCAGTCAATCTCGGCCACGGTCGCCCCGCGCAGGGGGGCAAGGGCTATGCCCTCTATAAGCTGCATGAAGTTCCATTCCCATTGCGTCGGGTTCGTGCGCACGGCTGCAAATACCGCGTCCTCCACCACGCGGGCAATCTCGGCGTTCTCCTTGGTCGGTTCTTTGTCGCCTTTGAGGACATACGGGTTCACCTGCCAGTTGTAGCTCGCCACCGTGTCGCACACCTTTTTCACGTTCTGGCGCAGGTGCCCCCACGAGTGAAGCATCGTGCGGATGGCTTGCTGTTGCAGCCATACCTGACCGCTGGAGATGCTGTCGCGCTGGAACGCGAGCAGCTTCGGGTCAAGTCGTGCGTTAATCCAGTCCTCTATGCGGTCGCTCCCCGCCTGTTGCGTGTGGCGGGCGTATAAATACAGCAGTTCGTCGTCCTGCTCGGTGGTATTTCTGCGTGGCATTGTACGGCGATTATCACGCGCGCGCGGATGGATGGCAACCGCGAGTTCGTGGGCTAGCCCGCGAAGTGAAGAATAACGCGCACCGCGCTATCGATGAGTAGTGCCACGCCCACGCACCCCATCATGGATGCGGAGCGGACGCACTCGCCCGCGTATTGTTCGCATTGCTTGGCCGCCCCGTAGCAGCCCTTGACGGCGGCTGTAAGCGGGTTCTCCGTGTTCTCGGTCTGGTATTGTGTTTCCTGTTTCATAGTCGTGTTATTGTGTTTTATAGTGCCATATAGGCGGTTTCCCTTATATTGTGCTATATTTGGTTATACTTGGTCCTTGTCCTGGTTTTCCCTGTACCTCGCCGCCGTGAGCGGATAGTGCTGGCAAAACGTTGTCCTTTCCTTGCCGATGGTCTTTATCTGCTTGACTACCGCCAACGTCAAAGGCTGTGCCGCCGCGCGCTTGATACGCTTTTCAAAGCAGTTCATGCGTTCCGCGAATTCTGTAAGTGTTATGTCCTCATTCATGCCTTGCTCTCCTTTCTTGGCAGCAGGACGCAGACGTCTTCTGCATCGCTGTCATTCTCGCTAATCTCCAACGAGCATTTCACGGCTTCGATATGCCAGTACGGCTCTCCCATATTGCACGACTTGGCGAAACGTACTTCCGCGTCTCCGTTTTCTGCCACGAATCGTGCCAGTTCTTCTATGAGGCCCAACGCAGTCATTGCTGGTTTCCTTTCCTGTTGGGTTCGTAGACTATCGCGCGCACCTCGTCGGTCATGTATATCCATGACTGCGGGCGACAGGATACGGGTATCGGGTGGATGGCGCGCACGGGGTTGCATAGCTCATATATCATCGGGTTCTTGGCTGGGAATAGGTAGTTCCACATCTCGTCTGGTGTGACGCAAGCCATTTTTGGTGTGTTCTGCTTGTAGCAAAGCATATCCAAGTGCCGTATTCCGTAAACAAAGCAGAAACTTTTAACATCAACGGAGCCGTGTATGCACCCGCCCTGATAGAGCCACAGTCGGTCTGGTAGCCTTGGCGTGACTGGGTGCGTGCGGCGCAGTTCCACGGTCTTGGTGCCGTTGAGTATCAGCTCCAAGTACTTGGGTTTCATTGCAAGGATTATCTCTTTCATGTCACCATCCTTTCTCTCTGTCTATATTCATTTCATGCAAGATTTTAGAAATCCTGCTAAAATCCCACTCATCTAGTATCATGCAGGGGCGTAAAGAAACCTCGAACCCGCAGCAACGGAGATAGATTTTTCCGCATTTTTCAATTTCGTGCACTCCGTCGTGCGCGAGTTGATAGGTCATATCGTCTATCCGTTCCGCAATCCACCTTTTTTCGGTGTAACACTTTTTCATGTTATTCTCCTTTCTGCTTGACGTGTTCGGGTACCTCTATGACCTGTCTCTGGGCGCGTATGTACGCCATGACGCAGGGCATCGAGTGCTCGACCTCAATATACACACCCACATGCAGCACCTTGTCGTTCGGTAGGTCGAGTGTCAGCGTCCTGTATGGTTCACCCGTGCTGAACTTGCGCGGTTCGGATATGCCCGCGTTGGCCACCTCCTTTTGTTCCAGTCCAAGCGCGTCTGCCAGCATGGGTAGGGCTGTGCGTATCTTGGCAAGGTGTTCCATCGTGGTCTCTGCCTTTAGCTTGTCTTCGTTGGTATTCATACTGCCATCTCCGTTTCGTTTAATTTTTCGCGTATCTCGTCCTTAATGCTGGGGCTTTCTGTCAACGTCATGCACATGCGTAGCGCAAGCCGTAGCGCGAAGCGGCGAACGAACTCGTCCGAGAACTCGTCGGTGTTCTCCACGTCTGCGGTGTAGCGTAGCACCATGAGTTTGCCATCTGGGCTAATCTCCCCGCCGTTGCATGCGGTGATGGTTCGTCCGTCCATCTCCACGTCACGTAGGCCGCGCAAGCGGATACAGTCGTCGGGTACGCGGAATCCCCGCCCGTGGTTGATGAGGATGGACTTTCGTTCGCTGAATGCGTACTGCCCGCAGCACAGTTCCTCCCGTCGTGTCGGGTGGTACCACCTGTAGCAGCACCGCTGCGGCAGGGTGCCGCTGGGGTCTATGCTTCTGATAGGTGACTCGCCCAAGTGGGCGAGTGCCTGGTTGCAAATATCAAGCGGGGTCATGCCTGGTCTCCTTTCTGTTCATACTTGCCGCATCTTGTTGCCGCTTCAACTGGATTTAAGTAGCTGGAATTCGTGCAATATCCTTTGTTTTTACAGTTATTGCATGACTTTACATTTTGCTTCAAGTACTCTTGTTGTTTCTGCTCGGTTGGCTGTGCCTGCTCCTGTTGTTCTTGTTCCTCTGCCTTGGCCGCTTCCTCCGCAATCGCAATGTTGCGCTGTTTGTCTTCCGCGTCCTGCGCGTCCGCTATCTCCCATGCATCCAGTACAAGGTCGAGTGTGAGTAGCTCCGCGCGAAGTGCGCGGATGAACTCTGCCAGTTCCGCGCGCGAGTATACCCCGCGCTTGGTAAGCTGGCTGATATGGTCGCGGCTCGTGTTGACCGCGTTCTCGCATTGGTAGGTATATATCCTAGTCATTTTCTTGGTCTCCTTACTTGGTTGCAAGTTCCGTCTGGTTTATGACCTCTGCCACCTTTTCCAACTTGTCGGCTTGGTAGCGGATATGTCGGACGAGGGCTTGTATGTCCAGCACCACGCCAGTCTTGTCCGTGCTCTTGCTGCGGAGTAGGTACGCGTTGCTCAATAGGTCGCTTGCCGTGCAATGCAAGACTGTGTGGCCCTCGGTTAAGAGTCGTGTCATCTCGCGGACATGTGCGGCGTAGTTTTCTTCAGTAAGGACGCGCTTGTTGCTTTCCTTGCTATCGCCCTTGGCCGTAAGGCTGGGCCCGTTGTTGTTTTTGGTCTTGGTGTTCATTTTCTTGGGTGTAGTTCCTGTCTACAAGTCGCATTATATTGTTTTTATAACCCAATGTCGAGAAAAAATACTCATTTTTTCTAATTTTTTTCGTTTTTCCCGCTACCGCCGATGGCCGTAAGGAAAACGGCGGTCAGGTTTCCCCGACCGCCGCCCGTGGCTCACGTGTTGTGTTCTCTTCTTGGGTAGCCGCTAAAACACCGCTCGGATGGCGGCTGTGCTGCTCCCCCACTTGGAAAGCTGGTAATGCGGCGTGTCAACGATGCTCTTCCAATTGCCTCCCCACTCCATGCCTTGCGGTGCGCCGCATGCGGTATGAAGCGCGCGGTACTGTGTGTCCGTGGTTAGGTAGCTCCCGTCCGTTAGGCGAAACAGGCCAATGTCGAACGCTATGCCGAAATTGTGATTGCTGTACCCGCCGCGGGCGTTCGTGACCTTGCTGCCCTTCTTGGTGCGCCCCTGCGCGTATAGAGCGTCCTGCTCCGCATAACTGCGGGTTCCCTGGATGATCTGCACCTTGTACCCCTTCGCCTTTGCCCATGGTAGCACCTTGCCCGCAAGCCATGCCCGCGTGGCGGTCTGCGCCTCGGGAATGATGGTTTGCAAGTTCCCCTCCGTGCGGCTGTCGAAGGTGCCGTACTTATTGGAGCCCGCGCAAGCCGCGTTGTACCACGCTTCTTCCGCTGCGCGCTGGAGCGGGCCGCGGATGCCGTCAATCCCTCCCTTGTAGTACCCCGCCAACCGCAGCAGCCGCTGCCAGAAGCGAACGTCCTTTTTCATTTCTTCGAGTATCATGCCCCTATAATGGCACGTAATGGCGTGCTGGTGGAGTTGCAATCTGTGGGCTAATGTAGTTGACCATCCCGTCATGACATGGTATGTTGTGGCCATGGCTATTGACTTGGATAAACCTATCTACAAAGCGCAGGAACAGGAAGACGAGGAAAAATACCTCCCTTACCAGCTCGACCACGAGACCGTATACCTAATCCAGTTCGCATGCCGTGCCGTGCTGTTCTCCGTGTTTCTCTCCCTGTATGCTGCCGCGGTAGTCTTACTGTTTCAGGGAATTGCCTTTGAAGATGGTTGGCTGTTTGCTGGTGGTGTCCTTTTCGGTGCTGCCGTTGGCTGTTTCCATGTCAAGGCGCGCGATGCTAGTCGTAAGTGGTAGTTCAAAAAACGTGGACTAATGTAGTTGACCATCCCGCCATGACATGGTATGTTAGGCGGTATGCTTGACGATATAGACCTCCCCATGTTCGAGCCCACCGCAGAGCAGCGCGAGTACAGGGTGCGCCGCAAGGAATACCGCGCCGCCGAGAAAGCCCTGCCCCACCCGCTGGATAACGAGACCATCTTCCTTATCCAATTCGCATGCCGCGCCATGGTTCTGGTTGCCCTGCTCATCCTGTACGTCACCCCCGCGTTCTTCGTGGTGCTCGGGTACACGAATAAGCAGGACGGCCTGTTCCTCGGTGGCCTGTTCGGTCTGGTGCTGGCGTTCTTTGCGCACGTGAAAATGTACAACAAGAGCAGGACTTGGCACCCGCTGCTCGCTTACTTGGAAGCTGGCGAGGATGGCGAAGCAAGTGGCGATACAAACGGCGAAAAAAACGCGGGCGAGTAGTGTACCCGTCCGCGCTGCTGTGCTGATGGTGATGTCCTTACTCCGCGCTTGACTGTTCCTCGCGTAAGGCCGCGCAAAGCTCGCCAAGGTGTGCCACCAGCTTTGCGGAAAAGTCTATTACAGCGAACTTTTCGCCCGCCGTAAGCTCATGCGCCAACATGGTCGTTGTCAATGAGCCGTCTTTCAAAACGACTATGCGCGTTGAGTGTTTGTACGCTCCGTACCATTCTTCCTTGCGTAGCTCAATTACGCTGTTCTCGTCGTCGTTTCTCACCTCCTGCATGGAAGGATAAACGCAGTTCCGTAGCTCTTCCAGCGCGCGCAGGGTTCTGGTGCTGTGGGCGGTCATGGCGTGGCAGTTCCTTTCTAGGTAGGTCTGAATTCTATCCGTTCCTGCGTTTCGTGTCAAGTTCACAAGCCGACAATGTAGAATTTCCCGCCGTGCTCGTAGAGCCCGCGGTTGCCGCCGCATCCCAGCACCAAATGCGCGCCGCGCGGTGCCTTTTCCACGCGTTCCCCGCCAAGGTACAGGGCCAGATGCTCGATGGTGCCTTTGTCCACACCCTGTACGGCGTTGTACGTCTCGCGCAAGTTCGCGCCCCAGCCGTGTGTGGCCGCTCCCCATACTTCTTTGCCGTTGAGCGACACGGCTATTGACGCACCATGCTGCCAGCCATAGGAGCGCGCCGTTTCCTTGGCGCGCCGCACCACATTCTCGAAGGTGTCGCATACCTCCATGGAATGCACCTTCCCGTCACAGCTAATTGACACTTTGTAATTGCCTTTCATCTCGTTGTTTCCTTTCTATTGTAAGTGGCGGGGGCGCGCTTGGCACCCCCGCCGTTTCCGTTACACCATGACCGTCTTGTTCTGCTCGTAAACTCGGTCTGCCATCTGCCACAACTGCTGATTTATGCTGATGCTGTTCTGGAGTGAATGCACGCTGCGGAAGCGGCGTTGCTTCTCCACCATGTGGCCGTTCTGTTCCACGTAGTACGGCTTGAGCCGCACCAGCCTGTTGCCCCGCGTGCAGTTCTCCTGCAGCGCGTTGAACGTGTTCCAAAGCGTCGGGCGCATGTCTTCATAGCGGTGGAGTGCAAGCAGTTGACTCGCGCTCTCCAGCTTGTCCCGCCAGTCCTCGCCCAAGCGGATGCGCGCTGCCTCCCGTGCCATTTCCTCGCGGGTGCAGTCGTCCAGCATAATGCCCTGCATGGCCTTTACCCTGTCCATGAGCATGGGCGTGTGTTTTGATAATTCTATGCTCGCGGCCACCACGTCCAGAGGGTTGCTGCGGTGCGGAATGCGGATCTGGTCAACGGTGGTATGCGCCACCACCAGGCCGTTGCTGCACACCACGCGGAACATGCCAGCCATGAGTCTGTAGCTGCTGGTGCCGTCGTGTGCGTTGACCAGTACTACCTCGGGCTTCTCGCCCATGGCCGCACCCACATGCTCCGCCTGCTGGAAGCGGATAATGTGCTTCGCGTACAGTTTTCTGTCCTCCACGTCCTTGCGCATGACGTGGACGTTCGCCGCCATCACGGGCAGGAAGCCCGCGTCGCGCATGCCGTCAACCACCGCAGAAGTCGGGTACACGTGGAACCTGCTTGAGCGGCTGGGTGCTGCTTCCTGCGCGAAAATGGACGGAGCCAGCGTGCGCAGGGTTTCGTTATCGAGGGCAAGGCCCTCGCTGTTTCGATTATATTGTATCGTTCTCATTTTTTTTGGTCTTGGTCTTTGGTTAGGTGCCCGCGGTTACCCGCGCGGGCGGCGGGAAGTGGTTACTTTTTCATGATGCAGCACGCGCTGATGCCGAGCGTGCCGCGTATCGCGCTAAGTATGGCGCGGCATTGTGCGAACTCTTCCTCCGCGCTGGCGGGGACCTGTACCGCGAACTCTGCATGCACGCGGGCGTACTCGATGACTTCGTGGAGTACGCCAGCCAGTTGTTCGCGGTTCATGTCCGCAATCTTGGCTTCTACCTTTTTCTCAAAGTCGCCGAAGGTGGCGGCTACGTCTTCCATTGTGGTCTTGGTCTTGTTCATTGTCTTGGGGTGTAGTTCCTGTCTACGGAACGGAGTATATATATTTTCTAACCCATTGTCAAGCGTTTTCTGTAATTTTTTTCTAACTTTTTTGAAAAACCCCCGCTATCCCTAGTGGCCCTAGGGAAGAATTTTCTCGCTGCTCCCGCGTTTTTTCCGTTTTCGGATGGAAATCACCT